>JAJDDT010000082.1 GCA_029260165.1 Phycisphaerae bacterium | reverse complement strand
GGACCAACAACCGCCGTATCCCCCTGAAAGCCTGACCGTCGATCAGGTGCGCTACGCGCTGTCGCAGTGGTTCCTCGGGCGACGCTACGGCCGACACGCTGGTCGCACGATACTCGAAGACGCCGCCGCGCTGATCGCCTACGCGCCAATGGGTAACGCTGATACAGACAGCCCTCGTCACAGGTTGTCGACAAGGCGAATTGTTGGGTCTGAAGTGGGCAGATGTGGACTTCGAGTATCTGTGCATCACCGTCCGAGAGACCAAAGGCAAGAAGGATCGTACGCAGCCGATCACAAGCGAGCTTGCGATAGACCTGCGCAGATTGCAGTCGTCAACGCTCAAGGATGGTGGCCCGTTCAGCGGGATGGGGAGTCGCCATCGCGTGTTCAAGGAGTGGCAAAGAATCGTCGAATTGGCGGAGATTCCCCATGCGACATTTCATGACCTTCGGCGTACGTTTTGTACCAATCTAGCCCGCATCGGAATCAACCAACGAGTGGTGCAGCAGCTAGCTGGGCACGCGAGCGAGGCGACTACCGCCAAGTTCTACCAGCATGTCGTTGACGAGACCAAGCGCGCCGCAATCAAGCGGTTGGTGTCTGGAGCATAACATGGCGAAATTTGAGATCGTGGTTGAGCACATGACCGGAATCTATCGGCCATCGTATCGATGGGAAGCAATCATTGAAGAGGATGGTTTGAACCACCGAGGTCGTGGTGATTCCCTGCCCGACGCGATTCGCAACCTCGCGCGAAGCATCGAAGAATCCGCAACGGGATTTTATTTGCGCGAATTCTGCGCGAATCTGGCGCGAAAAAAAGAGGGTCCGGTAACAACCGCCCTCATTGATGCCGGAGGAGGGACTTGAACCCTCACTCCCTTGCGAGAACGGGATTTTGAATCCCGCGCGTCTGCCAATTCCGCCACTCCGGCTCATTGTCAATAACGGACCTGTGAAAAATCGCGGTGTCGCGTTTCCGCTGCATCGCCGCCGCAGGGTCGGTATGCTATCGGGCCGGGACGAGGACGTAAAGCGAGGGTGCCCCGAATCGCCCGCAGGGTGCATGATGAGTCAGGCACCCTGCTGTCCAAGGCCGCAGGGACCGCGTAGAATCACGATCTATTTGAATGAAGCGTCTCAGTCGGCGTATCACCTGTTCAGAGGATGTCAAAATGAGCAAGACACCGCGCTACCCCGGGATTCGTGTGACCACGAATGGTAACCAACTGGTCAGTTACTACACCGAGGCTCGAATCGCAGATGGCGGCGTTTTCTACCCGATCACGCCGTCAACCGAAATGGGCGAGATGTTCCAGGAGGCATTCGCGCAGGGGAAGTTGAACGTTTTTGGGCGCCCGAAGATTGCAATCGAAACCGAAGGCGAGCATGCCGCACAGGGCGGTGCCATCGCCCTTTCCGTCACGGGCAAGCGAACCGTGAACTTCACGTCAGGCCAGGGAATCGTCTATGGCATTGAGCAATACTATCACGCGCCTGGGAAATGTTCGACGATGGTGCTCGAAGTCGCCGCCCGTGCCCTGACTCGCCACGCGCTCAACGTTCACTGCGGTCACGACGACATCTATGCCGCACTGGACACGGGCTGGATCATTCTTTTTGCCAAAGATGCACAGCAGGCCGCCGACCAGGCGTTGGTACTGCGCAGGGTCACCGAGCTTTGTCTGACACCGGGGATCAATGCTCAGGACGGTTTTCTGACGTCCCATCTGGAGCGCACCTTCTTCATGCATGAATCTGAGTTGATTCGGGAATTCCTCGGCGCTCCTGAGGACATGATCGATTGCCCCACCCGATCTCAGCAGATCCTGTTTGGTCCGAAGCGACGACGCGTCCCGAAAATGATTGATCTTTCAAACCCGGCCTTGCTGGGGCCTGTGCAAAACCAGGAGCACTACATGAACGGCGTTTTGGCGAGACGCAGCAGTTTCGCCTACGCAGCCATGAGGTTTCTTGAGGAGGCCTATGAAAAATTCGGTGAACTGACCGGGCGGAAGTATGGGTTGATTTCATGCTACAGAACTGAGGATGCGGACACGGTGTTTGTGTCACTAGGCTCGGCCGCAGAGAACATCGAAGCCGCAGTCGACCATCTGAGAGAAACGCGGGATGCAAAAGTAGGTTCGGTCCATGTCAACGTGTTGCGTCCGTTCCCTGACGCAGCCATCGTCGAGGCGCTGCGTGGAAAGAAAAACGTCATCGTGCTGGAGCGTACGGATGAGCCGCTGGCTGGCGACAATCCTCTCGGACGGGATATTCGGACGGCATTGCACAAGGCAATGCGTTTTGAGGGAAGAACACCGCACGCGTGGTTCCCCACGATAGAAGCGAGCGAAGTGCCGCTGTTGCTCCGCGGTGTGTACGGTTTGGGATCGAGAGATTTTCGTCCCGAAGCGATTTTTGGGGCATACGAGTACGCCATCGGGGACTGCACGCGCAAGGACGGTAAGCGCGCGAAGGACGGCGTATCCTACTTCGTACTGGGCATCGATCACCCGTTTGCAGTCACGTCAGAAGAGAAGCCGTCCCTGCTGCCTGAGGGTGCGATCGCGGTCCGCCTTCACTCGATCGGCGGTTGGGGAATGATCACGACCGGAAAAAACCTGGGCGAGATCATCGGACGATTCGGAGAATTCATCGCCCGGCGCGATGGTGCGGTGGACGAGTCCGGCTTGCCGAAAGAGGTATTGCATATCAGTGCCAATCCGAAGTATGGCTCGGAGAAGAAGGGAGCGCCCACAAACTACTTCCTCGTCGTCGCGCCGGAGAGAGTTCGCGTAAACTGCGACCTGCGTCATGTGGACGTTGTTCTTTGCTGCGATCCCAAGGCGTTCACGCACAGTAACCCGCTGGACGGACTTGCCGAGGGCGGTGCGTTCGTGTGGGAGTCGAATGAAGATCCCGAGATGATCTGGAAGCGTATTCCACCGAGTGCTCGTCGCACCCTCGTCGACAAACAGATTCGCGTCTTCACACTGCCCGGCTTCGAGATCGCGCGCAATGCAACAACCCGCCCCGACCTCCAGCTGCGCATGCAGGGCAACGCATTCCTTGGCGCGTTCTTCAGAGTTTCTCCCTTCCTCGAACAGAATCGAATCGACTACGACCACTACTGTGAAACGGTGCAGGCACAGTATGCCAAGAAGTTTGGCAGGTTTGGCGATGCTGTCGTAGCAGCCAATATGCAGGTCATGATCGATGGGTACGAACGGGCGCAGGAAGTACCGTACGGACCACTCGAAGACGAGGATCGGTCGAGCATGCGGGGCCTGCCTGTGCTTCCTCACGGATCGGACAACGGCGCAAATGGTTGGTGCGCAAGCTGCAACCCGTCAGAGCTACAGCCCGAGCGTTCGCCGGTATTTCAGATGGAAACGTTTGACCGCGAGTTCCGGGCGGGCCTTGGATATCATCAACCCGCATCGCCGTTGTCATCACTCGGCGTCATGGCGTCGGCGACGGGCGCGACGGCGTCCAAGTACGTCGCAAGGCGCGAGACACCGGTGTTCATCGCCGAGAACTGCACGCAATGCATGGAGTGCATCGCCGCATGCCCTGACACTGCGCTACCGAACACCGCTCAGGATATCGGAACGGTGCTGTTGACGGCTGTCCGAAACTATGTGACGGACGCCGGGGAACGTGCGAAACTGGTGGCCGCCATGCCAGAAATCGAGCAGCGTGCCCGGGACGCCATGGTCAATCTGGTGAAGGCCAAAGAGGTGCGTCCGTTCAAGAGCGTCGTACGTGAAGAGATTGACAAGGTCCCGAATATCTCAACACAGACGATGGAGCAACTGTTTTCAATCATTGACGTTCTGCCGCTGGCCTATTCAAAATCGCATGCCATCTTTTCGAGCATCGAGAAAAAGAACCCGGGCGACGGCGGGTTGTTTTCGATTTTCGTCTCCGACCTGTGCAAGGGGTGCGGCGAATGCGTGACCGAGTGTGGAAGTCACCAGGCCCTGAGAATGGAGCCTGACAGTGAGGCGATGAACACGACATACGCCACGACGAGCGCGTTTTTTGACCTCTTGTCCGATACTCAGCAGAAGTATCTCGGTTTGTATGACGACACGAATCCGCAGGATTCGCGAGCAGCCACCTTGAGAAACCACCTGATGGTCCGCAGGAACTACGAAGCGCTGGTGTCCGGAGATGGTGCGTGCGCAGGGTGTGGCGAAAAAAGTGTGCTCCGCGCGGTTGCGACCATCACGGAGGCCTACATGCGGCCATTGTTTCACGCGAAAGCGGGCCGACTTCGTGACAAAGCCGGGCAATTGGAATCCGACGGCGTGAAGCGGCTCGAACAACTCGCCGGGCAGGATCGCGGACAATATGAGCTGTTCCGACGAACTGTCGCCCACGTCGTCATGGGACTTGGTGGTGAGGACGAGGACGACACCGACAGGCGAATGGCCGAACATGGTGAATTGTCGAATGAACAGGTTATTCAAACGCTGGCAGCGGTCATGCGACAGGTCGCGTTTAATCACATGGAATTGCAGACGATTGATGGCCGACTTTCCAACGGCATGTCCGTGATGGCTATGGGGGCGAGTACGGGCTGCAACACTGTCTACGGATCGACCCCCCCCAATAATCCTCATCCCTATCCATGGATGAACTCGCTGTTCCAGGACGGGGCAACGATTTCGTGGATCATGGGCGAAAGCTTCATTCTGGATCATGCCCGCCAATCGGTCGTGCCCGAAAGACTGGCTGATACGCTGTTAAGTGGTGACGGCAACGTGATCAATCAGGATGTTTTCTTTGAATACACGCACATGTCCGACACGGTGATGACCGACCTTGAAATCGCTGAACTCCCGAAGGTCTGGGCAGTCGGCGGAGACGGTGCCTTCGGCGATATAGGATTCCAGAACGTCTCGAAGGTCGTGCTGCAGAACCGCCCGAACGTCAAGCTGCTCATGCTTGACACTCAGGTCTACTCAAACACCGGCGGGCAGAACTCCGACTCGTCTCCGCTCCCCGGTGGGTTTGACATGAACCAGATCGGCGCCGCCACGCAGGGAAAACTGGTCGAGAAGAAAGGATTGGCCGAGATACTCATGTCAGGCCACGGATCGCCATACGTCGCACAGGTATCGATGGCGAATGCAGCCAAGTTGTACAAATCAACCCTCGATGCACTCGAGTATCGTGGAACAGCATTTCTACAATGCTATACCACATGTCAGCCTGAGCACGGTGTCGGAGACGATGTCGCAGCCGTCCAGGCAAAACGTGTGCGCGATTCTCGCGGTATGCCCGAATTTATCTCCAATCCCTCCGCGGGCGAGAGTTACCATGATGTCCTTGACCTGAAAGGCAACCCATCCCCAAAAACGGACTGGTGGACCGCCGGTTTCAAACCCTCGCGCGAGAGCTACCGCTACACGGTTGCCCACTGGGCTGCGACAGAGGCCCGCTTCCGCCGCCATTTCAAGCGAATTTCCGACGAGGAGGCTTCCAGCCTGCCGCATCTGGATGAAATACTCGTGCGTGTGACACAGGATGACGTCGTGTTCCGGCGTCACTTGAAAAAAGGGCACCGTGCGTATGTACCCGATTTTGGTGTCCACATGAAAGCCGACATCGGAGAAGACCAGCCTCGCACGTTTGCCGTCTCGCGACAAATGGTGCTCTTCTGTGTGGAACGGCGAAAAGCCTGGCGATTGCTGCAAAGCAAGGCCGGTGTCGAAAACCTCGAATACAAAGCCCAGCGGGCACTGCTCGCAAAGGTGGATGCCGACGAAATCCCGCTCGAAGAGTTCATGACCAATACAACGCCCCTCTGGAATCAGGAGCTGGAAACCGTCAAAGGATAGCCGGGATTCCAGCCACTACCTGCGCCCCAAACGACCCATGCAACGTCCAATCTGCTGACCGGCGTTGGACGGGAATGGCGATAGCGTAAAGTGTGACTGTCAAACGTCGCAAAAACCGGGGCGATGAGTTTCCCAAAAACATTTCCTGGCGATTTATCGCTGCTTCGACTACGCTCGCGGCGCGCGTGTCTGTTATTGGGATGCAGGCTGGCGTTTCATATTTCAGCTTGGCCTGAAAAATGGCGGGGACCAGATCATCTGCAGAGTGTGGGAGATATTTGATGAAAAAGCTGAGTATTTTGCGTGTGATGTTTGGGGGACTTGTCGCGTTTGGAGCAGTTTCATCGGCCTAGGCTCAAACGAACGATGAACCTGCAACGGCGATGATCATCGGGCCGGCGGTACAGCCTCCGTTTATCAACACAAACGCCACCACCAGTGCGGCAGGATTTCCGTGCAACGCTCCGGGCGGATTTCAGATTTTCAACGATCTCTGGTATCGACTGGATTTGCCGCCCGGTCAGCCTCCCGTGTGTGCAGGTGCCCCGCAAGACGGAGCCTGTTGCATTCCGGCGGCTGGCGGCGGTGAAAACTGCCAGATACTGACGCAGTCCGGTTGCTAGGGCAGCGGCGGAACCTACCAGGGAGACAACTCGACCTGTGGTGCCGGACAGTGTGCAGCTCCTCCTGGGCAGACCGGCGCATGCTGCCAGCAATCGGTTTGCACGAACAACACAACATCTCAACAATGCGAAGGCGCGATGGGTGGTGTGTTCTGGGGGCCTGACACCGTCTGCGGTATCGACCCATTTGGAGCCGATAATTTCTGTTTTGAGCTTCGCGGCGCCTGCTGTGAGCCTCGCACGGGAAGCGGGGAACGATGCAGAATCAAGTTTGAAGAGCAATGCGATGCGATCGTCGGTGCTACCTTTTTTGGTTCGGACTCGTTCTGTGGTGGCCTAAGCCCATGCGAAGACCCCATTGGAGCCTGTTGCCTGGCGGGTGGAGGCTGCGCAGCAGTCGATGAGGACAGTTGTCTCGCCGCCAATGGAACGTACACAGACGATGATGAACTCTGCGTGAATCATGCTGAATGTAATGACAGTAATGGCGATGGAACCCCCGACATCAGTGACGGATGCCCTCAGGATCCCAACAAGATCGCACCAGGCCAATGCGGTTGTGGCCTGCTCGATACAGACTCCGATTCGGATGGAACAGCAGACTGCAACGACGGTTGTCCCAATGATGGCAACAAGACCAGTCCCGGTGTCTGCGGCTGCGGCAACCCTGATGGTGATCTGGATATGGACGGCGCTGTCGATTGCATTGACGGATGCCCGAACGATGGCAACAAGACATCGCCCGGTGTTTGCGGCTGCGGAACACCTGACGTTGATACTGACAGTGATGGTGTTCCAGACTGCAACGACGTCTGCCCGGGATTTGACGACACTGTTGACACCGACACCGATGGCGTGGCGGATGGTTGCGATGGTTGCCCCAATGACGGCAACAAAACGTCACCCGGTATCTGCGGCTGTGGAACACCCGACGTTGACTCCGACAGCGATGGTGTTCCCGACTGCAACGACGTCTGCCCCGGGTTTGACGACAACGTCGATACCAACATGAACGGCGTGCCGGATGGTTGCGAGCAATGCAAATCTGAAGTCGTATGCCTGGACAACAACGTTTGCACGCATAATGAGTGCAGTGGAGGTGTCTGTGGCGAATTCGGCGTATCGTACGGCGACGTCGCATCGCCGTTTGGCGGGCTTGTTGCAACGTCGGACATACTCTGCGCTGTCACAGCCTTCGGCAATTATTCCGCCTGCCCAAACGCCGATATTTTTGAATGCCTGATCAGCGGTATCCCTATCTCGACCGGCGACATTCTCGCGACCGTGGCAGCCTTCGGCGGAGGCGATCCCTGTGGTTGCTCAGGTCCATCCGCAGCCACATCCACCCCGACACCGACCGCAGGCTACAGACTGCAAAAAGGCGATGGCCATGCTGTTGTTGTCCTCAGCGCGAAAAGTCGATACGTCAAACCAGGGCAACGCGTCCTTGTCGATGTGTCTGTGCGAAACGCGCCGGATCTGATCGCCTACGAAATCCGAACCGAATCTTCAAACGCAAACCTGAAACCCGAATCGGTGTTCGTTGACGAAAACCACGCGGACTTCGCATTCACCGGGTCCGAATTCGTCACCGCCATCGACAAAAACCTGAACCGGATCGGCGGTGTCGCTATTGGCGAATCCGGGGAGTCCGCCCGTTTGCGATATCTGGGAACATTTGAATATCGGGCAGCCAGCCGCGCTCGTGGAACGGTTTCAATTACCGCCGATCCCGAGAGCATTCAACTGTTCAGACGTTTGGACAACCTGATCAAAATCACCAGCGTGGAGGACGCGCACATCATTATCGCAACACCACCAAAACGCTGACGAATGGTCGTCGGTTCTCATTGTTTGGCCGTGGGGCGGTCGTTGCCCCACGGTCAGCATCCCCGCGCTTTGAAGTGTGGTGTGATGGCCGTACGTTCCCGACCAGCCTATGCAGCCAACGTCATCGTACGCGACGATGGGCGCTTCTGCGTCTTGCGAATGCGACCGCGCAACTGGAACAGTTCGCGAAATGCCTTCAAAATCACCTTCAAATTCGCACCCGTCTGCTCACCAGCCGTTCGTTCGTAGTGATGCACGCCGACCTGACCGATCGAATAACCTGCGTTGGTCGCCCGCGCCAGAATCTCCGTATCAATCAACGCACCCATCGAACACATTTCAATCTCATCAAACAGCCGCCTCGGATAAACCTTGAACGCACAATCAACGTCACGGATACCCATCCTGAAAATCATGTTTACCAGCGTGCCCCACGCCTTGGCGTTCAGCTTCCGCATGAACGGATCCTGACGATTGATGCGATAACCGCTGACGATGTCGAACTCCGCAATCATCGGCAGCACAATCTCCAACTCATCGAGGTCGAACTGCCCATCGCCGTCCGTGTAGAAAACATACTCCTTCGTGGATTCGCGAAATCCGCGCTGCAACGCCCCACCGTATCCAAGATTCGGATTATTGTGCACCGCGCGAACACACGGATGTTCCGATGCAAGTCGATCAGCGATTTCACCCGTCCGATCCCTGCTCCCGTCATTGACGATAATCACCTCATAGTCATCAACAAGACGCTCGCAAGCCTTGATGGCTGACAACGTCGTTCGCTCCACATTGGCTTCCTCGTTGTAACAGGGGAAAAACACGCTCAGGCTGATGGGCTTGCGGTTGATCGTTGCCATTGGTCAGACTCCATGGTTCGGGAAAAGAGTAACAAAAAAGCGAGGGGCCCGCCTCGCGAAAAACGAAGCGAGCCCCTCTGGTCGGTAAGTGTGCTTTCGCACAGAGACTCTAGGAACAACTCAGCACATAGGTGCCCGACACGACGCCGCCAACACTGATGACGCTGCCAGGCGAAACACTCGGGAAGCCCGCCGGGAAGTTCCCGTCATTGGAGTCGAATTCGAGGAAGCCGAACCCGGATCCGCCGACCGAGATAGACCCCACGCCGACACCATTGATCGTGACAGGATACGAACCCGGCGCGAATCCCGAAACGTCGACACGGAACCGCTCGCGGTCCGGACGCAGGCGGTAGTCACTGAACCCGCTCTGCGGACCCGCCCCGGACAGATTCGCATGTACCTCGATCGAGCCGTCCGGACATGACTGGTTACCATTGGTATTCCCGTTGGTGTTACCGTTGGTGTTACCATTGGTGTTACCATTGGTGTTACCATTGGTGTTACCATTGGTGTTACCATTGGTGTTACCATTGGTGTTACCGTTGGTGTTACCGTTGGTGTTACCGTTGGTGTTCCCGTTGGTGTTCCCGTTGGTGTTCCCGTTGGTGTTCCCGTTGGTGTTACCATTGGTGTTACCATTGGTGTTACCATTGGTGTTACCGTTGGTGTTCCCATTGGTGTTACCGTTGGTGTTACCGTTGGTGTTACCGTTGGTGTTACCGTTGGTGTTCCCATTGGTGTTACCGTTGGTGTTCCCATTGGTGTTGCCGTTGGTGTTACCATTGGTATTTCCATTGGTATTTCCATTGGTATTTCCATTGGTATTTCCATTGGTATTTCCATTGGTATTTCCATTGGTATTTCCATTGGTATTTCCATTGGTATTTCCATTGGTATTTCCATTGGTATTTCCAT
>JAJDDT010000081.1 GCA_029260165.1 Phycisphaerae bacterium | reverse complement strand
TGACCGGAGGTCGGTGCTCGCCATGCGGAACCTTGTCCAGATACGCCTGCCGTCCGGTTGCCGCGGGGTTTGTTCCTGAAACGACACCCCGTTTGAACGCCGCGTATCCGAAGAAGTTGTGAACGGCGTCGATGTAGTGGTTTGCCGTTCGCCCAGATACCTGACGCTCCGCAAGCAGGTGTCGCTGAAACCGTTGCAACACATCCGGTCTGATATCCTGAACATGAACCAGGCCGCGATCCGCCATCCATGATGCCAGATAGTTGAGTCGACCGCTCACATTCTTGATGTGATCGTGACTTCGGTGCTGATGATCTTTTAGGTACATCGCGAAGTCCTCGATCAGCGGTTCAAGTGAGGCGGGTTCATTTGAAGCCTTCTCCGTTAACGATAGTCGCCAATTGCCGAAGCGTGTTATTCACGAGGAAGGCGTTTTGCCACGGTTTACCTTCACTCTGCAGTTTTCGCCAACGACGGGTCGCGTAGTTGCCCATCATCGCCGCGACGATGCTTTGAAACGTCGATTTGCCGTTGGCAGGCGTCGGGCACTTCGGCAGGGCATCGACATATGACCGCGGCAGTCCGCAGCCACTCTTCTAGCGGCTTGCTGATTTTCATTTCACGGTGAGTTGTGGTCTGACGGGCTGCAAAGGACGCGGTCACAAGAATCAATAATACCAGTAGTATGCTGACATTGCCGCTACCTGAATCAACAGAATGAGAGTGAATCTCACTTGGAATCGCGAAGAACTTGTCTTGTGTCGAAATAGCCGTTGACCCGCCATTCCGCCAAGTGTTCCGCCCAAAATGGTCAGCGTGTGCAAGACCTGCTCGGGAACGCGAAAACCCTGGCGGACAGCTCGGAGCTTGTCGTAACCGTAAAACCCAAAGGTGACGAGGGAAATGCTTACCACGTAGGCGCATACCATCGATAGGCCATTGGTCGCAAGGATGCATGAGATCCCAAGGATCGCGGCGGCTGCGATCGCGAGAAATGACGACCGCGGGTGTGTCCGGAGATTCTCGGGCGACACGTTTCAAATGACCTTTCTGCCCCGGTCTTGTGGGACCAGGTTGAGATTGACGCACGACAGCGAGCAAAAAATAGCCCGCGGTCAGGGTGGCCTCTCCCCTGTGTTCGTACCAGTCCTATGTTCGTTCCATGACGGCATTCTTGTCAACTGCCTTGGGCGGACAGAGCGTAGCGGAGTCTGCCCAAGGCAGTGCGACGGCCTCGGGGCTGGCGGTCGGTACGATTCTCGATATCACTTTATCAAAGAGCAGACGCCGTGGCGCAATGGACACCTTAGAATTCAGCAGTCCTCCGGCATCCATTTCTCTGTTACGGCGGTGAAACGGCGGCGCGAGGATCGGCGGTCCAACACACTTGGGCATGGTCGCCGCTGCGGTAACATCAGGGAATAGGAACGACGAAGATCCGGCCGTCATCTCCGCCAACCCCCGCCCAGAACGCAGCCAATGCCGGGTTCGTATTCGCCACCGGATTGTAGATGGAAAAATCCTGAAGCACGCTGCCTTCGATCGTATCGCCAACCGTCGCGATCTCTTTCGGGTAGCCAGGCAGGGGAGCCTCCACGATCAAATCCAGGCGGCTGACATACATGCCTTTTCCGCTTGGGTTACCCGGCCACCGCAAGCGCTGGGGGCCCAACCATCGCGAGACGTTGATTTGCCAACTCGGCCTGATTGGCGCGATGGTGAATTTGGGATCCTACAAGGATGCAGAAGAGCAATGCTTTGATGTGATTCCGAGGGTCAACGAGACGATTCGTAACGACGAAATCTTCACAGTAAAACCCATGGTTATGCTCGCCCGCATTTATATTCAACAGGGCGACTTCAACCGCGCTGTGAAGTACCTCGATCGAGTTATCTCGCATGCTTACGCATAGTCTCAATGGGGCATGAGTGGTCACTCAAATCCTGCTTCATTCTCGCAAGATCCGCGTATGTGATTCAGAAACGCCGATTCTCGGAAGGGGGGAAGGGATATTCGATTCTCCCCTTGTCGGATCGGGCGGCTCTTCCTCCCTCGTGGTCAGTTTGACGCCCGGCGAAATAGCCCCCACCGGGATCGACCGAAACGACTACCTCCTTCGAGCCCGCTGTTGCAGATTCGCCAATGTGGCAAGTGGTCGCCTCCGCAGCGTGAGTCGCCCCGTCGTTGCCTCCCAGCGGTAGACGCTCGATGCGGTCACGTCCAACCGTTCTGCAAACTCGGCCACCGAGAGTTTCATTTGTCTGCGCAATCTAGCGACCGACTTTCCGGTGGGTCTGATCTTCGGTACGGTGGTCTTCGTGGCCAGCGTGCGATTGTTGGTCGCGGTTTGGTCGCGTGTCATTGGGACTGGGCGCTTACGTTTTGCCTTTCCGGAGACACTGGACCGGGCGGCGATCGGCTTGGGTTTTCGCCCCGTCGCGGCGCGGTCCTTGTTCTTTGTAGTGGTTGCGCTGGCACGCCTGCTCGCGCGACGTTGTCGTTTCGGCTCCGTCTTCGAAACGGGGCGCGTCGCACCGGCGACATCAAGTTCGATGCCGAAGATATCACTTAGCTGATCGTCGTGGAGTGCATTCCCGCTTGCGACGTCGGTGGGAACGGTCAACTCGGTGGAAATCAACTCCTGGGCATCGACATCGCGGAGCAAGAACAGCAGTTCCGGTCGGCTGTCGAGCCGGCTCCCCACGCCATAGAGCACGGCGGCCACATGCTTGCACATTTGCGCCCAGTCAGGGCATTCGCAACTGAGCTCAATCTCGCTCGGTTTCGGAAACAGCCCCTCTTTGCGATCGGTCACCACGGTCATGACTTGGTCGGACAGCCTGCCTTGGAGTAGCTCCAACATGGAACCGATTCGCCCGAAGCATTTTTTCTTAACCGTCTTCCAGGTGGTCGGTTTCAGTTTCTTGATGTTGATACGGATGTTGTACAGTTCGGATCCGCTGACGACGGCTTCGATCCGCCCAGGCCGCATGGCCAAGTGGCATACAGAGCCGTTACGAACATAGGTACGCCCGCGCGGCAAACGGTTGTGGAAGTCGGAGAACGATTCCAGATGGTCGCACCAGCCCTTGCCCCAGAAACTGCGTGCGATTGTCCGCCCTTCGATTTGGACGGGTTGAATGTCCTTGCCCTTCCCGCGGAGTTTATTCATTCGGCGCAAAGCGTTGGCGCGTCGCTGTGCTACGGGAACATACGGTTTCCACTGATTCCAACCCAGCATGTTTACAAACTCTACATCCTCGCTCGGGCAATATCCAAGCGGACGAGCTGCATCAACTCATCATCCGGCAATTCCGTCAGCGTGACCTCGCCGTCGCCGTCGAGAATCTCGTCGGCAAGCTGCCGCTTCTCCGCGATCATCTTATCGATGCGCTCCTCGATCGTCCCGCTCGTGACAAACTTATGCACCAACACATTGCGTTTTTGGCCGATACGAAACACGCGATCGGTTGCCTGATTCTCCACGGCCGGGTTCCACCAGCGGTCGAAGTGGATCACATGGGTAGCTGCGGTCAGGCTCAGGCCCGTCCCTCCGGCCTTGAGTGACAAGATGAAGAACGGCGGTCCGTCGTCTTCTTGAAAGTGCTCGACCACGGCCTTACGCTTCTTGACGTTCGTTCCGCCGTGCAACACCAATCCCCCGCGACCGAAGACCGTGGTCAGATGGTCCGCCAGCGACGAAATGATCTCGCGAAACTGGGTGAAGATCAACACTCTTTGCTGACGGTCCGCCAACTCGTCGCAGATTTCGGCGAGGCGAAGGAACTTGCCGCTGTCGGAAGGGTGGTAGTCACCGTCGCCGGACAATTGGCTGGGGTGATTGCAGACCTGTTTCAGTCGCATCAGCGTCTGAAGCACCAGCCCGCGTCGGGCGATGCCTTCGGTATTCTCCAAGACCGATTTCATCTTCCTTACGACTTGCTCGTATAATACGATCTGCTTTTTCGTGAGATTGCAATACCGCGTTGTCTCGGTTTTCTCCGGAAGGTCGGCGATGATTGAACGGTCCGTCTTCATCCGGCGAAGGATGTACGGCCCAACCAAGCGTCGCAGTGGCGCGAACCGGTTCTCTTCTCGAGCTTCCAAGCCCTTAATGAACGATTCGAACACGCCCGCCGAGCCCAACAGGCCTGGGTTGAGAAAATCGAACAAGGACCACAGATCGCCGAGACGGTTTTCCACCGGCGTGCCGGTCAGGGCGATCCGCGCTTGGGCTGGGAGTTTCTTCGCCGCCTTGCTCTGGCGCGTCGATGCGTTCTTGATCGCCTGGGCCTCGTCGAGAATCACCAAATGCCAATCCAACTTCGTCAACCACTCCTGCCGGGTCAGCATCGAATAGGTCGTGATGGCCAAATCGGTTTCGCGAAGACGCTGCTTTGGAGATTTGGCGATTCGTTCTATCGTCTGACGATCCGATTCGGCCGGATGCAGGAACGTGAGCCTCAGCGACGGCGAAAAACGTTTCGCTTCTTCGCGCCAGTTGCCCAAGAGCGAAGCCGGTACAACCAGGAGTGAGGCCTTTCGTGGCCGTATGCGTTTTCCATCCCGATCACACAAGAGAAGCGCCAGCACCTGAATCGTTTTTCCCAACCCCATGTCGTCAGCCAGGCAGGCGCCCAAGCCCAGCGTTGTGAGCAACCTAAGCCAAGCCAAACCGTCGCGCTGGTAGGGTCGAAGGGTTCCTTTCAACCCGTCGCAAAGCTCGACAGCATCAAGTTTCTCCGGCTCCCGCAAACCCGCGAGGATCTCCCGCATCCCTTCGCCGGCATGAACGTGTACCCAGGGTCGTGCCTCATCCGCTCCATCCTCGTGCTTCAGGTCGGCGGAGGTTCCGGCGAGCAAACGCATCCCCTCGACAAAGGAAATCTCACCGTTCGCCGCTTGATTCTCCAAAGATCGCCAATGCTCAAGAGCCTCTCGGAGTTTCTCGCGATCTACCTCGACCCATTGCCCCTTCAGCAATACCAACCCGTCTTCGCCGGCCAGCAGCGCCGCCAACTCCTCCGGCGAAATGGGTTCACCTCCCAACGCCAGTTTCATGTTGAAATCCAGCACTGCGCCGGCACCGAGTACGGACTGGTTGTTCTGGCCAATGGTGACCGACACCTGCGGTCGAGCGCGTTTCTTCCACCAGTCCGGCAGTCTCACCGACAGACCGCTGTCTTCCAGCTCTGACGTTGTGCGAAGAAACGCGTACGCCTGCTTGGCCGTCCATGCCGTCGGCTGAAACACGGCACCGGAATTCACGGACTTCTTCACCCATTCGCAGCGTTCGGCGGCTTGTTGGACGGGGGCGAGGAGCTTGATGAGTCCGGGCCTGTTCTTCGCCCCGGCGTACTGCTCCAGCGCTTTGCGAAGTGGAAGGTGCTTCAACCACCCCCCTGCACCAAATCCGGTGGCATAGGTCGCCAGGAATGCGAACGGACGGTCCTCGTCGTTCTTGTTCTCCGCGAGATGAAAGCAAACACGGCCAACCTGATGCCACTTGGGCGCCCGTGATTGCAGGAAGGCCACTAGCCCTCCGACCGAGGCGATCACATTCGTTGTCCACTCGCCTAAAGCACGGCAGACGTCCAATAGAACCGGCACCGTCAAATACTCTCCGCCCCGCATGGGCGGCGCGGTGAGTACCCAGGTCGCACACTCAGCCGGCGACGGTAGCGGAACCTCGATCTTCTTCGCCGATCCCGGAATATGACAGAGCGCCGTGAGATACCGATCCGCCACATCCTGCCAATATCGCAAGGTCAGCGAATCGTCCACAAGGATTTTCTCAGCCGCAAGAGTGAAAAGACCATCCCGCCAGTCACCAGAGAACACCTTCCGCAACCGCGTCAGCTGCCCGGATTCAGTCCCTCCCTCGGAAGCTTCCCAGCGAAGTTGCCCTGCCGGCGTTAGTCGGAGTTCAGACGCTGTCTCAGCTCTCATCAGGCACAGATCCTGTATTCGAAGCCGCCGCCGAGTACGAGTGCCTGTTCTTCGTCAAGCCGCCCAGCTCCGAAGCAACCATACGGAGTCTTGGCTGCGGCTAGGCGAATCGAGAAAGTCGCCCTTCGGTCGCGATTCCCTGCCTCTTTGCCAACGCTCATTCCTTGTTCCTCTATTCATCCAACGTCGTCTTCACGACCGATTTTGTGTAGTGTATGGCGCATGGTTATGATCACCACTTTCTGAAGTAGCATGACTGTTCTCCATGCTCGCCATCGACAGGGTGTCCGATCCATCCGTCACGCGAGACGCCATCCAGTGGGCCTCAGTTCGAGTGCGTTGGCATAGCGGGAGAGTGCCTTTCACGCCGCTTCGCCGTCCCGGCTCGCGGCGGGTGCTGAGTTGGCCGTTCCCTCGAATCAGCAGGACAGGACGCGAAGCACGCCGGGCGGTGCGCCAGCCACGAGCAGTGGAACGGGGAACGCCTTGCCGAGTCGCAAGTCCAATTTCGCCTTCCGATCTCACGAGCTCGCGAAGACGGGGATCATTGCGGTGTAGAATTCGAGTCATGACTCAATCATGCGGCCTTCGCCCCAGCGACAACTCCAGGCAGAGCCGATCCGAAGCAAGTTCAACGAGGCCAGGCTCGAATCAGGGTATTCGCAGGAGATGGTGGCGAGAACTCGCGCACAAAACTGCAGAATGTCCGGGCGCACCGCCCCGCTTCAAACCCTGTTGCGGCGCCGGAGCATCGAGCAGAAACGCGCGCTCCTCGCCGACAACGAGTGGTCGCCGGCGCAAGGCGAGTTCACGACGCGGCAAAGCCACGATCATGCGGCTGAATTCGTGCAGGAGTCAAACGACATTTGCAATTCGCTTCACACCTGACATAATCGGGGCAGAATAAGGACCCAACGCCATGCAAGCATTTCGCAGAACGGCGGCGACGATTTTCGTCCCAAGCATCTTGGCCGTCTGGACCGGAGCCTGTGACTTGCCCCCAACAGAGTCGGGCTCAACAGATGACGCGCCACCGGCGGTTTCAGACGACACCAACACAGCACCGACCACCGGCGTCGGCGGCGCATCCGCGAAATGGGAGCTATGGTCTTCGGGCGAAACGCGCTTGCGCGGCGTGGACCTGCACCCCTGCAAACTCACCGGCGAAGACGAGCAATCATGCGACGAGTTAACCACGCAACTGGACGTGCAGGACGTCGTCGATCTCGGAGCCAATCTGATCAACGCGTCCTACGCGGGCGTATTCCGCGAACAGCCCCCCTACGAAGCGGACGCGGAACGCGTTCAGGAATTGGACGATCTGATCGCCTGGGCGGAGGACATCGGAGTCTACGTGGTGATCAACATGCGAACCGGACCCGGGCGCAACGAAGCCGCGATTCAGGTGGCCCTCGGCTTCGACACGCTGACCGACGTGTGGACGGATCAAGCAGCCCACGACGGTTGGATCGACATGTGGCGCTTCATCGCGGAGCGCTACGGATCGAGCCCGGTCGTGATCGGCTACGATCTCATGGTGGAACCGCACGTCAACACGTGGCTTGACCCCGACGGCCAACTCGATCCGATTGACTTCCGGCAGCGTCACGCCGGCACGCTCGGCGACTGGAACGCCTTCGCGCAGGAGATTACCACGGCGATTCGCGAGATCGACGAAGAAACGCCCATCGTCGTGGACAGCCTGCAGTGGGCCAATGTGTCCTGGTTTTCTGCGCTACGCCCGACAAACGACCAGCGTACCGTGTACAGTTTGCACGCCTACGATCCGGATCTCTACATCAGTCAGTTCGTAGGAGCGCTCGACATCACCTATCCCAGTGTCGTCGTCGACGAGGGCGAGCGCATCGAGTTCAACCGCGAATGGCTCGCGGACAATCTTGAGCCCGCCGTCGCGTTCGCGCGCGAGCACGACGTGCCGATCTACGTCGGTGAATTCGGGTTGTTCCGCTGGGTCCCCGGCGGGGCCGCGTTCATCGCCGACGAGATTGCGCTCTTCGAGGAGCGCGGCTGGAATTACGCGTACTACGCATGGCGCGGCGATGTCGTGGGCTTCGACGCCTTCAACATGGAGTTCGGATCCGACCCAGCCGACACCTCGCCGGTTTCCGACAATCAACTTCTAAGCGCGTTCACGGCCGGGTGGTCACGCAACACCGACCTACCCGATGCCGCCGAGTAGCGCACAACACGTCGGTTAGTGGAGAATAGCCGGATGACGCCCTGTGTACCCTTTCCGATGAGCGGCGCCGACCTGTCTGAGGCTTCGTGATCACTCTGGCAAGGTCACGTACTGTGCGGTGCTATCTACGCCAACATTCTGCACTCTTGTGTTCGAGTTCTCGTCACTCTGGGATGGCGGGAGCGTCAATCCGCGGAAAGTGCTCGTCTGGCTTGGGACGTTGTTCGCGCCGACCTGCTCTTCGGGAAGCCGTTTTCTGGAATACTTGGGTTTATGCCTTCAAGGCCAGAAGCGACGCGTAGATTTCCTCCAAAGCACTCGTGATTGGTGGCAAGAATGATGGGCCTTGTGTGGGGGTAATCGTTAGTTGACGATCGGCTTGGGCGGCTCACATGTCGGACAGGTTGTTGCCCGGTTCACTTTCAACCGAGATTGCCGTGCGGCCTTCTTGGCTGCGGCGAGTTGATCTGGAATGTGCTCGCCCCTGCCAAAGTACATTTCATCTGGCGTTTGGCCGTCGAACGCCGAATGGGGAATATGTGTGTTGTGCTCGTCCACGTAGAATGCGACCAGCTTTTCGAGTCTTCTGGCCGTATCAAGCGTATTCAAGTACAGCCATTGGTGTTTGAGTGCTCGCCACCACGATTCGATGAGCGAGTTTGAGAACGAGATGTCGGTCTGGGCGAGAAGCCGTTGGAGGAGTCCAGAATCAACCAACTCATCAACGGCTCCGTTGAAGTTCTCGACACCGCCGTCAACGAGAAGGGTTGGTTTTTCGTCAGTCAATGCACTCGCGGCATTGAGCAGGAGTTCGGCCGTGATGCTTGGATCAAACGTCGACGACACCTTCCATGCGAGTATCCGGCGGGAGTAGTTATCAATAATGGCGTGAAGGTAGGCGCGTTTTCCATCAAGGAGTCGAATCAGCGTTGTATCGACATGCCAGATTTCGTTGGGAGCGGAGCTTCGAATGCCGTCCTTCGGCTTGGATGGGTGGACGCGTAGACGAGGTCGCCGCCATTTGTTCAGTCGTACGAGCTTGTACCAAGTCGTGGCAGAGGCGAAGACCTTGCCGAGACGCTGAGCGTGCAATGCCAATGTTCCCGTTGGAACGTGTCGATGTTCATCGGAGGTTACCATTTCCTTGATTGTCTCGACTTCAGCATGTGTCAGTTGTTGCGGCGATGATCGTGGACAAGAGGGCATGTCGTCGAGACCGCATTCCTCCTCGCGCTTCCATGAGTGGAATCGTGACGGCGACAACTGAAGTACACGCAAAGCTATTCGGAGTGGAAGGACCGACTGTGATCGGGCAATCGCCCGGAGTAGCAACGCCTTTGTCGATCCATCTGGGAGCCGGGCATACCGGAGCGAAAAACCAGATACCTTCCGCAAGACGACCAATAGTCGCAGTATCGCAATGAGCCATTCGACGCGTCTTCGAAGCGCCAGCACCTCTTGCTGCAGGCTGACGACATCCATATCGACGATTTCAAGAGTGACGGTTTCAGTGGGAGTCGAATTGAGCCAGCCGTGAGCAGTCGAACGAGGTATACCGTGTCGTTTCGCGTGTCCGACATCATCTGTTGATCGGACAAGATCGCGGAGCCGATGGTCGTATTTGCGCAGAGTTCGATTGGTTGAAGCCATACCTCAATCATGACGGTCGTCTCGCCCTCAGCAACTCCGAACAAGACTCACGCGGAGTTCGAGCCTGAACTCTGGGCGAGCACAGGGGATAATGACGAGAACTCGAACACAAGAGAGCAGAATGTTGGCGTAGATAGCACGGCAGTTCAAGAGTCCGCTCAATCTCGGTGACAACTTCTCTTTGAACTCTAGCATGGAGCGTGCCTTCAAGGTCACTTACGGTATTGCGCAGTACAAAGTATCCGGCGCTCGAGAAAATCACGGCGTACAGAATACCTAAGAGGGTGTGTGAGAAGCAAGATCATCCTGGTTTTAGCCGGTGAATCATCAGATTGATCATGGTCAGTAGCACCATGGCTTCGCTGCTGACGGGCAACATTTCGTAATCTTTGCTCATCCGACGGTAACGGCCAAT
>JAJDDT010000009.1 GCA_029260165.1 Phycisphaerae bacterium | reverse complement strand
TTTTCGATCAACGGGACGCAGCTCACGCGTCACATCGACCCGACCCCGACGCTGTCGCTGACCGACGCAGACGCCCTGGCTGAGGAGTTGGCCCGATCCGCGAACATGGACGACTTCCATCTTCCGCAATCCGTCCCGACGACTGATGTCTCCAACGGCTGCCTGATCGAAAACGCAGTCACCGCTGCACAAGGGCAATTAGAAATTTACGACCCCTTCGCCGGAAGCGGAGCCTGTGTCGTCACATTCAACGGTGATGTCGCCGCAGCCAACAACGCTCATCAAGTAGGAAATATTGATTGCTGGATCGGTGCAACTGCGAGTGCTGGTCTCGCGTTGGGTGCAGGGATTGCATGCTGCCGTGGTGGAGCCCAGGTTGCCAGTATCACCGGTAATCCTGCAGCGGCAGGCGGTGCGTGCGTCTTGGCGGGACTCGGTTGTGGTGTAGCGGCCGGTTTGATCGGTGCCGCGCGATTTGGTCTCTGCATATATAGGAGCAGTGTTTTGCAGGAACAGGCCATCATCGCAGCCGAGGCGACGTTGGAAGATTGTTGTGAGATGCTCCCCGGGGGCGACTGTATTCTGTGATCAAACGACTTTTCCATAAGATCAGTCATAAACGTCGGATATATTCGTATATGCGACGACAGCGAATTCCGGGAGTGATCAGGGAACAGTTTGATTGGGTTAATTTACTTGGTAGCATCGGAGTGCTGATTGCCATGATGTTTGAATTGGATATCATCAGAGGCGGTTGGTACGCTCCGAAGTTGGCACTGATCCCAGCACTCTACAGTATTTGGTTCATGTTCGTTTCAATGCCTCGAATTCTCAACCGACATCGCGAAAAACAAAAAGCCGGTGAAGAGTTTTGTTTTGAGTGCACCTACCGAACAGATCAATTGCCGGATGATATCTTAGTGTGCCCGGAATGTGGATTGGCAAGGCGAATCAGCCGCATTCTCTGGGATGAGTATTATGATGGGTGTGATCGATACAGGGGGCTCACCATGTTTCCCTGGAGATTTATCAGGACTTGGAGGGAAAGCCCCAGCCGCCGCTCATTGTTTACCCGCGAAGAGATGTTTCCGAGAGGTGAACCAGGCCGGTGATCTCGCCACCCACAAAGGGTGGTGCTGCATCAGGTTTTAGCTTTCTCCGGGTTCGTGAATCATGGACAAATGGCCGACATTGTGTTTTCTGCAGCCATGGCGTCACAACGGCGTCCCCGGTGAGATTAAAAGGAAAGCCTTTTGGCCCATTGTAATTCTACTCGCGGGACTGCTTCTGTGGCTGTTATCCAGGATTGGAGTTATCACCTCGGAACCGTTTGTTTGGTTTATACCTACGCTAACATTGGTTTCAAGTCTCTATTGTTGTTGGTTCATATTCGTTTGGATACCACAAACCTGGGCCAGATTCAGCGAATTGCGAAAGGCGGGTGAAGAGTATTGTTTCGAGTGCACCTACCGAACCGATCAACTGCCGAATGACGTTGAGGTGTGCCCGGAATGCGGACTTTCGAGAGAAATAAGCGGCATCCTGTGGGATCGATACAACCCACTCGTGAAGCACGAGCGTTCTTCTTTCACAAAGGAAGAGATGTATCCCAAAGGCGAACCGAACGCAGACAACCGCTGACGACGACTTCACAAACCATCACCGCCCGCGTGCCGCTGTCCCCAAACAGCGCACGCGGGCGGTTTGTTGCACACCTGCGCGGCCCGTGACGCTCGAATTGCGCATTCGTCAGTTTTCCCCGACGACGAGCTCGGTGGTGATGCGACCGACCACCGCCTCAATCTCAACCCCGTCCGTCGAAATCTCAACATCCGCCCACCGGCGATAAACCGGTTCCCGCTCCGCCAACACATGTCGCACCTCCTCAACCCCCACCAACGACGTCAACGCAGGTCTCGCACCACGCGACGACGCATCCTCAACAATCCGCCCGTACAACACCTCCGCCGGCGCAGTCAGCCACACAATCTTCCCAAGCGATCGAAGCGCCTCCATATTCGCGGCCACCATGATCGCCCCACCCCCAACACTCACCACCACCGCCCGCCTGCCCACGAGATCAGCAATCGCCTCCGACTCATACCGCCGAAAACCAGCCTCCCCCTCCTGCTCGAATATCTCCACAATCGACCGCCCCACGTCGCGAACCACCAGCCGGTCCGTATCGACAAACGGCACCTTCAACCGCTCCGCCAGCAGCTTCCCCACCGACGTCTTGCCCGACCCGCGATAGCCAATCAACACCACACCCGATCCCCGCCCGTCGTCAGCCATCACCCGTCACCCCCCGATTCCGCCTCCGTCAACGCATCCCCAACAATCCGCGCCATGCGCTCCACGTCAGCCGCCTGCTGCGTCCAGAATTCAAACTGCATCGCCGCCTGCCCGACAAACATGGCGGCCCCCTCGACCGTCACGCAACCAGCCCGTTCCGCATCCCGCAACAACGTCGTCCGCCGAGGTCGATAAACCGTATCAAACACCACCGTTTCGGACCGCAACGATTCGGTCGACATCGGTGACGCACCCGCGTCAGGCCACATCCCCACACTCGTGCAGTTCACCAACACCTTCCCATCCGACGACACCCGCTCGTCCCACGATTTAGCGTGACAACCAAACTGCTCCGCCAACACTCGCCCCCGCTCCGCATCGCGATTGAACACGGTCACCTCCGCACCGCACTCGACCAGCCCCGCCACCACCGCTCGCGCGACACCCCCCGCCCCCAGAACATCAATCGGCAATCCCTCGAGCGCCTCCTCATCCGCCGACATCGCAAACAAGAGCGCATCCACCGCAGCCGGCGCGTCCGTGTTGCAACCCCAAACCTCGCCCTCCTCAATCCGGATCGTATTCACCGCCCCCATCACGTCCGCCGGCGGATCAACACGATCCCCAAGGTATCGCCAGGCATGTTCCTTGTGTGGCAACGTGACACTGAACCCCCTGGCATCAAGCCAGTCACACGCCAGACATTCGTCCATGAACGCCGCGAAACATTCATACGTCGGTTCCACCAGCAATGGCAGATAAACACCGGGAATGCGGTTGGCTGCGAACAGGTCGTTGAAAAGTCTCGGGCTAAGGGAATGAGCGACCGGGTTTCCAATCACGCCGTAAAATGGTGTTCCACACTCGATATCGTCCCAACGATACCGTTTTTTCATCTCGTCCAGCGTCAGTTGGCCTGGCGCGGTGGGACTTGACTCGTCCAGCGCGCAAAACGTCCCAAACGCGTCGAATTTTCTCGCCAAAACGCGCGACATCAAACCAGCTTCACCCATGCAAATCGCGACGGTGTCTTTCTCCGCGCACCGCAAAATATCGAGGGCTTTGAAGTTGCACATGATATCTCTCGCCTGCCAACATATCTTGACCACCGTCGATTGCGGGTCAGCCGTCATTTCAGCAATAAGAGTATCGAGGTTGTCGGGCGGACCGGCGAAGTCGTGGTACGAAAGGATCAGCGACAGTTGACCGAGATCGTGTCGGGCAAGGGTGGAATTTTTCCAGTCGCGATATTCAAAATCGACAAACCCATCACCGGGAAGGCTGACGCTTTTCAGCGTGGAGACGCGGTGTTCAGCCGGTTCGCTGGATTGTCCGCCCTCGTTGTTGGATCGGCAGGTGGCGATCCATGTGGCGGTGGGCAGCGCCTTGGCGAGTCCGGTCACGCTTTGGTTTGACTTCAATGTGTCGAGTCGCAGTTCAACCGCATCTGCCCCGCGTTCAAGTGCTTCCCTGGCGCGTTTCAGCATGTCATCGGTGGTTTCAGCGGCGATTGATGTTATCAGCAGGGTCACGTTGTTGCCCTTGTTAGTTGGAGGTGAATGGACTGACGTCAACGGATACGAACACGGTTGATCCCGCGCCAACGGCATCGCTGGCCTGAACACGCACGGTGGCACCGCCCACACCATCGACAGCGTCGAGCGTGCGCATGGCGGTTGCAAACGTCGATCCGCTGTTGAACGAATCGATGCAGGTACAGTTGGTGAGCGTGCCGATGGTGTCGCAGCCCGCAACGTTGCTCAAATCCACAACCAGACCAATGGCGGTGCTTTCGACTACGAAGCAGACGGTGTATGGCAGGGTTCCGCCGGACACGGTGGCTGTCACGCTGGTCGTACCGTCGTCCTCGTTGATCACGGGTGACCCGGTGTTGGCGCTGAGCGAGAGGGTTTGCTGTGAAGCCACGATGAGCGGGATGGTCGTGGAGGCGGTTGCGTTGACGCTGTCGGTGACGGTGACAAAGACGGTGTCGCCGCCGGTCTGATCGCTGGTGGCGATGTAGGTGGCGGTGCATATTTCGCCCGAGACGACGCCCGTGCAACTGGCCACTGCGGGATTACCTGATGATGATCCTGGGACCGACAACCGCCCGTCAAGAGCACCCTCGTCGATCGAAAAGGTGATGGTGTAGGGTTGGGTTCCACCCTGCGCGGAGACCTGCAGATCGGTCGTAGCGCCCGGCGCGATTTGCAGATTGTCGGCGGAGGCCTGGGTGATGGTCAGCGAGGCGTTGGAACCCACGTTGATGGACAGGGATTCGGTGACGCGACTTCCGCTCTCGTCTGTTACCTCGATCGAGATCAGGACAATGCCGGTGGCGACCGGAGCGGCGTAGGTTCCCTCAGCCACTGTCACGCCATCGTCGTCGGTCAGGCAGGTTGCTTCGAAATCGAGCATCACGGGCACACTGGTCAGGGCTGCGTCGTTGACGTTCCAAACGACGGTGTATGGATCGCCGGAATTGGGTGGGGATTGAAGTCCGAAGCCGCTGCAGGTTTGGGGTGGCTGACCGGTGAAGGGTCTCCCCCCGGAGATTCGGGCGATCAGGGTGGTTGTTCCGCCGGGGCTGACCTGAATTCCCTGCGGAGCGGTCAGCGAAACGGTCAACGGTTCGTCAGGACGGATGACGCGGAGGGTGATGGCTTCGATGGTGGTCTCGCCGATGTCGGCGGATTCGACGCATCCCTGGCTGTCATTGGCAGCGGTGATTTCGACCTCGACAATCAGTTCGGTACCGGCAGCGCCGGGGTCGGAGAGGATGCGCTCGATGGACAGCGTGCTTCGGGTGCCGACCTCGCTGGTGTCGGGGGTCGCAAATTCGAGCAACGCGCGTGCCTGCGTTTCGCGTGACGGGGTGCAGGGCTGATCGCCGTCGGCGGTGCAGACGCGCCACAGAAACGTCGCGCAGACCGACGATTCTGCGGTCACGAAGGCGGTTGATTCCTGCGCATCGCCGCGGATGAGCAGGCTTCTGTCGGCAAACAGCAACCCCTGCAACGACGATGTTTCGTTCGTGTTCGTGTCGTCGGTATCCGGCGCATCGGGTGGAACGATGGTTCCGTTCGGGATCGTTGGGATACAACTGACGAAACAGATTGCGCCGATGCACGCCGAAACAGCCGTGATTCGGTTTGTTGTCATGTTGGGTGTTCCCTTTCGTCCGTTGGTTTATTTCAGATAGGCGATCGCGCGATCGGTTTCGCCATCCAGCGCGATTTCGAGGAGTTTTCCACCCGCCACCGCCGGCACATGGATGACGCGAACTTCCGTTGCGAAATCGGCGTCTCGCGGTGAAATGGTTTCGAGCACGTTGGGTGTCTGGTTGAAAAAATCATCGTTGAACACGTAGTCGGGCTTGTCGGGGTAGAGCGGCAGGTAGGCGATGTCGTCCTCCACGAGGTCCTGGAAAAAGTGGGTACCGAAGGAGACCTCGGGCACGAGGCCATCACGTTCGCGGGCGATTTCGATCAGCATACGGGCGTTGTTGATGTCGGCGTAGCTGACGCGAACGCCCAGGCGGATGTCGGTCGTGCCCCATCGACCCGGACCCGCGAGGATGAATTCCCTGCCGACGAGGGCGGCGTTGACCCGTCCGACGACGCGTGCGATGGCGAGGCGGCGATCATTGGTATCGATTTTGTTGTAGATGCGTGAATTGATGTAAACAATGTATTCTATATTGGAGACTCGGCCGGTTCGCACATATTTGTTGGCGGAGAAGATGACTCGATCCTGTGGGATGTCTTCCGGGATTTCGACCCTGCCGATGTCGGCGGCCTGGTGTTGCCCTCTGCATTGCAGCATGTACATTTTTTCGCCGTCGCAGCAGAACTCAACGTCGACGGGTCGCCCGAAGGCGGTTTCCAGGTGTCGCAAAACTTGCTGAATGCGTTCGGCGAGCGACGTTTCGTTCAAAAGCTTGTCGAAGGTGATGCTGAGTTTTTCGGGTGGATCGGAGATGAACCTGCCGGCGGGGCTGTAGAGTTCACCATCGCGATGAATGGACACGAGTTTGTCGAGCATGGGGATGCTGCCGGCGGATTCAAGCAATTGCGGGAGCGTGATGGAATCGAAGGTGTTTTCCTCGAGGTTGATGACATCGATGGTGCGTTGGGCGCGGGCGAGGATTTCGGTCGGGGAGTTTTCGGGTCTGAGGGTGGGGGCACCGAGGGCGACCATTCGGGGATAGTCGCCGCCGACACGATCGACGGCGCGCGTGCCGAGTCCCATGACCATGCGGACGAAACCGTCCTCGCGCTTGATGCGTGGTGACCAGCGATACTCGTTTCGTGAAAATGCAACACCCGCGAAAACGGGCATGAAATATTTGCCGACGCGCTTGCCCACCACGCGCTGGATCAGGATGGCCATCTCCTCGACGTAATCGATGAGCTGGTGTTTTCTGCGGTAGAGAATCGGATCCGGTCCCAGCGTGCTCGCGTAAACCTCCCCGATGGCACCGAGGAGTGCACGAAGCCTGACTTCGAGCGGTCCCTGATTGGGCACGAAGATGCTGTCGTATTTGCCACTGAAGGCGGAGGTCATGCGATCCTCGAGCAGGCTTGACGATCGCACGATGAGTGGGTCGTTGTCGATTGTTTCGAGCAGGGATCGAAGCTGGTGGACAATTTCGACGGGAAACGAGGAGTTTCGGAATACGCCTTTGATGAGCGAATACTCGTTCTTTATCTCCTGAATATCCTTGTATTTCTGATTGTGGTAATGGGACAGGCCATTGAGTTCGAGAAACTGGTCGATGACGTCGCTGCGGAGGTAGTAGGATTCGGGGATCGTGATGGGGAGATCGGCGCCGGCGTTGAGGTCGGCGTTGTGGATGACACGGTGGGCAAGGATCATGCCACCCGCTTTTCCGCCGATGCGTCCCATGTTGGCATCACTGCCGATGATGCGTCGGGTCAGGTCGTCATAGTCGCGAACGCGGAGATGGTGCTTGGCAACGCCGATAAATTCCAGGTCGTCGCTGATGAAATGTCGCGCGAGCGCTGCGCGCACACCATACATTTCCGAGGGATCGACACGTGTTTCACCGAGGGGCAACGAGGTGAATCTTCGCAGTCGTTCCACCAGCAGTCGAAAGGAGACGGAAGGCAGGTTGGCGACCTCGGCCAGGCTCTGGGCTTCCTCACGTTTGTGGACGAGATTGACGAGATCCTCCACCTGGGCGACCGTCATGTTTTTGCAGGCGTATTCGCGAATCAGTTCGTTGGCGATCCGAAGATGGGCGTCGTCCATGCGGTGGTCCGCGGGGGCGTTGGGATTATCGTTTGAGACGTGTGGTGTGATTCCCGCCTTTTCGCGTGCTTCTCCGTTGATTCTGTCGATTGAGACGATGTCCCGCGTGTGCAACGCGACCAGAAGCTGGCGATAGATACGCCTCTCGAGCATCGGGTGCTCAGCCAATCGGTCATCGAGACACTGTTCGACGGATTCCCGGGGATCGGGTGCTGATTCGCTCATCTTTTCGCCCCGCCCCTGCATCGGGTGCCTGTGAGGATACGGGGCATGTGATACAATCCGCTGGTCATGGGATCATTCTACGGGCCAACCGTTGAGACTCAAACAACCCGCCGCCCCGGGGTGGAGATCGTATCGTGACACGCGAAGGGCAGACTGCGACCGAGAGGCACTGCGACGGTACGAAAAAACCGGGCAGCCTGCCGTTGCCGGTGCTTGGGACGAACAAGCCGTCGAAAATCCGAAAATCCCGGTCGGGCAGGTGGCGGGCGATATCGCTCACGGCAGTGCATGTGCTGATGATTGCCCATCTGGGGCACTATTTGTACGCGGGCAAAACCCTGTCGCCGGTTGAACCCTCCGAAACCATGTACACGTTGAGAAATGGCGAGCTAAACGCGGGGGCGATTTTCTTTCTCGTGGCCATGATGTCGGTCGCGATTTTCGGACGATTCTTCTGTGGATGGGGGTGTCACCTCCTTGCCTATCAGGACCTCTGCGCGTGGCTGATGAAAAGGATCGGGATCAAGCCTCAGCCTTTTCGCTCGCGACTGATGCTCTGGATTCCGTTTGGGGCGGCTGTTTACATGTTCCTCTGGCCGACGTTTGCGCGGGTATTCCTTCCGGAACTGGTCAACCCTTTTCCGGGGTTCTCGAATCATCTGATGACGACGGAGTATTGGAAAACATTTCCGGGACCTGTTTTTTCGGTGCTGACGGTGATTGCCTGCGGATTCGTGGCTGTCTACTTCCTGGGGTCGAAGGCGTTTTGTTCCTATTCGTGTCCGTATGGCGGATTTTTCGCACCGATCGACAAGTTGTCAGCCGGCAGGATTCTGGTGACCGATGCGTGCGAGCAATGCGGACACTGCACAGCCACCTGTACCTCAAACGTGCGCGTTCATGAAGAGGTCAAACATTATGGCATGGTGGTGGATCCGGGGTGCATGAAGTGCATGGACTGCGTGAGCGTCTGTCCCAACGATGCGCTGTACTTCGGTTTCACGAAGCCAAGCCTGAAAAAGAAACTCACCGGGCAATCCAAACCCAGGAAATACTACGATCTGTCGCTCGGGGCGGAGGTGGTGTTTCTGGTCATTTTTCTGGCAGCCATGGTGTCTTTTCGCGGGATTTATGGCGGTCCGCCGTTTCTCATGGCACTACCACTTGGGGCGCTGACAGCGTTCCTTTGTTTTCGGCTTTGGGCGATGATTCGCAAACCAACCGTGCGCATTCAGAACCTGAAACTCAAAACAGCGGGCAGAATGGCGACGAGCGGATACGCATTCTCCGCAATCGGTCTTTGCTGGGTGATATTCACTGCCCATTGTGGATTCATTCAGTATCATCGCCATTTGGGCCAGCACTATCGCAATCAGCATTTGCGAACGTCACACAACCCGTTGCCCAATCAGGATGACATCATCAAGAGCAGCTACGACCATTTTATGGTGGTTGACGCGTACGGACTGTTCGACTGGGCACAGATCAAGGTGGGGCTGGCGTCCTACCACTATTTCCGTCATGAAGATGTACCGGCAGAGACGTACCTTGAGGAGGCGTTGGCGATCGCTCCGGAATCAATGAACATCCTGAACGAACTGGTCAGGCTTCGGTTCAGCCAGGGCAAGGTGGACGAAGCCCTCGCAACACTCGAGCAGGTCCTGGAGCTGGACCCTGACAATGCGACCGCACATTTCAACCTGGGCGGCAATCTCCGTCGGTTGGGGCATTACGAAAAAGCCGTCGTTCATCTTGAAAAGGCGGCTGATCTTCTGCCCGAAAACGTGCAGGTAAAAATCGAGTTGGGCGATGCCTATTTTCGATCCGGGCGAATCGATGATGCCATCACGGTCATGAGCGACGCCGACAAGATCGCGCCGAATCAACCGCAGATTCAAGCGTATCTGGACATGTTCCACCAGCAGCGTCCGCGTTAGGTTGCCTGAGAGAGGTCGAGTGAGTAGGCTGCTTTTCTGGTCTGAAAACCGAGTTGATCCCTGAACAGGACACCATTCGATGAGCCGCGAGCCATTGACCCGACCGATCATCACGATCGTTCAGCACATCGCCGAAAGACAACGTGCGTTTCCCGAAGCCAAGGGAGACCTCACCTGGATTCTTTCGGGCATTACCCTGGCGACGCGTATTATCGAGTCCTATGTTCGTCGCGCGGGTATTGCCGGGGTGTTGGGCGAACTCGGAACCGAAAACATACAGGGCGAAGTCGTGCAGAAGCTCGACATCGTCGCCAACGAGACGATCCTTCGCGTGCTCGGATACCGCGACATCGTCGGAATCATGGTCTCCGAAGAGGACGACGAACCGACGATCGTGAAATCACCCGGATCCGGTGGGAAGTACATCATTCTGTTCGATCCGCTGGACGGATCGAGCAATATCGACGTCAACGTAACCATCGGGACCATCTTCTCCGTACTGCGTTGCCGCGAGGATATTGACGAGTCCGAGGGCACCCTCCCGCACATCCTGCAACGCGGATCGTATCAGGTTGCGGCTGGCTACGTCGTGTATGGCAGCAGCACGGTGTTGGTGTACACCACGGGTCAGGGCGTGCACCTGTTCACACTCGATCCGTCGATCGGTGCGTTTACACTGCACACCGAGCACCTCCAGATGCCGACCAGCGGCAAGACCTACAGCGTCAACGAAGCCTACTACGATTCGTTCCCCGATCCGGTCCAAAAGTACCTCGACTGGACGAAACACAATGGCTACGGACAGCGCTACATCGGATCGCTGGTGGCTGATTTTCATCGCACGTTGCTCAAGGGCGGGGTCTTTCTTTACCCGCCCACCAGGAAGAACCCGAAGGGCAAACTGCGACTTCTATACGAAGCCAACCCCCTCGCGTTTATTGCCGAGCAGGCGGGTGGAGCTGCCTGGGATTTCAACGAACGCCTGTTGGACAAACGGGCTGACGCCCTTCACGAGCGCACGCCGCTGCTGATTGGGAGTACGGAGGAAGTCGAAAAGGTCATGTCGTTCCACGACAGGGGTAAATCCTGATCTGCCCAGCCTCAATACAGTGATATTGTAGTTTTTGGCCGAATTGCATTATCGGTTAGATTTTTCATTCGCGAAGGTGCGATAATGTTGCCTGCTCGCGGGCTGATTTTGATACGCTACGCCCTCCGGCGGGTCTCCTGTCAGGTCGGTGGTGAGGGTGTGTCTGTCTACCACTTTCCGTCGGAACAGCGAGAAAGAAGGGATTGGTTTATGCATCGAAAGTGTTCGAGTGGAACGATTGTTGCGTTGGTTGCCCTGGTTGTGGGCGGGTTGAGTGCAGCCGTCCAGGCTGGTGGTGGTGGCGCGTTGCATTTCGTGGACAGCAGCGGTTCTGTGTCATCGTTGGCTGGTGTTAGTGACGGGGAGAAGGAAGTCGAAATCGCCGACTATGATAACGACGGTGATCTGGACGTTCTGGTGGCCAACGCACAGGACGACTTTGGAGCACGCCGCAACAAGCTCTATCGAAATGACCTCATTGAATCGGGCACGACTGGTCTCGTCGAGGTCAGCGGGGCGCCGGTTATTCCCGGATTCGCCAACTCGGATGTCACACGCAGCGGGTTCCTGCGCGACTACAACATGGATGGGATGATGGACATCATCGTTGTCAACGACAGCAACTCAGGGGGGCAGGCTGGTCGGACCAAGATTTACATTCAGCAGCTCAACGGCACATTTGTCGACGAGGGTCTGACGCGACTTGGTCTCAGCACCGGCGGAGCGGCGTGCAGCGGTGTGTCGATCGACGCGGACAACGACGGCGATTTCGATTTGTACGTTGGCAACTATCCCGGACCTTCTCAGGATACGCAGTATTTCAACAACCCGGCGGCTGTCGCTGGGCAGTTTACGGAGGTCACCGGCACAATGGTGCCCGCGGACGGGGACTACACGGTTGATGTTGCAGCGGCTGACATGAACGGTGACGGAAAGCTGGACCTGCTCATTTCCAACGAGATATTTGACTCAAACTTTATTTACTACAACGACAACATGAACGCAGGATCGGGCGTCGGCGACTACCGATACACGAACAGCTCGCAGTCGCTCGGTTCAGCAGGGTCCAATGAAAACTCGATGGAGCCCGGAGATTTCGATGGCGACGGGGATCAGGATATCTACTGGTCGAACGGAACAAATCCCACCGGCGATATAATCAAGATCAACACAGGGCTGGACATCAGCAACAAAGCAACCTTTTCCACGTTTTCGAGTCTTCCGTCGTCGGTCACGTCGCAGACATCCCGCAAAGCCACGATCGCCGACTTCGACGGCGACGGCGACCTTGACATTTTCGTGATGAAGGAGTCGGGCAGGCCGACACTGCTTCGCAACTGCAGCTTTGGTGGCGCGCTCAACTTTGTCGACTGGACACCTGCGTCGTTTCCCAATGGATCGACTCTGGGGGGTTGGCACGCAGCCGCGATTGATGTGGACAATGATTTCGATGACGACCTGCTGATCGGTGGATTCGGCGGTGAGTTCCTGTACCTGAACGAGCCGACGACGCCTCTGGACGAAGGCGTTCAGGGTTCGACGCTGCCGGTCATCTACAACAACGATCCGGTCGCCATCAACGGCACGGTCGGGGCATCGACGTACACGATCGAAGCCATCGCCCATGGTACGGTTCCTCCGGCGGCGGCGAGCGCTGCCTCGGGACCGTCGGCTGCCGGCGGAACGACTGATTCCTACACGCTGCCGTCGATTCCTTCCGGTGCAAACGTGGCGATTATTCTCAGTTCGGCGAGCGACTATACCCTCGAGGTTCGCAATCCGAACGGGACGCTGGTCGACACGTCTGATCGCGGCACGGTGGGCGTTGAGGAGGTTGTGTCGTTTGTCGCGTCGCAAACCGGTGACTACGCGATCAACATCACGCTCAACGGTGTGCCTGTGATTCCGACGGTTTCCGAGTGGGGCATTGTCGTGATGACACTGCTCGTGTTGACGGCGGGCACGATTGTGTTCAACCGCCGCACAGTGGTCGTCGCGTCGTAGCGACACAGGATCAAACAGGTTTCCAAAAGCCCGGAGCTACCCGCTTCGGGCTTTTTTTGTTACGGTCTCAGCCATGAAAACAACATCAATCATCGGGTGGCTGTTCATCGTGGCGATCACACTGAATACAGCCTGTCTACAACCGTCGCGTAATCCTGAGACCCCAAACGACCCCGCCAAGCGAGCGAATGCGACATTGATCGACGTCGCGATCGACCAACTCGTCTCGATTCAGGAGGAAGGCGGGATGTGGCCTTATGAGGGCGTGTACCGTGTTGGTGGTGAGATTCCCGTGGGGTATCGTGTCGGCGGAACCGCGATCGCGTGCGAGGCATTGCTGTTGGCTGCGGACAGGGACAATGTCAAATCGCAGCAGGCGATGTCCAGGGGAATCGAGTACATCCTCGCGCACCTTGATCATTCGCTCATGCAGGAGAGTCTGGTGAGTCGCTACGACGTCCGCGTTTGGGGACAGGCTTACGCTTTGCAATTCTTCTGTCACCTGTTGGAGCAAAATCGAGCGGGCAAACGGGCTGACGAGATCGAGCGATGGGTAAGCAAACTGGCGACGACACTGGTGGCGGAACAGCTTGAGGACGGTGGCTGGAATTACGCGTCGCGCCGGAGTCACGCGTCGTTTGTGACCGCACCGGTTGTGCAGTCGCTGCTCTACGCTCGCGCGCAGGGTGTGGTGGTTTCAAACGAGGTTTTTGATAACGCCCGAAATGTGCTTGAATCGAGCAGGGAATCCAATGGCGCTTTTCACTACAGCGGAACCTCCGATTCCCCCCGTCGCAGGAGTACCCGTGCGAAGGTGCCCGGGTCCATCGGTCGTTCACCGCTTTGCGAGACAACGTTGCTTCTGCTGGGACATGGTTCGCAGGAATCGATTCAGACGGCGATTGACGCATTTCACGAGCACTGGGACGAGCTGGAAAAACGTCGCAAGCAGAACGGAACGCATGTCCCGCCGTATGGCATTGCACCGTACTACTTCTACTTCGCCCATCGGTACGCAGCCCAGGCGATCGAGATGCTCCCCGAGCCTGATCGTGCCCGCGAGCGTACGAGGTTCGATGAAAAGCTGGGGCGCACGCGCGACGAGGATGGAACGTGGAACGATCGCGTATTCGCACGATCGCGAAACTATGGGACAGCTATGTCCATCCTTGCGTTGCTTCACGACCGAACACCGGTTCCCAGGCCGTTGAGCAGATAGGCCATCGTCGGGGACGTTGTTAATACTTCCGCTTTCCGTGTGGGTATTTCGGCTTGATCGGCTCGCGTCTGGTCATGGCAGCCATGCGGATGTTGCCCGATTGAATGTCAGCCAGACACTTGTCGAGCCTTGCGACGGCGGTGTCGGATTCAACTTTCTCTTTGGTGTCGTTGATAATCTTGATGGCTTTGTCGGGTGAGGATGAACGACTCGCCAACAGGTAAGCCAGCGCGGTGGCGACATTTGCATTCCTGCCGCCCGTCGTTTCGTATGCCTGCGTCGTTCGATGGACATCGTGATGGGTCGATCTGCCGCTGCGATAGGCGGCCTCTGCGAGCGACACAAGTGTGGCGGGTGTGTCTGCATAGGCGACCAGTTTGTCTGCCAGTATTTTGGCGTCATCGAATCGGGCCAGTCCGAGAAGAATCTCATATCGGGCAGCCAGCGTAAATCTGACGCTTTCCGGAGACCGTCGCGTCTTGCGGGCTTCTTCGAGAAACAGATCGACGTCCGCACCGTCATCCACGGTGTACATCAGCTCGTCATACCGCTGGGCGTCGAGCAGTTCGGCGTAAATGAGCTGCCTGAAGGCTGCAACGTTGACACCGTCGGGTGTGATGCGTTTCACGCGGTCGTAGATATCGACGATTTTTTCCGGTTGCTCGAGCGATCGATATCCGCCGCGGATGAAATACATCTCGTAGGTTTGGCTGCGTCTGGATCGCACAACCGCGCGATCAGCCACACGCAAGCGTGTTTTCAACTCCTCCATCGCAGGGGAATGCTGCTTTGCGATCGTCGCGTACACCGACATCAGCTCGGCGAGATGCTTCACCTGGAACAGTGGGCTTTTGGCGGCGCTGTGATCAATGGCCCAGTTGATTTCGACGTGCGCTTCCTCAAGCCTGCCCTCCCTGGCAAATATCTTCGCACGGTCCACGGCGGCCAGCACCACATCCTGTCCCGCCCACGCATCAAGGACACCCTTTTTTGATCGAATGTTCCTGCTGTTGACCACCGCCTCCAGGCGGAGCATCAGCCTCAACGGCGGTACAAAGGCCGGTTGCACCCCCAGAACACGCCCGTGGCTGGACAGAATCAGAATCGATGGAACATCGCTGATCCTGTATTTTTCAGCCACCGCTTTCCCCGCTTCTTCGCTGCGGTTGACCCGCACCAGAACGCCCCGCTTGTCGAGCCAGTCAACGATGCGGTCGTCAGGGAATGTTTCGTTGTCGAATCGTCGGCAGTCCTCGCAATCGTTGTCATAGATTGCAACAACGACATACGCCCGCTTTGCTTTGGCTTTTTCCAACGCCTGTTCGAGCGTGTCCGGGGTTGACCCCTCGCCCGCCACCGGCGAACCGACAGCCATCCAGATCGATATCAGACATCCGAGGATACGCATTCGACTACTCCTGTGAATATCAATGGGGCGACGCAGTCAGCCGCCGGAACCCCGATGGTGTATCGTCATTTTTTCCACGCGATCGTCCCACACGGCGACAACAAATTGTAGTCACAATACCACCGGATTTATCGGTCAAACGGGTGCGATCTCGATTCGTCGGGACACCATGGGCGTCACACGGAAACAGCGGAGCAGCCACGAAAACTGCTCCGCTGAACACAATGATCGGTCAAACGCCAAACACCCCCAACGGGACTCGAACCCGTGTCTTCAGGATGAGAACCTGATATCCTAGGCCGCTAGACGATGGGGGCCTTTTCGTGTGCAGACGGCATCGCGCCCGGTCGCCGTCCACAACGTGTCGATACCATAGTAATTGCCCGCAGCAACGTCAACCAACGCGACCCGACCACGAAACCCGTTGCACCAGCCTCTTCGATTATCGGAACAGATCAGGGATTGTCAGCTTCGACAGCGTCAGACCACGCGGAAAAATCTGCAAGGGTCAGATCACCGGAATCGTCAAAATCGAACGCGCACAGACAGGCATCACCCCACTCCACGGCCACCTGCCCCGCACCCATGCAAATCTGGAAAAACCGGTAGTCCGTCAATCCGACAAATCCATCCCCGCTGAAATCACCGGCCCGTTGTGTTGCCGCCGATTCGTCCGCACCCATATCGACGCGACAACCGACCAGATCGTCGCCATCGAGGTCGAGGTTCTCGCCATCGACATTCTCATCGTTGAGATCAGCATTTTCGCCGCCGAATGACGGATCGCCAACATTTACGCAGGGGGAACCGACCGCCAGATGATGGTCGAAAATCTCATACGACGATCCGATCGACCCTGTGACCTGCAAATCGCCCCATACCGTAACGCTGTTCGCGCCATTGTCAGCCACAACCCAATATCGAGGTTGGCTGACGTCGGGATTGATAAATCGCCCGCGAAGCTCACCAACGGACCAGTCAGCCCCCTCATCGGTCAATATGGTCATTAGGCGCGCAGCATCGTAAACAGGGACCGCCGACCATTGGCCTCCGGGGATCGTGACGAATCCCGGATCGGACGGAACCGTCCCAACGCCCTCAAACTGTTCGGATGTGAGTTGAACGCAGGAATAGTCAATGGTGGGTGGCGTGTTGAAAAACGACAGTTCTTCGCTTGCACCGTTTTCGGACTCGGAAGCGTTATTCCACAGAATCGAATTCGACATCGCGACGTTGGCGGACTCGTTCAACCCCGTATCGAGCGCCATGGTCGCACCGCGTGGCGCGCGATTGTCTGCGAACGTACAACGCGAGATTTGCTGGTCGCTCATATTGTTCATCCGCATCGCACCGCCAGCCTCGTCTGCCACATTCCCCACGAAAACCGATCCGCGGATCACGGTGTCGGCAAACTGCTGCCATGCGATCGCACCGCCAAACCTACCTTGATTTCCGGCAAAACGACACCTGAGCATCATGGGCGTGACATTGATCGCGTTCCAAATCGCCCCACCTTCAGTTTCTGCCTCGTTCGCCACAAAATCGCAATCAATCAACTGCGACTGTCCACCGCGATGCCCAACGCCTCCGCCGATCCGCGCACGGTTATCGACAAACACGCATCGCCGTACCGTCGGATCCCCACCACCGGTAGCAGTCATCCCCCCGCCCAATTCATGCGGAAACGCTCCGTCTGCCGCACCTGCGGTCACCACGAATCCGTCCAGGACAGCCGACGCGTCAACACCGTCCGCCGTCACGACGTGATACGCATTTTCTGCGTGGTTCACACCGCCGATTCCATCATCCCCCGCAAGGTCACCGCTGAGCACGGTCGGATTCGCGACCACGTCACGCTCGTCGAGACTGGTCTCACCACCAGCGAACCCGCCATGCAACTTCAAACCGTCACGCAACGAAAACGAAGCGGATCGCGAATCCCCCGGCTCGGTTTCCTCCGCCGGGAAATAGACCCCCGTTGCGACCCACAACGACTGACCGTCAATCGCGTCCGCCATGGCCGTATTCAAATCCTGATACGCATCGTCCCACGTTGATCCGTCGTTCATTCCGAGCGCATTGGCATCCACATAGACAGTCGATCGGAACACCGTGAACGCCTGCTGATTTATTGCAAACTGCGCTTCCCCTTCCACAAGTACCCGATAGCCTCCACCATTCGGAATGTCGTTCGGCACCGTCCAGTCAATGTACGCGCGAGACGGGAACCCTTCCTCCAACACACGCACAAACTGCCCCCCCTGAAACAGCGATACGTCCACCGGGAAAACGAAACAACCGATGCAGTCCCACTCGATCCGATACGTCTGACCAACGTCCCACTGTTCTCCACCGGCCGGCGTTATCAAGCACAACGGTCCGACATACTCAAACGCTCCGATCGCGTTCAACCGTCGCCTCGAAACAGTGACCCCTGCGAGCGAAGGGAGCACGTCACCCCCAAACAGAATACGCTCTTTCAATTCACGCACCGTCATGTCGGGCTGATACGACAACAGCAACGCAGCCACCCCCGAAACGTGCGGCGTCGCCATGGATGTCCCGCTTTTCAATCCGTACGCGTTGGCTGCTTCGTAGTCGTTGCCAATGTACTGAATCGAGAGGTTGTCCAGCTCAATTCCGAACGCGTCGTTGTCCACATCGTCCGTGCTCCAGCCAAACCTGATGCGCATCGCCTCGTTGCGAAAACGCTCCAGATCGCGCGATGTCGAGAAGAACGACTCGAAGAAATTGCCCGCAGTCGACCGACTGAAGATGACCATCCATTCGCTTCCATCCCATACCTCAACCGTAAACAGATCGCTCGGGTCGATCTCGTAGCGATAGTCGAAACGGACCGTCAGTCCCCGAAGAGCACGCGTATCCATCGGCGGCGTGACCAGATAGGCGGATACATCGGCTGAATAAGGTGACGACTGTTGCACGTCGGATCGAATCGCCAACGCCTCACCAAACGTTGACTCAACCACACCCCAGAATCCCGTATCACCCTCCTCGATCAACGTCATCGGCACCATCAACAGTTGCGTTCCTTCCATGTCCTCCGAAAAACCCGCCACAAACGGTGGGGTCGTGCTCAGGGTGCTCGTCCCCGGCGCTGAGAGGTCCACGCTGGTCCGCCCAAACCCGGAGAACCCCGCGAGGATATCCTCGCTCGTCGTGGCTGCGACCGAAATAACATTGTCCCGTATATACGAAGCCGGGTAGTGAGGCGTCTCGTCGATGTTGTCGCCCCCGTTTCCTGCCGCTGCGACAAACAACACGCCGGCGTCGTCCGCCGCCCCCACCGCAATCGCCAGGGACGCACTGAATGCCCGCCCTCCCCAACTGTTGTTGATAATCTTCGCGCCGTTGTCAATCGCGTAGTAGATCGCCTCCACCGCCGCTGACGTCGGGCCATTCCCTGTCGGCCCCAGGAATCGCAACGCCATGATCCGCGACGACCAGCACACCCCCGTTACACCAATACCGTTGTTCCCAACCGCCGCCACCGTACCAGCCACATGCGTTCCATGGCTGTTCGAGTCGGACGGATCGGAATCATCCCTCAGAAAATCGTAACCAAACACGTCGTCAACGTAGCCATTGCCATCGTTGTCGATCCCGTCATTCTCACGTCCGTCGCCGGATTCACCAGGATTGACCCACAGGTTGTCCTGCAAATCCGGGTGAGAAAAATCGATGCCGGTGTCAACGATCGCCACAACAACATCACTCGATCCGGTCGTCACATCCCACGCCTGCGTCACATCAATATCCGCGTCGGCCAAAACACCGTTGACACCGTCGTTCTCCAGTCCCCACAGATCGCCGAATCGCTCATCATTCGGCACAACGTCGTCCGCACGCAGAATATAGTCAGGCTCCGCGTAGCGAACCCCGAGCATCCGCGACACCTGATCAGCCAACCCGCGCACATTACTACCTGCGACCAGATCAACAACGCAGATTTGATGGGCACCATCGACACGCACGGAATCAGAACGCGATCGCACAATGGATCGGATTCGTCGCTCGCCCGGAATCTGCGGACGGCGAGCCGTCGGATCATCCACCGCCAGCGGCTCAAACCGAACGATCAGCCTGTCGGGAACGAATTCAGGATCGCCCGGGTCATCCACCGCCGACGTGACCGCAGACAAGCTGAAAAACAGAACCCCGGACAACAGGAACTTTTGCATGGAAACCGCCCGTGTGTTGATTGCAAACCACCTGGCTCGACCGCAAACGCAGCCAACCACCCGCAAACATCATATCAAAAGGAAGGACCGATCCGCGACCGGATTCGGAAAGAAAATCAGCGATCGAGCAAATAATCCAGCAATTCGTCGACCGCAACCGTCGCGACGCTGGTCGCAGAATCAGCCATTGCATACGGAATAATCAACTGATCGTTGTGAATCATCGCCCCGCAGGAATACAAGACGTTCGGCACATACCCTTCGCGTTCACGCTCGTTGGGAATCATGATCGGATCGGTGGAATAGGCAATCACCCGCGACGGATCATCCAGATCGAGCAACGCCGCCCCAACGCAATAACGCCTCATCGCCCCGACCCCGTGCGTCAGCAGCAACCACCCCTCGCTCGTCTCGATCGGTGACCCGCAATTGCCGATCTGGATCAACTCCCATGGGAATTTGGGCCCACGAAGCTGCACAGCCGTGTTCCAGAAACGCACGTTCGACGAGGTCATCATGTACAGATTTTCACCATCAAGGCGCCCGATCATTCCGTAATCACCGTTGATCTTGCGCGGGAAGAGCGCCATCCCCTTGTTCTGAACGAATTTCCCGTTGAGCGGAACAAACGTAAATTTGCGAAAATCGTGCGTCTCCAACAACTCCGGCAGAATGCGAAATCCATTGTACGCTGTGTAGGTACCGTAATAGGTCACCTTGCCGTCATCATCCTCGAAACGCACAAACCGCGCGTCTTCAATCCCCCGGCTGTCGTTCTCAGTCACCGGAAAAATAACGATTTCCGACGTCGGACAGTCGCCCGGAAACGTCAGGTGATGGGACGAACGCGCCAACCACAACATGTGCTCAGCCGCCTCATCAAAAGCAGGATCGTGACGTCGGCGACCACGCAATTCGTCGATCGTTTTCTGGAGACAACAAACATCAAATTCGTCCGGCAAGGCGTCCAGAATCTCCCCCGCAGTATCGCTGTACGCACCCATCTCGATCAGCTTGTGGAAAAACTCCTTCTTCGGAAGCCTCGCCGTCGGATCGGGTTTCTCCATCGCAACGTACGGACTGACCGTATCAACTACCATTCTCCCGGACGGATAAATCATCCCCGTGCGAAAAACAATCGACGAAATATGACCCTCACCCGTCGCACGCAGGCTCATGATGAACCGGACGTTCCCCTCCGGAACACCCGATTGGTCCGGATGAGGCACGATCGACGGGTTAAACAACGCAGCCGACTCGATCGAGTACTCCTGAGTGAAAAACGCACCGATCAGCTTCCGTCGCACTCCGGAGACATCCTTCCCGTTCAGGCAGTGCTCGACCGCTTTGAAGTGGTCCTCCAAGACCGCTTCGATTTTCCGATGACGGGCACCGAAATCACGCACAACCTCGGTTAGCTGGGAGGCCGCCTGTTCCTCCGTGAATCCCAATACGCGATCAATCACATGGCGAATTCGATCCTCATCGCCGGGGATAAACTGCCGCGTGATCACACGCCGGTCGTCGGACATGAACTGCTCGGCTCGGCGCAGGACGGTCGGTGGTTGACGCTTCATTTTTTCCTCTCACACAACAGCACAAAAATCACTTTCCAGGCCCCGCACCAATCCAAAGCGACTCTCCAGCCGCCGCCAGCACCAGAAGCGGAACAACGCATATCGCAAATATCGACCAGGATTGTCCCGAACTCACGACAGATCCAAAAAAGGACTGTCCCACACCTACCGCCACAGACAAACCAATGGCTGGCAACTCCAGCATGTTCAGCACGAAACCGACCCGGACCCGACGCATGCCACGGTCGGTCTGCTCAGGATTCCATAAATCCTCCGATTCTGCCCAATCCGAAAGCAGCATCGCCGACCCGCCCAGCGTCATCCCCTCGACAATCAGCCCAACCCACACCAGCCAACCCCATCGTCCCAGCGAAACCAGAAGTGCACAAATGACCGCGTTGTTGACGAAAATCACCACCGCCCGCACCACACCCGAACGGGAACGGATCATCGGCAAGACCACATCGACCACCCACCATCGCAGAAACCGCGACAACCCCCCTTCGCCCCGACCTACGATCAAACCCCCCGCCATCGCGGCAAGGACCAGGCAACCCACCCCGGTCAGCCCCGCAGGCCACAACTTCAGCAACGTGTCGATCGACCAGTCCGCCAATACCGCTACTCACTTCCGTCGAAACTTTCCCGCGCCATCTTCATCAACCTGCGACGCAACGGACGATCACCTGCCTGCTCAACGATCCGCGCGAACACATCGCGAGCACCATCCATGCCGAGCCGATTCCTCGCAATCGCCACGATCAGGAGGGCATCCACCTGGCCATCACCCACCGCCAACGGTTCCACCATCGACAACGCCTCCGCCGCCCGGTCGTTCAGCAGCATCGCAGCCGCCAAAACGATCCGCGCCTCAGCATCGTCACGTTGCATCATCGCCGCCATGGACCATGTAAACGCCTCACGCTCATCACGCAACGATTCATCCTCCGCCGTCATCAACACCATCGCAAGCTTCAAATTCATCCTGCGATGCGGTACCCCACGTCGCACCCCGGTCCGCCAGATACGAATCGCACCCGCCTCGTCGTCCAACCGATTCCGTGCCAGCCCGGCATTGTAGTAGGCTGACCGATAATTCGGATCAACCGCCGCCGCCTTCTCGAACGCCCCCACCGCCTCCACCAGCCGCTCCGTCCTGACGTAGACATTCCCAAGATTGAAATGCGCCTTGGCGTGCGCGGGACGCAACCGAATCGTTTCCCTCAAGCCCGCCTCCGCCACATCCAACTCACCCGTCTTCATCGCCGCCGTCGCATGGTTGTAACGAACCGTTGAATGATTCGGCGACAGTTTCAATGCCTTTTCAAACGCCGCCTTCGCCCCAGCCCAGTCCCCCGCCGCCCCCTTCATCGCCCCCAACAACGCGTGATACAACGGCAACCCATTGGTCGACTCACCAACACCCCCCAACGCCTCCGCCGCCATCGACACATCGCCCGCCGTCAACGCCGCCGACGCAAGCTCCAACACAGGTTCCACATGACGAACGTCACCCGCCCGTACCGCCGTCGCAATCCGCTCCATCGCCCCGGAGACCCCGTCCCGCACCTCCGGCAGCGACAGATACAGGTCCGCCGATTCCGTCGGCGCGCGATCCACATCGTAGAAAAATGTCCGCCTCGCCTCCGGCGACGGTGTCTCCGCCAACCCCATCAACAAATCCCGCCTGGGTCGATGTCGAACAATCTTGTGATCCGTCATCACCACATGAATCACATCATCCGTCCGACGCTTCGGCATGTGGCACGAAATGCAATCACCTCCCGCCCTATGCCCACCGTCGATCCTCCGGCCATCGGTCCCGCCGTCGTCGCTCATCGCATCGACTCTGCACGCGTCCTCGGCATGACAGGTAAAACACCGCGCGCGAAAATAATCACCCACCTCCTCGGAAGGCACCTTGTAGTGCGGATCGTGACAGGTGATGCACGTCAACGCCCCACCGCTTTTCTCAAAACAGACGCTCTGTCGCATACGGTAGGCCGCCGAATCGATCTCAAATCGCTCTCCGTCATCGCCATTGGTCTCAAAATCAAAATGCACCATATAGTCCGACAATGGCTGACCCGGTCGATACGAATAATCGGCCGACCCGAATCTCCGCATGAAACTCGTCAGCTTGCTTGTCGGCTGCAAATGGCACTGCATACAGACATCGTTCGCCAGGCCCGGCGATAATCGCGACGGATTCACAATCGTCGATTGAATCGATTCCGGCGACGACCCCAAATCCGTCGCAACCCGGACATGCTCCGCTCCCGGACCGTGACAGCGCTCGCAACCCGTCCCTTCCGGCATGTCCGTCGGAAACAAATCGGGCTGACCGTACATGTCGCTGCCCGTCGCCACCTCCGGATACGCGTTGTGGCAAAACATGCACGACCTCGTGATAGGCCTGGAAAAACCATCGTGCCCCGCATGGTCATACCCCGGTGCCATCCCCCACGACGACGCCTGCGTATACCACGCAACGGGCATCTGAAACAACTCCCCGGACGCTGTCTGGTACAAATAACCCCGGGAGTGATTCCCCGAACCCATCACCCAGGTAACCTCCTGCCGCCACTCGTTGATCCGCACGCCCGCCGAATCGCTCTGATACCGCGTGACGAGAAACCGACCATCCTTGAGGGTCATCTCATAGTGACGACCGGAGGCTTCGTGATAGAAATACCCCGTCTCAAAATCCTCAATAACGTTCGCCACCGTGGGCCTGAAAAACGACCTCGCCATCCCCGTCTTCTGATACGTCCTGAAAATATCCGCATGGCACGAGTAACAAACCTGCTGCCCCACATACCCCGCAGCCGCCCCCTTCGTGACGTGAATGAGCTTTGACAGGTCCGGGCTGGAATCAACCGATTTGGAATTGTCAGCAGGCGACTCGTCCGCAGTCCGGCTCGATGACGATTCCTCCTCCGTCCTGCGACAGGAGCAGCACAACAGTGCAACAACCAAAATGAACCGCCACCGTCTCATCGGCGCAGCATAACCGATTTTCCCCGCGCGAACCCCAACCACCCAACACAGTTCACAATTCAAAACACGGATCAGTCAAGGAAATGAAAATGGAGACGAAGGGACTCGAACCCTCGACCTTCGCATTGCGAACGCGACGCTCTCCCAACTGAGCTACGTCCCCGCCGATCTGTGCAACGGTATACCGCCTCAACCCCAAATCGGCAAGCGACCATTCTTCTGCAGCGTCACCCGTTCATTTTTCTGTAGCGTCACCCCTTGTGGGTGACGGGAAAACCGACCGACGTCGATTCGCCCCAGCCGACAGTTTGTGGTGAACCCGTTCTAACGAACCCGACGACGACGCACCGTCGACAAAACCAACCCCGCAAGAAGCAGCCCCGCCCCAGGCTCGGGAACCTGAAAACTGCTCGCCCCCGCGACCGCCGACTCCTCAAAAGATGCCAACGCTTCCGCAATGAACGTCTCATCCGCAAATGGATCACCCAGCACCGACGCCACCACCGACCGAGCCGTCAACTCCGCCGCCTCACGCTCGGTGAGCAGACCACCGGATTCCAGCCTCGCCTGCAAATCCGACAAAAACGCGTCGTTCTCCTGACGCCGAAGCACCTGCCCGCTGAATTGTGCAAAAATGTTCTCGAACCCCGTCGCCTGAAAAATCGGATCCGTCACCGCTGCCAGCAAATCCGCGAAAACATTCCCCTCGACGTCGATCGGACCGAAATCGAAATCCAGCGTCGAACCGTCCGCCGCATCAAACCGCCCCCGCACCGTGGTCGTCTCACGATTTGAAAACGCAAACCTGAAATCGTAACTGCCGAACTGGTTGATGTTCACCCGCGTATCGAAAAGGAAATTCCCGTTGATCGTCGTCTCGCTCGTTCCCGAATCGAAGTTCAGCAGATATGTCAAAGGCTGAGCAGGACCAATTGCCAGATCCCCGTTCGGATTCACCGTGGTCAGTCCCGTGCTCAACGTGAAGCTCAACTCAGGCACGCCACGGAAGTGCTCCTCCACCGCCAACGTGACCGGACCATTGACCGCGATGTCGAAGACACCGAAATCAATGTTGTTCCCCTGAAAATTCGCAGCCGCCACCGCCCTTGTCGAATCGGTCAGACGGTTGTAGTCAGCATCGAGAATAAATCCCGAAAACCGCAACCCGTCCGCCACCTCCTCGAACAAACCCGCAGAAGCCGGCGACACGCACCCCAGCACAATGGCCAAACTCATCAGTCGTCGCAGCATGATCGATCTCCGCCCTTCCAGACCGCTGATCCAGACAACCACGGTACGTCCGCAGCCAATTTCCCGCAAGCGCGGAATGCGTCCGAAAACACCATCCCAACCCGCAAAAGCCCCACACTGGATTATCGACCATCAACAGCAGCTTGTGAAAGCCCGAAACACGATTTTCACGCGCATCAGCCACGACGGCTTGAAACCCAGCCACGAACCTGTCAGCCAATGCGCACCCACGAACAGGTGATTTGAAATGCCAAAACTATCGGTCCCAGCAGATCCGCGCAAAAAGCAAGCCCCGTGACACTCGGGGGAGAGTCACGGGGCTTCAAAAGGGGACACGACAGCTTCCACCACATATATAGGTTTCCCGAACCCGAAGATCAAACAAAGATGCCGTAAACTTGAGAAAAAAAATGCCAATCCGTCCGATCACTCCGCCGCCATCAGGCACCACTGTAATCTTGTCACAACCACACAAATCCAACCCGCATGACGTGCAATAAACACCAATAACAACGGCTACTGTAACCACTCAATCCACCCTGCAATCATTGATTATGACAGCCTGCCGCTTCGAAAAATCGCCCACAAAAGTCCCAGTCCCAGTACCCCTGCTATCAGATACCCCACCATCGCCAGCGACTGCAACCGCAGACCGAAAACCATCAGCGTCGGGTCAGCCGTCACCATCAACGAACTGCCGACAACTATGGCTGCAATGACGACCGAAAACGACAAACGGTTGCTCGCCCGATCCAGCTCCCGTCCCAGATTATCCAGATTTTCGTGGCGAATATTGACCTGCCACTGCCCCGACGAAAGTTGCTGTAACACTTCACGCAATTGTTGCGGACCGGACTTCAAAAAACCCAACAAATGCCACATGGTGACACTACCGACACGCAACGCCCGCTTCGGCGAAAACCGACTCAGCAACAACCCCCGAATTTTCGGCTTGACGATTTCCGCAATGTCCAGATCCGGGTCAAGCCGCAACGCCACCCCCCAAACCGTCGCCAACGATTTGAACATCAGCAACACATCACGAGGCACGACGATCTCATTGCGACGCACCACCTCGGCAAATTCCGTAAAAACCGCCGTCATCGACACCCGCGACATGGGCTGACCGACATACTTGCTCAACAGCGACTGCACATCGCGCGTTAACTGACGACGATTCGTCCCCTTTGTCGACGCCCCCATTTCCGTCAGCGCGTCGGCAATAATCTCCGGATCCTGATTCACCGTACCCAACATCAGAATCAGCAAATGACCCGCCAACTCATCGCTGATCACCCCGATCTGCCCAAAATCGATCAGCCCGATTCGATCCGGCGGATTCACAAGAATGTTACCCGCGTGCGGATCCGCATGAAACGTCCGAAGCTCGAAAAACTGCTTCAAATACAGCTCCGCCAACCGCAACGCCAGCTTCTTGCGGTCCAGCGTCCGACCGTTCGACCTGATGGCTTGATCAATGTTCACACCCTCGACCGCCAACAACGTCAACACCTCCGACGACGTGTGCGACCAGATCACATCAGGCGTCTCGATCCCCTCCTCATCCGCGAAAAACCCGTGCATCCTCGCCGTCGTCGCAGCCTCGAACAAATAGTCCAGCTCGCGCATCAACGTGCGTTCAAATTCCTCGACCAGCACCGTGGGCTTGTACGTCCGCGACTCCGGAATCCACCGCTCCATCGCGTCCGCCAACCACGACAACAGATTCAAATCCGCACGAATGTCCGACTCAATCCCGGGCCTCTTCACCTTCACAACGACCCTGCGACGGTCATGCAACCTCGCGCGGTAAACCTGCCCGATCGAGCCAGCCGCGATGGGTTTGTCATCAAATTCGGCGAACGCATCACCCACGGATTGACGCAACTCCCCCTCGATGATCCGTTTGGCATGCTCCGAATCAAAAGGCTCAACGCGGTCCTGCAACGTCGACAGATCATCCAGCACGTCCGCAGGCACCACGTCAGGTCGGGTCGCCAACATCTGCCCCAGTTTCACGAACACAGGTCCCAGATCATTCGCAACCCGCGTCAGCCGCCGACCCAACTGCCCGTCCGCAGGCCCCGACCGGTCAGTACCCGATCCACGCTTCAGCCACAACGGCACGAACCGCCCCAAATCCATCCGCTCAACCACATGCCCGAAACCATGCTGCGTCAGCACGCGCGCGATGTGCTGCAACCGCTGCAGGTTCTGAACGCTCTGGGTGATCTGGGTGATGCTCAGGGCCAAAAAATGAACCTCTCAGGCTGTTTTCGCCATCGCGAATCCGGTCAACCGCACATAACGTCCCGACGGGTGGCCCACCTCTTCAGAGGTGGGGGACTCTATGGCTGGCTGGGATTCGACTCCCCCACGGCCAAAGCCATGGGCCACCCAACCATCAAACGACGAGCACCAAACGTACTGGCTCCACCATCGCGAATCCGCTCGACCGCACATAACGTCTTGTATTATAAGGCGTTTACCGCACACTTCCATCTGTCGGCTCAGACCGGCGACGCGGTCAAGCGGAAGATGTGAAATCGCAGGGACGTTCCTCACCAATCCCACAGGACGCGGCTGATATCGGACCATGGCTGACCAGTCGCCATAACCCACTGTCACAAAAAACGTTACGACCGTCAATTTTACCTAAAAAATCTCAATTTCAGGCTTGAATCAGCCCGTCCGCTTCGATATAAATGAGGCGGAGAAGGGAGACGAGGGGAGAGAAAGTCCTGCCTGATATCGTGTTTGAGCACGCAATTGAGCAATGACAGCCCCCCTCGGGTCGTTCCTAGGTATAATCAGGCTACAAGGACGCTGGGATTGGCTGACATGCGTCGTCAGCCGTCGCCGATAACAGTGACTGATAACGGCGTGCATCCTTGACCCTGAGGGATCTGCTGAGTACGATTGTCGTCGCAACACGATGGGGATCGTATCCGAACGCGGGAATCCTTCCGAAACGTCGTGTTTATCGGGAAACCTGGTTCATTCGTATTGCTCCGCTTTTCATTGGAGGTAGGTAGCATGAAAGCTTCCGTCGCAAGTACACTCGTGTTGTCACTGGCTTTGACCGGCGCGGTCATGGCTCAGGATACGTTTCAGGCAGATATCGTCCGCACAAATGGTGATGCCACCGCTTCCGCGGGCGAGACGATCGAGTTTGACATCAATGGCATCTTTACTCAGACGACGGCCGGGAATATGGGCCTCGCCTTCTTCTCGATCGATCTCGAATTGATCGGCCCGGCCGGACCTGTGAATCTCGGGACGGGTCTGACGATGCAAACCGGTGCTGCGGTCGATTCGTTCTTCGCCCCACTCGGTTACAGCATCGATCCCACAGGAACGGTTGTCGGCGACGATCTCATTCAGGCCGGCGGCGGTCAAAACACCATCAACAACGATCCGAACGCGGAGCCGTTCGAGCCGTTCCCAACTGGTGCGGTCGTTGAGAATGTCGGCCTCGGTTCCTCTGTGACGCTTTTCACTGCCGGTGCGGGCATGGGGTTCATGATTCCCGGTGACGCGGCAGACGGCGATGTTTATACCCTCCGGATCAAGGCGGGCAGTCTGCACGCAAACGCGATTACCGGTTTCGACGGTACCTTCTACGCGGTGGACGCCGTGAATGCTGCGATTGGCAGCGAGTTGGCGATTGCAGTCAGCGCTTGTGAAACAATTCCGCCGCGGATTCTGGCGGGTGGCGAATTGAATTCGATCACCGTCCCCTGCTCGGGGTACATTGATCCGCGTACGGAATTGAACGGCCCGACCGAAATCGTGATGACTTTCAGCGAGCCGGTTCAGAGCATGAACGATGGGGCCGTTACCGCCGCCGATTTCGTTGTTACGACGTCGGGTGGAGCGGTGACACCGGGTATCATGGCTGTCGATATTCTCGGAGGTGCCGGTGATGAGCAGTCGGTGCGGATCACGCTGGATCAGGTCATCCCGCTGCAGCACTGGACAACCATCAAAGCCAACGTCAAGGACCTGTGCGACAACGCGATCACCGACGCCGGCAACCTCGGCAGTGTTGACGAGGAGGACCGCATCGACATCGCGTTCCTGCCGGGTGATGTGAATCAGAGTGGCGATACCTCGCCGATCGACTTGTTTGCTTACCGTGCGTTGCTGAACAACGGAACGGTTCCCGCTCTTGCGTGCGATGGCGTGACCGAGGCGGATCTCATCGACATGGATCGAAGCGGAACCGTCTCTGCCATTGATTTGTTCGTTTTCCGGCAGTTGTTCAACGGTGTTTCACCACCGGCGAGCCAGGTATGGAATTTGCAGTCAGTACTGGAATCACGCCCGTAGATCGGGTACAATGAGATACCGCGGTGGCGGGGTGTTCCTCGCGGAATGCCCCGCACGCACCGCAACGAGAGAGTGCGGGAAGAAAAGAGAGTTGGGCGACGACAACTGGAATGTCGTTTGGTGTCGCCCGGAGAGAGACGTAAGGGGTGTATCGGAGCAGAGAGAGACCTCGCTTCTGATCGAAACCCTTTTGAAAAACGGATGTTGATGGAACCTGATCGGCGCGTCTGTCGGTGCGTTTTTCCATCGAGCGTGACACAGGTTCCAAGCCTGGTGTTTGGGGAAGGAAGCAAGCGTACCGCGAAAGCGGGGATTATTGGGAGAGGGTTGTGCTGTCCCGACCGGGGCAGACTGCTCACAGAACAGAACAGTTTATTTTTGGTTTCATGCGGAACACGGAGCGCGGCTCCGACCGGATCCGCGCACTGGATAAATGGAGAGATGGAGGCTTTTGAAATGCTAAAACGTGCGTTTTTTTCCTTGATTGTTGTCGGTCTTGTGACCGCAGGTGTCCGTGCTGACATTGACCTGAGCTACGTCGGTAGCGATGGTGCGAATCCCGCCGGTGAGATTCTCATCGATAATTCTGACGGCGTTGCGTCGATCAACCTGGTTGTCAGTGCACATGACAACGTCGGTATTGCCGGCAATGGTTTTACGCTGATCGATTTCGCGGGTCTGCACACGGGTGCTCCGGCGGGCGTCGCTCTTTCTGACTGGGTCTGGACGTTTCCCAATGCCGACAATCAAAATCTTTTCGCGACGACCGGACTTTTTGATACGAACAACAATGCTGCGGACCCGCAGGCAGCGGCCTTTGCCGGTCCTACTCCCGTCCCCACCGATGGGGCAGCAGAGTTTGCGACTCTGACCGTCGCGTACACGGGCTTGCCTTTGACCGCTGGCGAAGCTACGTTTTCGCTGCAGTTCGGCAACGGTACCACGACCTTCGGCGACAACAACTTCGGTTTCGTCACGACCGACAACGGCACTGAGGTTGCTAACTTCCGCGTCGTTCCCGAGCCTGCCACACTGGCATTGCTCGGCTTTGGTGGGTTGGCTGCTGTTCGTCGTCGCAAAGCCTAGTTTGGCAACCGACGCGAATCGTACATAGCGAATCAAAGGGGGCCTGCACGAGTGCGGGCCCCCTTTTTTTGTTCACATCACGATACATTGGCCTTGCGATGAAACCGACGGGCGACATCGACCACGAACAGGGCTGACACTATCGATGGATTTCACCCGGGCAGATTGAGAGCACGGTCCTGGTGGGGAGTTCGGCCTGATCGTTGGGGAGGCGATCGTGTCGAATACGAGGGAAAGAAGCAAACGCTCGCGCGCGCATTCCGCATCGCAAGCCTGGGAGGGGTTGTCGTTTGGCAACGTCCGCCGACGGTTGGGGCGTCCGCGCGAACGTCGTGAGAGAGAGGGAAAACATGAAGCGTCCCTGGATGTTTCTCTGGCTGTTGTGCCTCATGCATTCGGTTGCCCTTGCAGAGGCCATCATCATCTATGAACCCGTGGCTGGGGGTTTTGTCGGCGGAGACGGTCGGATCGAACTGGAGCGCGGGAGTGCTGTGTCGGTCATGATCAGCCTCATGAATGACGGGGTGGTTGGTTTTGGCGGGAACGCGATACGTCAGATCAGCTTCAGTGGCTTCCAGTTCAACCTGCCGAAGGATGTCAGCGTTTTGAACTGGCAGTGGCTTCCCGAGGTGATCAACGACAGGAATGAATGGTTCACGACGGGGTTACCCGATCCGCAGGCGGTCGCGTTTGGCGATTTGTTGACCTTTTCCAAGGGAAAAACGGTCGCGGTCGCGACGGTTGATCTCATGATCGACCGGCCCGTCGGGACTGAGCTGGACATTCTGTTCGGTGACCCGATTCAAATAGTGGATGCGACCAAGGAATTCGTCCCGATCAGGGATGGGACCGAACGGGGCAAATTCCGTGTGGTTCCGGAACCGGCGACCCTGGGTCTGTTGGCCTGTGCGGGTTTGTTCGGGTTTGGACGATTTCGGCGGCGATGATATTATGACGGGCGTTACAAATCATCTGACACTTCGTGGGAGAGAGAACCATGAATCAGACGTTGCGTTTGTCGTTGGGGTTTGTCGCCTGCCTGTCGACCGGAGCCGTTGCGCGCGGTGGTGTGCTGTTGACGTATGAGGGTGCTGTCGGTGTGGACGATCCGCAAACGACGGCGGTGGCTTGACGTTTATCGATTTCACCGGGCTTGGCAACAGCGCTGCCAATGAGGTGACGTTGTCCAGTTGGGCATGGGTACCGGTCCCTTGCGAACCAGGTGGCTGTTTTCCTTTTCCTGTTTTGCCCGACCCGCAGGCTGTGGCCTTTGCGGGGCCATTTGCACTGCCTCAAGGCGAGACCGTCGATCTGGCGTCGCTGAATATCCTTATCGACGAGTCGGTTTCTGAAGGCAGCGAATTCCAATTACTGTTCGGCGATGGGAAAAACACGTTTGGCGACGGGAACTTTGGTTTCGTCCCGACCGACGATGGCAGCCACATTCTGACCCTCGTCGCCGTCCCCGAGCCTGGGACCTGTCTCCTTCTTTTCGCCGGTATCAGCCTGATCCGCAGACGTTTGAAAGTCGTTACGAACCGTGGTGCCGGTCATTGTTCCGCGCAAGCGTCACGTTGACCTGCCCGACGCCGGGCCGCCCAAACTGTCATACACCCCTGCGTGAAAATCAGACATGCTCAGGGGGTTGGATGGGGTCGATTTTTCCTTCGGCGAGGAGGGCCTGGTATTGGCGCCAGGTCATTGAGGGTTTGCCGGTGTCGATTTCCTTCATGTCGATGCAGCCTTGGACGGGGCAGACGAGCGAGCACATGTTGCAACCGACGCAGGTGTCCTGATTGATGGTGAAGATGTTGACGTAACCGTCGCCTGCTCCGTGGGTGTATTGGTTGTTGCCTGAGGTGAAGACGCGATCTTTTGCGGACGGTGTGCGTTTGAGAAATTCTTTCTCGGTGACGGATTCGATGTTGATGGACTGGTGGCAGCCGTCTTCGCAGGCGATGTAGCATAGTCCGCAGTTGATGCATTTTTCGGGTTCGATTTGTGCGACGACTTTGTAGCTGAGGTCGAGGTCGCTCCAGTTGGTGAGGAGTGGGGAGGATTTTCCGATGAAGTCGGTCGTGGATTGGAATCCTTTTTCAGCCATCCAGTTTGTCATGCCGCTGATGAGGTGTTCGACGATTCGGAAGCCGTAGTGCATGACGGCGGTGCAGACCTGAACGGAGGTTGATCCGAGAAGCATGAATTCGACTGCGTCCTGCCAGGCCTGGATACCGCCGATGCCGCTGATGGGGAGGTTGATTTCGGGGTCGGTTGCGATCTGGCTGACCATGTTGAGGGCGATGGGTTTGACGGCGGGTCCGCAGTATCCGCCGTGTGATCCCTTGCCACGGACGGCGGGTTTGGGTGCGAGGGTGTCGAGGTCGATGCCCATGACGGAGTTGATGGTGTTGATGAGTGAGACGGCGTCGGCTCCGCCTTTTTTGGCGGCTCTACCTGCGAGGCGGATGTCGGTGATGTTGGGTGTGAGTTTGACGATGACGGGGATTTGGGCGGCTTCTTTCACCCATTCGACAATCATGCAGCAGTATTCGGGGACCTGTCCGACGGCTGCTCCCATGCCTCGCTCGCTCATGCCGTGCGGGCAGCCGAAGTTGAGTTCGATGCCGTCTGCACCGGTGTCCTGGGTTTGTTTGACGATGTCGTGCCAGGTTTCGCGTTTTGATTCGACCATGAGCGAGACGATGAGCGCGTGGTCGGGGTAGTCGCGTTTGACTTCGGCGATTTCCTTGAGATTGACGTCGAGTGTTCGGTCGGTGATCAGCTCGATGTTGTTGAGGCCTATGATTTTTCGCCCGTCGTAGTCAACGGCGGCGTATCGGGATGAGACGTTGACGATGGGGTCGTGGTTGAGCGTTTTCCACACCGCGCCGCCCCAACCCGCGTCGAAGGCGCGTCGGATCTGGTAGCCTGAGTTGGTGGGTGGTGCGCTGGCGAGCCAGAACGGGTTTGGCGATTTGATACCGCAGAAATCGGTGGCGAGGTTTGGTTGGCCGTTTGATTTTGGAGCGATCATGGGGTGGTCCTCAGATTCTGTAGCGTCGCCCCTTGTGGGCGGCGCGGTGGCATTGGGGGCTGGGCGTGTTATCACACATTGTGGGCAGTTGAACCTCCGAACACGCAGGTCTCATAACAAGTCACCATCGATATGGCGATACGCGTAGTCTTCGCTCAGATCAGCGCGTTCCGGATTGTCGTAGACATATTGTGCCACAGTCGCGATGCCCTCATGGTGACGAATAATGTGGTCGTAGAAACGGCGTTGCCATAGCTACCCCTTCCAACCGAGCGCCCAGCTTAGATTCGTGATTTTTCCCTTGAATTGGCCTACGATGTCTGACAAGCACAACCTGTTCTCGTCCGGGGAAATCAGCATGTGTAAGTGATCGGGCATCAGGCAGAACGCGCCGAGGCAGGCATTGACGCGGTCGCAAGTGCCGACAACCTGTTCGCAGACCATTTCGGCGAGCGTTTGGTCTTCAAACGGTTGTTGACGGTTCCTGGTGCAGACGATGATGTGGTACGGTACATGTGATTTGTAATCGAATTCAGGCAGCCGAACGGATTTGCTCTTTCGCCATGTCTTGAGCCTCTTAGAGCGGTGAGCGATCGCGCCACCCACAAGGGGTGACGCTACATTCGTTTTGATACGATTCGATGGATTCTTCTGCGGTTGACGAATCATCTGCCCGGCGAGCCTTCTGTGAGCATCGCGTGGATGCCTGCGGCGGTTATTTTTCCTCTTTGGACGGCGTTGACGACTTCTTCCATGGTGTCTGCCTGGCAGTCGCCGGCGGCGAAGAGGTTTTTGACGCTCGTCGCGCCGGTGGTCTGGTCCACGACGATTCGGTTTTTCCTGTTGATTTTTAGTTTGGGCACGGATTTGAGCAGGTCGAGCAGCGGTTCCTGTCCCAGGGCTTTGACGATGAAGTCGGCGGGGATGGTGTGGTCGCTGTTGGGGACGGACACGAGTTTGGCGTTTCGACCCTTGCCTTGCAATCGCGTTCGAGTGCAGCGTAAACCCGTCACCTTGCCCGCCTTGGTCATGAATCGCTTAGGCTTGGCGTTGAAGAGAAAATCAACGTTGCTTGCAAGGGCGAATTCGTATTCATGGTCGAAAGCGGGCATGGATTGTTTGTCTCGTCGGTAGGCGATGGTGACTGATTCTGCACCGAGGCGGATGGCTGCGTTGGCTGCGTCGATGGCGGTGTTGCCTCCACCGATGACGACGACATGCTTGCCGATGCGACACTTGTTGAGCGGTTTGGTGTGGGTCTGGAAGAGGAATTCGAGGGATTCCATGACGTCTTTGTGGTCTTCGCCGGGGATGTTGAGGGGGGCGGTGTTTCCCAAACCGACGGCGAGGCAGACAGCATCGTGGGAGTCGAGGAGTTTGGCGAGTTTGGCACCGTCGATGCGTGATTTCAGTTTCAGGTCGATGCCTAGATGCAAAATGCGATCGACTTCCGTGAGGGCGAATTCGGTGGTGATTTTGTAAGCCGCGATGCCGAGGGTGTTGAGTCCACCTGCGACGGATCGGGCTTCGTGGACGGTAGCGCGGTGTCCCTTCTTGCGGAGTTCGTGGGCACAGGTCAGCCCGGCGGGTCCCGCGCCGATGATGGCGACGTGTTGTCCTGTGTCGGGGCCTGGTTGGTAGAAGTTGAAGCTTTGGTCGTGGGCGGTGTCACATGCGAATCGCTGGAGTTTGCCGATTTGCACTGGGGCATTCAACATCGTGTTGTCGACGCAGGCCCCTTCGCAGAGGACTTCGGTTGGACAAACGCGGGCGCAGGAGCCTCCGAAAATATTGGAATCGAGAATCGTTCCGGCAGAACCAACGTTGTCCTTGTGCATTATTTTTCGGATGAAGCTGGGGATGTCGATGTGGGTCGGACAGGCGCGGGTGCAGGGTGCGTCGTAGCAGAACAAACAGCGTGATGATTCGGTGATGGCTTCGTCGGGTGTGAGGGGCGGGTGGACGTCGGCGAAATTCTGTTTGAGCTGTTTGAGGGTGGGTTTGCTGTTTCGGGTGGGCATGCGATGCTCCTCGGTCGAAATTCGGCAAACCGTTGAGGCTAACGCGTGTGGATGGGTGTGGCAAGGGTTTTACGGAGACATCGCGAACACAAGGTGCATGACAAGATCGGCGGGCACAAAAAACCGTGTGGCAGGTCGTTGTTCCGCGTGAGCGCAACGTTGACCTGCTGTTCCATCGCGGCAGCGGCAACCTGATCACGAGCGTGATGCTTCGCCCCAATCGACAGGCCCCTGCGGCCATGAACCAGACGGCTGGCAGGGGTTCTTCTCGGCTTCTCGGCGGGTGAACGTCAGCGCTTTCGGTAAACGATGCGACCTCGGTTCAGGTCGTAGGGTGAGAGGTGGACGGTGACCTGGTCGCCCGGAAGGATGCGGATGTAGTATTTCCGCATCTTGCCGGCGATGGTGCAGAGGACTTCATGCTTTTCCTCGCCGTAATCGTGTTCGACGAGGAACATGGCGTTGGGGAGCGCCTTGAGGACGATGCCTTCAACTTCGATTGCTTCGGTCTTGGCCACTGAGGTCGGGTTCCTTGCTGTACTCACCCAAAGGCGCCATCGCAACGCGCGACTCCCCTCGGAGGCGGGGCATCGTACGGTCCGGCAGCGCATGGGTCAACCGTGGGTTGACCGTCGCGATTGTCGAATCGGACTTTTTCCTTGCGTTTGGCGTGGTGAGCCGCTACATTGTCGGTATGTTCGGTCTGTTTGTGCCAACCCGGTCGCCCGTAACGCGCACCTTGTTCACGCAAGGGGCGGGGGTGCGTTCGGTGCAGATACGGGGCTGTCTCACACCGGCACTCATTCACTGCCTGGTACTCGTACTCCTTATTAACGTATAGGACCGCCGTTCTTCAGGAACGGTGGGTGAAAGTGGGCAATTCGCTTGCCCGGCTATGGTTTTATGATGCGCACCAGACACGAAAACAACACGAAACGGGGTTTATACGCCCCGGACACTGAAAACGCGGCGTGTGGTGCGGGGTTTATCGCGAGTCTGAACGGGGTTCGGTCTCACAATATCGTCGAGAAGGCGCTCGAGATTGCGCGCAACCTCGAACACCGCGGGGCTTGCGGGTGCGACCCCGAGACGGGTGACGGGTGCGGTATCCTGATTCAGACGCCGCACGAGTTTCTGCAAAACGTCGCCTGCGATGTCGGGATCAGACTGCCGGACCCGCACGAATACGCGATCGGGCAGGTTTTTCTACCGGCTGACCCCGCCGGGCGTCGCGCGATCGAGGAGATGTTCGCGGCGGTGGTGCGCGAGGAGGGTCAGGAACTGCTGGGTTGGCGCGATGTCCCGCGTGATCGTTCGGTGATCGGTCGGATCGCGCGCGCGGGTGAACCCGTCATCCGACAGATATTCATAGGCAGGGGTGGGGGTGTCCGAGACGATGACGCGTTTGAGCGCAGACTTTATGTGATCCGCAAGGTGATGGAACGGGGTGTTCGCGAGGGTCGTCTGGACGGCGACGAGTGTTTTCATGTTGCCAGCCTGTCGCAGAATACACTGGTCTATAAGGGGCTTCTGCTGTCAGCGCAGGTCGAGCCTTACTATCCCGATTTGACGGATCCATCGCTCAAGTCGGGTTTGGCGATGGTCCATCAACGCTACAGCACGAACACGTTTCCAACGTGGGGGTTGGCTCAACCTTTCCGGTTTTTGTGCCACAACGGGGAGATCAACACGCTCCGGGGAAATGTGAACTGGATGCACGCGCGCGAGAGGCTTTTCAAATCGCCGTTGTTCGGTGAGGACATTGCGAAGATTCTTCCAATCGCAACCCCCCATGCCAGCGACTCGGCTATTCTGGATAACGCGGTCGAGTTGCTTTACCACACGGGCAGATCGTTGCCTCATTGTATCGCGATGTTGATCCCCGAGGCCTGGGAATCGCATGAGACGATGAGCGACGCGAAGCGGGCGTTTTATGAATACCACTCGTGCATGATGGAGCCTTGGGACGGTCCCGCGTCGATTCCGTTTACGGATGGAAAGGTCATTGGGGCGGTGTTGGATCGCAACGGGTTGCGTCCGTCGCGTTACACGGTGACCAGGAACGGTTACGTCGTGATGGCCTCCGAGACCGGGGTGATTGATATCGACCCGGCGAATGTTGAATTCAAGGGGCGGTTGCAGCCTGGGCGGATGTTTCTCGTGGACACGGATGCGGGGCGGATTGTTCCGGATGAGGAAATCAAGGAGCAACTTGCCGCGCGGAAACCCTACCGGGTGTGGTTGGATCGCAACATGGTGCGTCTGGATGATCTTCCGGAGCCGGCGAAGTTTGCGGGGAACGATTTTGATACGCTGGTGACGCGGCAGAAAGCGTTTGGATACACGCGCGAGGACCTGCGACTCATCCTCGCGCCGATGGCGAATACCGGAGTAGAGCCGATCGGATCGATGGGGACCGACACACCGCTGGCGGTTTTGAGCGAGCATGCGCCGCTGTTGTACGATTACTTCAAGCAGCTTTTCGCACAAGTGACGAACCCTCCGCTGGATGCCATCCGCGAGGAGTTGGTCGTTTCGACGTTGACGAACATCGGCCCTGAAGCGGATTTGTTTGAAGAGACGGAGCTGCACTGTCGTCAACTGGGTGTCGAGGATTTCGTGCAGAACAACCGCGATCTGGAACGAATCCGGAATTGCAGCAAGGGTATCCTTCGGTCTACAACGCTCCCGATACTCTTTTGCGTGGACGGTGGGGGTGACGCGCTTCGCGACGCTCTTGAGGAGCTTTGTGAGGCGGCTGACGCGGCGGTTCGAGAGGGATGCTCTACGCTGATATTGTCGGATCGCGGTGTCAATTCCGAGTACGCCGCGATGCCCGCGCTGCTGGCGTGTGCGGCTGTGCACCATCACCTGATTCGAGAATGTACGCGCACGCGGTGTGGGTTGGTTCTTGAATCGGCTGAGCCTCGGGAGGTGCATCATTTTGCGATGCTGTTGGCTTATGGGGTCGGCGCGGTCAATCCGTATCTGGCATTTGAAACGCTGGCGGATATGCATGGGAAGGGGCGGCTGGAAGAGGGTTTGAGTTTCGATCAGATCGAGCAGAATTACATCAAGGCTGTCAAGAAGGGTGTCATCAAGGTGATGTCCAAAATGGGTATTTCCACGCTTGACGGTTACCGCGGGGCACAGATTGTTGAAGCGGTCGGGCTGAATGGGGAGGTGATCGAACGGTACTTCACGGGCACGCCTTCGCGGATCGGAGGGGTTGGTCTCGATGTTCTGGCGGCGGAGTGCGCGACGCGTCACCGGAGTGGTTACCCACTGCGTGCGGCGGAGGGGGATGCGCGTATCGAGGGTGGGGGTCGGTATCAGTGGCGACGTCGTGGGGAATATCATCAAGCCAATCCCGCGGCGTTGATGAAGCTTGCTGAGGCGGTTCGAGGCAATTGTCCGACGACTTTTGCGGAGTTCAGCGAGTTGGCCAATCGAAATTCGAAGCAATTGGCTACGCTGCGCGGGATGTTCGAGTTCGTGACTGAAGGGGAATCGATCCCGGTCGATCAGGTCGAGCCTGCGAGAGAAATCGTCAGGCGTTTCAAGACGGGCGCGATGTCGTTCGGTTCCATTTCGTTTGAAGCGCACTCGAATCTGGCCATTGCGATGAATCGAATCGGTGGGAAGAGCAACACTGGAGAGGGCGGGGAGGATCCGATTCGATTCAAGCCGTTTTTCAACGGCGATCCGCGTCGCAAGGAGTTGGCGGAGTTGTCCCCGTGGGCTGCGGAGAATCTGGCTGAGGGTGATTCGATGCGCAGCGCGATCAAGCAGGTCGCGTCCGGTCGGTTCGGTGTGACCAGCGAGTATCTGGTGAACGCTGACGAGTTGCAGATCAAGATGGCGCAGGGAGCCAAGCCCGGTGAGGGTGGTCATTTGCCTGGGCATAAGGTGAACGACTGGATCGGGCGCACACGTCATTCGACACCCGGTGTGCCCTTGATTTCGCCTCCGCCGCATCATGACATCTATTCGATCGAGGACCTTGCTCAGCTGATTTATGATTTGAAAAACGTCAATACACATGCCCGGATCAACGTCAAACTGGTCTCGGAGGTTGGTGTTGGAACCGTTGCGGCGGGTGTTTCCAAGGGTAAGGCTGACGTGGTGCTGATCAGCGGTCACGATGGTGGAACGGGGTCTTCTCCGTTGACGTCGATCAAGCACGCGGGGCTTCCGTGGGAGCTTGGATTGGCTGAGACGCATCAGGTTTTGCTGATGAACGATCTGCGAAGTCGAATCGTGGTGGAGGTGGACGGTCAACTTCGAACGGGTCGGGACGTGGCGATCGCGTGTTTGTTGGGAGCTGAGGAGTTTGGGTTTGCCACGGCCCCGTTGATTGCATCCGGGTGCGTGATGATGCGCAAGTGCCATTTGAACACATGTCCGGTTGGGATTGCGACGCAGGATCCGGAGTTGAGGAAGAAATTCGCGGGAAAACCGGAACATGTGATCAACTTCATGTTTCTGGTGGCTGAGGAGCTGCGGGAGATCATGGCGTCGCTGGGGTTACGGACCGTTCAGGAGATGGTGGGTCGTGTGGAAAAGCTTGAGGTTTCAAAGGCGGTCGATCATTGGAAAGCACGCGGACTGGACCTGAGTACGATTCTCCACAGGCCTGACGTCCCTGAAAACGTCGGGGCCTACTGTCAGCAGCCGCAGGATCACGGACTTGATCAAACGCTGGACGCTCGGAAATTGTTGAAACTGGCTGAACCCGCGCTTGAGCGCGGCGAGCGTGTGCACACAGAATTGGAGATTCGCAACACGAATCGGACGGTGGGGACGATGACGGCGAGCGAGGTGACGCGCAGGTATGGGTCGACCGGCTTGCCCGAGGATACGATTCATTTCAAATTTCGTGGAAGTGCGGGTCAAAGCTTCGGGGCGTTTACGGTGCGTGGGATGACCATGGAAATCGAGGGGGACGCCAACGACTATTATGGCAAGGGTCTTTCGGGCAGCAGGCTGATCATTTATCCACCGAGGGTGTCGACGTTCGTGGCTGAGGAGAACATTCTGATCGGGAACGTTGCTTTCTATGGCGCGACGTCCGGAGAGGCGTACATCCGGGGCATTGCGGGCGAGCGGTTTTGCGTTCGCAACAGCGGCGTGCGGGCGGTGGTGGAAGGGGTCGGGGACCACGGTTGCGAGTACATGACGGGCGGACGGGTCGTGGTGCTTGGATCGACGGGTCGGAATTTTGCGGCGGGCATGAGCGGAGGAATCGCATATGTTTTCGATCAGACGGGTGAATTCAAACAATTCCTGTGCAACCAGGACATGGTTGAACTGGAGACGATCGCGGAGCCTGACGACGTGGCTGAGCTGCGCGGTTTGATCGAGGCGCACGTCGCCTGTACGGACAGCTCGGTGGGTCGTCGTGTGCTCGACGAATGGAACGAGTATCTGGCGCGGTTCGTAAAGGTCATGCCAACTGACTACAAGCGCGTGTTGCTTGAAAATCGCTCGGTTTCGCGTCGCGACCAAGCGCCGGACACATCAGGTTTTGAGGTTGTGGAGTCATCCGATGGGTAAGACGACGGGATTTATGGAGTATTCACGCGAGGTTCCCGCGGACCTCTCGCCCGCGGAGCGTGTCAAACACTATCGGGAAATTCGCATCCCGCTTCCGGTGACCACGCTTCAGGAGCAGGGCGCTCGCTGCATGGACTGCGGCGTGCCTTTTTGCACCACGGGATGTCCGCTGGGCAACGTCATTCCCGACTGGAATGACCTCGTGTATCAGAACGATTGGCAGCGAGCGATTGCGGCGCTTCATTCGACCAACAACTTTCCCGAGATTACCGGTCGCGTCTGTCCCGCTCCTTGTGAGGAAGCGTGTGTGTTGGGGATCAATGAGCTACCGGTGACGATCAAGAACATCGAGCGGTCGATCATCGAGCGGGCGTTTGAATCGGGATGGATCACGTCGCGACCGCCCGCGAAGCGAACGGGGAAGTGCGTGGCTGTCGTCGGGTCCGGACCGGCGGGTTTGGCGTGCGCGGAGCAGTTGAATCGCGCTGGCCACCTTGTCACCGTGTTTGAACGAGCAGATCGAATCGGAGGTCTTTTGCGGTACGGCATTCCCGATTTCAAGATGGAGAAATCGGTCGTCGATCGTCGGCTGGCGTTGATGATGGCTGAGGGAGTCATTTTCAAGACTGGTGTGAACGTTGGCGTGGACGTAACAGCCTACCAACTCGTCGATGAGTTCGATGCCGTTGTGTTGTGCGTTGGGGCAACAAAAGCACGCGATCTGGCGATTCCCGGTCGGGAGCTGGACGGCGTGCATCTGGCTATGGACTTCCTGCCACAACAGAACAGGCGGGTGGCTGGTGAGTCGGTCGCGTGGTGCGATGGGGGTTGGTGGTTCAGCGACGATCGAGCGGATATCGTCGCGCGGGACAAACATGTGATCGTCATCGGCGGTGGCGACACCGGATCGGATTGCGTCGGCACAAGCACGCGACAAGGGGCGGCGAGCGTGACGCAGTTCGAGCTTCTCGCCAAACCTCCGGAGGGTCGCCCCGATCATCAGCCCTGGCCTTACTGGCCGGCGAAATTGCGCACGAGCAGTTCGCACGAGGAGGGCTGCGAGCGTCACTGGAATATCCTGACGAACCGATTCAACGGCGATCGCGGTCGGGTCAAAAGCCTGGAGGCCGTCGCGGTCGATTGGCAGCCTTCGGGGGATGGATCGGGATCCAGGATGTGCACGGTTCCGGGTTCTGAGAAGAGCTGGCCTGCGGACCTCGTTTTGTTGGCGATGGGATTCGTAAGCCCGGAAACGGACGGAATCATCGGTCAGTTCGGCGTACAACTGGATCAACGTGGGTGTGTTCAGGCGGACGAGATGTACAGGACGAGTGTCGATGGTGTGTTCGCCTGCGGAGACATACGTCGTGGTCAATCGTTGGTCGTGTGGGCGATTGCTGAAGGGCGTGACGCGGCGTGTGGCGTTGATCGATATCTCATGGGTTCGACACAACTGGCGACAAGGGGCGAAGGCGATCTTCCCCGACCACCCCTGACCGCGCGTTGAGGAACGCCCGCGGACGAATAATGGCTCGCGTTTGATCATCCCTATAGAATGACCGCGATGACACAAGATATAAACAAATACAGCGCTCGCATCACGCAGCCAAAATCGCAAGGCGCTTCGCAGGCGATGCTCTACGGCACCGGACTGACCGAGCAGGACATGGACAAGGCGCAGGTGGGAATCGCCAGCGTCTGGTACGAGGGCAACACCTGCAACATGCACCTGAACGAGTTGGCTGCGAAGGTGAAAGAAGGTGTTGTCGACGCGGAGCTTGTCGGAATGCGTTTCAACACGATCGGTGTCAGCGACGGAATCTCGATGGGCACGGCAGGCATGAGTTACTCGCTTCAGTCGCGCGAGATCATCGCCGACTCGATCGAGACGGTGATGGCGGCCCACTGGTACGACGCCAATATCTCCATACCCGGGTGTGACAAGAACATGCCGGGTTGCGTGATGGCGATGGGAAGACTGAACCGCCCCGCGTTGATGGTTTATGGCGGCACGATCAAGCCCGGGTGTCGCGATGGGGAGCCGCTGGACGTGGTGTCTGCCTTTCAAAGCTACGGCGAATACCTTGCGGGCACGCTCGATGAGGCGTCGCGCAAACAGGTGATTCAAAACAGTTGTCCCGGAGCGGGTGCCTGTGGTGGAATGTACACGGCGAACACGATGGCGTGCGCGATCGAGGCGCTTGGCATGTCGCTTCCGTACAGTTCCTCGACACCTGCGGAAGATTCGCAAAAACTGGAGGAGTGCCTGCACGCGGGTGCCGCGATCAAGCGCCTGTTGGAAACGGACATCAAACCGCGCGACATCATGACGCGTTCCGCGTTTGAAAACGCAATCACGGTTGTGATGGCGCTGGGCGGGAGCACGAACGCCGTGTTGCATTTGATCGCGATGGCCCGCACGGTGGACGTGCCGCTGACTCTCGACGATTTTCAAACCGTCGCTGACAGGATTCCCATGCTGGCTGATCTCAAGCCGAGCGGGAGATATGTGCAGGCGGATTTGCACAACGTCGGCGGAACACCTGCGGTCATGAAATATCTGTTGGCTGAAACGCTGCTGGATGGCGATTGTCTTACCGTAACGGGTCGGACGATGGCTGAGAACCTTGCCGAGTTGCCCGACCTGGCTGCCGGTCAGGAAATTATCCGCCCGACGGATCGACCGATCAAGTCGACCGGGCATATTCAGATTCTCAAGGGTAATCTGGCCCCCGAAGGAGCGGTGGCGAAGATCACCGGAAAAGAAGGCGAAAGATTCAGCGGTCCGGCGAAGGTGTACGACAGCGAGGAATTGATGTTGGCTGCGTTGGAGCGTGAAGAGATCAGGAAGGGTGACGTGGTTGTCATTCGCTACGAAGGTCCGCAGGGTGGTCCGGGGATGCCTGAGATGCTCACGCCGACGTCGGCCATCGTCGGCGCCGGGCTCGGCAGCGATGTGGCGTTGTTGACAGATGGCCGCTTCTCGGGGGGCAGTCACGGATTCATCGTCGGGCACATCACACCGGAAGCACAGGTCGGTGGTCCGATTGGGATGGTGCGAGACGGAGACCGCATTTCCATCGACGCAAGCCGAAACCTGATCGAGGTGGGAATCAGTGACGACGACATGTCGTCCAGAAAATCGGAGTGGACCGCGCCACCGGTGAAGGTCGAACGCGGCACGTTGGGCAAGTACATCAGAAATGTCAAGTCTGCTTCGTTCGGATGCGTCACCGACGAGTGAATTTTTATCATGCCGCCGACGTCGCAACGTCGATCGATTTTGCGGCGTCTGCGATTCGCCCGCCCATCTCGGTCGTGCCGACCACCGGTTCGCCCTTCCGCCTGATATCCAACGTTCGTGCACCACTTCGGATCACATGATCGACGGCGGACTCGATGCAGGAGGCAGCTTCAGGCCAACGGAGTGATTCGGCACACATCATGGCTGCACTGAGAATCATGCCGATGGGATTGGCGATGCTGCAACCTGCGATATCCGGAGCCGATCCATGAATCGGTTCGTACAATCCGGGTCCGCTCTCGCCGACAGAAGCCGACGGCAGCAGTCCCATTGATCCAGCCAACACCGAGGCTTCGTCCGTCAGGATGTCGCCGAACAGGTTTCCGGTCACGACGACATCGAAGTCGGCTGGTCGCTGGATCAGGTGCATCGACGCGGCGTCCACGAGGAGATGCTCCGCATCGATGTCGGGAAATTCATCCTTGAGTATGCGGTCGGCCGTCGTGCGCCACAACCGCGATACTTCCAGCACGTTGGCTTTGTCCACGGACGTTAGTTTGCCACGTCGCGAACGGGCCAGTCGCGCGGCGAGGCGGACGATATTCTCTATTTCGCTGACGGAATAGATCATCGTGTCGTAGGCTTGCTCGTCGTTTGAATCATTGCGTCGTCCTCGCTCGCCGAAATAGATCCCGCTCGTCAATTCTCGTACGACCAGCAAATCGACGCCTTCGAGAAGCTCCGCGCGAAGCGGGCTTGAAGCAGCCAATGCGGGATGTACGCGTACGGGACGCAGATTCGCAAACAATCCCAGTTCCTTGCGCAGACGAAGCAAGCCCTGCTCCGGGCGCAGTTTTGCGGATGGATCGTCCCACCTGGGTCCTCCGACCGCGCCCAACAAGATCGCGTCAGACCGAAGGCAAAGCTCAATCGTCTCGGGCGGAAATGGTGAGCCGGTCCGATCCATCGCAATACCGCCGATCAGACCTTCGACGAAGTGGATTTCGCAACCAAACCGGTCGGCGACCGCGTCGAGCACGCGTCGTGCCTCGGCAACAACCTCCGGTCCGATACCGTCTCCGGGAAGCAGGGCAATTTTTTTGTTCATCGTTGTCCTCGAAAAGGCGGCGGGCCTCATGCAGATTCAGCCAAGGCCGTCGATTTTGCACGTCCCAGGTAAGCCCTCATCAAGCCGTATTCAAAACTGTCGTAGAGCGCCAGCCAACTGGCTTCAATAATGTTTCGCGACGCACCGACCGTGCTCCAGGTGTCTTCGCCATCGCTCGAATCAATGAGCACCCGCGTCATCGCAGTGGTCCCGTTCCCTCCGTCGAGGATTCTGACCTTGTAATCAATCAGTCGAAATCCGTCGACGGCGGGGTATTTCTCAACGAGTGATTTGCGGAGGGCTGTATCCAGAGCACCGACCGGTCCGACACCGTCTGCGGCGGTGTGCAATACCTGATCTCCCGAGCGAATCTTGACACTCGCCTCAGCCAGGTGTCCACGGCCCTCGCGACATTCGACAACCACCATGAAATCGATCAACTCGAAGAACGGCAAATAATTTGGTCCCTCGCGTCGCAGCATCAGTTCCACCGATGCCTCCGCTGCTTCAAACGCGAAACCCTGGTTCTCTAATTCCTTGATCCGCGACAGCACGACACCGTTGCGGTTGTCGTCGTTATTGCGCATTCCGATTCTGTCGGCCTGGTGACGGATGTTGCCCCGGCCGGAAAGTTCCGACACGAGAATCCGTTGCCGGTTTCCGACCCGCTCGGGTTCCACATGTTCATAACACCCCGCTTCCCGTTGCAACGCAGCCACATGAACCCCGCCCTTGTGGGCGAACGCGCTGCGTCCGACGTATGGAGCACTGCCTGCGTGCGCGACGTTGCAGATTTCACTCACGCCGCGCGAGAGTTCGGTCAGTCTGGAAAGTTGGCCGACAGGCAACGCCCGTTCGTCGGTCTTGATTTCGATATTGGCGATCACAGTGCACAGATCGGCGTTACCACATCGCTCCCCGATTCCGTTCATGGTGCCCTGCACATGGGTCGCGCCAGCGCGAACGGCGATGACCGAATTGGCGACGGCACACCCACCGTCGTTGTGTGCGTGAATACCCAACCGAACATTGATCAGGCTTGCGACATGCGTCACGACTGACTCGATCTGCCAGGGCATCGTCCCGCCATTGGTATCGCACAGCACGATCGTATTTGCCCCACCCGCCACTGCTGCCTTAAGCGTGGCCAACGCGTAATCGGGATCGTTAAGGTAGCCGTCGAAAAAATGTTCGGCGTCAAAAATGACGTCGCGACCGCGATCCCTGAGAAACGACACGCTCTGTTCGATGATCCGCAGGTTGTTGTTCAGATCGGTTTGAAGGACCCGCGCGACGTGCCTCGTCGACGCCTTCCCGAAGATGGTCGTCACCGGCGCTTCGCTTTCGAGCAGGGCGCAGATGTTCGGATCGTCACCGGGTGACAACGATGGCCGACAAGTACTGCCGAACGCGGCGATCCGCGCGTGCTTGAGCTTGATGGTGCGGACGCGTCGGAAGTATTCAGCATCTTTGGGGTTTGACCCGGGCCAACCGCCCTCGATAACGTGCATCCCAAAACTGTCCAGCATCGACGTGATGCGCAGTTTGTCTTGAATCGTCAGGCAAACACCCTCGCCCTGCGTGCCGTCGCGCAACGTCGTGTCGTATAGCTCGATCATGACACCACTGCCGGTTGTTGAACCCAACCCTTGCGACGGGCGTACGCGAACAATCCGCCCGCAGCGACAACTTCCTCGACCTCACCGAGCGGTTTGAGTGGGAACATGGCTACGGATCCATCGGTACGAAGCTGCGAAGCGGTCAGATTGACCTCGACCCTGTCCCCGGTCCTGAAATCGTCACACAATCGGTATTGGGATTCGATCGGGTACAATTCCCCGGTGGCGACACAGTTGCGAAAGAATATCCGGGCAAACGATTCGGCGATCACGATGCGGATACCAGCCGCCCCCAGCGCAATCGGCGCGTGCTCGCGTGACGAACCGCAACCGAAATTGCGACCCGCGATGATCACGGTGTAGTCCGACCGCACACTCTCGGGTTCCATCAACCGCTGTGGATACTGATCTGCAGGTAATCCGCGCAGCGCATACGTTCCGAGTTGCTGGTACTCCTGCGGAATAGTGGGAACGAGCGACAAATATTCCGCCGGAATGATCTGGTCGGTGTCGATGTTGTCACCCACCACATAAACTTTTCCCACGATCGTATCGTCCATTGCACAGTCCCTTCGTCCCACAGATTGCACGTCATCACATTCCATAGCGACAATAGTTCCTTCCCTCATCATTCCAGGTAGTCTCGCGGGTCGGCGATGTGACCCGCCAACGCAGACGCGGCCACCGTGTACGGACTAGCCAGATGAATGCGTGCGTCAGGGTGTCCCATGCGTCCCGGAAAATTACGATTCGTCGTACTGATGCAACTCAGCGGCTCGTTGAGTCGGCCAAACGTGTCGGACGGACCGCCCAGACACGCAGCACACCCGGCACTGACGGTCATGTTCACCCCTGCCTCTACAAGAACGTCCCACGCACTCCTGCCACCGTTCTCTGTCGCCTTTAACTCCCTGACCACCTGCGGCGTTGCGGGCACACCAAACGTATCGATGACCACTCGTTTGCCGCGCACAACGCGGGCGAACGCTTCAAAATCGCCTGTTTTTCCACCCGTACACGACCCGATGTAGGCGCGATCCAGCTTGACGTCGCGACACGCATGCGCTGTCGTCCTTTGGCTCGGGTCCGGATGCATCGCCACGGTGGGTTCGAGCGATGAGAGATCGACTGTCGATTCGTACACATATCGCGCGCCAACGTCAGGCTCGATTGTCTCGTAGGGTCGCACTGTCCCGTTGGCTTGAGCTGCCGCATCGACAAACGCGTGCGTGCGTGCGTCAGCCTCGAACACCGCATTCTTCGCCCCTGCTTCAACGCCCATGTTCGCGACGGTCATCCGATCTTCCATTGACATCGCCGCAACACCTTCACCGCCGAATTGCATGGCTTTGTACGTCGCGCCGTCGAACCCGATGTCGCCGATGATGTGCAAAATGATGTCCTTGGCCATGACCCCTCCGGACAACTCACCTACCAGCCGAAAGTACATCGTCTCCGGTATTCGAAGCAGAATCCTGCCCGTGCCCATAACGAACGCGGCATCGGTATTTCCGATACCGGTGGCGAATTCGCCGAACGCGCCAGCGGTGCAGGTATGCGAGTCCGTCCCCACGAGCACCTCGCCGGGACGGGTATGACCCTTCTCAGGTAACGCGATGTGACACACCCCAGCGTATTGCTCGCCGTATTGCGGAAGAGCGAGGCTCTTGTTCGGATCGAAACGCCACACGCCGCCGTCGTCAATCACGTCGTAGAAATAGCGCACGCCCTGATCAGCCACGAACTCGCGGAGGATGTCCACGTTGCGATTCGAGCGGCTATCGGACGTGAAAATGTAGTGATCTGGAATGATCACCAGTTTTTCGGGATCCCAGACGCGAGCGTCTTCACCGAACTCGCGCTTGAACACGCCGATCGTGCCGGGCCCGCACACGTCGTGCGTCATCAGAATATCCACAGAGACCATGGCGCTGTCGCCCGGAATCACATGGGAAACCTCCGACGCGCGAGCGAGAATTTTCTCCGTCAACGTCATCTTCATGAGGAAACCGCCACTGTTTCAACGTTGAGATCGCTGCCGGACACCGAACAAACCGGCGTCGGTGCACGCGAAAGTTTGTTGATGGCAGCCACATACGCCTTCGCGCTGGCCACCAGAATATCCGTATCGGCACCGTGTCCGCTAAGCGTCCGGGCGTTCTCGCCGCATCCGCGAATCCGCACCGTCACCTCCCCGAGCGCGTCGACGCCACCGCTGACCGCATGCACCACATACTCCAACAGCTCCGCCTCGACCCGAACAATTTGATTCACCGCAGAAAAGATGGCGTCAACGGGACCGCTGCCGGTCGACGCACGCGTTTCGCATTCACCGTTGGGAAGCGTGATCGAGACACTCGCGGTGGGAATCGACGGCGAACCACACGACACATGCACGCCGTGCAACACGAACAACGCTTCAGGTTGCTGAAACTCGTCGGCAATCAACGCTTCCAGATCGGCTTCGGTCACCGTCTTCTTTTTGTCCGCCAGTTGCTTGAAACGCGCGAAGGCGCGATCGGTCTGATCATCGGTTAGCTCGACATAGCCAATTTCCTCAAGGCGTTTTCGCAAGGCATGACGCCCGGAATGCTTGCCCAGCACCAACCGACTCTGCGTCAGCCCGACGGTCTCAGGCCTCATGATTTCGTAGGTCGCACTGTGCTTGAGCACACCGTCCTGATGAATACCCGCTTCGTGCGAAAACGCGTTCGCACCAATAATCGCCTTGTTCGGCGGAACGGAAATCCCCGTTCTCGCCGCCACCAGATGGCTGATTCGCGTCAACTGCGTTGTGTCCAACTCCGAGTGCAGCCCATACCACTCCCCCCGAGTGTGCAACGCCATCACGATCTCCTCGAGCGCAGCATTGCCCGCACGCTCGCCGATCCCGTTGATCGTACACTCCACCTGCCGAGCACCAGCCTGCAAACCCGCCATCGTGTTGGCGACAGCAAGCCCCAAATCGTCGTGACAATGCACGGACAAAATACATCGGTCCATCCCCGAGACGTTCTCGATCACACGCTGAACCATCTCGGCAAGCTCCGCAGGTTGCGCGTAACCCACCGTATCGGGTATGTTCAACGTGGTGGCACCCGCTTCGATCGCAGCCGCAAGAACCTCGTGCAAAAACACGGGATCGGTGCGGCTCGCGTCTTCCGCACTGAATTCGACGTCGGCGCAATAACCACGCGCGTACGTCACCATCTCACCAGTACGATTGAGAACCTGCGACCTGCTCATCTGCAGCTTGTATTTGAGATGAACGTCGGAGGTCGCGATGAACGTATGGATGCGTGGCCGAACCGCCGGCTTCACCGCCTGCCAACATTTGTCGATATCGCCGCGTGTCGTCCGGGCGAGGCCGGTGATCGTCGGACCGTTCGCTGTACCAACGTGCTCCGCGATAGATTTGACCGCTTCCAGATCGCCCGGTGAGGCTGCAGGAAAACCAGCTTCGATCACATCGACACCCAATCGAGCAAGTTGATGCGCGATTTCCAGCTTGGCTTCCGCATCCAACGTTGCCCTTGGCGACTGCTCTCCGTCGCGTAACGTTGTGTCAAAAATGTAGATGCGGTCGCTCATTCAACCAACTCCCTGCTTTCCGCCAGCGCGATGTCGCGTTGCGGGCGAACTCGTCATCTTCAAACAGTAATCCAACCCCCGCGCGGACGGGAACGGAACATCACCATTAAGCGACTGCGGTGCGGACCGATTAACCGCCTGGGATTTTTCCATAAGCCACGGCATCATCCCGCGAAGCTGCCGCCCGATCTGCTCCACAGGGTGCGCTGCCTCCCGATCAGCGGCTGCCTTCATCTTCGCCTTGCCAGCCGCGCACTCCGCCATCCATTCGTCGGCGAACGCACCCGATTGGATTTCCACCAGAAGCTTCCGCATCGATTGGCGGGTCGCCTCACCGATCACGCGTTTTCCGCGGGTCAAATCGCCGTATTCCGCCGTGTTGCTGATCGAGTGTCGCATCCCTGTGATTCCCTGCTCGTAAATCAAATCCACGATGAGCTTCACCTCGTGCAAACACTCGAAGTAGGCCATCTCCGGTGCGTAACCAGCCTCGGTAAGCGTTTCGTACCCCGCACGAATCAGCTCCGTAAGACCTCCGCACAGAACAGCCTGCTCACCGAACAAGTCCGTCTCCGTCTCTTCTCGAAACGTGGTCTCCAGTATCCCCACGCGACCGCCGCCAACCCCACATGCGTACGCCAATCCGATCTCACGCGTGTCTCCCGACGGATCCTGATGCACCGCCAGCAAACACGGCACGCCCTTTCCGCTCTCGTACTCGCGTCGAACCAGGTGACCCGGACCCTTTGGAGCCACCATGAATACGTTGATCCCAGCCTCTGGAACGATTTTCTTGAAATGGATGCAGAACCCGTGCGCAAACGCGAGCACCGCCCCAGGTTTCAGGTTTGGTCCGATATCCTTCCTGTAGATTTCCGGCTGAAGCTCATCCGGAATCAACACCATCACAACATCGGCCCGTCGAACCGCCTCAGCCGTGTCATAAACCTTCAGCCCGGCTGCCTCTGCTGAAACGCGCGAACGGCTCTCGGGGCGCAAGCCAACAACAACATCATGTCCACTGTCGCGAAGGTTCAAGGCATGGGCATGACCCTGCGACCCGAACCCAATGACCGCAATACGCTTGCCCGCAAGCGCCTCCGCGCGACAATCCACGTCGTACAAGACTTTCATCACAAACTCTCCTGTTTCTTTCCTCTCAACAAGCTTCTATGCGCGACACCGCACCGGTTCCGCGTCGGACGCGCGCACCGAACCGTTCACGCCGGCCGCGTGCAGTTCGATCAATTCGAGAACGTCCATGATCCTCCTCAACTGCGGTGCGAAGCGATGGGCTGATCGCTGAGGTGCCGACACAACAATGTTGGCCCTCCCGTCGGCGGCGGAGATGTAGGTCATCGTTCCACCAAGTCGTTGACAGAGCATGAACACGTTGGTCAGCGCTGACATGCGCCGAAGGACCAGGGCAAACGTAAGGATTTTCATCATTTTGACTCCACCATGTCCCCCAGACCCGCGCCTGCGGGAACCATGGGAAAGACGTTTTGTTGCGTAGGACAAATACAATGCAGCAACGCAGGCCCATCACAGTGCCACCATTTCTGCAACGTTGAATTCACTTCGTTCGGATCGGAAAGCGTGAACGCGCCAAGGCCGTAGACCCCCGCCAGTCGCGCAAAGTCGGGGTTGTCCGACATGTCCACCGCGCTGTAACGCTGATCAAAAAACATCTCCTGCCACTGGCGCACAAGCCCCAGATACTTGTTGTCCATCACGAGAATCCTGAGGGGTAGATTGCAACGGCGAACCGTGGCAAGCTCAGCCAGGGTCATTTGAAATCCGCCATCCCCGACGACAGCCAGCACTTTTTCGTTCGGATTGGCGAATTGGGCTCCGATCGCCGACGGAAGCCCGAATCCCATCGTTCCAAGCCCGCCCGAACACACAAACTTTCGCGGATGGTCCGGACGAACACGCTGCGCGGTCCACATCTGATGCTGACCCACGTCCGTCGCAACGATCGGCGCTGACCCGATCATGTCGAACAGACTGTCCAACAATTCGGTAAAATCGATCGTTCCCGAGTCCGCCGCAGACGCCGTTTCCAAACCGTCGCCCACCGCCATCGCTTCCCGCTGCCACCGTCCAAATGGTTCGACGGGGTCCGATTCCAGCAGCAACATCCACTCCAGCAGGACCGCGTCCAGATCACCGTTGATCGCGACGTTCGCCGGAACGATCTTGCTGATCTCCGCCGCGTCAATGTCAATGTGGATAATCCTTGCGTCCGGGGCGAACCGCTCCAGGTGGCCCGTCACCCGATCGTCAAACCGAATTCCCATGGCAATAATCAAATCGCAATCGCTGATGGCCAGGTTCGCACGACGAAGCCCGTGCATCCCCGGCATCCCGAGTCTGCCCGCGTAGTCAGGCCCCGCACACCCGATCCCCATCAACGTCGTCGCCACCGGGACTTGCGTCGCGGCGCACCAGCGTCGGAACCGCTCGGTCGCACCCGACATTCCACAACCGCCACCCACGATGCACACCGGACGTTTGGACGCCTTGAGCAGTCGATGGGCACGATCCAGCTCGTTGCCATCGAAGTCCGGCATCGGGTCGTACCCAGGCAACGATGTCGTCTGAACACTTGTTTTTCCCGTCGACGCAACCAATACGTCCTTGGGGATATCCACCAACACCGGTCCCGGTCTACCTGATGTCGCGATGAAAATCGCCTCAGCCATCACCTGCGGAAGTTCGTCAACGTTGCGGACCAGCCAGGATTGTTTCGTGATTCCGGTCACAACACCGGAAACGTCCGTTTCCTGAAACGCGTCCGTTCCGATCAGCCGTGACGGGACCTGCCCTGTGATGCACAAAACCGGTGTGGAATCCATCATCGCCGTACAAATTCCAGTCACCAGGTTGGTCGCACCGGGTCCCGACGTCGCAATACACACACCGAGTCGTCCAGACGAGCGCGCATAACCGTCGGCTGCGTGGATGGCGGACTGCTCGTGGCGGGTCAGGATGTGCCGTACGCCCGACCCCAACAATACGTCGTACAGAGGCAAAACCGCACCGCCCGGGTACCCAAACGCAAGATCAACACCCGCCTGCACGAGTGCGTCAACGACAACCTGTGACCCGCTTCGATCAGCCATTTACCTCATACCTCTGCAAAATTGCCCTTGGCACCGTTCCGGGACGGTGCATACGCATAAAAAAAAGCCGACGACCGTTTTGACACGGTCGTCGGCTTGAAGTTCTCAGTCAGGTTTCTGACTAGGTGAGCTTCATGCTGCTCCCGTGTCGCATGTCGCGACCTACAATAAGTACCAGAATAAGGAGGAGGCTGATCGGGGTACCGACCACACCTACGGTTCCAGCGCGCACAACACTCGCCTCAGCAGTACCGGCTGTCCCAAAGCTGTTGTGGGCCAATGAACGCATGAATCTCACCAAACTCTCAACCATCCAAACCCGCATCATCACGGGCAATCCCGCATTATTATCGATCATGCGGTCGAGATTCAACAGAAAAATAAGAAAAATTTCACAGCCCCGGTGATCGGGAAGAAAGTTCGGTCCCGCCGAGGCAATGCCATCCCCCCCGCCGTGGAACGGGATTATGCTCGTTAATGACATAACGCGAATCCCGTCAACCATCCCCCGCCCAACCCATCCGTGCCATTTCATCGTACCGCACCGGGTCCCCGCACTCCGGACAACGCTCGTACCGCTGCCCGAACAGGAGGTAATCGCAACGCGAACACCGGGGTTCGGCGATTTCCACGCGCATCCGCAATCCACACTTTTCACAGACCGCGCCGCCAACATCGATCACCTGCTTTTGCGCACAACCCGGACAAATCACCTCCAGAGACCGCAACTCCGACAACACCGCGGGCCTCTCAACACGCTTGTTCATCCGCGACAACACCAGCATCGCCAACATCCCGCAGCAGGTCAGAATCCCCGACGCCCCGGAAACGCGCGTCAACAGTTCGGTCGTCGTCCGCGACCCAACCCGATAGGTGTCCATCGTCATGAGAACATCCACGAACAACCCGGTTACCACCGCCCCCCAGAACGCCCCCGGCCGCAACCATGATTGCCCTTCGCGCAGTTGGATCGAATCCAAAAGAACACGGGTCGCCACAGCCGCCCCGATGGTCAGGAAATACACGCTCGCCACAAATGAACCACGCCCATGCCCACCATGAGTCAACAACTCCCGCTCGAGAAGCCATCCACCGATCGCGATCGATGCGATACCAATCCAGCGAATAATCCCCGCACCCGGGAATGTCCGACCCAACAGGCAAACCGCCGACACCAGTCCGCACAGTCCCACATTAAGAGCAGTCCCAAACAACCGGTCCGATTGAGGAGCCCGCCCCACAAAGGCCCCCGCCATCCCGATGCCCCAGCCAACCGTCGCAAAAAACGTCCCCCAAATCCCCGCCGCCCGATTCTCACGCCGCCCCGCCAACCGAAGCATCGACGCAATCGCAATCCCGCCCAACGCCGATGCAAACATACCCATCGCCACCCGGTCCGTGATACGCCAACCCCCGAGCTTTCGCGGAATGTCCCAAACCAACGCGAGCGAAGCCATCAGCTCGGCCACGATAAAGCCGATTCCGACCAGCCCCGCCGATCGCCCGTCGGGCTTCTCGACCAACCGCGCAATGGGCAACATCATGGCACACGCCACCGAAATCAGCACGCCCGTCCCAATCACACGACCAATCGTATCACCGCGCAGAAACAAGGACGCCAGCGCACCCCCCACCGCCGCAAATGCCAACGCCCACAACATCAACCGAAAAACAACCTGTCGAAGCGTCATGTCACAGAATCCATCGAAATCTGAATTTCAAAAGTCGCACCACGGGATACCCTCAGCTGCATCCATGATCACATGGTTGGTTCCTCGTTTTCTCCGTACGGTCAATTTACGGTATCAGCACGACGTTCCCTCGGACCTGTCGCGACTCGATGTACTCATGTGCGGCTGCGGCGTCCTGCAATGGAAATGTTTTGTCCAGAACCGGTTTGATTTTGCCTGATTTGAGAAGCACCAGGCCCTCGGCCAACTCCTGCCCGGTGCCCATCATTGAACCCTTGAGAATGTGATGACTGAAGAAGAAATTCTTCAGATTGAATTCCGTGCGGTATCCGCTGACCAAACCGAAATTCACGAATATCCCGCCGACACGCAACGATTCCATATTGGCCTGGAACGCTTCGGACCCGACGTTGTCGATCACGACGTCGACGCCCGCTCCGTCGGTCCACTCCCGCACGCGTTGCACCTGATCATCGATCCCACGTCGCAACACATGGTCTGCTCCGACGGATCGGGCGGTCTCGACCTTGGGTTCCGATCCGACGATTGTCATGACCTCCGCCCCAAGCGCCCTGGCGACCTGAATGCACATTGACCCGCTGCCTGACGCGCCAGCCTGGACGAACACCCTCGTCCGCTCGCCTACCTCGCCGAGCGTTTTGACCGCGTGCATGGCTGTCGTCAGGCACAACGGCACGGTGGCCAACGCGTCTTGTGGCAGGCCTGTTTCGTCGGGGATGATGAACCGAGCCGGCATCCGGGTATATTCAGCGTATCCACCCCACTGATGCGTCCCGGTGACCGCGTAGCCTGGAGCCTGGTTGATCGGCTCGTGGTCCCAGTCGTTCGGATCGACCGGAAATCCGGGCGCGACGATCACACGTTGCCCTTCCGAAAATCCTTCGACGCCCTCACCGATGGCTGCGATGGTTCCCGTGATGTCCGCGCCCATGACGTGTGGCATTTTGATATCGCGCGTGATCCCACCCATTCGCAGGTAGAGGTCGTAGCGATTCAATCCACAGGCAGCCACCTTGACGACGACATGTCCGGCGGTTGGGTCGGGCGTTGCGACGTCTTGATAAGAAAACACCGACGGCGTCCCAAAATCATGAATGACTGATGCCTTCATCCCGCACGCTCCTTTGATTCCACACGCCCGAAAACGCGGCGATTCATCGTTTCGCTCAGCAGGAGCATGATTATCGGAACGACGCGCATCGTAAAGGCAAAATCACATTCTTTTGCACTGGACACCGACCACACCATGGGCCATATGATGCAGGGAGGAGGCAGATTTGAAGCGGTTGCGTGGAAAGACAATCATCCGGGAGCACGACTGGTCGCCGACCATACTCTGGTGCACAGTGATCGTCACAGCCGGCATCGCCGTGGTCAGTCTGCTGCCGTTTTCGTTCAATGTACCGATGGTCGGTGCCGCAAACTGGTACGGACTGCGATTATTCCAATGGGGTGGATCGCCAACCCAGGATATCGTTTCAAACCTGTTGGCCTATATTCCATTCGGATTTCTGTTGGCATTATCGGCTCGTGTTTTCATAGCGCGTCGAATTCGGTTGGTCCTGTTGGTGACGACCCTGGTATTTGCCACGTCGATTACTTTCGAGTGGGTGCAGACGATGATGTCGATCCGCGTATCCTCATGGACCGACGTCTGCAACAACACGTTGGGTGGATTTCTGGGCGCACTCCTCGGTGCCAACGGTCAATATGTTCGGGCGGTCCGCATCGGCGTGCTCCGTTCCGTTCGTCACAAGCCCCTCACGAAACTCGCCGCCGCCGGTGCCGTCGGACTTGTTGTCTATCATTTGGCTCCGTTCGACATCATCACCTCGACAAGCCAGCTTCGCGCGTCGCTCAGGCAATCCAACCTCTGGCCTCTGACGGGATGGGCATCGCAGCTCGATACGCCCGCCGCAAGGATTTCCGCATGGTTTGACTGGTCCATCTATGCTGTCCAGTTCTCAGTCCTCGGCTTTGTCGCGACGATCGTCAGATTCCAACGTCCGTCAAAGATCATTTTTGAACGCCGTCGGCCACGGGCGGCTGCCTCGACCGCGTTTGTCGAAATCCTCGCCGTCGCGTTGACCATTGAGCTTTTGCAACTTTTCGTCATGTCACACGCATTTGAACTCATGGATATGTTTTCCGCGCTGTCGGGTGGATTTATCGGTGCATCAATAGTCGCGGTTGCATACCCAATCCCCCGGCTGCCGTTGCGCCCCGTTCTCGCGACCCTGGGCGGCGTCATGATCGTCGTCATGCTCGTCGCCGGCGCGACCCCTTTCGATCTGTCGTGGACCAACATCCAACCAGCCAGTCTTCGCCAACTGCCCCTGGCCGCACAATTCCACCGCCCCTTCTCCACCGCCATGGCAGACATGGCTGAATACCTGACGCAGTTCGCAATGATGGCCACCCTGCTGCGACTGGCGATTGGCACCAAACCTCGCTCTTATCGCCTCGTCGCGATCGTCCCCGTCGTCACAATGACAGCCTGTTTGGGCGAATTTTTCCAGCTCCTCTCATACACACGAACGCCTGATCTGACCGCCCCATTCGTCGCCATTTTCGTCGCAGTCACCGTCGCCATGTGGGAACCCGGACCTGTCGATGACCGGCAACCTGCGAAGACGACCACGCTTCGTTGACGCTCCCACACCATCCGACTACTGTCATTCCAGTTACCAAACCACGCTTCAGGAACCAAACCGAGGGCAACACGCCGTGCGCGACGCGAAACACAGCTGCGGACTCTTTGGAATTGTCAACCATCCCGACGCAGCCGCACTCACGCACCTCGCCCTCCGCGCCCAGCAACACAGAGGCCAGGAATCCGCCGGGATCTGCACCAGCAACGGTCGATCACTCCGCAAACACGCCGGCGTTGGTCTCGTCTCAGATGTATTCAACGCCGACAATCTCACGACCATCAAGAACCCAAACGCCATAGGCCACGTCCGCTACTCCACCACCGGCGGATGCTCCATCCGCAACGCCCAACCCCTGGAATTCACGATTGGCGACACGTCGATCGCCATTGCCCACAATGGGAATCTCACCAACGCCACCACCATCCGCGGCAAACTCGAAAACCAGGGCACCGTGTTCGACGGAACCTCCGACACCGAAATCATAGGCCACCTGCTTGCCGCCGCAAACGACTTGAGCACTGATGCAATAATCAAGACCCTCAAATCTCTGCAAGGTGCCTACTGCCTCGTCATTCTTTTCCCGGACCGCGTTGTCGCAATCCGCGACCCGCTCGGTTTCCGCCCGCTGTGCATCGGACTGCTTGGCAACGGATCATACGTCGTCGCATCCGAAACCTGTGCCTTTGACGTTATCGACGCCGAATACATCCGCGACGTCGATCCGGGCGAAATCGTCACGCTTGACAAAACAGGACGATCGTCAGCACGCATCGGTCCACCCAATCCGAAACGTGGCGCTGCCTGTATCTTTGAGCACGTTTACTTCGCCGACCCTTCCAGCGACATCTTCGGCCAAAACGTCCGACTTGTCCGCGAACTCATGGGCAGACAGCTCGCCCTCGAAGCCCCCGCAAACGCTGACATGGTCATCGCCATCCCGAACTGCGCCCGATGCGCCGCGATCGGTTACAGTCGTGCAACGAACATCCCATTCGGTCGTGGTATCACGACCACCCCTCGCACCAGCCGATCCTTCATCATGCCCGATCAAGCCACGCGCGAACAACAGGTGCGTATGAAACTCCGCGTTCTCGAGAACGTCGTCCGCGGCAAGCGACTCGCCGTCGTTGAGGATTCGGTCGTCCGGGGCACAACAACCCAGGCCATGCTCGGCGAACTCCGCCGCGCGGGTGCGACCGAAATTCATCTCCGCGTGGCAAGCCCACCCGTTCGCAACGGCTGCTACTTCGGCATCGACTTTCCCGACAAATCCAGACTCGTCGCAACAGACCGAACGGTTGACGAAATCCGCGGCGTTCTCGAAGTCGACTCCATCGCCTACCTCTCCGTCGATGGCATGCTCAACTGCGTCAATATGAAACCCGAGATGTACTGCTCCGCGTGCTTCACCGGAGAATACCCCGTCACCGTTCCCGAAAAATTCGACAAATTCGCCATGGAACCCTCCGCCAGTCCCGTCCGATGACCGACGAACTCACCTACAAATCCAGCGGCGTGGATATCGACGCCAACAACGCATGGATCACCCGCATCCAGTCCGCCCTCAAATCCACGCAGGATCACCGCGTCATCAGCAAACCCCGTGGATTCACGGGGTTGTTCAAACTCACAGACCCCGCCGGTCAACCCTTCTCCAACCCCGTCCTCGTCTCATGCGCCGACGGCGTGGGCACCAAGATCATTCTCGGCATCCAGACAGGTCGGTCCCACTCCCTCGGCATCGACCTCGTCGCCATGAACGTCAACGACCTTCTGACCGGCGGAGCAACCCCGCTCTTCATCCTCGACTACATCGCCGCCCACAAACTCACCCCCGACACGCTCGCCCCCATCATCGAGGGCATCGCCGACGGTTGTCGCGAAGCGAATTGCGCCCTGCTCGGCGGCGAGACAGCCGAAATGCCCGATCTCTACAAATCGGACGGTTTCGACCTCGCCGGATTCTCCGTCGGCATCGTTGACGAGTCGAAAATCATCGACGGCTCGAAGACCGCACCGGGACAATCCATCATCGCCCTTCCTTCCAGCGGCATTCACTCGAATGGATTCTCGCTCGTTCGCAAACTCATTACCACCGCCAACCTCGACCTCGACCAACACCACGACGCACTCGGTGAAACCCTCGCTGACGCGGTCCTCAAACCCACCCGCATTTACGTCAAACCCATCACCAACCTGTTGGCCACTTTCACCGCCAACAAACACATCACCGCAATGGCCCACATCACCGGCGGCGGTCTCTGTGAAAATATCGCCCGCGTGATCAACCCCAACTGCGACGCCGTCATCAACAGAAACTCCTGGCCCATACCCCCGGTTTTCAACCTGTTGCAATCCCAAGGCATCGCCGAAAACGAGATGTACCGAGTCTTCAATATGGGCGTTGGCTTCGTCATCGTCACGCCTGAATTCATCGCAGGCGACATCGTCAGACACCTCCAGGACATGAACGAGGACGCAACCATCATAGGCCAACTCGTCAGAGGCACAGGCAAGGTTGGATTCCGGTGACCGCGGGATTCACGAATTCGAGAGAATTCAACAGATTGCAAAATTCGACTGCGGTGTTAGGATGCCCGGTCGTCGCAGCCAACGACGCAACCCGGGCGATTAGCTCAGTTGGCTAGAGCGCCTGCTCGACACGCAGGAGGTCACAGGTTCAAGTCCTGTATCGCCCATTCGCGTAACCCTTGGCCCGGTAGTAGGTTACGATTCTCGCCGGTCCCGGTGAAATCACGAAAAACCCCGAAAAGTGTCAGTTTGGTGTCTGTTTCAGGATGAAGAGCGCTTGCCGCACATGCAGGCGCTCCCGTTTTTGCGGTGTCCTGGTGTCAGTTTCGAAGACGCGCTCAATTGCCGGGCTCGCTCCCGCCCCGCAAATTCGTCGTGCCATATTCGCCAACTCGGTGAACGTTGGGCAGCCCCTTGACCCTGTCGAGGATCGGCGGCGTCTCGAAGTGTAACCCCTGAACTGAAAGTCACTTACGCGAGTGCAGAGGCTTCACATATGTTGCGTTGTGTGGTTTCGTCTTGCGAGGGACTCGCACCAATAGTTGTGAATCTCGCTTCTCAAAATTCATTGGGGCCTGTTCGCGAACGGCGATTTGCGGGTCGAACCGCACGGGCAGTTCGTTGATTCTGCGTGGCAAATGCTCGATTTGGAGCGATTCGGCGACAAGAGCGCATGAGTCCCGTGCAGGCGCTCACCCACAAAGGCAAATTGCATTGTTCGGTCGTTGCACGAGCCGACCACGGTGTGTTCGCGTGCGATTCAGGCATCTGGTGGGCTGTGGCTGCGCTGAATGGACTTGCCCCAGCCGTCGTATCGACCGTCTGTGCCGAAGTAGAAATCCGCGCCGTTTACGGTCAGTACATGAAGAAGATCTTCGGACGCTGCGGGTGAGAAAGATGTCGATACGCCTGCAAAGGTTCCCATATCTGCGGCGAGTTTCTCGAGTCCGGCGGCGTAGCTTCGTGCGGGAGGTGTGTTCGTGCCTCCAGAGACGAAGTACCGCGCGCACCGACGTCCATTCTCATCGGTCCAAAGGTGTGGGTGGTCTTCGGGGGTAAGCTCAACGTCGTAATCCCGCACTTCCACGTCAGCGTCCGCCGTGAGCGCTTCTATTCTGGCGATTCCTTTTTCAATGATCACCCTGACGGTTGGCTCGGTCATTGTCGCACGTCCATCCCGTGGGGAAGGTGCTGTCACTTAAAAACCTTCACCCGAACGGCTGGCGAAGTTGGTCCAGTTTGGGTGTCTGACCAGAATCTCGCTTGATTTCTTCGTGAAGTCTCGGCGAAACGTATTCTGGAAGCGCTATTTTTGACCGCGCTAAATCTTATAAACCCCAACCACTTGGTTCCCTCATGAAAAACCATTCGATACGAGCAGAAGTCGAAGGCTCGCAACAATCCGGGGCAGGGAACAACTCGACCGGCAGCGACTCAACGATCATTCAGAAGGAGGGACAACGCAAACAATGAAATGGAAACACGAGGTTGAACGCATCGACATCACCGACGAGGACTTCACCACTGTCGTTGGCCGAGAGCCCCGCACTCGCGAGGAATTCATGACGTGGGCGATGGTGGTCGAAAAACGAACGAACGACTACACCGATTTGGATGCTGTTTATGAGGATGCACAAGAGGCGATTGATGATTTTGAAAAAGAAGCGAAGGACAATTCCAAGCAGACGCCGATTGGTTCCGGCGACACCGGCCAATCAGCCTGATCGTGCCATTCGCGACAAGAACGTCATCGTACGATCCTGTCGTATGCTGCGAATCTCTCGCTCCATTCGAGCATGCATCGCTTCTAACCACGGCATTGCCCAGGCCCATCACGCGGTCGTCGCTCTTCGTTTCGGTGACAGAATTCGATTCATGGCATCGTCCGCCGCTCGTTCATTCGCGTCCGTGACACGGTTGTAGTACTGCATGGTCACCCGCGTATTCGCGTGTCCGAGCAGCTTGGCGAGCGTACGCGGCGGTGTTCCGGCGTCGGCGTGATTCTGGGCGAAGCTCTTGCGAAACGTGTTGAGCGTGAAGGGAGCCGACAATTCGATGCCGGCTTGATTCAAGTACTTCTTGGCATCGCGGAGCATGTTGTTCATCATGTCGCGGTTTTGCCATGGCCGCCAGTCATGGTCACCCCAGCCCTGATTCGACCGACAGAGTCGCCAGTACTGCTGAACCCGTTCAAAACGCTGCGGCGTGAGCGTGAGGAATCCGCCCGACTTGAACGCCAACTTCATGGCGTCCGCGATGTCGGGGATGGCGGCGTTGGGGATGGGTACGCTGCGTTCCTTGCTCTCGGATGACTGCCCCTCTGCTTTGACCGTAAACGGCGGGATGTCCGGCGACCCCAATCGATTCACGACGTCTACCCGTCGAATTTCGATATCGACGTTGGTGACCATGAGGTTGTACACCTCGCCCGGTCGTAGCCCACAACCGTACATAAACCAGTAGGCGGCACGTTGTCGTGCGGATGGAATCAGTGGGAGCAACCGCATGAACTCGCGAGGGGTAATGTGATGCCATGGCCGACCCTTGGGCCGCAGTCGAAGTGGTGAGTTCCCACCATAGCGGTTCGCCCGAAATGGATTGTCATCGGCGTAGCCCCATTCGACGGCTGCGGAGAAGATGGCACGACAGTGAATCAGGTGCCGAGCCCTGGCCCACGGGGAGAGCTCACCGGCACGTCCGTCACAACGCTTGCGGGTGGCGATGAAGGACTCGGCGTGACGACGTTCGAGGTGTCTGACTTTGAGATTTCGTCCGAATTGGGCCAGCATTTGCTGGATCGTGAGTTGATATCCGATCTTGGAGGCGTAGCTCAACAACGACAGACGTGCCTTCTCGAACTCGGCGAACAGTTCTTCGAGGGTGGCATCGACGGGATCACGGGGCTTGCCGCGATCCATCTCGGATTGCTTTTCGACGTAGAACTTGCGTGCTTCCGTCATCGTCATGAACGAACGACCGTAACGCTTTTGGGTTCCCGTCTCAGGGTCAGGTTCACCCCACCAACGAACGATGTGCGGGCTTCGTCTCTTGGGAAGGTGCAGCAGATTGACGGTTGCGATCATGTTTTCAGTCCTCGGTTGGTGGTTCGTGACCAACGGCTTTGACGATGGATCGAAGCGTGCCTGCGATCAAGACACTTCATGTGGTTTTCTGACACCGAAACAAGCGTCACTGCTTGTTTCGTGCCGTCACTGTGTCAGCGGCCCCGGCGTTGGGGACGTGGCCTCCGCCCCCGACTTCGTGCGGTCAGGGGGCGAGAAGCCACGAATTCGAGCACGTCCTCGGCCCTGAAGCGACGTTCGCGTCCGATTCGGATGGCAGCCAACTGGTGGCTGAAGACGTATCGCCTGACCGAGTCGGGCGAACAGCGAAGGATCGATGCCACCTCGTCGGTGGTCATCACGATCGGCAGCGGTTGAACGGTCAGGTCGGCCACAATGAATCCTCAATCAGCTACGCAGTCCCGACGGTAGCGAAACACACCTGACGCATGATGAGCAGGCTGATGACGGTGACAGCCCATGACACCCAACCGGGCAGATCGGGTCGAATCGAAGACAAGCGATTCGCGACGTTTGTGGGGAGTGGATTCACCAACGTCTTCAGCGATCGCTTCCAGTCCGACAGTTCGGGAACCGTCACCCTACGCCCAAGGGTTAGATGAACGGTGAGCAGAAACAGATACGCGTCGATCGCCCACGCGAGCACGACCAGCGGCAGCAGCAGTATGCTGGATAGATCGATGATCATCGTCTCACCAACCCTTCTGCGAGGCACTCAAAGTGCTTGACCAGTTCTTCGCCATCACCGATCCAGCGGTACCGCTTGGATCCGTCGGGTCTTGCCGAGGCGATTTCCTTAAGAAGCTCCTCGTCGACGTCTGCGGGTGAGCCACCGATGCCTACTGTTTCCAGCGTGCCGACGGACCGCAATCGCGATGCCGCCTTGTGCGGCTGTGGGCGGGCGTAGTGCACACCGTCGGTGAGCAGAATGATGTGGCACGGACCGCCGACACGTTTCAGCAGGGATTCTGCTTTACGCAGACCGGCGGTGATGTTGGTGGACGACTCAACTGCAGCGGAATCAATGCTCCTTGTCAGCCTGGCGAGGTCGGCGGCGGGTGTGAGCTTTGCAACCACACGAGCCGTCCCGGAAAAGGTGATGATCCCGACACGCGTATCGGGCGAGTCGCGGTGCAGACGTCGAGTGAACTTTCTGGCGGCATCTTGTGCGGCCCGCAGCCGCGACGGCGGCCAGTCGGCGTCCGACATCGATGCAGACGTATCAATGACCAACACGGCCGTGTTGTGTTGTCGCTCCTCATGGCTTGCACGCCGACCCCGTGACGGTGCCAATGGATCAGCCATGAAACGTCCGAGGCGATCCAACATTGCCATGGTATGCACCAAAATGGTGCCGATCGATCCCGAGACGTAGTGCGATATTGTCGGATAACAGATGGATTGCATCATGTGTGCTCCTTTCGATTAAGCTGCGGCTGGCTGCTGGCGAGCATGAATACCCTTTTTGTAATCCACCGATACGGTGCGACTGATGCCGCTCACCTTGTCCGTGGCGGTGGCGGTGACCATGCCGTTGGCATCGATCGTGTATTGCACACAGATGCGTTGCGACTGAACGGTCTCGGTCGGAAGGTTGTCCAGAATGATCTCGCCGATCACCAGGCAATCGTCGCGATTGGCACGCCCTTCGCCCTGAAGGATCTCAACCTTTGCCCGTGTTTGCTCCTCGCTCTCCAAGTAGAAGTGATCCGTCTTCTGGCAAGGGATGGCGGTGTTCTTGGGGATGATCACTGCGTTCACAAGGCGTTGCTTGGGACCGTCGTGTATGAGGGCCGAGCAACCGACGTCATGGGCGGTGACATCCTGGACGAACAATTCGGGTGCTGGGATGACCTGGCCGTGGATCGTGGCGGCCTGGCCGTTCTTGTCCATCTCCGCCACACATGCCAACGCGGCACCGTAGGCAATGGCCTTGTCGGGATCAATGTCCGTACGTGGAACCAATCCCGTATGATCGGCGACCCGCTCCTGAATGTGCGGCAGGCGGGAGGTCCCACCGACCATCACCAAGCGGTCGATAGCGTCGATGGTCAGTCCCGCCGCGACGATCGCCCGATCCGTGGCATCCAGACTCTGACCGATCAAGGAGTCGATACTCGCATGAAACTCCACCTGCGTGATCTTGACGATGGTTTGCTGACCAACAAACGATGCGACGATGGGCACTTCCTTTTGTTTGCCCAGTGAGATCTTGGCTGTTTCGATACGCTGGTCGAGGTCCAGGAAGAAGAGTCCGTCATCCTCACGACAGGGTCGACGACCGCAGGCTGCCTCAACGTCATCCAATACGCGTGATTCGATACAACGGCTGATGTCGTTGCCCCCGAGCGTGGGGATGCCCTCCGTGCTGAGCACGGTGAACTGGCTTCCTTCAAGGCGGATGATGGAGACGTCAAACGTCCCGCCTCCGAAGTCATAGATCAAAAACGTACTGTTGCTGCCGCCACGATCGAGGGCGTAGGCGTACCCGGCGGCGGTGGGTTCGGGGATGAGCCGCAGGACCTTGATGCCGTTGCGTTTGAACGCTTCAAGTAACGCCTGCTTGGCATCGTCGCGGAAGTTGGCTGGACAGGTCGCCACCGCCTGGGTCACCTGGATGCCCGTGGACTTCTCGACATCTTGCTTGAGAACCGCGATCTGGGCGGCCACCGCGTCGGTGGGCGTGAACGCCGGCCCATCGGCGAACAGACTTTCCACACCACCCAGGTCCAGTTTGAAGTTGGCGGCGTAGCGTGCTGGGTCAACCACACCCTGCTCACGGGCGTCGCTGCCCACCAGAATCTCATCCGTCGTGCTGACGTACACCGCACTGGGGGTGGTCTGCTCACCCCGGGCGTTGCTGACGATCACCGGCTTGCCCGATCGATCGACGGTCGCGACTTTGCTTCGGGTTGTTCCAATATCAAATCCGATCATGATCCACTCTCTTTCTTATTGATGGGTTGGTTGTGTATGGACGTAAACACTGACGTACTCGGGACGGACGATGGTCGCCTCGCGGCGGTAGCCGGGTTGAATCCGTTCGGCGATCCGTTGATGGTGTTGGCGGTCCCGGGTCGGGATCCGTTTGACGCACTTCTGGGAAGCGGCGGTGAACCGGTCTCCCTCCTGGCGGTACGACGCGACGCCCAAAGTGGCGAGCAAGGCGTTGATCTCGATCTCGTCGGCGTGGCGTCCGTCGACAACCGATCGGAGCACCAGGCACTCCTCCACGGAGAGACTCTGACGCTGGCGTCGCAGGGTCGCCTTTAGTTGGGCCGTCTGCTCACGGCAGCGATCCGCCACGCCGATCAGCGACCGAAAAATCGGCCACAACACCTCCCGCTCGTGGAATCGCTCACGCAAAGCGGTGCACTCGGACTGCAGGTCAGAGAGCAGCTTCCGCTCAAGACCTCGCTCCTTGCCTTGGGTTTCAGATTCCGGCTGATGATCTGATAGTTGCTCGATCGACCTCTCCAACGTCGCGATCTGCTCCGAGAGCTTGGTGGCGAGGTCATCCAGGCGGCCGAAGTCAGGTGGTGTTTCCGGTCCGGGGTCTGGAATCGTCGGCTCGCTTCCAGATGATTCGACGTCATCTGCGATCACGACGTTCGTTGGCTCTGTCTGGTGTTCTGATTCAATGGTCATTGGTCTTTGCTCCCGTTGTTGTGGGTGACGATGCGAACCACGGCGACGATGAGCACGCCCACGAATCCGGCGGCCAAGAGGCCTCGGATGGATTCTTCGGGGTCGCCGGTTCGGCCGACCGACTGCATGCTTCTGAGGAATCCGCCGATGGCGTCGGGGTTCCGCACAAAAATGACGATCGCCGCGATCAGCAGTCCCATCGCGACCACGTTGCTCCAGCGCACGGTCATGGCTTGGGTCCTTTCGTGTTTTGGGGGTTGTTGGTGATTTGTTTTTTGTTTTCTGGTGGGGTCAATGACCCGGAAAACAATGAAAAACAATTCGTAAGTCGTTGTATGGCACGGCCTAACGTCAGAACGAATACGACAGGTGTTTTGCAGTTACGGTTGACACGATTCAGGCCTCGCTTCACAGATCGAGCGGTTCGGGGAACCGGCGTGACGACCCACAACTCCGTCGCTTCGGCGGACACGGCCTTTTCCAGATCGTTGGCAACTCGCTTCGACGTCAGTTCGGCTTCGACGGCGATCCGGTGCGTGCCAATCGTGATGACGAGATCGATGTAGCCGCCGGTGGGCGTTCTCACCTGACGCGCCGCGTCAGCTCCCGCGTCACGGGCCAAGGACTCAAGCCGATCGAGCGTTACCACCTCATGCAGGAATCCGCCGTTCATGTTTTGGCCCCCTGAGAATCCGATTCGTCGAGGATCGCATGGACAGCCTCCAGTGGCTCCAGGACAATGGCCGCTCGACCCCGTCCACCGGTCTGGACCCGGTGCTCGCGCAAATAGCCCAACTGCACGAGTCGCTGGCGAATGGTCTGGGCACGCTGAGCTCCGATGCCTGCGATGGGCGGATAGGCACCCGACGGCTGACCGGGGTGATCGATGACCGCGTTCAGGAACCGAAGCTCTGCTTCACAGAGTGACGGTGAGCTCGTTGCCGGTTCTGGGGTTGGTGTCGATCGTGTCGTGACGCTCGCTGCGATTCCCGGATACCAGTCACGGAATACGACGGCTTCCTCGACCGCAACATCTGCGAATGGATCGTCTGGTTCTCTGGCTTGAGGACCCGGCAAGCGTCCCAAACCGGAACCGATGGAGTTCGGCGTGGGCGGTCGAAGATCGTATTCGGGGATCCTGAATAGAAACGGCCGCCGCCAGGCACCTTCGCCCACCTGCCCCGCGAACATCCCGGGCACGAGGGTTTGGGTGAGATAATGACGTTGCTCGGCGGTCAGGCCCATGGCACCGCCGATGGTGTCGTAGTCCCGGGCACTGCCGCATCTGCCAAGGAATTTGATGGCGGTATTGCTCAGCACGATTGGTGAGAGATCCGCCGACTGTGTCGCCAAATACAATCCCACTCCGGTGCCACGAACCAAGGCGATCAGATCTGAGATGCCACCGGTCTGGCTAGACGCCGAGACCAACCGCCCGGCTTCATCGCAACAGATCCATAAATTCATGCGGGCATTCGAGACATTGCGGGCGATGCGCGAGGCGAACACCCCGAGCACCAACGTATTGAGGATCAAGTCCTTGTCGGTCTCAGCCAGACCCCCCAATTCAAAGACGATGTGATGGGATGCCAGCGTGTCAGCCGTCCAGCCCCGTCGCCACCGCAATACCGAACCGATGGACAACAAGACTGGGTCGAGACTGTCAATCACGGCTTGCCTGGCCTGGGCGTTGGCCTTGGTGTCGGCGGCGATCCGTTCGCGGAGATCGAACAGTGTTGGGTACGAATCGCCGCCCTTCAACACGCCGAAATCTCGGTACATCAGGAGAATGGTCGTCTGGATTAGTTTGCCGGCACGTTGGGGTAGTTGGAGCACGGTCACCAAGACGTCCGCGATCCGCGTTGCCCAATCGGTCGGATCGACGGCTTCGGGCACCTGCAGCGGATTCAACTTCAAACTTCGTCCGGGCAGGACAATCAGTTCCACGCCGACCCGTGCAAGCAGCGGCTTGAGTATCGCGAACTCCTTTTTGCGCAAATCGAATAGCCACAACCCCTTCAAGTGCTGGGCGACTTGGAGCACAAACCAACGAGCCTGGACCGTCTTGCCGCCCCCGCTGCCCGAGACGACCAGCGTGTGGCCATTGAAGTATTGCAACGGAATACGAAGTTGGCGGCCCTTGAGATCGAGACCGAGGATGATCTTCCCGGTTCGGAGTTTTCGGGTGGTGGCAAACGGACCCGCGAACGCCTGAGCCGTCGCGTGGCGTCGGACTCGATCGGTGACAAGTCCTTGCGCGAACTTGTCGCTGATCCCGGCGTCAATGAGGCGCATCACGGCCTGACCCTCGAGGTCCTCCAGCAAGCCGTGCTGCTGGGCGTAGATCAGTTCTTCAACGGATGGCGGGATCTTGGGTTTCATGTCAGTCCTCAAATCGAATGAAAGGTGACAACAGGCTGCGGACGACGCTCTTGGCAAGCAACTTGCGTCGGGTGGACTCGGCACACCGCTGGCAGTGCCTCGCCGTGACACCGTTGGACGTTTCGACGAACAGGCTGTGATGACGGCAAAGCGGACGACCGCATCCGTCACGTTCACAGAACCCAAAGCAATCGCTGCAAACGGGTCTTACGCAGACACTGCAAATCCCCGAAGGCGTTTTCCCCAGGCACCCACACCCCAACGCAAATGCGCGTTCGACTTCAGTTGACTCGATGGCTCCGTCGTCCGACAGCACATGAGCCACGTCCCGATGACCAATTTGCTGCTCATCGAACTGCCAAGGGTCGTGAACGACTTTGCGCTTGTGTTCGCCTCGAAGGGGTTTCATGGCTGTTGGTCCTTTCTGATTACCACTTGCCTGTAAACATCACGCGACTGCACCATGACCATGTGTGGGTCAGGAACCGATACGTGAACGCGACCGCGAAGATCGAGGACATCAATCCGATCAACAGAAGGCACATCCACACGGCAAATCGCATCACATCGCGGAAGAACGTCAGAACCGATTGCTTGTTCCATGGGTTCATGGCCGAATTCCTTTCGCTAGGCTGCGTGTCGATGGGCTAGCGGAATGACGAGGTTGGAGGCGGCGTGAATGAGTCCGGCGAGGCCACACACTTCGCCGATGTCTGCTGCGTGCCGTCCACCTCTCACCGAAACGAGAATATCTATCACACAATCGCTGCCGGAAGCGTCTCGGAAGACACCGATGAACACCTCGGCGTGCGACAGCAGATGAGCAACAAGTCGCAACCACGTCTGGATCTGATGGGTCTCTGGGATCACGCGATATTGTTGAGCGTAACCCTCCAGTGCCATCAGATATTCGTCGTGATCAAAGCGCGGATGATCGCCTGTTCTGGGATCGATCAAGAACCCTGTCGAGGCCTTGCCGACGAATCTGTCGAGCAACGACGATGCCAATACACGCAGGTCCATCATCTGGCGGGGCGCCTCGCGAATTAGCGGGTGACTCAAGTGGCGGCTGTTGGCGATGATCATGTCAAAGGCTCCTGTTTGGTAAATCGATCAATCTGCTGGTGGCAGTATGCCCGACCATAGTTCACCAAACGTCCACCCAAAGTGACATTCTTCGTCCACCCAAATCCCAAAGTTGTGAACGAAAGGTTTAAGAACCCACCCCATGTTCCCGTGGCATGGCATGGATCGATTTATTGGAGGGCGATTACCTACTGAGAATGACGGACGGATTCGTTGGGCAGAGTGGCAGTACTATTGATGCAGACGATGTGGCGTTCACCGAACGGCTCTACAAATTGGGCAAGCGACCGCACCTAAGTCTTGACGGGTCGAGGCAGCCACCGAATCCCCTACACGTTTGGACCATCCAGCGCGCCCGACACATCGACGACATCGCGCAGCCTCTTGGTGCATTCTTCAAAGGCGAAGACCGGGAAGATTACCGAGTCGTTATCATCGGTGAGGGAATCGCCGGGATGGAACGGCCCTACGTGACCAACTGGAACAGTTGGCTATACGGGGCTGGCATGCGCCACAAGAAACGCCATGAGAACCGTGCGGAGGTCAGGACCGCAGGAGAAACGCTGTTGGGGGTCATGCAAGATGACTACAATGATACCGGGCACTCGCCAACGAAGACTCTGATTGACTTCAGTGTCAACGTCACGTTCACCGGCGATCCGAAATAAGCAGCGAATTCTGACCGTCGTAGCGAATCCAGCAGTAGAACATCGGCTCGATATCGTAATACTGAAGCCCTTTCTGAACGTGCATGATTTTGTCAAGTACACCGTTGAGTTTTTCGTTGGTCTCAGACTTGAGTCGTCGGATATTGGTATCGTCAACGAAGTCGCCGTCTCCCATCGCTTGTGCGACCTGTGAATAGCGTAGCGTTCCACCGCGGCGAAGCGACTGCAGGATCAGGTGAAGATACTTGCGGTGACGAGCCTGGAGGAACTTCCAGCAATTGGCTCCGCCGCGAACCTGGATCAGCCTCCGTGACTCGTCCACGAATAATGTGAACCGCTGCCGGGCACTCTGGAATCGATCGTGAGCATCGTCCAAGGCGACGATTTCCTGGGAATGAATCAATTGGTCCGCCTCGTCGAGCTCACACCACTCGACTTTATACCGCACAACGTCGTCCGACTGGTGGTCGACCTCTGGTTGCGTTGTAGATACACCGAATTGCTCGGCAAGCATTCGACTTCCGCTCTTCTCAAGGATGTCACGCACGCGCCGCGGTGCTTCGACGCGATCCGCTTCGCGGCGAATCACTTCGTGCACGGTGCCCAGGTCGAGTGCATCTGTCTGGTGATCCCGGACGAGCACAATCGCGGCCCCCACAACGGCTGATAGCAAGTACAGCGTGTCCAATGCCTGTCCGCTTGCATCGCCGATCGCCCCCAAGGCCCTCCCGGTGGTTGATCGCACGTTCCAGTTTGGAACACTCGAGAGTTCTTCGATACTTGTGCAGTTCAAACGTTTCCAGAACGTCTCCCATATTTGATCGAAGAATATCGCCTCGTCGCCGAAGTGTTCCTGCACCATTGATTCAAGGGCGGAATGGATCCGCGGCGTTAATTCGCTCATGGGTTGATATCCAGTTCTAATGCAAGCACTTTTGACGCATCACCCGAACTTGCCCGATCATGCTCCAATCGCCACAGGACGTCTATACGTTCGCGCAACGACGGGTACCAGTAGGACGCAGTGTCCTCAAAACGATACATCGCGATCCAGAATCGAACAACTTCGCGCCATCGAGCCAAACGCTTACCCAATGCGCCAGTACGAGGCGGGGATCCGTGTTGTCCACCAGCCGATGGATGTTCCTCTGGAGCCTCACCTGCCAGTGAGGACAAGATTTGGATTTTCACCAAGGCATCGATCATCGTGCGAGGTGATATCTGCAGCTGTTGAACTGCGATCTTGTCAGCCTCCAGCTCATATGCAAAGCTGTTTTCAAAAGCACCCGCAAATGACCCACCAACCAGTGTGAATCGCCCGAGATACTGCAGGACAACGTGACGATGACAGTGCCCACTAATGAAATGGGCAACTTCGTGGGCGAGAATCGCTTCAAGCTCCTTACCGTTGAGCGAATTCTGGGCAGTAGTTGAGATTTCAATGATGGATTGCTGATCGATGAGACCGAAAGAGTGTGCGCGAGCGAATGCTTGATCACTTTCGACCATGCAGATCTTCGGCATTAGGACTCCGGCTCCCTTGGAAATCGATCGCACCAGCGAAATCGCTGAGTTTTCGCGCGGCGCAGGAGTCGAGGCTCCTGAGCTTCGATGCAATCGACGAAACGTTCGCTGTCGGCATTTCTGTAAATCTACGACCGATACGGCGACCAAGTAGGGAATGCCTCCAAGGGGAAAGCTCCATATCAGAATGCCCACTAGATTTGCAGAGCTGCTCGGACCATCGAGTTTGAGAAAGTACGCGATCGCGCGACCCGTAGAGTCGATGCTCTGGCCGGTGCCACAAGTCTCCCCCACCAACTGGATGGCCGGATATCCCACGACGGCGCTCCAAAGGACTATTCCGTAGAGCATCATCACAACCACGGAAAAACCCAGCCAAACGATACCAAAAGCAAACCGAAACGACCGTAGGTACCCCTGGCCCGATGCGGTCGATCGCGCGCTGCTCGTCGATATGTCACGGCGACCTCTGGCACACGCATTCCTGACAACTTCGGGTGATTGGACGCTGAAGACGAAGAACACTGCGGCAATCAGCCAACAACCAACCGTAACAGCAAACGCCAGAACCAGGAGCATCTGCAGACGAGTCTCAAAGTATATGGCGTCAGTCCGGTCGAGAGAGCCTATGCCATGAATGATGACCGAGCTCCTGTCCATGTCGACGTGGCGCCGGACCTCAAAAACAAGCCCCCAGAATCCTTCATCGGTCGCCCCAAGGACTGAGAGCGGCAGGTAGCTTGCCAGAAAAAACAGGACTGAAATCATCGTGAGCATCGTTGGCGCGAGTGCCCCGAATCTATCGTCCGAACCCAAATGGCGAACGCTGATGGTGATCGCGGAGATCGCAGCACCAAGCATGATTAGCAAAATGGCAATCATTGAGATGGTTGCGAGTGTCATTGATGAGGTGTCTTGACCGAACTCAAGATCGGCCACCGCCAATATCGAAAGCAGAGCAACGAATCCAAGCAGGAGCCCAAGCCCAATGAGCTTGCGATCGCGGAAAGGCCCGGAAACCTCATCAAGTAGCATGCCTGAGGCGCGTAGATCGGCGCGAATAGCGTCCATATCAACGTTTGGCGATGAACCACGTGTGACCATGCGTGCCAGCACGAGCATTGAGGCCACTCCCAGTGGTGTGTAAATAGCGGCACGCAGTGACAGGTTGTCAAGATCGTCACCGAGATGAACCAGCTCGTGAAATCCGATATACCACAACCATCCGGCGGGCACTGCCAATAACACGACAAGTGTCGTATACCACCAGAAATTCCGGTGATCGAATTCGAGAGCAAGTCGGTTGTTCTCTTCAGGAACCACAGTCCAGGTAATCTGCTGGGACAAGCCCTGAGTCATCACATGCAGCCAACGGGCGGTCTGAATCGCATGAGTGCGATGCATGTTGTTGGCCAAACGGTAGGTTCGGACGGAATAGCCCGTGCGCGATAGACTGGCGTCGATAATCGGCACAACGACGTCGGCATCTGCGCCCTCAACCAAAAATCGCCGTGTCCATGCCATCGATTGCCTCGCACACATGCTCCGTGACAATTTTCAATAATGCGGTCTTATCCGCAGGATTGCAATTCGGTCAACGCACATGTTTTGGGGAGAAGTGGATCGCGCTCTGAGGATGGCAGCTCTTAATGCTGCGCTATGCACGGGGCACGTACCGTTTAGGGAGCGGCGGCCCAGTCTGACGTCTCGGACTTCGCGCTTCATTTTTTTCAGATGCGTTGAGAATCTCAACGGCGATCACGTCCCCTTGGTCTGTGCGGTCGACGATGACCCCGTCTGCAACTTCCATGCTTTCCTTGTAGGTACCCTTGCCCAAGGTGATGCGCAGCGCATCAGCCGCGGGATCATATTTGAAATCCATCGTATCTCGTTGATCGGGTGAAGTAAGCCGTCACGGCTATATAAGCCTTTCCCGCCACCGTGTAGATGACTCGGAGGACGTGGTTCATTACGGCGTCCCACAACGGTGAGACTTGAGTCATGATGTGCCAAGTGATTCCTTGGTGAGAAGCCCCATTGTGCCCGCAGGAACGACGTCGACTCGCCCCGCGATCAACAGTCCTTTATCAAGGAGGAGGCGTTCGATGTGCGCCATCGCTGATAGATCCGTGGCGACCACAGTGATCTTCCGAATTCGAGCCTTCAACGCCCGCCGCACGTTGCCGGCGAAATCGCTTTTTCCGGTCTCGATCTCGATGGCAACGCTCTCGCCGTTCTTGCGTGCGAGAACATCGACCCTTCCACCTGAAATCGCAGTCTCCACTTGAACGCTGAATCCTGACTCGGTCAATCGATCCGCGTACCACCGCTTCCAATAGGCGTGGGCGATGGACTCAGGGGTGTGGGGTCCGTCATCCAGTCCCAACGCCTGCTTGGTCGACGATGTTAGCCTCAACATCATTCGATGCGTTCGGCCGACGCGGACATCCTCCTGCTCCAACCACCCCCGCGACAGCAGCCCCATCTTGGTACGGTGCCCTTTGTCGGCGCTGACGCCGAGACGCTTGTAGCGTCGATCCACACCATCATCCGGATATCGGAGAACATCCTCCATCAAAGACCAATCGGTGTTTGAAGGGGGTTCATCATGAAACCGAGAGCGTGCGTCGTCCGCAGATTCGTTGCGGACAGCGCGTTTCAACGCCGAGAGTGGCAGATCTCCGGACAACAGGCGTTTGAGCACGTCGTCCGTCACGGCACCCTTGGCCACATTCACCAGTGGGAACCGCACCAGAAACGGCTGTCGCCAGCGATCCTGAAGCTTGACCACACCTTGACCCACCGGAAGTTGAGTCAGGTATTTCTTGTCATCCTCCCCCAACATCGACAGACCGGCGGCACGGTTGATGTCAGCCGGATCCTTGAGGTTCAGGCAAATGCTCGTGTAGACGTTGCCCAAGGCCGCGCTGGCGGTCAGGTGTGGGTGCTGATCCACGACCACCATGGCAATGCCGATCTCACGGCACTGACGCAGCAGCATGTTCATCACCGTCTCTTTCGAGTGGCTGGTGCCGCGATACAGGACGTGGTGCGCCTCCTCAACGAAAATGACCAGTTTGAGCTTCTCTCGCTGCGCGGCGGCCAACCTCACATAGTACAACCACAAACAGAGAATCGGCACCAAAAACTGTTTACCGCCCTGCGAGAGTCCATCCAGTTCCACGATCGTGTTGGATTCCAGGAGTGACCTGGCCAGTTCATGCTGACTTTGGGTTTTGGAGGAGGAAAGATCCGCGTAATCCAGACTCTGCAGGGCACGTTCGGCGGTCAATTTCCAACCACGGACGCGGATGTGGTCCGGGATGTTGTCAAGCTCTTTCAGAATGTCACGGACCGTCGGCGCGTGCATGCCTCGGTCATAACAAGCCGCGATGCTGCGTTGCAGGACACTGCGGGCTCCGTCACCCAAGGTGTAGGCGTCCGCCAGAATATCAACGACGTGGTTCACGTACACGTTGGGCTCCAGACCCGGTGGTACGACGAACGGGTTGAAGACGAAAGGCGCCAAGCGCCGTCCCGGCGTGTAGAGATTCACCTTGGAGCGGAGGCTTGGCAGAAGGTGCCGGGCGGTGCGTTTCCAATCCAGAAACAGAAACGGAATGCCCTTTGTAGCCAGCTGTTGGAGCAAATGGAACGTCACATTGGTCTTGCCCGCACCGGACCGGCCAAATATGGCCAGGTTCTGTAGCAACTCCCCGCGAGAAAGCCCCACAGCCCATTTTTCGGATTCGTAGAGAACCGTGCCCAACCGAAACTCACCCGCGGCGAGCTTCTTCGGCGGCAATGAGAAGAGTGGCTTGATCTCAAAGTCCCCCAGCAGCTTTCGGGCGGATCGGACGATTTGTTGGTCCACCGTCGCTTTCAACGCGGCGTCACCCACGCTTCGTAGGTGCAGCCAGTGGCGTACCTGCCTGGGACGCAGCGGTTCGAGTTTGCGGGCAATACGTTCGATGTCCATGGGTTTAGAGGGTGAGGCTCTCGAGTCGGTTTGTGAGCGAGAGCAGCCGATCGTGCAAAGGACGCAGTTGCTCCTGCTCGCTGAGCATGAGTTGGCGACGTTCCTTTTCGACGGCGCGCAATCGGTCGCGCAGTCGATCCCGTTCCGGGAGGCGCGGATCGTCGTAGACCGGTGGTCGCGGTTCCCGTTGCATGATCTCGGTGTCCAGATACAACTCTTGGCGAAACAAGCTCTTTCGTACACGGGCATGGGCACCATGTGCGTTGTCGATCTGGTTGAGGGTGAGAGCGATGTCGTGTCGCATGGCGTCAAGCATCACGTCAGGTGTTGACGGTTGTGATGACTGTTCTGCGAGACGCCTGGCTCGCTCTTCCAATCGCTCGACAAATGTGCGCCGCTTGGATGCCTTCAGAATGCGAATGCGTCGTCTACGAGTGATCAAGCGTCAGGTGGCTCCTCCGGCTTTTGATTGAGAACGTAGTCTGCCGCCTTCTGAGACTGTGCTGCCGCCTGCACGACCAATCGATTGTCGTGGCGCAATCTTCTCAGCCACGAGGAGATGTAGGCGGCGGAGTTGTCGATCACGGCGTTTTCGATACCGGTGTGTCCGCACAGGAACGTCGCGCCCATCTCCGCGACCAATTCTTCCTTGGTGTATTTACTCGTGCCAAACGCAATGGGGTCCGTGATGCCCGGTCTGCCAAGACGCGACGCGTGGCCGGTGCTGTGCACCAGTTCGTGAAAAAGCGTGCCGTAGTAGGATTCGGGTTTGTCGAATCGTTCGGGTGGTGGCATGTGAACCGAGTCCGACGACGGTTGGTAGCACGCGCGGTCTCCCCCGTGGTGAATCGGTGGGGCACGCGGCATGTCGGTCACAACGCGTTCACACGCCTCAATCGGAGTGAATTCACGCTTCGATTCTTCAAATTTGGGATAGTTGATCTCATCGCACTGATGGACGTTGAATACGGTGTACGCCTTCATGAAGGCGTGTTTTTCGGTTTCGCCACTTTCTTCGTTGGTCTTCTCCGTCCAGTTCCAATACACGCACGGGCAACCGCTCTCGCCCTTTCGCACCCAACCGCCACGCTGTTTTGCCTGGCGGAACGTGAGCCAGTAAGGAGACTCATAGTCCGCTGCCGAAAGTAGAAAGACGTTCATGCCTCGGTATGGGCGGTCGCTGACGAGATTGCGGGGGCGTCGCTCCGGTCCGCCCCACGGCTTGTGCCAGGGAACGGTCCCTGATTCCAGGAGTGAGATGACCCGATCGGTGATGACCTGATATCCGGTTCGCATGGCCATGCCAAGTCGGTCCGCTTTTTAGGGGTTCGACTGATTTGGCGGTCAGCGGGAGTGGAAGAGCGTCGGGCGCTGTCGATCGTTGGCCACAAATGGAAAGGATATCGCAATGTTCCACCGCTACCCTTGGGCTCGTCGGCGCAGGCCCCGAGTCCTCAAGGTCATCGCAAGATTCTTAAGCGGCGCGGGCTTCATCGTTACGGCGCTTTTCGTCAAGCGTCCGTTGCCATGATTGGAAAATTGCATCTGTACTACGATGAAGAAGGAGACTACATGGAGTTGTACGTGGGCGCGCCGCGTTCGGCCTATGGCGAGGAACTTGGTGACGGAGTCACGCTGTTCCATGACGAAAAAACCGACGCCATCGTCGGCATCACCATTCTGCGGTTTCGTGAGCGGTCGAAGTCGCTTCAGGACATGAGTGCGCACTTGCCGTTCGATGTACAGTTCCTGGCACCCGCCAGATAATCCACCAACACTTGCTGTTGGCCGTGACAACGACCGATTCCAATGGCGCAAATCCGCCGTCTGATCATTGCACGATTTGCGCGTCAACTCCGAGCATTCACGCCGGGTCGTTTTCAGTTAATGGGATGCGATCCAGCCCCAGCCGATCAAAAACCCTGTCGGAACTGATGATTTTCGATGAGCCGCAATAGGCAGCATGGACCGAGTCAAAAACCGTGGCGCCCTGATTCTTGATGAAACCTGCCGCCACGAGAAAGACGTTTGGCTCCCCGTGCCGCAAATCGGCGATCTTGAGCACGTCAACGAGCAGTTCCTCAGGATCAAGGTCGAATTCCGCCGCAATCAAAAGCAACTCGATCAACGTCGCAGGCGATGTCCAGATCGAGCCATGGTGCTTCTCAAAGAGTTTCAGAGCCCCGGATTTCAACCAGTCCGACTTCTTCAGCAATGCGACGAAGAAATCCGTATCGGCGTAGATCATGCTCCGATCGCCTCTTTCAGAGCACGCTTCCTCACTCTCTGCCTAATCGCTTTGAGAGAAAAGCCCTGCAGCGTCCTGCCCAGCCGAGCAAGGTCCTTGACCGGGTCCTTTGGCACACGAAGCAAGACCAAGCTGTCCGGTCGCTCAACAACGATGAATTCGTCGCCGTATTTCATTCGCAGCCGCTCACGCAGATAGACTCTGCCCTTGGCATCACATTTGACTTTCAACATTTTCCCACTCAGCGAGAGAAAGTGGGTGAAAGGTATAAATCTTCCGGTCTCGCCAAACGAGCCCACAAGAAATCGAATGGGGCCAGATGGCGAAGACGCGTTCATCCACATCGGCATGATTCGCGGTATCGCTGAAGATCGAGAGTTCTAACTGAGCGATGAACGGGCTACCCGTATGCGGGAGGCTCCGCCAAAACCATTATGTTGCAAAATGGTTTAGAACGTTCGTGATCGACGCAATCCTGTGAGCGCAAGTGCGAGAATAGAAATGACCGACGGTTCTGGAACAAGGAGAATCTCCACGCGTCCACTACCATCGACGATGGCAACCGGATTGAACGTGGCGTCAAAAAGCAATTGCGACGGATCGCCCAGCGACAACTCAAACGTCTCTCCGATCAAGAGATCTCCGATGCCTGCACTCAGCGTGAATCGAGCAAGCTCCACTTCTGTCACCGGCTGCACAGGTAGGTGAATACGATTGGAGAATGATGTGGCCTGCGGATTGGGAAGACCCGTTTCAAACCATAAATCGGGATCGTGGACATCTGGAATCACCCACTCCCACGACAAGAAGGAGGAGGAGTATCCATCGCCGATCGACTTGGAAAGATCGGCGAAGTTGAAACTCACGAGGCCGCCGCCGTCAAACTCGTCCACACCTTCGTTGACGACACCGATTGTGAATTCCGTTTCGACATCGGGAAAAACAAAAAGCTGATTCCCAGCGTTGGCTGGTTCTGCACCGCCGCCAAACACAAACCGCGCCTCGCCCACAGCGTGTGTTGATGCCACGGCTAGCAGACACCCTGCGAAACGACTTGTTGCGAACACGTTCATCTCCTCTCCCTCATACATGATGTCGCATACACAACGAACCGCGAGCAGCAATTCTCCTTATCCTGCCTCGGTTACGATTGTACGAAATCCACTCGTCGATTTCCAATTCAATTTCTACATCGAGTCAGCGATGATCGCCCTTTCACTCACACTGAGCCACGCAAGGTCAGTAGCTCGCAACCGCTAACCCCGGAATTCGCTCAAAATGCCTCTTGTTCCGCGTCAGCACCGTCTCGCCGTGCAGGAGTGCAATCGCTCCGATCATGATGTCAACCGGAGGTATTGATTCACCCGCCAAGATCAATGCCGCCTCGATTGTCCCCGCCCGAGTTGCCGCATCTGCATCCAGCGGCAGCATGATTGCGGACGCCTTGATGTTGTTGATGATACCCTCTTCATTGCTCCCCCTCTTGTTGAGGGCAAGGCCGGTTTGCAATTCCATCAACGTGGGTGTGGCGATGGTTATTGTGTCAGTGCCAGCGCCAGCAATGAGACCATCAAGACGGACCTTTGCCTTGGGATCGCCCCGCAGGACGTCGATAATAAACGACGTGTCAAGACACACCATGTTCACACAAGGGCCTCTTTCAATTCGTCTTGCCGTCTTCGCTGCACCTTGCGACGCTCTCGTAGGATCGTACGTCGATTCGCGAGAAGTGCGTCTCCTTCCCATGTGCTCAAGACGCCAAACAACTCTCTGAGACCGTGTTTGCCTGTCAGCCGGTTAATGACCAGCGAGAAGCTCTCGTTATTTCGCTTGAGGTTTGCCAATCGTCGATATGCCTCGTCGGTAATAGAAATGTTTCGTGTTGCCATACACACATGTGTGGGTACTGCTTTATAAACTTTGCGGTCGCCTAATGTGCCTTTCGCTAAGAAAACCGAAAGCGACTCCGTCCTGCATTGCTCACCGCGTATGACCGTATCGTGTTGCAGAAACCCATCCCGCTGTCAAAGCAAATCGAGAACCTGGCGTCAGCCTACTACGCGGAGTACAAGGTGATCGGCGGCAACGTCGGGAAGAAACGAATCATCAATGATTGCAGAATCCTCGCATGTGCAAGCCTGAAAGGCTGTCAGATCATCGCCAGCGATGACAGCCACATGCGCGAGTCGTCCAAGCTTGTTGCGGCACGCGATCGTATCAATGCCAGAAAGGGAATCGGTTTGCCAAGGATCATCACCTACAGCCGTTTGAAAAACATCATCGGTTTGTCGTCAGCCTGATGAATTCCTTGACGTCGGCTTTCAACTCAGGATCGGCCTGCACCTCTGCCGCTATTCTCTGCAAGATCGCAATCCGCTCCTTTTTCGTCCGCCCTCGTGGAATAGGTTTGTCCAAAAATGATTTCTTTGCCATGCCCCCAATGAGGGGAGCGAGATATTTAAGCGTTTCGGCCCGTGTTTTCCGTCCCTAACAGCCCGTCGAAAAACAGACCCCGATTCTGTTCTCACGAGAAATCAAACGCCTCGCTGATGAATACTACCGGCGATATCGAGAGCTCGGAGGCAATCTCGCCAAGAAACGGATACTCAATGATCTGCGAATCCTCGCATGTGCTTCACTGAAAGGGTGCTAGACAATAGCAAGCGATGATAGCCACTTCTTTCGTTCGTCCCGATTGGTCGAAGCATGTGTCACCGTCAATCCGAAATATCAGCTGCGCCTACCAGGGGTCACAACGTATCGCGGTTTGAAGAACATCCTCAATGTGTCATAGCCTTGGTCCAGCGTTTGATGGCCGCTCTCAATCCAGGATCAGCCCGCACTTCAGCGATGATCCGCTGCATAATTGCGATCCTCTCCTTCTTCGTCCGACCTCGCGGAATCGGCTTCTCCAAAAATGATTTTTCCTTCATGGAATAGCAATGCGCCTCGCATATCTAAGGCTTGCGGACACATCGGCGTTTCAGCCAGCCTTCGCCGTTCCACCAAGAGTTGAATGGGGCCCCGCTCCGAGTATGCGCAACCTTTAATAACCTCGCCAGCCTTGGTTTCAGCATGGCAGCCTACCCCATCACTCTCGGCTCATTACACGCAAACATGCGGCGTATTCAGCAGGAGCTCAATGAACTCAAATCGCTCGTGCATTCGGATCACCATGCCACAGGGGACAAGGTGAGCAAGCCCCTCGCGTTGGTCGACGAGTCTCTCCTTGCAGAATGCTGGGCGTCTGAGGAAGACGAAGCCGCGTTCGCCTACCTCCAATGATTCTCAGTAAGTACGACATCGTCCTCGTCAACTTCCCGTTCTCCGATTTCTTACACGCAAAACTGCGTCCGGCACTCGTTCTGATGCCGCTTCCAGGACACAACGTCATTCTCTGCCAGATCACGACGAAGCGACGCCGAATCGGTGAATTTGAGGTTGGAATCAAGCGTGCGGATTGCGAGGGCGACATCCGCTTTGATTCAAATGCGTACGTTGGCTTGTTGTTCACGCTGCACGGATCACTTATCCAGCGGAAGGTGGGACACGTCAACAGCCCCTTGGTACGCCGGACAATCGAAGAGAAGCTCGCGACGCTCTTCACGCCTGAAACCGGACTACATCGAGCCGCATAATGATCGGACAAATCGCGAAGGAAACCGCGGGGCCAAACGGCGAAGAAGCCTTCGTCCACATCGGCACGATCCACAGTATCGTCGGGGATCAGAATCTCTAACGACGTCGGCGCAACCTTTATATCCTTGCATGCCTTTCTGTAGGGCATGATCCCTGTCCTTTTCGACACAAACATCTACGGAAAAGTGGTCGCTGATCCGAACAAGGCAGAGGTGATCCGGCGGATTGGTACAAGTCGTTTGTCGGTGTTGAATTTCTCGCTAATTCGTCAAGAGCTTCGACGCACGGCCAAGGGAAAAACACATCGCCGAACTGCGAAACTCCGACCACTCCTCCTAACGACGTACGATCAAATCGTCATCGCCAATGCCATCGGTATCTCAAGGGAGGTTGCCCATCTGGCTGACGCCTACCACGTCGAATACAGGCAGCTTCGTGGCCACGTCGGCAAGAAGAAGATCATCAACGACTTGAGGATTATTGCCTGCGCAAGCCTGCACCAATGCGACCTCGTCGCGAGTGACGACAGCCATATGATGAAGACATCAAAGGTGCTGACCGCGTGTCACGTCGTAAACGCAAGGCGTGGACTCAAGTCGCCTCGATTCATCACCTACGATGGTTTGAAACGGCTCATCAACGCGTTGTAGCGCGAATAAAGCTCTTGATGTCCGCTTGCAACTCTGGATCCGCATCAACCATCGCAGCTATCTTCAACAAGATCGCGATCCGCTCCTTCTTCGTCCGCCCACGCGGAATAGGTTTGTCCAAAAATGATTGCTCTGCCATGCTCCCAATGAGGGGAGCGAGATATTTAAGCGTTTCTGTCCGTGGAATTCCTATAGAGGAGGACCGGTGGTCGACGGTGCCTACGCCAAACGGCATGATGTACCGGGCAAGCCAATTCGCCGCAGGGACCTATTTCTTCTTGGACCTGTCCACGCCCGCCGATTCAATTTGATCGGGTGCCAGTCGAGCAAGAGCGTTCAGCGCAGCCAGCGGACTCAGTCGTCTGGTCCGCGGTGTGCTGTTGCGTCTTCATCCACCCAATCCTCTTCGACCCAGGTCATTCCCTTTCGTCCCGGAACCTTTCGACACCGGCCAGCCTTGTAAAGCCGACAGGACTTCGGACCGTAGCAAAACGTCTCCGTGCGATACCGGTAGCTCGGATTCCAGGGATCGATCAGCATTTCCACGGCCATCTTGCTGGCCCAGATGCAGCCGAAACATTTTGTTGAATACTTCCTTGCCGCCAGACGCCGGCGGCTTCTTTCGCGATACACGGTAAGAGCGGGAGCGATACCCTGAAACGGCGGTCCGTCATGGGGCACGGTTTCACCACTTGCACGACGCTTGACTCTGCTCACGCGATAATGGGTCACGGAATCCCGGCGTGGATCCTGAACGGGAAGGCACAAACCTTCTAGGAGGTCGCCGATACGAAAATCGTGTTTTGCATGAAGCGCCTTGCCGATTCCAATGCGGAACTGCCCGTCGTCTGCTCCGATACGACCGTCGACGATCAGCGTGTAGCCCTGATAGGTGTGCGACATTTCACTGAAGGATCGAAGCAGGCGAATCCGCGGCTCGACGGCCGACACAGTTCCGGTCCAGTGGAGTTTTTCAGGCACTATTCGCATTGCCGTAGTGTCTCCGACAGAATTTTCATTTTCCACAGGCTCAGGGTCGAACAATGACGTTATCACGCGAAATGACGTTCGCAAGTCCCACAACTTCCGGGCTGGGTCGCGGTGTGGCAGAAAAGCAGATAGAAAAAATGCCGCCCGGCATCGCATCCGAGTAGCTCTTGCACGAAAACCACTCTCAGCAATGTTCAGGCAGGTTGAGCATGCAATTTAATCTGCACCAACCCCCGTTTCGAGGTCAGATTTTTCAACCTGCGGTGGCCCAGTAATGGCGGACACCGAGTTGCATTCTGCAACACCGTCTTGGGTACCGAGGCGCCGACGACTTCGGTTGGCACAGTGGGCACATGCCCGACTCCGCTTGCGTCAGTGCAGGCGTCATCTGCACCGACTTGAATCCGGGCTTCCGCGTCAGAGTCCTGCTTCCCGCCGAAAGCAAGGCCTGATTGACCGAAGCCCAACGAGATCACTCTTTCTCCACGGCCTGGGATGGTTGGATGACGCAAAAAAAGGGGGCGACCGAGAAGGCTTGGCAATCCCGTAGGACACGCTGGGAACTTCCCGGCCACCCACTCTCGTGAGGTGCCACGTCGTGGCACGCACGATCAGCATGAATGCTGGTTCTCCAGCTTGAAGTCAAGCGCGAGAGCCTGATGAACGGGCGATTCTTGGATCAATTCATCCTTGACCAAACGTCTCCACACGATTCTCGAACGCGGTGTCTTTCGGCTTGACTATTCCGCGACGAACCGGTGGCTTCGATCTTGACAATTGAGCAAGTCCACGCGGTAAGGTGAATAGGGCGTGCGCCCTTTTTTCAGACACTTCAAGCGTCCCAGTTTCATGGCCACCCTATCCAGCCAGCCCTCTACTTCTTGATCTCGACGGATCGGTTCCCCCTCATTTGGACCAGCCATCTTCTGTGCCAGCCAGGAACGGAGTGTTTCGATGCCGTGCACCAGTGCGTGATCATCGGCGGGTGTGATTCATTCGGCTAAACGGACGTCACCCCTGAACGAACCGATGCCCAAGGACGTCGTTGTCGCAAAGCGATGGACGCGGGACTTAAGGAGCCCAAGAATGAAAATTAACCCCAAGGGACGATATCCGATCACGCTCGCGCTGATCATCCTACCGCACATTTCGCAATGCGGACTGGGACCGGAGAACCTAGTGACGGACGATATCATCCGCCAGAACGATCCGACGTTGACGTTGTGCAACGAGACACTGACCGAGTGCATTACCGGGCCGTTGTAGACGGCGGTGAGCGAATCAGTCGCAGCCGCTGTCTGGCCATGTTGACGTAGTCCCGGTTGAGATCGATTCCGACGAACTGGCGGCTGTGTTTCCTGGCGACGATCAGCGTGGTGCCGGCACCACAGAACGGATCGAGGACGATACCGTTCTCGGGGCACCCCGCCTTGATCGGTCGCTCGCACAACGGCTCGGGGTAGACCGCGAAATGCGCGCCCACAAACGGTCGTGTCGAGATGCTCCAGCAATCGTCGACGCCCCGAGCCTGTGCCCAATAGTCGCCTGGGTTCTTGCCCTTGGGATGAAAGGCGCCAGGTTCATGGCCCTTTGGGATTCGACGGCGGTGAATGATGGACCCGATCTTCGGGGGCATACGGGCGTCCCGACGTTTGGGAGACTTGGAGATGGCAGTCTTGTGCGGTTCCCGAATCGCATCAAGGTCGAAGTGATATCGCTGCTGCTTGGAGAAAAAGAAAACGTGCTCCCAGGAGCAGGTGAGTCGATCCGTCATCGGCGATGGCATGTGATTGGGTTTGTGCCAGACGATGTGGTTGCGCAGAATCCAACCCCGATCGACCATGCCGATCGCGAAACGCTCGGGGTTCAGGCAGAGTGATTTTCGGGGGATTGAGTGTTTGCCTTGAGTGTCCACCCCACGGAGTGTGCTATCACGAGATCCCGCCATTCGAGCGCTGCTCGCACTTTTGAAATGGCGATTCGAGCATCTTCCGTTCACTGTCCATTGGTGGCCGCTGCCCGAATAGGTGTCTCCGAGAACCACCCAGCAGGTTCCCGACGGTTTGAGCACGCGTCGAACTTCGTCAAACACCGCCAGCAATCGTTCCAAATACTCGCCGGGTGATCGCTCCTGTCCCAACTGACCCCTCACGCCGTAATCCCGCAGCGCCCAATACGGCGGCGAGCATAGGCACATGTCGATGCGGCCGTCAGGCCATCGCTTGAGGGTCTTGATTGCGTCGCCGCAGATCACACGGTTTACAGGGACGTCATTGGGGTCCGTCATTCTCCATCACCACCGTCGCCATCATCGGGCAGGTGCTCGGGGCGTCGGGCGAACATCGCCTCGAGCTCCTGCTCCATTGTCATGGTTCGATTGATCAGCTCCTTCAGCGTCGGGTGGTGCGGGTAATCATCTGAATTCGCCATCGATCGGAGTGAGACGAACGACGGTTAAAAGCACTCGACCGATTTGGATGTGCGGTCGTTTGACGTCGAACGTTTCCGTGGATGTTCTTTGAGGACGTGCAAATCAGTTGATACGTTAAGTAGTTGGTTTGCGAGGTCGGGCCGATGTCAAATAACGACGAAGAATTAGGCGAGGAGATTCTGGCCAAACTCGAGCGACTCTACGCACGCGTCTGCGAGCATCTGGAACGTAATCGCGAGTCTTCAAGTGGTCCCCGAGATTCATGATCATCCCACCTTGTGCACCAGCTTGTTGGTCATCTGGAGAATCTGAGCCATCTGATTCTGAAGGGCATCGATCTTGTCCTGCATGACTTGCTTGTCTCGATCGGACTGGGCGAGCTTTTGCTCGATGGCCGTCTTGCTGGCGTCGACCAGCAGATCTTCCTCCGTGATGTCGTCTTTCATGCCCAGCAGTTCCGTGTAGTAGTGGATACGCTCGGTTTTCTTCCAGCCGAAACGATACTTGAGGGCGGATTCCGATTTGTACCGCGGAAGCCAGTAACAAGCTGCGATGTGCCTGAAGTCGTAAAGGGTCAGCTTGTCGTAGTGTTCCCCGGCCGGACTTTCTCCCGTACCGAGAACGCGCGCCGCCAGGCGCTTCAGGTATCGATTGACGACGGGCGGCGAGATCGCGAACAACGGATCCGTATCTCGAAGGTGTTTGGTTTTTACAAACTCTCGAAGCAGATCCGAACTGAGCAGCAAGTTGATCTTGCGACCAAACGTCTTGCTGACCTCCTCGCGGATGTGCAGCTTGCGAAAACCCTCCGTCAGGTCGCGGACGCGGACATTCATCAACTCCGTCGGACTGCGAATGCCGCTGTCCACCAGAAACGTGATCAAAACCCGATATTCGTACTTCGCCTCTTCGCAGAGCCGTTTGGTCTCGGATTCGGTGAGATAGACCCACTTGGGCTTCGTTTTCGTCGCGTCGAGGTAGAAAGTGATATCGCGGACCGACTTGCCGTCCAAACGCGAAACTTCCATATGCCAATGCCAGAACGTCTTGAAATCCTTGATGAAATCCGCGACCGACACGTACGGCTGACCATCGGCCTTGCGCAAGACGCCGTTGCGCATGTCGGAGAACAATGCGTGAACCTGCTCTTCGGTGACCTGGGTCACGTCAGTAATGTCGAATCGCGCGTGGAGCATTCGGGCGATGGAAACGGCTCTGGTACGGAGCGTGTTCAGGCGGATGAAGCTCCGCGGTCCACGTCTGCTGGCACGAGACGTGTGCAGGCCCAATTCCATGTCCAGAACAAAGCGTCGGATGGTGTCTAGAGTGGCCTCTGATATGCCGAGCGCGGGCTGCGTTGATTGCTTCCATTTCAGGTAGCGTTCCTTGTGGCCGTGTGGGTCGATGCGTTCCATGATTGATTGGACGCACGATGCTATTTAACGGATCAACCGACGTGGACTTCAACAGTGTTGCGACTACGGACGTGGCCCAAAATGGCTCTTCCGCATGGACGCAACCCCCAATTCCAGGCTCGAATGCGCTGGTTTTGGTCAGTAAGGTGCTATGCGCCGTCCGGGGAGAACACCTTCGTGACCACCTTCGGTGATCCGTTTGATCGTGCTGTCCATTATCAACGATGTGCTGGTATTTAAGCATATCGGTGATCGAGTCTTACGGCCGATCGATACACGCACCATGGATTCATCGCCCCACACGCGAAGTTTTGGTGTCTTGTTACCGTTTTACGGAACATGCCGTGGCAACGTCACGCGTTTGATTCCTTCCTCGCAGAAGTAATCGCGAATGCACTCGCTTGTGCACAGGAACCGCGTATCCTCCAGCGGGACGAAGCCACGAGGTCCGATCACGCCATCGCCGATCCCAACGACGTCCTCGCCTTGCCGCAAGTCACGTCGGCACTCTATGCAGACGGGTTGCGCTTTCTCTTTTTCCTTCATGGCAGTTTCACGAACGCGTGGCTATTAAACGATCCCCCGATATGCCCGTCCCGTGGCCAGTGGCTTCCAAACCAGCGGATGTGCCAGGCCAAACCAGTTCAACAGATATTAAGTTTGTTACCATCCAAACTTGATGAAAAAACAGGACCTCTGCCGGTGGATTCGGAGTGGTGGGCGGCTTGAAAGCGCACTCACCGCGTTCCACCAACCTCTGACGTGCAAACACCTCGAAATCCGAACCGACCTCAATCTGGATGCCTGCAGCTTCGTGGTTGGTCAACTGCGGAACGCTTCCCTGGTTCGCTGCCTGAATCCGGCGGCGCGGAGAGGTCGTGTTTATTGGCTGACCGATACCGGGATCCGGATCCAACGGAATGTGAGACGTCAGCTCGGGCGAAGTCTGTCTGAGCATGATTTTCCCGTTGTTGACTGGGGTCTCTACGGCTGGGTGTGCTTCTCGCATCGCTCGACCATCATTCGGACACTCGTTCGGCCGCTCCAACCCTCGGTAGTCAAGCGCCGTGCCAGGTCGATGGATTCAAGTCTGAGGATGAGCGCCAACAACGTTCGCGACATCATTCGGCTGTTTCTGGAACGGGATGTCGTCATGCCTTTTCGTGATTCCCGTCGCGTTCACCCATGCTATGAACTCACGGATGTCGGCAAGAAACTCCAGCATCTACTCGTCAATGTGGGAGTGGACCGATGACCACGTGCTTCCGCTGGCTGATTGTGGCTTCGCTGGAGGTGGCCGCCGATGGATGCTGAGGATTAACAAGGTTCATCGCATGGACGCGTTGGTAGGGTTATCCAAGTTGCCCGATGCGTCAGTCGATCTCGTTATCACGGACCCTCCGTACAACATCGCTCGGCCCGGTCGTTCAACCATGAAGGGCGGTAAAATCGTCTCGACCATGAGTGCATGGGGTTCGTGGGATTGCTTTCAGCCTTTCGACTACGACCTCTTCATCAGCAAGGTCATCAGCGAGTGCTACCGCGTCTTGAAATCAGGTGGCGCGCTGTACATGTTCACGGCCCGCGAAGACAATGGTTTCTTCATTCGCAAAGCTATCGAGCGTGGGTTCACGTACCGGAATCAACTCGCCATCATCAAGAAATCCCCGCAGCCGAGTTTCAGCAAGGCCAATTGGCGAAGCGCGTTTGAACTTTGCTTCTATGTGACCAAGGGCAAAGCGAAGACATTCAACTTCCTGTCGCAGCCGGAATGCGTGAACATCTATCCATGTGGGACGCGGCACAAGTCGACAAAGCACCCGACCGAGAAGCCGTTCGAGATGATCCGGCGCATGGTTGGCGTCAGTTCCAATCCCGGTGATCTGGTGCTTGATCCGTTTATGGGGTCGGGTACGACGGCTGCAGCGGCGAAGGCATCAGGACGGAGCTTCTTGGGCTTTGAGTTGAAATCTGAGTACCACCAAATGGCATACTCCAGGCTGCGAGCGATCAGGTCGGTGCGCGACAAGCCGCGTTCGGATTCAACATCGTGAAAGCGTCGTCGCACTGAATCTGTGCCCTTTCTCGGCCTGCCGCAGTGCAAAGGCGATCTGTTCTTTCGTGAACCGCTTCCGCTTCATCGATTCAGCCTCCAAACTGAGCCCGAACTATACCCGAACATACCAACTCTCTGCGCGGATCAAGATCCAGGTACATGCGCAGTTCTGGTGTTGTGTTTGTTTTGGACTTCGCGTACACTCTGTGTAGGGTTTGTGGTTCTCAAAACGAGCCGTGCGGTGTCAGGTGGTATGCATAATGACAAGCGAAAACGAACTCAAGTTCAGTGTCGAGATCGAACGCCAACTTCGCCTCTCCAGCTCGTGCGCCGTCCGCGAAGTCGAGTCCTCGGTCCAGGAGTTGCTTGCGTTCGGCCGCTACGTCGTCACGCCGTCCCACCTCATAAAGATCGTTGACGAATACTTTGACACCGCCGAGGAAGCACTTCGCCAAATGGGGGCGACGGCTCGGATACGTTCATCAACAAAGGACGGAACTTCCACGTTTGAGCGCACGCTCAAGGTCCCCATGGAACGAATGCGCCAGGCGGAGTTCAACCGGGAGGAAGATACTCTCGCCCTTGCTGAGGACGAAGTCATCAGAGCTCGTCGCACAATGTCGGTTGACATACACGCGAAGTTTCAGATTGAAGCAGAAGCAATTCCCTCTGAGCCCCATCTCGTAATCTCAAACCAACGTACGCAATTCGAGGCGACAGAAGGCTTGAATGTGTTTGAAGTTTCAATTGACGAATACACCGGTCGCACTGGAGAGTTGGAGACCCGCCCTCTCTATGAGCTCGAAATTGAGTCCAAATCACCCGAAGCGCACAGCGCGCTTGCTCGCCTCCAGCGCGTTTTCAAGCGGTCGCTTCCCGAACTGCGCCCGCTTGCCGAGAATAAATATCAGCGCGCCCTGCGCGAACTTGAGTTGACGGCAGCTCGTACTCCAATAACGGCTTCGGCCGAGGCGATCGCGCTCATACATTCCGTCAAGGGTATCCTTAACGAAGCAGACCAGAAGGAACTAGCAGGCCTTGTCAGTGAATCCACGTGTCCAGGATCAAAACGCGATGTATTGGCCTGGCTCGTAGGCAGAATTGGCTGTAGCGGGAAAGCGTTCGAAACGGAATCAATCAAAACGCTCATCCGAGCGATATCAAGGTTCCTCGGCCTTGAGGGAGACTAGCGGTGTCGCCACACGCACACGACGCTCCCACTAGCTTTTGTCTGTCACCCACTCTCTTGTTCGCCGGTCCATATTTTGCAAGCTAACCGATCGAATGCCGGAGGTCCTTGATATGCTGCCCCCCATTCAGACTCTGCCACATCAGGACGGTCAAATCCCTGTAGAATTGCTTGACCAAAAGGGGCAACGCAACAACGTCCATGATTTCGTATATCTCAATGAGATCGAACGTCGCATAGTCGACACCGCCCCTTTTCAAAGGCTGAGATACATCAAGCAACTCGGCTTCGCACACTTGGTTTACGAGACTGCCGAACAGTCCAGGTTCGTGCACTCTACCGGGACATGCCACTGCGCCAAGATTCTGGTTGACGCGATCAATCGAAACGCAAGGTTTCGACAGGACGGCCCCTCTATCTGCTGGGGCGAGCGGATTCTTGTCGGCTTGGCGGCACTCCTTCATGACATCGCGCATGTGCCCTTTTCGCATGCACTCGAGCAAGAGTGTCGCGTTGTGACAAAGCACGACGCGATTGATAAGAACCCGGCTCTTTGGAAGTACATTTACGAGGGGGAAATCGCGGATGTCTTGGATGAGTACACTGATGTCGTAATACCGCTGTTGCGAGATTCTCAGACTTCTCTGCGTGCGGATCTGTCCGGATACTCGCTTAAGGATCTTGTCTTTCAGATTCTGACATTCCCCGATGATCTTAGATTGAACGACGGTACATACATTACTCCCACGCCGGGGACACAACATGAAGACTATGCGCCAGTCATCCAGCCCTATTTGGGGGAACTCGTGGGAGACACAGTGTGTGCCGATCTAATCGACTACTTACTGCGCGACGTTGAAAATACTGGAGTTGCGCGCAACATCGATCTGAAGTTCCTTGACCGGATACAACTGGCCCTTCTTCCTAACGGACGGTACTGGCATGTCGTGTTCGATCTGTGCGACAGTCGAGGTCAGCTAAGATCGGACGCGCGCGCTGAGCTTCTGTTCTTGCTACAAACCAGATATACAATGTGTGAGAAGGTCTATCTGCACCGCACGAAGCTGGCTGCGTCCGTGATGCTTGCGAATGCATTTCTGCGATGCAGCGCGGCCGGACACATATCTCCGGAGTTCCTGTACAACGCGGCGGCAACTCCGTCCGACGACGCGCTGCTTCGTCATTTACTGAGGTACGACGAGTCCTTCCGCCTGGCGAGCAGTTTACTGGCGCGGCGAATTCACCGGCCGTTCTTTCTTATCAATGAACGAGAGCCGGGCCTCCAGGGAATTGACATGGCGAAGGAAAAGAGGGCTCTTGTGAAGCGGTTCTATCCGACTGCCGATCAGCCGCAGGCGTGGAACAAGATACTCGATATTCAAAAGAGGCTCGACGAGCCACTGGGCGGCGACGGTGACGGCGTATTGATTCTATGTCTACCAGAGCGCGCGGCCTACAAAGATCCGACGGTGTTAGTTCGGGTACCAGGGCAATGTCAAGATGGCGGAGCCGTGCACGGCAATACGAGGGCTGGGCAATTCGTCATTAATCTGAAGGATGACAAAGGCTTGGTCGATCATGTTCGCGCAATGTCTGGTGACCACAACATGCTCTGGGGGCTGTATCTGCTGGTTAGCCGGGACTATCTAAAACTCTCGAACGTGTCGAAACTCGAAGAGATGGAAAAAATCTGGGTCAGGGACGTACTGAACCTGCAATTCCCAAATGCAATTGACTGGAGGACCCCGCTCGTTGCGGCGGAAGAGTCGAAGCAACGTGCGCACGTGGTTCAAACCGGCGAATCAGCTTTCGAAAGGGCCGCGCATCTCGTGGCGACGTGGACAGAAGGCCGCCTGGCAGTCGACGAGGTTGTTTCAGCCCAGCGACAGGCTGGTGTAAGCGAGGACCGCTTTGTCGAGCTTGTCGAACAGCATCATTGGCGTCCGTCGCACAATAGGCCCCCTACGGCGGTTGACGAGCTGGTGAAGTTCCTCCAAGACTTGGGTGGGGGCGACGGCCAGTTCAGGCTTCTAGACTAGTCGAGTGATTTGTGGAAATGAATTTGACCTCAGCTGAGCAATATATCTGCCAACTTGCTGGGATGCGCACGCCGAGCGACAATATGCAACGGTTGATGCGCGATTTGGTGGATGGGCACGGTGTTCAGCGAGAGCCAGTCGACCCATTGTGGTTCATGAAGCAACGGGGCATCGTTGGAGCGCCCGTTCCCGAGTCTAGCCTAGCGCTCGGTCGACTAACGCCGGACGAGGGAGGCTTCGTGCTTGGCATTAATCGCACCCTTGTTGGTTCGCGGAGACGATTCACTTTGGCACACGAACTCGCGCACACTTTCTTCTTTGATCTGACTTGCTCGCCACCGGTGTACAAGGGAGAAGACTCCCCAAGAGAGCAAAGAGTCGTAGAGCGACTCTGCAACGAAGGAGCAAACGCGCTCTTGTTGCCGGATCGTCTGTTGACGAAGCACAGTCGCAAGATATCAAGCCTCAGCCTGACGAGCCTCAGGAAGATCTCGCGTGCTTTTGACGTCTCGCTTCAGTCTTGCTGCATCGCTCTTGAACGAATCGGTTTCTGGCGACCGTTTCGCGGGCAGGTGGTAATCTTACTAGGGGAAGCGCCTACGTGCCGGCGTGGAATCAGCGGCCCTATGGTACTGTATCGATATGTGCCGCCACGGCTTCGAGCTGCAGGATTCTCGATTTCGCTGGAAGCCGAACTTGACGACCTGGGCTGGCTTGACAAGCCTCGCGGCCCATTGTCCTCGCTAATCGAGCGGACTGGACTTCAGCGTATGGTCGGAGTTTCCGAGCATTGTCAAATTGACGGGCTTGTACAGTGCGACTGGGCCGATGCCACTGGCCGTTTGGTGTTGCTCTTGATACTGCCGACCGCCGTACGAAGATGTCGGAGTTTTGCGGAAGGACGCAATCTGTCGCGACAAAGTTCCGGGGCTTGACATAAGGGCCTTCGGAGGTTTTCGCCGGGATGGCCCCAGCGAGGCGGATGATAGAACGAAGGCGACAAGATCAGGAGTGGTATGAGTGGCCGGGCGCGGTCGTTGTGTGCCGACGTTAGCACCGCAATGCTACAAGAAGTGTCAGACGCCAACGTCGCTTGCGTTGTAGCTGGGGACAGCCTCTTGGAGGCGACGTAGCGTACCGCTAAGGATCTCCTCCATCCATGCAGGATATGGGGGTAAGGATTCGCGACGGCTACGCAATTGGTGAAGGCACTCTCGGTACTTGGTTTGGTCTACGAGCAAGGGCGAGACGTTATCTACTATTCGCTCATAGTAGGTTTTCTTGCTGGCTGCATCATACAAGATTGTTTCGGAATGCTCTACTCCATTCCATGCGATGGGCCAAGTTCGGCGAGTGGTTGTCACTGAGCATCGCGCTCCGCGGATATTCAGTGTGAAAGTGAGTTCTCCGTCTGGCGCTATATATCGTCCCGAAGGCAGTACTCTCGCGTATGCAAACAGGGCGTGGTGCGGGCACGGCGGCATCGAATCCATTATCTTACAACATCGTAGCACGTGTTTATATACCTTGCTATTATTATGTGTAACCGCCGATTGAAGAACGTTGTCCGTATGGTAATCGGCGCGTAATGGGGTGTGGTGTGAACGGCGGTTGAAAGATGTAGCGCGTGGCGGTTGAAAACCGTGGCGCCTGGAGTTGAATTTTCCTTCCTATCTGTTCCTTTCCAGAAGATCAAGTTTCGGTTTGTCAGAATGTCCTGGAATCCGGTTCTGTATAGCCGTACGATGTTTCT
>JAJDDT010000080.1 GCA_029260165.1 Phycisphaerae bacterium | reverse complement strand
GCCGCAACCGACCCGGGATTGTTTCGAGTTCCTGCGGTGTTGTGGAAAAAGTTTCAAAACAATGCTCCCCACTGTCCGCCTCAAAAACACACGCCACACACTTGCTTTTGCCGACATCAATCGCCAGAATGTTCATCGCCGCGTCTCCTGAAAAGGGGGCCAATGATTTTGGGCGATCCACAAGATCAGCCCGTTAAAGACTGGGACAATATCCCGCCAATCATCCCCCAGGAGCCCCGGCTTTCATAGTTTCTTGTGGGTGACGGGATGGCACTGGCCCTCCTGGTTTTTTCACAATCATTATCCGGCAAACACTCGCCGACGTGCAGGGCACAGACATGTTGCGACCTCATCTCACCGACTTGCACCCCCAACTGGAATCCGCTACCATCCCCCCTCGCATGAGTTGGCGCGAGGCTGCAAAGCCTTGACTCCCCCGTCATCTCGATGGACAAATTGTCAACAGAAACCACAGTACACTCGAAGGGAGTATTTCCATGTTCACGCATCTGCGCAACCTGGCCATCCTTACGTTCATCACCACCGTCGCAATCAACCAGATTGCGTGTATCCCCATGGTTCCCGACGGCAACGCAAACGGCAATGGGAACATGAACAACAACGGAAATAACAATACGAACGACAACGGCAGCGGCTCCGACCCGATCGAGGTTGAGCGGGTCATGTTTGAGGCAGATGCGGGGTATGGGTCGCTCGGCACGCTCGTCAGCGGCGTCGGCAAGCTCACCGGGGGAGACGATTTCGCCGACGTGGCCATTATCGGAGATGTTACGGTCGGAGCGGATTCCGGCGTGCTTCAGGTTTTGCAAAATGACGGAAACGGCAGATTCCCCGGCGCTCCGGCGGTTCAGACAGGAAGCGGTCTTGATGGAGCGTTCGAGGTGCTCACCGTCGATCTTACGGGAGATGGCGATGCGGAGATCATCGCCCTGGACACCGGCATTCCGCCCGACACCTTTGGAGGGGTCGTCGTTTTCACCAACAGCGGAGGATTCACGTCGTCTGCTTTTTTGCCAGGTAGCGATACGAACCCATCGGATGTGACCGTGGGGGATGTGGACGAAGACGGTCATCTCGATGTCCTCGTTGTCACCAGCAAGACAACTACGCTGAGTGTCTATCCTGGCAATGGCGACGGCACATTTGGGTCGGCCACGACTATGGCATTCCCGGATCTGGTCGGCGACATCAAGCTGGGCGACATGGACGAAGACAATCATCTCGACCTTCTGTTCTCACTCGTATCGGATGCTGAGGGAACGGGGCTTAACCAGGCAGGGATCATGTTTGGCGACGGCGAAGGTGCTTTTGGTGGTCTCCTTAGGTTAGGCGCAGGGCTGGTACCGGACAATATCGCTGCTGCCGACATGGACAACGACGGCCACCTTGACCTGATTGTGGGACATCAACTCGATGCTTATCATATCTTTTTCGGCGATGGCAACGGGGCGTTCGGCGAGTCGGTCAGGCCGACGGGCATCGGTGCTTGGCGCTTCGACGTGGCGGATGTCGACGGCGATGGCAATCTGGACCTTGTCGGAAAGGCAATTGGCGCATCGGTTCCCCAGATTCTCTACGGCGATGGGGAGCGAGGCTTCCCCGAGTTTCAGAATCTGGGGTTCGGGCCGACAACGAGTGTAGCGATCTTTCAGATGGTAGATATCAATAACGACGGGGCGATTGATCTTGTGGGCGCGGGCAGCTTGCTGGAAGTCTCCGGTTTCACGGCCGAGAACTTCACCACCATCGTGAAGCTCCAGACACCCTAGACGCAACTCGGCGCTTCGGCAATAAACAGGCACAAGCGGGAGTCGCTTGTGCCTGTTTATCTTCATAAGCCGCTATATCGCCCCCCGCCCGGATGGAGATCGCCAACGTCGTCGCTTCCCCGTTTTGTCATCACACCAGCGAAACCAGATCAAGAACAATCCGAATGTAGCGCCCCCATATTGTGGGCGACGTGCAGGCAGCACCACTGCTTGTGCATGGGCAGCCTGATCTGGCAGTCTCCCAGGAACGAGTGAAACGGTAACGCTCCATTACGCCTCAACTACTCGCCGAACGATACCACCTCATCGAAAACCGAAACATGACGGTCGACAAATACAGCATCACAAACGCCATCAAACCAAGGTAACCGACAAACCGCATGTCCAGCTCGCGTACGATCACGTTGGCGGGCACGTTGGACACCAGCAGCACCGGAATCACAAACACCAGCACGAACCACAACACGCCGCCTGCAAACCGCTGATAAATCTCCGACGGATACCGCGCCAGGCTAACGACATAGAACCACATACTCTGCAAACCCGTCTGCCGCACAAACCACACGCTCGTCATCGCAAACGTAAACAGCAGCGAATAGAGAAGCGTCACACTGAACCCCAGCACCAGCAGATACAACGCAACCCGTCCCACTGTCACCGAAACACCCGCCTCCGACGCCGACCAGATGCAAATCCCCGCCGCCACCGGAACGTTGGCCAGCGCGGTAAAATCGACCTTTTCCACGCTCAACAAGAACTGTGCACTTGCCGGTCGCAACAGCACAAAATCAAGATCACCCGTCTGCACAAGATGACTCACCCGCCAGCAATTCCCGAAGAAAAACGTCTCAAACAAACTTTTGACCAACAGGTGCGTGCCGGTCAGAAACAGATACTGATGTTCCGACCATCCCTGAATGCTCGACGTTTGTGTGTAGATCACGCGAACAAACATCAGGATCATCGCGATCCACAACACCTCACCAACCACCTGAACGAAAAAATGCCCCCGAAATGTCATCTCCCGGATCAGGCTGTTCTTCCAGAACCGAAGCAATATCCGCCCATACCGCACCATCGCGTCACCCCCCATAGGCTGCGTAACGTCGCACCCCGCGCGACCACGCCAACCGAATCCCTGCCCAAATCAGTGCAACCCACGTCGCCTGCACCGCGATAATCCGCAACGACTCTCCCACACTCAACTGCTTCAGAAAAATCAACGTCGGATAGTACGTCTCGTACGCGAACGGCAACCAGACCACCACCTGCCGCACCGAATCAGGCAGCATGCTCAACGGAAACATGTGCCCCGACAAAAAATACTGCACCGTCATGAACAGGTGCAGGAAGCTGGCCACCTCCAGAAACCAGAACGAAAACATCCCGATCAAACAGTTGATCGAAAACCCCAGCAAAAACGCCAGCACCAGACTCGTCACATACAGTCCCAGCGTCGTCAGCCCAGGCCAACCCGGCAAAAATCCGCGACACACCCAGAACACGATCACATAAGGACCGGTCGCCATCATCATGAAAACGATTTTGTGCGCGACCCGCCACGCCAACAGATACCCGACATAATCAATCGGTTGCAACAGATACTTCCGCAATCCCCCATCGCGAACGTCCAACCCGATTCCCGATGCCAACCGAGGCATACTCCCAAACACGCGCGTGATCATCACCAGCAGATAGTACGACACCATCTCGGTATAGTGCATGCCCCCAAGCGTCGCCTTGCCCGAACCCTTGAAAATCGCATCCCACAACAGAATCGTCGTCACGATCGGCACAAAATGCAGAAACGTCGAAAGGAAAAAATCCCCGCGATAAACCAGTCTGTCCGCCAACGCAATGCGAAACACCGACCAGTATTTACCCATCGCCCCGCTCCGGTCCGGTCTCGGCGAAGATACGCGACACCGTTTCCTCAATCGGCGGGTCCTCGACCGTAAAATCACTCACCGTGTGCTCGCTCAACAAACGACTCGCCTCACCCGCCACCGTCTCCCGGTTCATCCGCAACCTCACCATCGGCGGTGACGCGTCCATAATCTCACCATACCGATCCAGACCCGCCGGCACCTGCCCATCCTGAAACCGCAGCGTCACCACCTTGTGCGTTGCGAACCGATCGACCACCTCCGACAACGGACCATCCAGTACCATCTTCCCGTGATTGATGATCATCACCCGATCGCACAACGCCTCGATGTCCTGCATATAGTGGCTCGTCAGCAGCATCGTGATCCCGTTCCGCCGATTGTAATCACGCAGACACTCGCGAATGTTCGTCTGCGCCACCACATCCAACCCGATCGTCGGCTCGTCCAACAGCAGAATTTTCGGCGAATGCAACAAGGCTGCGATCAACTCCATCTTCATCCGCTCGCCGAGGCTCAACTCACGCACAGGCTGATCCAGCAATCCCGACACCTCCAACAAATCCGTCAGCTCATCCCGCACCTTGCAAAACTGCCCCTCCTCAATCTCGTAAATCTCCTGATGCAACCGGAACGACTCAGACGCCGGCAAATCCCACCACAACTGATTCTTCTGACCCATCAACAACGCAAACTGACGTCGATACGCGTCCTTCCGCTCCCACGGAACAAACCCCAAAACCGACACCTCGCCCGCCGTCGGATAGATCAACCCGCTCAGCATCTTCAATGTCGTCGTCTTGCCCGCACCATTAGGCCCCAGAAACCCGACCATCTCCCCCGCCTCGATCGAAAAATCGATCCCGTCCACCGCCCGCACCCGCTTGTACCTGCGGCGAAACAGCGACCGCACCGATCCCAGCAGACCCTCCTGCTTCTGGTGGACGCGGTAGACCTTTTCAAGTTGGCGAACCTCAATCGCAGCCATCTAAAAACATTCTTGTTCTGGTCAAAAAAATAATGGACAAGGATTCTGGCGAAATCCCGATGGATTTGCACGATCGGCGTCGTCAGCGAGGACCATCCGCTCGTGGCGGAACCGGGTCAAACCCACCTGCCGACCATCCATGGCAACGCCCCAACCTCCGCACCGCCAACCACAATCCACGAGTCGGACCATGCGTTCGCAATGCGTCGATGGCGTAGACACTGCACGTCGGGCAGTACCGGCAACCCCCACCCAACAACGGTCGAATCATCCCCTGGTAAAACACCACAAGGCCCACCAGAACGGCCGTCACAACCCGACCCACAAAATGTCGCAATCCCGAAATCATCAGTCACCCTTCTCAGGCCCACGTCGCTCGGGAATCGCAGGCCCCTTGTCCGCCGGAACAGGCTGCGACCGCAACGCCGCCCGTTTCGACCGCCGCGTCGACCAATCCGCCCGCGTGCCGGTCGGAGACCACGTCGGCACCCCGCGAGACGAGGAAACCTCGTTGGTTCCGTCCGTCACACCCGTCATCGATCGCGCGCCGGGTACGTCGATGATCTTCACCTGCAATTGGCTCAGTTCCTCCGGAGGCGTCTTCGCGGTGACGCCCAACTGACGGGCGAAAAACTCGGCAGCCACACTCGGCGTACGCTCATGACCCTTCTCCTGAAAAACCGCATAGGTCAGATCAAACCCGTGCTTCGCGTACCACTCCGCCGCCAACCGCGACTCCCGCCGACAGATGGCGAAATCATTCTCCGTAAAATAAACGGCCACTTTCCGATCCCGATACTCCGGCACGCGCATCGGATCGAGAAGGTCTTCATTAAAATTCGACTGCTTGACCACCAGACAACTGAACCGCTCCGGATGGCGATTCATCATGTAATGAGCCACATAACCACCATACGACCAGCAGGTCACCAGGGCGCGATTCGGATCAACATCGACAGTCCGATAAACCTCGTCCATGATGGACAGGATACGCTGCTCATCTTTTTTCAAGCTCGTGTTGTCGGGATTTTTCAATGGCAACGGACTGAACAGCGTCGGTACCGCCAGGCTCGGAGCTACCACCACGAATCCGTAGCGATCCGCTTCCTGCTGCCACTCGCGAATCTGACGATTGTCATCGTCGAACGGCTTTAGCCCGTGCAAGGTCACAACGAGCGGGTGGGGTTCCTTTTCGCCTGTTTTGGGGTTCTTTTGACCGTAGCCTTCCGGTAAATAGAGCCAATAGGCTGCCCTGGTCGAGCTTTCACGCAAAAACAGGCACTCACCCTTCCCGGGCCTCTGTCCCACGATACAGCCGGTGGCTGACACCATCACCGCGCCCAACCCGCCAATCATGCACAAAAAACGAACGTATTCCTGCAATTTTATCATTCCGGGAGATCGTAATGACGCAGGGCGATTTTGCCAACTCGCCGATATGGGATAGCTGGAAACGGTGTGGTAGACTGGTGGTCAACGGTGAATTCTATTTGGGTGCCTTGAACCAGGGGCGTAGTCGATGAGAATTGGGACATTTATCGCGTTTTGGGTGACGGCAATTCCGGGTCCCCGGGCTGTCCAGGCCCAGGCACCACAAAACACGCCGGTGCACATCTTCGGCATGGTCCATCGCCAGCGGCCTATCCCACCCACACAGTGGTTTACGAACCAGGAATTTCAGGTGATGGCGAACCACATGGGCATTCTCAATGGTCCCGACGGGGGCGGGATTTCCTTCCCAGGACCTTTCGACGAAGTCCTGGCCATCAATCCCGACGCCGTGTCTCTCGCCCAGTGGGAGGCGATGGACGTACAGCCCGGAGATAGCGCTCGAATGGAAGCGCTGGACGTCGTGGAAGACGTGTTCATCCATAGTGCGGATCCCGCAAGCCTCACAGCGTCTGTCAATGGCACGCAGACAACACTGTGGTTTATTCAGGATATTCGTGGCGCTCAAATTGCGCCACAATACACGCCGCCCGGTGTCACTGAATACCTTGTCGAATGGGCACCGAACGCTACGGGGCCCTGGACCCTGCTTCAAACGATACCGGACCAGGGCTTCATGTTTTACAACGCGGTGGACAGTACGGTCGACGCATCGCGATTTTACCGCATTAGAACGCGCCTCCTCGATGACAGGGTAATTGATTTTTCATGGACGGCGCAGATCGACCTCACCGCGACGATTTCCGTCGCTATCGCTTCGGTCACTTTGGGCGGCGACATGACCATTCTTTGCTACGGCGACGCGCCAACCGACCCAGCCAATGCGCGTCTTGAGGTAGACCTTAACAACAACAAGGTCTTCGAGGTCAGCGAGCGATTCCCGTTGGCCACGGTGGCTGCTTTCGGGGATGGTGGTACGCTGTTCACCGGACCGACAACCAATCCGCTGGTGGCCGCCGATTTACAGAGCTTTCGGGCTGTTGTCACGGGTGACACACAGACCGTTCGCGGCCCTGTATTGGGGGCGTATCAGACAGCAAGGCTTAACAACCGAATTAACTCTCGTTCGCACGATCCGTACCTGATTTGGGCGTCGCACCCTTTGCATATCGCACAAACGCTGGAGAGACTGGATGCTGCCCTGGTATTGGGATTCGCGGGCATGCGGTTTGATTTCGCGTTTGACACGCTCGAACTCGACTGGGCAGCCAGCGGTGTACCTCCGGACTGGGTCGTCGGTACCGGTGACACCCGTATCGCCGACAGCGTTGAGACCTTCCTCGCGACGATCAAGGCGAGCCGCCCTGAGGCGATCCTGACCATCAACGGGCGATGGGCCGTCAACGATCCCTCCAATCTCTTTGACAGGTACATGCCGCACGTTGACGGAGCGGATGTTGAATTCTTCGTCATCGGTAACGACGCTGATGCGACTTCGATTCAGAGCAATACAGCCACGTCGCTCGGCGCTGTTTGGCGACTGCGATCGATGGGCAAGCTTGCCTTCTGTCTGGCAGGGGCGAACAGGCTCAACCTGGAAGGTCGTCTCAAGTCTTTCGCGTTCTATTTGTTCGTCACTGATGACAACACCTATTTCTACAACGAGCTTGGAGACGAATTCAATCAATCCGTCGTCTATTTCCCCGAATGGGACGTTCCGCTCGGTCAGCCGATCGCCCCGACAACCGATTTTGCAGACCTTGTGGACCCTGCGAACCCCAACCTGTTGTCGAGAGACTTTGACAGCGGTCGCGTGATTTACAACAACGGTCTCGCGCCACAAGTGGTCGCACCTGGAAGAACGATGGATCTGCTTTCGGTTGAGGGTGGACTTTCGCCACTGGCTGGCGGTGACGGCCTGGCGGTGTACGAATCGGTCACCAGCGTCACGATACAACCCGGCGATGTGGCTATTCTCGTTGACGGAAATTCCGTTCCCGCGGCGTCTCGATTCGGGTTCGTCGTGCTGTTTCTTCTGCTCTGTGCGGCAGCAGCCGTGCTCTTTCGCGCCAGGAACGACGCTGCCGCAACAGGCCCCCGTTAGCGTTCCGGGTGTTCTGCGAGATTCCTGTTTTTTCAGTATTCCTGACGTCATTGAATTGTCGGATGTGCAACAGTCGCGCATTGGGGGGGGCGCATGAAAAAATCGGATCAGCATGGCTCGCTATCGAGCAACTGATCCGACCATCCCGCGGATGAGACCCGCGCCTACTTTTCCAGAATCCCCAGTTTCTCGATAAATTCCTCGATTCGCTGATTCTTTCGCTCGCGGTCGCGTTCGAGGCGATTTCTGACCTGTTCAAGACGTTTTTCGAGTTGGGCGATCTTGTGCTCGGCGATCCCGGACCGTATTTCGTGCATCTCCTCTGCCATCCGGCGGATGTCGCGACGGATGGCATCGCGGGTTGTTACGCTGTCCGTTTCGGAATAGTCCCGGCCTGCCTTCTCGATCTGGAAATGAACCTGCCGCTCCCGGATCACGAGCCTGCCCATCTCCGGGTCCCTTTCCATCAACGTCATCGCCTGACGGATTCTCGGCAGCAACTCCATCATTCGACGACGGAATTCTCGCGGGTCCGATTCGCGAAGATTCATCATCTGCTCGTGACGCTCCGGGAAATGATTCCTGACGAACTCGATGGCGCGCTGGCGAAATTCATGCATCTCCTGACGCGTCATTTGCGGTGAATCACCCGGTCGACCGTTACCAGGCCTGCCCGGTGCTCCCCGCTCACGATGGAACCCTCCGCGTCGACCATCACGCTGACCGTCACGTCGCGACCCGCGCCTTCGCTCATGTGGTGGCGGGCCATCCTCGTCTTCCCAATCAAATATCCGCAACGGTGGCAAACCCCTGTCGTCGCGATCACGCGGCGGCCCCACCTCGCCCAAAACCGGCACGCTCAAAATGAACGCACTCAACATACCCACCGATCCAAACCATCTCGCCGTTTTCATCACCACGCTCACCCGTTCATTTTACGACGCGCCCTCGCGCGATTCGCCGTCCAGCACGCTCTCAACTTCGTCCAGCAACACGTCAAATTCACGCCCGAATTCACCCCAATACGACGACGAGGTCTCGATGTAGGCTACGTCGCCGGCGAGGTCCGCCAACATCACGTCCACCTCGGTCGCATCAGACACGCCGTCGTCCATCACGCTGACAAAAAGATCAAGGTCGCGTTCCATCGGCGACTCGCTGAACACGCCTCCGTTCAGCGTGACGAACGCAAATGCCACCGCCGCCGCAGCCACCATCAGCGGAGCGAAAGGCCTGAAAACAACCGGGGGTGTTACCTCTCCGGCGTCGGCAGGACCGATCAGCTTTTCGCGAACAACATGCTTCACGCGCGACAAACGGGTCAGCGTGTCGGCGTCGATAGTCGGGCGCATCGCGACCTGGTCCGCTTCGACCGTCGCACGAACGGCAGCCTTGACGTGCGACAACACTTCCGCGCGCGACAACGCTTCGGCCTGACCGGTCGAAGCCAACTGCTCAGCCAACCAACGTTCGTCGCGATCAATTTCGGATGGGTTGTATTGGTCTTCGATCATCACCTATGGCTCCATCATCGTGCGAAGCCTGGCCAACCCGCGGTACGAGCGGGCCAACGCGGTCCCGAGCGGCGTCTTCATCATCTTTGCAATGGTTGCGAAACTGAGCTGCGAAAAATGTCGCAACATCACAACCTCACGCTCCGCCTCGGGCAACTGGTCCAACGCAACCTGCAGCCGGTCCGTTTCCTCGCGCAGCTCCATCGCAACGGCGGGCGAATCGGACAAATGTCGTCTCCCCACGTTCCGCTCCTCGACCGATCCGACAGCCTCCGTGTCGATCGACCCCATCGGGGGCGTTCGTTTCAATCGACGAATCCGATCCCGCACGAGATTGGTCGCGATCCGAAACAACCACGCTTCAAACAGGTCGTCGTGCCGATAACCATCGATCCTGCGAACCACACGCAGGAATACCTCCTGCACGAGATCCTCGGCATGATCGCGCGAACCGGTCAGTCTGGACAAATAGCCAAGCAGCCTGGGGCCGAAATGGTCGATCAACGCATCGAACGCGTCGGCGTTCTTCGCCTGCGCGCCTGCGATCAACTGTTCAAGCCTCTTTTCGTCCATTCCGGGCATATCCTGCTCTGATGGGAAAAACGTCCCCACGACGCCATTATTGCAGAAAAATCCATCGACGGTGGCAACAATCGCCGATTCCGTAGTAAGATCAAGATGTCGACGCGTCCGAATAACGCGTCATCCGGTTGGAGTGACATCGGTCGCGACCTCGATGGGAAACGAAATGGAGAATCTCCCGTGAAAATGTCCATCAAGTACTGCATGCAGTGAAATTACTTTCCGACAGCCTCCAGTTTGGCGGCAGCGATCAAGAAGGAGCATGGTATCGATCCCGAGATGATCGAGAGCGGCGGCGGCATCTTCGACGTCAGGCTCAACGACGAGCTGATTTTCTGCAAGAAAGACGTCGGTCGATTTCCCGAACACCAGGAAATCCTCGACCTCATCGCAGCCAGGTCCAGTTAATGCATCATGACAGATGGTTTGATACATCATCAACACAGGGGTGGCGTACCTCCGCACGGGTGGTCCACCTTCGTGCGGGTGGCCCACCTCTTTAGAGGTGGGGGACTCGATTTCTGGTTTGGATTCGACTCCCCCAAGGCTAAAGCCATGGGCCACCCAACCATCAAACGACGAGTAACGACACAGTAGGCACTCGCAATGACGTGCAAATTCTCAGATGGAGCGACAAACAATGGCTGACGGAATATTCACCTTTCTTGGACATGCGACGTGTCAACTGACGCTGCCCGACGAGCGCGTTGTCATGATAGACCCGTGGCTGGCCAACAATCCCGGTTGTCCCGATTCATGCAAAAACGTTTCGCGTTGCGATTTTATCGCGCTGACCCACGGGCATTTTGACCATGCCGAGGACGTGGCTGACCTGATCGAGAAGTTTGATCCGCATGTCGTGGGCATCATTGAGTTGTGCGACGTGTTGGGTCAGGGGTCGCCGAATGGTAAATTCGCGCCGATGAACATTGGCGGAACACAAACAATCGACGACGTCTCGTTCACGTTAACGCGGGCCTACCATTCGTCGAGCATCGCGTCGGTCAACGGACCGTTCTACACGGGGATGCCCTGCGGGATGATCGTCTCAGCCGACGGCGTCGCGTCGTGCTATCACGCGGGCGATACGGACGTTTTCAGCGACATGCAGTTGATCGCACAGTTGTTCGCACCGAAGGTGGCGGTGTTGCCGATCGGGGACCATTTCACGATGGGTCCGAAGGGTGCAGCGTTGGCGGCGAAATTCCTGAATCCGAATTCGATCATTCCGATGCACTATGGCACGTTTCCGATGCTGCATGGCACACCCGATGCATTTCGAGCGGAACTGGATGCGTCGCTGAAGGATCGGCTTGTGGTACCCAAAGCGGGTGAATCGATGACGTGGACGGCGGACGGGATCAAGGCAGGTTGAGATGGGTTCGTTTGAGATTGGTGACAAACTACCTGAACTGGTGGATTCGATCGTCGGCAGCTACAACGACGATCCGCGAACGCGGCACATCGGACGACGGTTTTTCCCGTCCAATACCGAAATCACGCACCTGATCGAGAAGCTGCTGGAGTTGGTCTATCCGGGTTTCATCGGTCGCCAGGACCTCAACGATTTCAACATCGGTTATCATGTCGGTGAATTGCTGCCACGGGTCGGACACCTAGCCTATCGGCAAATCTATCGAAGCCTGGTCCACGACGAAATGGAATCCGAGGGCGAGCACCGGTTGGCTGTCTTTCAAAAGCGGGCAGCCGAGCTGACGGCGTCGTTTCTCGACTCGATCCCGCGCGTCCGCAACATTCTGGCCGACGATGTGCAGGCTGCCCTGGATGGCGACCCTGCCGCGGAGAACACCGAAGAGATCATTCTGGCCTATCCGGGCATGCTGGCGGTCACGGTTCATCGACTGGCCCACGAGTTGTGCAAATTGAAGGTGCCGTTGATGCCCCGCGTGATGTCTGAATGGGCACACCGCGAAACAGGCGTCGATATTCACCCTGGCGCGAAAATCGGACGCAGCTTTTTTATCGATCACGGCACCGGTGTCGTGATTGGCGAGACGACAGATATTGGCGAGCACGTCAAAATATATCAGGGCGTGACGCTGGGTGCGTTGTCGTTTCCCAAGGACACCGAGGGCAGGATCATCCGCGAACAGAAGCGACACCCGACGGTCGAGGACCACGTCACGATTTACGCCAACGCGATTATCCTTGGCGGGGACACCGTCATCGGCGAGCATTCCGTGATTGGCGGATCCGTGTTCCTGACGACGACCGTTCCACCCTGGTCCACCGTGACGATCACCCCGCCCGACCTTCGCGTGAAAACCCGCGACGGAGCCAATCGCACCGGTCCCGACGAGCAGCGACAGATCGTGCCGGACTATCAAATCTGATTCCGACGTCGTGGCGGGCGAATCGCTATCGAATGAACATGAACTCGGGCGTGTTGATCAGCGCCCAATGCACGTCGGACCAGCCTTCGGCGTTCTGGGCGATTTCGAGGGCGAACTTGCGCTCCTGACCGGTCGGCTCGCGGGTCAGCGTGTTCAGAAACAACGCATTCATCGTCTCCTGACGCGACACACCCATATCAAGCCACAACCTGGTCGGGTGACGCTCGTGCATACGAACCGCACGGTTGATGAACGGGCCATTGAGCAACGTCAACGCCTGCGGAATGGTGGCGTCCGTACTGCGTTCGTGAATTGTTCGACGGTCGTGAGCGCCGAAAGTAGCCAGGAATGAACCGGGGCGCGGCGGGTGGTTTTGTTCGATGGCAGGCTGCAGCGCGCGGCGGTTTGAACCGATCAATCCCGTGGTCACCAACAGCGAATCGTGCAACTGCTCCGCCGTCATTCGTCGCAGCGACATCTTCTCGAACAGCCGCTCGTGGTCGGGAATCTCCCCGGGGCGACGTCCACCATGACTGGCCAACTGATACGTCCGCGCGTTGCACATCAGTCGAATCATGCTCTTGAGGTCGTATCCGTTTTCGACAAATTCAACCGCCAGCCAATCGAGCAGATCCGGATGCGAAGGCGGATTCATCGGGCTGAAACCGTCCGGAGGCGAGACCAGTCCCGCGCCGAACAGCTTCGCCCACAACCGATTGACCGCCGTCCGCGCGAAATACGGATTCCATCGATCGGTCAACAGATCAGCCAACCCCTGACGCCCGCGACCCTTCCCGGACGTCGCCTCCGTCACAAATCGGCCCGTCCCGCGATCGCGATCGATCACTTCAAAAATCCGCCGCCGCACCTTTCGACCGTTGCGCTCAACCTCCTCATCGACCGCAATCCGGCGACGCGTGCCATCGAAAAACGCCCGCATGCCTTCGTAATCGCTCTGTTTCCATGCTTCAAAAGGATGGTCATGACACTGTGCACACTTGAGCTGCACACCCATGAACACCTGCGTCGTCGAGATCGTCAACTCGTCGCGATCGTCACCATTCGTGAGAACAAACGCAGCAGCAAGGTTGTCGATCGGCGTGCCCTCCGCTGCCACCATCTCGCGAACCCATTGGTCGTATGGCCTGTTTTTCGCAAGCGCATCGCGGATGTAGTCGCGAAACGCGAACGGATCCGCCCCTCGAATCCGTGTACGCTCGCGAAGTAGATCACCCCAGAATGTCGACCAGTGATCCGCATAACGATCCGACCCCAGCAGTTCGTCGATCAGCTTCGACCGCCTGTTGTAACCCTCGCCCTTGAACGCGTTGACCTGCCTGATGTTCGGAATAACGCCCGCGATATCGAGGTAAACCCGCCGAACGAACGTCAGATCATCGCACAACGGCGCCGACCGAACCCCACGATCCGACCAGCGGTTCGCGATGAATTGGTCGATCTCGTTGTTTAACCTGCCCGACGCGTCAGGAACCGACGGTTTCTCGAGCGGCAACGGCGCGATCAGTTTCTCCGAATCACCCGAATACGCCGGCGGCTCAGCCACCACCACGACCGCCATCGCAACCGTCAACACAGCCAATCCCAACACACCTAGCGTACGCAGGAACCTACCGCTTCGATGCCTGTCGTTTGATGGTTGCGTGGCCCATGGCTTTAGCCCTGGGGGAGTCGAATCCAAACCGGTAATCGAATCCCCCACCTCTAAAGAGGTGGGCCACCCATGCTGCGGTGGGCCACCCAGGCGCTGAGGATGCATCAAACCGTCCGTCACAAAGCACTACTCCTTACCGCAGCATTTCTTGTATTTCTTGCCACTACCACAGGAACAGGGATCATTACGCCCATGCCTGCCCTCCGACTGGAGTGGCTCGACCGGAGGCGGCAATTCCGGATCGTCTTCACCAGGCAACTGCTTTTCATAGTCCTTCCTGCGATCCTCGCGTGCGTGAAATCGATCACCCGTATCCTTCTTCGACATAGGTCGTCGCTCCTTTCAATCCAAAACGTCACAGCTCTTAACCTATTGCATCATACGCGAAAACCAACCGGGTGCGTGACAGAATCGGCGGGTACGATCGTGGTGTCCTGCAGGTGCCCGTTCTGTAGCGTCGCCCCTTGTGGGCGGCGCGATCGCAGACAGACGTCGTTTCGTGTTTCCGTCAGCCACGATGAGTGACACTGCAACGGTCCATTGCGTCCCGCCGAAATGGTCATGCACCCAAGCCAACCTGCTTCCTCCAGCTCATTTGGCAATATTCCCCCAAACCGTACAATCAGCCTCATGTCCAACGCGTACGATGCCTCCAGACCCCAGCCAATCCCCAACACGTCCCGACGTACCTTCGGCGAGGACATCCTCTTTTCGTTCCTCTTTTTCATTGAACCCACCAACATCATCACGTTCATGGTGATCTGGATCGCCAACTTCGCCGGACTCTTCGTCCTCGCGGTCGCGGGTGGCGGAATTTGGGTGGGACAGTTTTTTCCCGGTGCCCGGGTGCTGCCGATCGGAATCATCTTCATGGACATGCTCGTTTTCGCCTTCATCTTCGCATTGTATCTGCGCATCGTGGCCGAAACCGCCGACGGCGAAGACATCCTCCCACTCACCTCCGGCGAGGGGTTCATCGAGGATTTCATCAAGCCCATCTTCACCGTCAACGCCATCGTCATCTGTCTGTTCGCACCGACCCTGTTGCTCGCAATACTCGCAGCCAGGATGGGCTTTGAAATCCCCCCCATTCTGGTCAAAATCAACGCATTCGTCGCGTTGGCACTGTTCCCCATCACCATTCTCGTCGTATCCATTGGTGGCGTATCCGCACTTGTCCGCATCGACCTGATCGTCGTCAGCGTGTTTCGCTCGTTCGGTGCCTATCTGGTCATCTGGTTTTTCCTCATTGTCGCGTTCGCCGCATCCTTCGTTCTGATCCGATACATGTTCACACCAACAACACCCGGCGGCACGTCAATCGTCGGCAACCACCCGCTACCTGCCTCACTGGCCATCACCCTGGTCATCAGCTACTCCTTTGTGGTGGCGATGCGCGTCATCGGCCTGTACTATCGGCACCACAGGCATCTGTTCGCCTGGTCGTGGGAATAGCCGGCGCGGAGGCAACATGTCCCCAAGGGCACGACTCGGACAATCCATCGTCATTCTGGTCGGGGTCTACCTCGCCGGCACGGTCGGGTACGCTCTTCTGCAGGACGCCTCGCTTTTCGACGCCGCCTACATGACCGCCATCACACTGTCGACCGTCGGCTTCAAGGAATCAATCGAACTGGACCACGCCGGAAAGATGTTTACCATCCTGCTGATCCTCTTCGGACTCGGCGGAACATCGTTCGCGCTTTCGTCGCTGTTCAGCCTGATGGTCAGCGGCGACGTTCGAGCCATGATCGGGAGAAGAAAATTGGACGCCTACGTCAAAAATCTCAAGGACCACGTTGTCTACTGCGGGTACGGACGCATGGGAAAACTCGCGGTTGATTCCCTCCGCAACCAGGGTGTCGCCGTCATCGTCATCGAATTCAGCACCGAGGTTTGCAGCGAGTTGGCCGACGCAAACATCCCACACCTGCACGGTGACGCCACCGAAGAGGATGTGCTGACCAGCGCGGGTGTCGCAACCGCAGGAACACTTGTCGCCTGCCTGCCCCACGACGCAGACAACCTGTACGTCACCCTGACCGCCCGCGGGCTTAGACCCGATCTCAACATCATCGCGCGAGCGGAACAACCATCAGCCAGCAGCAAGCTTCTTCGTGCCGGCGCGACCCGCGTGGTCTCCCCACAGGCGGTCGGTGCCACCAAAATCACCAACATGGTCACCCGCCCCAACGTCGTCGATTTGATGGAGGTCGCTGCCGACGGCGTCGAGCTGGAGATGCAGGAACACGTCATCGAGCCGAACTCCCCCTTTTGCAACAAATCGCTTAGGGACGCCCCCATCCGCGAAGCCAGTGACGCCATCGTCGTCGCCATCAACCGCGCCAACCAGGACCCCATCTACAGCCCCACCCCCAACGAAATCATCAGGGAGGGCGACATCCTGATCCTCATCGGAAAATCAGGCGTCTCCGAACGACTCAAAACCCTCACCTGAAACCAGCGTGCTCCCCAGGAATTGATCCGGGTGTTGTGGGAAACAATGTGTGCGGTAGCCCGGGAATGGCGGACTCCGGGTTGGTATCGTTTACGCCACTCCTGGTGTCGCGGTGTTGACGGCTTCGTACTGCTCCGGGGTTATGTAACCCAGGGCGTCATGAATACGCTCTCGATTATGGAACATTTCAATGTAATGGAACACGCCGGCCCGGGATCAGGGAATGTGCAATTCATGTTGAGCAGGTACACGCTCGAAACTCAGCCTCAGGAGCCGGTTCGTGACAAGAGCAGGAGTCGTTCAATAGAAAACTGTCACGATGAGTGTCGGGTCGGACTTTTTTCCCTCCCAGACACCCATCGTCGTTGACGCGAACTTGATCGAAATCTCCGGGTTGGCGTCGGCCCAATCGCATATCTGGCGATTCATGAACCCGACGGCTCCGTCGTTCAGCTTCGCGTGAAACGTTCGACACCGTGTCGCTCCCTCACCAGGCCCCAACAGCGGTCGCTTGTATTGCGAGTCGTCATGAATCGTCGCCCCAGCCAACGTGTCCTGACCGAAGGCTCGAACCTGTGTGGAGCCGAGTGACGACGATCCCGAATCCTCCGCCAGCGCGATTCGCTCACCCACATCCGATTCGCCCGGCGCTCTCATCGTCGTCTGCCCGGCGTACCTCGTCTCGTCGACATGATGGGTGCGCTTGTAATCTACCAGACACAAGGCACACAACAATTTCCCCTCTGTCTCTGCGGCCTTTCCGGAGGCGATATGCTCAGGGTAAACACTCGAACCGCAGGAACCACACGTTTGAATTGTCGCATCAGACACGCTCGCACCTCCCGTCGCATTGACACATCTCGCCCATGGTAACATCGCAAAGCCACAACCACAAAGAGAGACGCGAATTCTCGCGCGGAGCCGCCTGGCGTCGTCGCGGACGGGCTGCTACTCGCAAGGAAAAGGAGGATTTCGGCGTAGCCGGGTTATTCGGAAGCCCACGCCTGTGTCGAAACGATTTCGTAATCGCCCTGTGGATCGGTCAGCGTCAACCCGACTATGTCACCCACCTTGTGCCCCATCAATTCCTGTGAAAACGGGGCAAGATAGTTGTAAATACTCTCGTCGATGTTGGCTTCGAAAGGCCCCAGAAACGATATTTCCAACTCGACGCCTTTCTCGACATGGCGAAGTCCCACCCTGCTTCCCACCGAGACATGGTCGGTCGGCACTTCTTCGGGGGTGAGAATATGCACCAATACCCGCTGCTTCTGCATCTGCGCCAATCGCGCCCGCAGCAGGTCGCGCTCCTCCAGCGCGAATTTGTACTCCGAATTCTCGCTCAGGTCCCCCTTCTCCGCCGCCTCGCCGATCGCCTTGGCGTTTTCGCGCATCTTCACGTTCACCAGGTCCGAGATGTCCGCGTCAAACTTCACGACACCCGCACGCGTCGCGTAAATCGTGTCCTCGCGAAGCCAGACCGGAATCTCCTTCTTGCGTATCAGGTCCGGAAATTGTCGCGTGATCCGATTCTGCAAATCCTCGCGAACATTACGCCCCAGACTCTCAAGCCGTCGGGCCTGTGTCAGCAACGCCGACCCCATTCCGCTCTCAATCTGCAAAAGGCACGCGTTGAATCGTTCGTACTTTCGGGCGGTCAGCGACGACTTCAACGCATCCCGGATGGTTCGCACCTGCGTCTTCTCAAGCCGATCGTCGCGCGAAATCTCCCCCGCCAGTTGCAACATCCGCGTCAGCACGGACACAGGCTCCATCACCTGCCACGACGAGCGTGTCACCCCGCGATCCCAAAGCCAGCACAGTGCTCCGAAGCACGTTGTCCCGTTCGACGTGATCTCCCCGATCAGCGTGCCGCACCGATCGTCCGCAAGTCCCGCCTTTTCCATCCGATCCGCCAGATCATCGCAAACCTGCGCCGGTGCTGCTGGAAACAATGACACAAGAAGCTCGAGGTAGTTGTCGGGACAGGCTGTCTCCAAACACGCCAATCCCGATGACCACAGTTTTTTGGTCTTTCCAAAAGCCCGAATCATTGCCAGCGGATCGCCCGATTTAGCCAGCAGTTCCTCGCACGCCTGCCTGCCATCGGTTACGCCGACGCTCTCGCCAACCTGCCACGCGACGATCAACTCCGACAACGCAGTGGCAGCCCCGTTTTTCGCCAACCGCGCCGCACGCTCCTGACACGTCTGATGCAAACGCTCCAGCATCGCCTTGTCCGCCTCGTTCTTCCGCGCCTTGCATTCCCGCAGGTACCCCTCCAGCCCCGATGACCGATCCTCGGCTGTCTTGTATTTTCCAAACTGCTCCTCAAACTCCTCGTGATGTCCCGGACCACCAGGGGTGTATTCGAGAATGTAGGGCGATCGTCCCTCCATCCTGATGTTCTGCGACCGCCTGACCGCCGTTCGCGCTTTCGTCCACCATTTCGACCAATCCCCAGCCGCCATATATTTCGGCACGAGAATCTGCTGCAATTCGTCGTCGGTCATCTGTTCGCCGTGGACAATCAGAGCGCTCTCAATGACCCGCGCAGGGTCGCTCGTCAACAGCTTTGAAAGCCGATCACGATCAAACGCCGCCAACACGCGATAGTCCTCCGCGTCCGCTTCCATGAACTGATCCGCAAACTCGACCGCTTCAAATGTCTTTACCCGCCCGGAAACGGTCGCCTCAATCGTCCAGGAATCTGTATCGACGGACTCCACCCGACCCGCAACGTCCTCGTGTCGCCCAACAACAAACGTCCCAGGCTCCATCGCCAAACACACGTCCATCGTCCGCATCGCACGCCGAGGAGGCCGACCCCCTTCCAGACCCGCCTCCTCCATCAACCGTTCCAGACCCGCCCGACCCTCGTAGACCTGTCGATACAACTGCGTCACCTGCCCACGCAGTTCGGTGCTCTTGTTCAGCTTCAACAACATCGGTTGCGCGGCGCTCAAGGCTTCCTCCGCGGAGGTCCGCTCCTGAACCGACTCGATCGCCGTCCACGCCAACGACTCCGCCAAATCAGTGCGATTCTGATCCTTGAGCACCTCGATCACTTTCACCGCCGGCGACAGCGCCTTCGCGCTCGCATCCGACTCGCTGAGAAACGTCAGCCACTCCTGCTCAACATCCTTCACATTTCCCGAACCCGCCAGCCTGATCAACTCTTGCACCTGCATCCCCTAAAAAACTCCAATGACGACGACAACCTGTTTTCTCTCGCGCAAAGCACCGCATCTTGTCCCAAATCGACGCCCTTGTCGAGCGAGACCGGTTTTGATCATCGTCTCGCACCCGGCTAGACTCCGACATTCAGAACATCGGCGGGCATTAGCTGGCATGGGTCAGTCAACGCCAACCGAACCATCGATCGGGGCCATCTCTTGAAAACGGCACATTTCGACTGTTTCAGCGGCGCCTCGGGGGACATGATCCTCTCTGCCCTGATCGACGCCGGACTCGACCCTTCCAATCTCGAGCAGATGTTCAAAATGATTCCCGTCGAGGGCTACACCTTCGACGCCCGAAAGATCAACACCAGGGGATTCGCCGCCACCCGCGTGACCATCACCCTGGACCAATCCCAAAAACAACCCCACCGCCACCTCCACCACATCCGAAAAATCATCGAGGAGGCAAACCTGCACCAAAACGTCAAAACCCGCGCGATCGCCGTATTTCAGCGACTCGCCGAGGCAGAGGCTGCCGTTCATGGCTCCACCGTCGAAAAGGTGCATTTTCACGAGGTCGGTGCCGTCGATGCCATCCTCGACATCGTGGGCGCTTGCTACGCCCTCGACCGCCTCGGCATCCAGCGCGTCACCTGCTCACCTGTCGCCACAGGCTCTGGAACCGTCCTTTGCGACCACGGATTGATGCCCGTCCCCGCCCCTGCCACCGCAAAACTCATCCAGGGAATCCCCATTGTCGGTACCGATATTCAGTCCGAACTGCTCACCCCCACCGGGGCAGCCATCCTCACCGAATTCGCCGACCACTACGGTGCTCTCCCGCCGATGACCACCGAATCCGTCGGTGTCGGGGCCGGTCATCGAGACCTGCCTCGCCCCAACATCCTCCGCGTTTTCCTGGGACATGCCACGGATTGCGACGCGCAGACCACCGATCCCCACGATCGCGTCACCATTCTCGAAGCCAACATCGACGACACCACGCCCGAGGTTTTGGGCTATACGACAGAACAACTCCTCAATGCGGGTGCACTCGATGCCTACTGCCTGCCGATACAAATGAAAAAATCACGACCCGGACATCTGCTCGCCGTCATTTGTGAGCAGGCAACGGTCGAAGCGCTGGAAAACATCATTTTTGCCGAGACCACCACCCTCGGCATTCGAAAGCACGAGGTACAACGGTCGTGCGTCGAAAGGAAAATCGAACCCGTGCAGACGCCTTTCGGTGAAATCCGCATGAAAATCGGCCTCCGTCAGGGTCGGGTCATCACCGCAGCCCCCGAATACGAGGACTGCAAACGAGCCGCCCGGGAGCACAACGTGCCGTTGCGCGAAGTGATGGCCATCGCAGAGGACTGCCACCGAAAGCGTCATTAGCAGGGTTGAACACCAAACCGCCAGGGAGGGCGAACCCACATGCCAATACTGTCAGCCACGATTTCCGCCCCGCTTGCCGAGTCCTTCATGTCGGGAAAACAAGCCGTCGTCCTGCTCGTGCTCATCACAGCCATCGCGCTTTCCCTCATTTCCATCCGTCGCAAACATCGCGAAAGAGGCCCATCCCCCCGAGCTTACGCCCGCGAACAGATGAACCGTCTCGAACGACAAAAAACGATCGAGTCCGACCTCAACGACATTCTCATGCATTTGCAGCAGTTTTCCCGCGAAATGAACGCCAACCTCGACGCCAAGCTCATCCGCATCGAACGCGCCTTCAAAGACGCTGACCTCCGCATCGAAGAGCTGGAACGCCTCGTCCGCCGGTCCAAAGGCTCGCCGGCCCTTGATGTCACCGTTGGCGACGATCACCCGCTTGAACCCTCGCCGGCGCGCAGGAAAAGCGGCCCTGACCCCGAAAAAATCCACGCACTGACAGACAGGGGCCTCGTCCCAAAAGATATTGCAGTAAAATTGGGACGCTCCCTCGGTGAGGTCGAGCTGATCGTGGCTATGTACAACGCAGGGAAAGCCCGATTCTCCGCCACCGCTGCCGTGTGATCGGGAGTGACGTCAATTGAAAAAAACACCAGGGCAACAACGCTCTCTTTGACCGATGATGGCGCCTGGGATTTAATGATGGGCGCGGATCACATTTCTGCAAGGCACATTGAAGGTGAGACATGGCACTGACAGTGCTCTTCGTCAGCGGCCCCAGACGATCGGGGAAAAGTGCGGTCATTCAGCAGTTCTGCGGCGCTGCCGGTGCGCCGTCGGCGCCGCATTACATACGCATCACAAATGTCAAGGGCGACAAACGCCAACCCCTCGACGCGAGGGCTCCAGCCAAAGACTGCGGCGTCGCTACCGCCCAATGGGTCAATTACGACGAAGACCACGTTTTCGAATTCCTTCCGGTCGCCCTGCGACGCATTTACCACCAGGATCGACACGCCGTCGTGATCATCGAAGCCGACGCAGACCCCCTCCTCCGACACGCCTACCCCTACGACTGTCGCGTATTCGTCATGCCCGCCCCGCATCGACCTTCTGAAATCTTCCGCACCAGTTTTCAGGCAGCCACCGCCTTCAAAGCGGTCCTCGACGATACCGCCGCTTTTGCCGGCGAAATCTACGGACTTGTCGAAGACGACGACAAATTCGACGTCGGCGGGACCGAACAGCGATCGACCATCACCGCCAACGAACTCCGCGGATTGATCAACTCGCCCCTCGGCGACGAACTCGCCACCCGCATCCTGCTCCAGCCTTGCTATCATGGACTCATCGAGAGTGACATCGTCGTCGTCAACAAAGCCATCGGCGGCACGTCCCACGTCGTCGATGATTGTGTCCGCCGCCTCGAAAAAGTCCTCACCCACGTCCGGGGACAGGACGAAACCCGCCGGACACTTTTTTGCTGCGATCCCCAGGATCCCCGCGACCCGCTCAGAGACAAACTCATTCGTCGCGTCCTAAACCTGCTCAGCACCAATGGCCACACGGAAGACGACCCCGAAGCCCCCGTTTAGTCTGAGGTGACGCTTGAGTGGGCCTGGGCACATGGCAGCAAAAAATGGCCATGACCGAAACGACGCTGGTGTAGCCCGCAATCGCGGCTTACGATGAACAGTTGAGGAAAGCGGGGTTGCGTCAGAAAGGAATGTCAAGATGGGACGAGGTCTGGACAAGTTGACCATTCGAGGCTTCAAGTCGATCGAGCGGCTTGAGGACTTCGAATTGGGCCCTCTCAACATCCTGATTGGTGCCAATGGTGCCGGCAAAAGCAATTTCGTTGAGTTTTTTCGATTCTTGGGCGCGATTGTGAAGGGGCGGCTTCAAGACTACATCAAGAGAAACAGCCCCGCCGATGGTTTTTTCTACAACGGGATTAAGCATACGAAGCGTATAGAGATAGACCTCGTTGCAGGTCAGAATTGCCACACGTTTCACATTGAGGCGAATGCAGCTGGCAATATGCTCATTGCGTGCGAAGAAACCATGTACCTCCCGGAAGATAAGATGACAAGCTTATATGTCGGAGTGCATGAGGAATCGCACTTAGTCGATACACCCGATGCCCCAGTACCGTTTCAGGGACAGAGTGCAAACTACGTTTTGAAAGCTGCTGCACGATGCCAAGTTTACCATTTTCACGATACAAGCGCGACCGCGGGGATGCGTCGAGAGGGAGGTATCGAGCAAACAGAGCGACTTTCGCCGAGCGGGGAAAATCTGGCTGCATTCCTGTTGGTCCTTCGGGAAGAGCATCCCGACGTGTATCAGGTTATCCGCAAGACGGTGCAACGAATCGCACCATACTTCGATGACTTCAAGCTGAGCGTGCGACGCGTCGGCGCGGAGGATCAGGTCCGCCTCACATGGAAACAAAAAGGCACAGACTATATTTTTTCTCCAGGCCACTTCTCAGATGGCACCATCCGCTTCATCTGTCTGACCACGGCGCTCCTCCAGCCCGATCCACCATCGACCATCGTCATTGATGAACCCGAATTGGGGTTGCATCCCGAAGCACTCGCCGTTCTCGCAGGGCTGTTTCGGTCAGCCTCAACACGAACGCAGATCATCGTCGCAACCCAGTCCCCCGCCTTGCTCAGCGAATTCGACCCTGACCAGGTAATCACGGTCGATCAGGTGGACGGTGCGTCGCGGTTTTCCCGGCTGGATGAAAAGGACCTGAGTGTTTGGCTCGAGGATTTCAGCCTCGGCGAGCTTTGGCAAAAAGGGAATGTTCGAGGCGGAATCAACCATGTCTGAAATTCTGGTTCTGTGTGAAGGTGATTCCGAGAGGGAGTTCTGCAACAGCGTTGTCGCAGAACATATGCGGGCCCACGGGGTTTGGGTACGGGGCACGCTTGCCGGAAAGCCAAACAAGAAGCAGGGCGGAATTCTGCGATGGGAGAAGTGTCGCAGGGAGATACTTGTACTGGGGCAGCAGAGGTCCGAGCACCATGTCGCTGTTCTGGTGGATTACTACGCCATGCCGCTATGTTGGCCTGGGCGAGAGGGGGCTCCCTCAACGCCTGTTGAGGAAAGGGGAACGTACGTCGAGTCCTGCCTTCGCGAGGATCTGCAGAGTGAACTTGGCACACAATTCATCCCATGCGTGCAACTGCATGAGTTTGAAAGCCTGATCTTCGTCGACCCGGAAATTTCCGCCCGCTACATTGCAGGGGGCAGCGGGCAGTCTTCGCACCGAACCATCGCGGACCAACTTGCCGGAATCAGGAATGGTTTTCAGGGAAGAGTCGAACGAATCAATGATTCACCCGTAACCGCGCCATCGAAGCAGATCAAAGGCATCGTCCCCGGTTACGACAAAATGGCTTGGGGTGTGACCGCCGTGAGAGAAGTTGGCGTCGACACGTTGCGGCAAGGCTGCCCGTGGCTTGATCGTTGGCTCGGATGCCTCGAGTCGACCTCCCAAACGGAAGAAGCATAGCCAACGACAAAAACACCGATGCCGATGACACAGTGACGAGACATGGTCCCGTTCAAATCGGAAAACCCAGTGGGAATTTCAGGCAGGCGGACCGCTATTCCGCGGTCCTTGCGTCCTGGAACGCACTGAAGTCGTCCAGATCGACGTCGATGTCAAAATCAAAATCGAACGCGACGCAGTCGTTCGTGACACTTTCATCCGGGTGTCCGGTTGCACAATCCTGAAGCCGACCGAAGTCGAGAAGATCAACGTCCGAATCACCGTCGCCATCCCCCGGGAAAACGGTTTCCAGAGTGGAGCGGAGATTGGCGCTGTCCAGCGTGCCCTTGATGTCGCAGCCCGCCACGATTCCCGATGCGACAATAGTCGAACTGTGTTCGCCGAGCGCCGCGGGGATGGTGATCTCCGTCATGACAGCAGGAGCGAGCACGCGAAATCTGAAGGTCGTCACGAGAAGTCCCTCAGGAGTCGCACGAGCGGAACCAGGCCCGAACGGAGGGGGTGCCAACTGCGAAAAAAGCATGAGGAAGGCATCACCGTCATTACCGGGCACGCCCAGAAACGGAGCGTTCAGCCCGTCGAGGTTGACGTCGTTCGGGTAGATCGTATCAAGCCATTCGTACGGACCGTTGTTGATGTTTCCAAGAAGTTGCAGGACCTCGGGATCCCACTGCAGGATAATCTGCAACGCAGCCATCGACTCGCTGGTCGACTGGTTTGCGGAGACCGCGTAAATGCCGAAATCGACCGTGTCTCCGACCAGTGCGGTTTGCAGATCAGGACGCCATTCCAGGTTCACGCGATTCTGGATGTTCTCGCAGAGCTGCGCAAACGACACCGACGCCGCACCGGCAAAGACACCCGCTGCGAGTATATAGACACGCGCCCGACTTGATCCGAATTGCATCCCTTCCGCTCCTCCCACGCACCCCAGCCAGCCGACACGCCCAAGGCAAAGCCTCGGAGGCGCCGAAACGGGGACTGCAACCAACTATAGGCAGATGGCCTGGCAGATGCAAGGCAGGGGCCATGTCGCCACGTCGTCAGGTTATCGGCACCGTGAAGCGACACTTTAGCAACGTGTCGGGCCTGGTGTCCGGTGGTCATAATAACGGGAGATTTGGGGAACTTCACCGTACCAAAACCATCAGTGAGGGTCTCAGGAGCGGTATTATCACTCTGTCCGGGGAGCCGCCCCGATCGTTTCCCTTCACCTGTCGTCAGTATGACCTTGAAAGTCGGTGGGCTTCGCGATACACTTTTCACGGCGGAAAGGGCGATCGACGACTGTCCGGTCACCGCATCGAAAGTTGAGGCACCTTTCGCACATCTCGGGCGCGTGTTTGTGGTGCGGATGTGGGGATGGTTCCTTGGGGGTCGCACGACGGCTTCGGGGAATTCGATCGCGTTACCCCGCCACGCGTGCGGAATGGGAATTGGAGCGTGGGTACGGAATCAGCGGACCGGTGCGCGGTAAGTTCGCGGGTTTGATGTTTCCGGGGTTGTCACCGGCTGGTGGCACACTTTGCCTGCCTCATATCGTCAGAGAACCGGGTTCAAGAGATGTTTTTGCGCGGGGTCGTGCATGGTTTTGGTTCAGGGAAAAGGACATAGAAAGATGCAAAGTCGCAATTGGCTTGGCGTGTTGTCGGCACTGGTCTTGGGTTTTTTCTTCGCGGGATCCGTGGCTCACGCGCAGGAGGGGTCGGTCAACCCCGCGCAGTGTGTCAACGGATTTGATGATGACAATGATGGCGTGACCGATTGTCTTGACAGTGATTGCTGGGGAGTGACAGTTTGCTGCGGCCCTCTGGATGTGCTGGGGTTTTGCGACCCCGTCGAGTTTTCGACCTGCAGTTGTGTGGTGGACTGCCCGATCACCCAGCCAACGGGTGAAACAAGTTGTGGCGATGGTGTCGACAATGACTGCGACGGCGCCACTGACTGCGTTGACCCGGAGTGTGTTGATTCACTCGATTGTTGTGTCGCGACGCAGACCCCGACCGAGCTGACGTGCAACGATGGTACTGACAACGATTGCGACGGTGATGTGGACTGTGCAGACAGTGATTGTGCCCTGCTGCTCATTTGCACATGTCCGCCACCGACAGGCAGTGGAACCTGTGACCCGACGGAAACCCCGTGTAACTGTCTCCTCGATTGTGGCGCAATTCAAAATCCTGAGACGACTTGCGACGACGGAATCGATAACGACTGTGATGGTACGGTCGATTGCGATGACGACAGTTGCTTCAACACTTGTTGTGGCAACGGTGTTCCGGACACCCTGGAGGAATGTGATAATGGGCTGGCGAACTCTGATACCGTGTCCGATGCCTGTCGGCTTGATTGTACCAACGCGGGCTGCGGCGACGGAGTGATTGATACGGGTGAGGATTGCGATTTGGGCGCTGGAAATTCGGACGCTCCCGATGCAAACTGCCGCACCGACTGCACGTTTCGCCGATGCGGCGACGGCATTTGTGACATAGGCAACCTCGAGGATACATGCAATTGTGCCGATTGTGGGGCGTTCCACGAGGGCAATGTCGAGACGACCTGCGACGACATCTTTGATAACGACTGCGATGGTCCCAGGAATTGCGACGACTCGGACTGTTTTACCAACCCCGTGTGCTGCGGTGATGGGGTGTGTCGTCCGGGCGAGGACCAGTGCACCTGTGTCGCCGACTGCGGTGTCAGCCTGGAAGACCCCGAAACCACCTGTGACGACGACCTCGACAACGACTGTGACGGCGATTTCGACTGCCGGGATGTCGATTGTCACGGGACGCCGGCGTGCTGCGGAGACGGCATCCTGAATTCCATGGAGGAGTGTGATCTCGGTTTGGCCAACAATGACAACCCCGGTTTGCCCGGAATTACATGTCGCACGGATTGCACGTTTGCAACATGCGGCGATGGTATCACCGATGTCGGCGAGGAGTGTGACGGAAGCGATGATTTCGGGTGCCCGCTTGAGTGCAACGCCAGTTGTGAGTGTCCCCCATGCGGTGATGTCGGTTGTCAGGTCAACATGAGGCTGTTCGCGCCTGGTCAGGTATCGTTGAACGAGGTGTTCGAGGTCGAACTGCGGGTGAATTCCATTACCGGGGTTTCCGAGCCTTTTATCGCGATACAGGCGATCCTGATCTGGAACCCGTCCGTGCTCCAGTTTGAAGGGTACATCACGGAAAAGGAATTCCAGTATCCGTACGACTGGCTGGGAGCGGGGCTTCCGGATGACTCCGCCAATGACGGATTCAATAACGTATTTGATGATGGTGACGCTTTCTTCCAGTCGTTCGGACAATTGCCGCCGAACCCCCTTCCTGTCGCAACGGTCGGCACAGGGCTTCTCGCAGCCAAATTCCGATTTCGCGCTATTGGGCAGGGTGCTGATCAGATCGGATTCCGTCGCGATCTGCTTTCGCAGAATACCACTCTTGTCGTGGATGACATGGTTGCGGGAATCGATATTCTTCAGGAAGCGATGCCGGTCACGGTGACCGTACCCTGCAACGAATGTCCATGCACGCTTGGTGCCGATAATCAACCGTTGCCCGGGACGAGTGTTTGCATGCACGAGACCTGTGATTTTGCCGGAGGTTGTACCTCTTTCCAGGCAGGTTACGGCGACGTCATCGCGCCCTTCTCGCTGCCGCCTTTTGTTTCAACGAATGATATTCTCTGTGCGGTCCAGGGATTCGGTAACTACTGCACATGCTCCAACGCGGATATCGCAGGATGCTCAGCCACCGGGATACCGATCGGAACGGACGATATTCTCGCCGTCGTGGCTGCGTTTGGCGGTGAAAATCCGTGTGGGTGCCCGGTCCTGCCACAGGCATCCGCCGCAAGCGGTCCAGTCACCGCGGGGTCCATCGTCGTCATCAGTGAAGACACCCCCGTGACCATCGAATTGCACACCCGCTCGCGCGTTGTCCATCCGGGCGGGTTGATTGAAATCGACGCTTTTGCGTCCGAGGTGAGCGAGGTCAGTGGCTACGAGTTGGCGCTGGTCGCGGGCGCGATGAGGCAGGGGGGTGTCGAGCTCGAAACCGTCTCGGTTGATGAGCATCGCCGCGACTACATTTTCGCTGCGGTCGAAAATATTCCATTGCACGAAATGGAGTTCGGTCGCATTGGCGGAGTTTCGCTGGGCGGCGGCGTCGAAGTTACGAAGCAAAAGCGAGCGTATCTGGGCACATTTGCGTATCGCGTCGCGGATGACGCGGTCGGCACTGTGAAATTGACAGCATCACCTGATTTCAACGGGATGTGGAGGTCGTCCATCGAGCGCGTTCGCACGCAGTTGGTCAATGAAATTGTTGTGATGGTTGTGGCTGAGAGCTCGGGTAAATAGCCCGAACGGCAACGGCTACAAAACATAAGAGTTCCGGAATGAAGAGTCGGCAGGCGCAGGTCGCTAACCGACTCTTTATTTTTGTAAGCACCTCTTTTTTGTGTATAGGCGTGTGCCTGGTATCCAATCGTCAGGAGTGCGGTAACGATCATGAAAATTATCGGACGGCGATTGCAATTGGCATTGACGTCTGATATATTCGGCGCTGGCGCTCGGAGGGTTGCCCGGGTGTGGTTCCAGGGGCGAAGGGGTCCTGGCGAGAATTATTGCTGGCTAACTGAAACTTCGGAAAACTCACGTCTTGTTAAGTCCAACTTGACGCGGGGGGTATTGCTCTAGTCGCAGTGTCTCTCAAAGCGTGAGAGGAAAGGGTCGTTTGTGAGTTACAATTGCCTGATTCATCGTGTCGGATTGTTTGTTGCGGTAGCGTCGTACTCTCTACTGGGTTCGGACCGCGCCTTGTTGCAGGTGCCCGTGGAAATCCAGGAGACTTACGCCACCCGGGGCAGCGTCGTGGAGTTGGCGCTGGACGAGGTCATTCTCGCCAAGAATGGCATACGGCTTTCGGTCGCTCGCGATGGCGAGACGATCGCGGGTCCGACGATTTCGCTGACTGAGACCGGGAGCGACACGCCGATCAACGCGATTGTCTCGAACGGGGTCTACCGCGGTCTGCTTGGTGGGACGGTGCTCGTCGCCGATGATCTGATCACGTTGGCAGGACTCTCCGAGACCGTTTACGAGACGAACAGGCTTTTCCTTGCGCTTGATCTGGAGGGCGGACTGGATCACGAGTTTGTTCTCGTGGCAGACCGGGGATGGCGGACGGGCGTTTTCGGTGTTGACGAGACGAATTCTGAATTTGACGTTGAACGAGGGTTGCTCTCGATCAGCGGTCGGTTGTACCTGACCGAGTCGATGGCGCGGAAGCTGGGCGCTCCAGGGCTGTCCGGGATTTCCATTGGAGCGGTCACGATCGAGATGGTCATGGTGCTGGTTGAGACGCGTGAATACACACCGGAAGCGACACTGGAGTCGGTAACGATGCGGACGATGCCGACGGCGGCCGGCGGATTCCCGTCGTCGGGACCGGACGTCATCGTTGGTGACCTGCCTGCCACCGCGCAGCAGGGTCGCACAGGGACGCCCGGGTCGGGTACGGTCGGAATTTCGGTCGGAACCACCTCGTGCAACAAGGGAAACGTTGATTTCAACTGGTTTCAGTTGCCTCTTCTTGACCACCCGGTGATCCCACAGAATCTTTATCGTTTGCACACAGTGGATGGCAGCGAGCGGTTCGAGCAGGTTGGCGCGAGCTGGATGAAGCATGGCTTTTTCGCGATCAATGCGAACTTTTGCCAGTTTGGCTGCATTGATGCCAACGCAGGTGGTACCAAGCTCGGTGTGGGTTGTTCTGATCCGTACAATGTAGGTCGCAACGGTGGTCACTGCGGGCTGGGGGCGAGGTCGCATGTGAATCCGTACACGGGTGTGATGACTGGCGGATCAAACCAGGGCGGCGCGCCATGCGGAGGCAACTACCCCTCCCGGAATCATGGTGGTCACACGCACGATGGGATCGCGCACCGCTGTCAGGTTCAGGATGTCGATCTGATGCCGTCGATGAACGCCGGCGCGCGTTATTTCATCGAGGGGCAGTACATCACACCGCATGAATTCAACGACACGCAGGCGTTTGCGAACCAGAACATGAACAACAATGTGTCCTACCGCGAGGTATCGGTTACCGAGCCGGCCGCGGGCAGTTTCTCGTTTGGCAACGTTGGGGCGACCGTTCGCGAACAGGCGGGTGTCCAGGCCTGGACCGGCGCGGGCTCGACATTGATCGAGCCGGCGTTTCAGGTGGATGGGCGTGCGTTTGTGTACTGGAAGGTGACCGATCTCGGCAATCAGACGTGGCACTACGAGTATGCTGTGTACAACGAGCATCTGGACCGGTCGATTCAGGCGTTCAGCATACCGATTCCGTCGGGTGTCGTGGTGAACAACGCCGAGTTTCACGCACCGCGAAATCACAACGACCCCGGAGTGGCGGCCTCGGAGCAATACTCGAACATGCCGTGGACGTTTACCAGCAACGGTGGAACGGCGACCTGGGAATCGGAAACCTTTGCCCAGAACACGCAGGCCAACGCGATTCGTTTCGGGACGCTGTACAATTTCCGATTCGATGCGAATTCGCCGCCTGTAAACATCAACTCCACCGTCGGATTCTTCAAGACCGGCGGATCGATGAATGTTGCGACGCAGGGTCCGCAGGCTGTGGGGCCCCAAGACTGCAATTTGAACGGGATCGAGGACAGTCTCGAAATCGCGAGCGGCCTGGCGACGGATTGCGACAACAACGGACGTCCGGACGATTGCGACACACTGAATCCCATGCATGCCCGGCGGGTCGCGGCTGGACTTTCATCACCGGTCGGCGTCTACGCACCTCCGGGCGACACGGGGAGGTTGTTCATCATTGAGCAGGGTGGGCTGGTCAAAATCCTTGATCTCGTCACCGAGACGGTGAATCCGGTTGCCTATCTCAATATTTCGTCCCTGACCAATGGCGGCGGCGAACAGGGTCTGCTCGGTCTTGCGTTCCATCCCAATTTTCAGGCTGATCCCCGGTTCTATGTGAATTACACCAACACCGGTGGTGACACCGTGATTGCGGAATACTCAGCAGCGAGCGCCGCAGCCAACACCGCCAATCCGGCGGGGAACATTCTGCTGACAGTCGGTCAGCCGTTCTCGAATCACAATGGCGGCGGGATGCACTTCGGGCCTGACGGATTTCTGTACGTCGCAACCGGCGACGGTGGCAGTTTCGACGATCCGGGGAATCGCTCACAGAATCTCAGCGTGCTGCCCGACAACGAATTGCTGCTCGGCAAGATGTTGCGGCTGAACGTCGACAACCCACCGGGTTACATTGCTGTCGGCAATCCGTTCGGCAATGAGATATGGGCGTATGGATTGCGTAATCCCTGGCGGTTCAGTTTCGACCGTCTTCTTGGCGACATGTATATCGGTGACGTCGGACAGGACGCTCGCGAGGAGATCGATTTCGAGCCGGCTGGTTTTGCAGGTGGTGGAAACTATGGCTGGGACTGCAAGGAAGGCTCGATCGCCACACCAACCAACAACAACGGGTATGGATGTGTTGCCACGAATCCGACGTTGATCGATCCGATTCACGAAATTGCGCACCCGGTGCTGGGCGTCTGCTCGATTACGGGTGGTCACGTCTATCGGGGTTGTGCTATCTCCGGATTGTCGGGAACCTATTTCTACTCCGATTTGTGCGGGAATTTCATTCGCACGTTTCGGTATGATTCAACATCGGGCGTCGTGTCTGAATTGACGGATCGCACATTGGAGCTGACTCCGGACATCGGTTCGATGACGTCCGTTGTGTCATTCGGTGAGGACGGTGAGGGGGAACTGTACGTTGTCTCGCACGGTGGTGATATTTTCAAGATCGAATGTGATACCTGTGGTCCACAATGTGGAAATGGCGTGCTCGAACCGGGTGAGGCGTGTGACGACGGGAATCCGTTTTCGGGGGATGGGTGTAGTTCGACGTGTATCAACGAGAACTGCGGCTTCTGTGGTGACGGTATTCTATCCAACACCGAGCAATGCGACGACGGCAACAACGCCCCCGGCGACGGTTGCAGTGCGACATGCACGACCGAATCCGCGGATTTCTGTGCGGATGCGGGTCCGATCAGCGAGGGGTCCTGGTCCTTCGATACGAACGGAATGGGGACCGACGGGCCGTCTCACCTAGGTGCCGGGTGTGCGTTCGATGGTCAGACCTATCACGACATCTGGTATCAATACACCGCTCCCTGTTCCGGCAACCTTTCGGTGGATATATGCAATTCCGGTTATGATACGGATCTTGTTGTCTACGATGGCTGTGTGTGTCCGACAAACTCGAATACGTTGCTGGGTTGCAACGATGACCATTGTGGAACGCAGGGCTTTCGCTCTCAACTTCCGTCGACCGGTGATGGTGATGCGAACGGGCAGGCCTATCCGCAGATCAGCGTGACAGGGGGCAACTGCTACCTGATTCGTGTTGGCGGATGGAACGACGGCAGTCAGGGGGTTGGAACGATCACGATCGGAAACTCCGGATCGCCTTGTGCCGCCTGTGGCAATGGCATCCTCGAGGGATGCGAGGAGTGCGATGACAACAATATTGTACCGGGCGATGGTTGTGATGAAAACTGCCTGATCGAGGTGTCTGATTGCGATTTCAATGGTATCTCCGATGCCGATGAAATCGCGAACTGCACCGGTGATCCGGAATGTGCTGACTGCAACACCAACGGTACGCCCGATGGCTGCGAGATTGTCGCCGACCCCACTGTGGATTGTGAGGGCGGACCGGTCGGTGTGATTATGGACGGCGAGACGACGTTTGTCTCCAACAACTGTCTCTTCTGCCACAGCATTGACGGCAGTGGTGGCACGGGGCCGAACATCCAGGGCAAATCGCGTGTGGTCATCTGGAACAAGATTGGTGCCGACGGTACACACCCCGGCGGTCAGTTCCCGCAATTCACGCAGCAGGATTTTGCCAATATCGAAGCTTACCTTTCGCAGTTCCCGACGCCGCGCGGCAGCCGGGGTCGGCCTGACGAAATCCTTGATGCGTGTCAGGGTCCGTTTGCCGACTGCGATACCGACGGAGCGACCGATGCGTGCGAGCTGGAGGCAGGAACGCAGGTGGACGTGGGATACAACGGTGTGCCCGATGACTGCGAAGGTTGCATGAGCAATCCGGAGTGCGACGACAGCCAGTTTTGCAACGGGGCTGAGACGTGCGTCAGTCAATCATGTATCGCCGGTGCGGACCCATGCCCGGGCCAGTTGTGCGACGAGATTGCCAACACCTGCGTTGATTGTCTGAATAACGGTGATTGCGATGACGGCCTGTTTTGCAACGGCGCTGAGATTTGCAATCTCGGTGCCTGTCAGAGCGGCACATCGCCCTGCGTCCCCGGGGTGTTCTGTATCGAATCCAGAGACGCCTGTGTCGACTGCGTTGTGGACACGCACTGCGACGACGGTGCCTACTGCACCGGCGTTGAGACGTGCGTGAATGATCTTTGTGTTGCCGGTAGTGATCCGTGTCCGGGTCTGGCCTGTGATGAAGGAGCCGACGCCTGTTTGTGCAACGACAACGGGGACTGCAATGACCTGGTGTTCTGCAACGGTGCGGAATTCTGCGACGTGAGCGGCCAGTGTCAAAGCGGTGCGCTGCCGTGCAATCCGGGCGATATTTGCGATGAGACCGGGACGGCCTGCCTGTCCGCCTCGCGAATGTTCCTGGTACCGGCTGGTACGGATCCGTCTGTGACGACGCCGGGCGAAAACCTGGAGATTGTTGTCAATGCGGGTGACCGTTTGACGGTGGAGGTCTTCCTGGAGAATCAGTTGGTGCCGTTGGAAACCTACAACGCCGGCTTCGGTTGCTCCTACGCGAGTTCTGAGGGTGCGCTCGGTGCCTCGTTGGTGATCGGTTCCACGAATATCGATTCCGGTCGTACGGATTACATTTTCTCGGGCATCAATGCGTTCCAGGCCGTTGACCAGGGGCAATGTGATTCCAGTATTCCGTGTTCATCGTCGGCTAATTGTCCGGAAGAGCACCCCAGTTGCGTCGACACCGACAACGATCAGGTTCCGGACCACTGTGCAACGTTCCCTGCCCGGGTGGCTGGCGTCTCCTTTGCGGGAAAGGTTGCGTTCACCGATCCGCGTTACCTTGGTTCGGTCCAATACGATCTCCCGACGTCGGCACGTGGACAGTACGCGATCGGTTTTGTCTGTACGCCTGACGATGGATGTGCGCTTTCTGCAACGATGATTGAGAATTCGACAGCGCCGCTGCCGTTCACGAGCGATGGTCTGATTGTGAGTATCGCTGTTGGGCGTTGCTGCCTGCAGGACGATGCAGACCCCGAACTTGAGTGTTTCGAGTTGACGTTGACCGAGTGCGCTGCTTTGGGCGGAACGTTCAATATTGGTACTTGTGATGGTCTGGACCCATGTGGCTGTCAAACAGACTGCGATTGTGTGTTCCCGTTCATTGGAGGTATTTCGCTCGGTTCAAATACCTGCCTGCAGCAGACGTGCGGGGTGAGCGGTTGCGAGGAGCTTGTCACGCGGTATGGCGACGTAGCCGAGCCGTTCGGCGGTTTTGTTGCGACGAGCGATATTCTGTGCGCCGTGACCGCCTTCGGTAACTACTGTGACTGTCCGAATGCGGATATCGCCGGGTGCCTCGTTTCGGGCATCCCTATAGGAACCGATGACATCCTCGCGATCGTCGACGCATTCGGCGGTGACGATCCCTGTGGTTGCGAAATCCCCATGGGTGGTCCGGTGGCCGCATCCCAGGACGAGGCGATTGTTTTCCAGGCTCCGGTTAAATTCGTCGCCGATGACGACCCCGGCGTGATTACCCTGGTCCCGCGAAATCGAAACGTCGGAGTCGGTGAGACGATTCTCGTCGATGCCTATGTTTCCGGTGTGAATCAGTTGACCGGGTACCAACTGTCGTTGACTGCCGAACAATTGCGACGCGATCGCCTTGCCGAGCCGACGAGGTTGACCTTGCTGAGTCAGCGTGTACAGGATGCACATGGCGACTATGTGTTTGCCGGGTCCGAGAGTATCCCGTTGGTGGACAGCGAGGGGGGGCGCTTCGGTGCCGTCACGCTGGATGCAGGAACCGATGTGAACGCGAACAAGCGGGCTTACCTCGGCACCTTTGAGTTCGAGGCTCCGAGTGTCGGTGGCCAGGTCGTTATCTCGGTACGCATGGATGCGACCGGTTTGTGGAAATCGTCAATCGAGTCGATCGCGCTTGACCCGGTCAAGTCCGTCGTGATAACCGTCGTTCAGGGCGAACGTCGCCTGGGCGCGCGGTAGACGAATGGTTGTAGTAATGATTTAGGTTTGACGAGGCTGGCGGGGTGTGTCCTTACCTCCGCCGGCCTCTTTTCTTCTGACGGTCGCCTCGAACCAGTCGGCGATTGCCACGGCGTCGTTTTTCCGGCGTGAAGCGTTGCTTCATTGTTCCGGCGGTTTTTCTTGTTTTTCGTCGAACCAGCCATCAGAATGGCGCGTCGGCAGGCTCGTGGTGGTCACGGGCCTGGTGGGCGGGTTCGTCAGGTCGCGATAACGCATGGTGTGTGCGAATCGGTCGACGGGGTTTGCGACATGTTGATGACGGTGGGAAAACCTTCTCAATATCCTGCCATGGAGGTATCGAAATGCTAGTGCCTACGGTGTTCAGTTTGAGATCGGTTGGGACAGGGAGCTTCGTGGCGATTTTCGTCCTCGCTTTCGGAACAACGTTTGCCGGGGAGGTGTCGTCTCCTGCCGATCGGGTTGCCGACGAAACATCCGGTGACTCACTCACGGAATCCCTGTCCGTCGAATTGATCCAGCGCGCTGACTGGAAGGCTGCTGCCAACGCGTACTTCGACGTTGCGGATTCGACACTCCAGCGGCTGACCGTTCCGGTTGGTCGACCTGACTCGTTTCGCACGGTTGTCCAAATCGAGCAGCAGCCGGTCACCATTCGCCTCGAGAAGCATTCCATCCGCAGCAACGACTTCCAGGTACTGATCCAGGCCGACGCATCCGGACAACTGGTTTCGGTCGATCCGCCTCCGGTGAGCACCTATCAGGGTTTTATTGACAACATGCCGACAGCCGTGGTGCGCGCCTCCCTGATTGAGGGAAAATTCAACGCAGTGGTGTTTACCGGGACTGAAAGCTACGGCATCGAGTCGATTTCCCACGCTGTTCCTGAAGCGGACACCGATGCATACCTCGTTCACCGAGGCTCGGATGCGCTTAACTCAAGGGCGGGATCGTGCGGCGTCAGCGAACACGCACTGCGGGACCGACAGTTTTTCGATCCGAACCAGCCATCAGCCGCAGGCACGGGGCTTGAGGTTACCGATATCGGTATCGATGCGGACCACTCGTTCTTTCTGCTGAACGGATCAAGTGTCACCAATACCGTTGTCGACGTCGAACGCGTGATGAACGGGTTTACCACAGCCTTGACGAGCGCTGTCGCAAACCCTTACGAAGTCCTCGGAATCACCTACGAAATCACGACCATTATTGTTCGAACCAACGTCGTTGATCCCTACACATCGAGCGACCCGGACATCCTGCTTGACCAGTTTCGCGATACATGGCGAACATCACCGGAGTCCAGTATTCGTCGGGACGTTGCCCATCTGTTCACCGGAATCAACATCGACGCGCCAACCATTGGCATCGCCGCGGTCGCCTCGGTCTGTCAAAGCTTCAATGGATTTCATTACGGTCTGAGCGAATCCCGCTGGTCCGCTTCAACGATCAACCGCATCGCACTCACCGCGCACGAGCTTGGTCACAGCTTTGGCGCAGGCCATTGCAACGCGACCGCGAGTTGTCGAATCATGTGCTCCGGTCTTGGGGGTTGTACCGGGCTTAGCCCGTTCACCTTCGGTCCGAGCGCGTCGGCACAAATATCGGGATTCGCATCGGGTCTTGGTTGTTTGTCTCCGCTTCCACCTCCGGAGACGCTTCCATTCTTCGACGACTTCCCGACGAGTGCGTTGAACAGCAATCGGTGGACGTATGTCGATGGTGTGTTCGGCAGCACGACCTCGGTCAATCCTCCGAGCGGAACACGCGCCATGAATCTTGACGCTACAGGGGCGGGAGATTTCCAGGAAAACGAAGCCCGGACCAATTTCATCAACCTCAATGGTGCGGCTGATGGGACGGTCTCCTATTTCACCCAGCATATCGGCGTTGAATCGGGCGAGTCCCTGATCGTCGATTACTGGTCCGTCGTCGGAACCACACGCCGCTGGATAGAACTCAACGAGGTCATTTCCGATGGTGTCAATCAGACGAGTTTCACCTTCCACACGCATCTGCTGCCTTCCGGTGCGCTCCACAGTCGGTTTCGACTTCGGTTTCGGACAAACGTGGACGGCACCAATGACGACTGGTATGTGGACGATGTTTCGGTTTCGACGGACGTGCCACCGACAATTGTTGGTCAGCCGGCCAGCGTCGGTGCCTGCGTCGGAGAAATGGTCGCTATTGAGGTGATGGCCGTCGGTACGCCGTCGCTTACGTACCAGTGGTTCAAGGACGCGGTGCCTCTGGCAGGTGAGCTGAACCCGATTCTCACCATCGCGAGCGCTTCGTTTTCGGATAGCGGCGATTATACCTGTCGCGTGTCCAACATCGAGGGGAATGTGCTCAGCGACCCCGCAACCCTTTCCGTTTTTGATAATGCCTCCTGCGACGACGGACTGTTTTGCAATGGTGTTGAGACGTGTTCAGCGGGTCTGTGCGTCGGGTCGGGAGATCCGTGTACCAACCCCGCGTTCGCTATTTGCAACGATACAGCCGACACCTGCGAACAGACGCCGCGTCTCTTCTTTGTCCCCGCAGGCACCAATCCATTGTTGGCCACCCCGGGTCAGCCATTTGACGCGGTCGCTGTCGGGGGGACGTCCATTGTGGTCGAAGCGTTCCTTGAAAGTGATTTTGCCCGAATCGCAAGTTACGCTGTCGCCATGGATTGTACCTCGAGCAGCAGTGACGTCGGGGCTCCGGACATTTCCTATGTGGCTGATTCATCCAGTGTCGATTCCCTGCGTCTGGATTTCGCGTATCCGGGGCTTTCCGTTTTTCCTGCGATTGACCCAGGCCAGTGTGATGACGCCATCTCATGTACGACGTTTGCTGATTGCCCGGTGGGCAACAGCGATTGCATCGATACCGATATGAACGGCACCCCTGACACATGCAGTGTGATTTTGCCCCGGGTGGCGTCGGTGTTGCTTGACCCCAATTCCGCGCCTCCGTTTCCAGCCCCGCGATATCTCGGCGATTTTGAATTCCAGGTCCCATCCGCGGCATCCGGCCAGTACATCGTCGAGCCAACCTGCCTCAGAGACAGTGGCTGTGCGATGGTCCTGACGGAACTGAATGGTGACATGCTCCCATTGAATTTTGATGGGCTCCGTTTGTCCATTCCGATCGGCCGATGCTGTTTCGATGACGACGGCCAGCCACCTTTGGGTTGCTCGATTACGACGGCGTTCGATTGTTTCAATACATTTGGTGGCGCGTTTTCGGGTGGCGATAACTGCGACGGAGCTGATCCCTGTGCGTGTACGATGGACTGTGAGTGCGTCGTCGTGCTTGATCCCGGTGTGACCGCAGGCTCGGACGTTTGTCAGCATCAGTCCTGCAGTGGCGGTGGATGTTCGGAATTCGCGACGCGCTATGGAGACGTTGAGCAGCCATTCGGCAGCTTTGTTTCAACGGGCGATATTTCTTGCGGTGTTCAGGCATTCGGAAACTACTGCCAATGCCCCAATGCGGACATTGCCGGTTGTGTCGTTTCAGGAATTCCGATCGGGACCGACGATATTCTTGCCATCGTTGACGCATTCGGTGGAACCGATCCGTGCGGTTGTCCCACCGCGCCGGCGGCTGCTTCAGGTGACGCGGTCACCTTCTCAGCTCCGATTCGATTCTTCGGTGACAGCCCGGAGGCAGTGATCGAGATTGTCGCAGATCGTCGATCCGCCCGATCGGGTGAGACCATCAGGGTCGATGTTCATGCGAACGGTGTGGACGGCCTGGCCGGATATGAAGTGGCACTTGATTTTGCGATCGTGAGCAAGGATGCACGCGTCGCGCTCGGCGTCACACCGGTGGTTGACACGATGACCGGGGAGTTTGTCTTTTCCTCCGGCGAGTATGTTCCGCTCGTGGATGACGAACTTGATCGCCTTGGCGCGGTGGCGGTCGGTTATCGGACTTCAGTACCAGATACCAGGCGGGTTTATCTTGGCACGTTTGAAATCGATTTGCCCGACGACGCGCGTGGACAGTTGATTGTTTCTCCGCGACCTGGCGGGATTTCGATGTGGCGAAGCTCGATTGAGATGATCCCGGTTTCGGAGGTTATGCCTGTTGCAGTGACGGTTTACTCGGCGGCGGGCAGGAAGTAGCACTTAATTATTGCAAGCATGGGCGGATCGTTGTGCCGCGGTTGATTTTGCTTCGGGCGTTGAAGTGCCGCTTCTATTTTCTGGTTTTTTCTTTGGTTTGTTTGAAGAGTCTTGAAAAACCGGGGCAAATGCCGTAACCTCGGCGACTGGAGAAGCGGAATTTTCGGAGGAGGAAGACGTATCCGGCGGGCTGCTGCCTCGTGTTCCAATGGTTGTGTGAGCGCGTCTTTACCTGTTCTGAAACATCGCTTGATTTGACTTGGTAGTGCCGTGTTCGTGCTTGATTCCGTGTCCGGGATCTGGTGGTGGGCGCGGGTTGCAGGGTCGGCGCGTCCGGATTCGGGCGGTCGGGCGAAGGGAAAAGAGCTATGGTTGATTTTCGGAAGCTGCGGAAGCTGGTGGTATTGGGCGCGTGCGGTGTGGCGTTTGGGGTTGCTCAAGTCCACGCAGCGGTGACGTTTGATTTTTCGACCGAGGATGATCTTGTCACGCCGTTGGCTGACGGACAGGATCTTTCGTCGCCGCCGGAGTTTGGCACGATCTTTACGATCAGTGGAACAGGTGGGTTGGGTCCTGCGATTTTTGACTCGACGGACCCGGGGCCTAACACGGGTGGTCCTGATGCCGATCTGTTGGTCAACACGGGTAACATCGTCATCATCCAGGCCACTGCGTCGCCGACGCAAACCGTTCCGGGATTTTTTGACGTACCCAACGATCAGGTGGGCGGATCGATTCTGTTTGATTTTTCGGTTGCACCGGCTGCTCCGGGAGCGGTTTCGATTGACCTGGTCGATGTCAACGGTGGTGGCATGATGACCATCACGGTCACGGATACGGGTGGTCTTCAACGTGTGATTTCGGTACCTGACGAATGGACGGGTCAGATTGGTACGCCCGGTGCGCCGGGTTTTGGTACTTTGTTTCTCAATTCCGGTTTGCCACAGGCTGCTCCGAATCCTGGTTCGCCATCCACCTCTGCCGTGACGGATCCCGGTTTCAACGTGAACAGCATCTCCTCGATCTTGATCGTGATGGCGGGTTCGGGCGGGTTGGACAATCTCGTGCTTTCGCTGTGCGAGAACGTGATCTGTCAGGCAACCAATCCACCTTGCGAAGGTGGCGAGGTCTGCAACGAGAACACCGGATTGTGCGATGCGCTACCTGATGCGCCGAGTACAACGGACTGCGAGGATGGGGCTGACCTTTGCACGGCTGAGCGGTGTGATGGGTTTGGAGCCTGTCTGGCGTCGCCGGGTGATGACGTGACGTGTGCCGCGGCTGTTCCGCCTTGTGAGAGCGGTGAGCTTTGCAATCCGGCGACGGGTAATTGCGATGCGCTGCCGGATGCGCCGAGTACAACGGACTGCGAGGATGGGGCTGACCTTTGCACGGCTGAGCGGTGTGATGGGTTTGGAGCCTGTCTGGCGTCGCCGGGTGATGACGTGACGTGTGCCGCGGCTGTTCCGCC
>JAJDDT010000079.1 GCA_029260165.1 Phycisphaerae bacterium | reverse complement strand
CCGGCGGTATTCGTCGTCGAATCAGATTCCACTGCGCGTCCGTCAAGTCGCTGGGATAAGCATTCCTCGCCATGGATCAGGCACTCCTTGCCAATTTCCATCCTTATCGGCGATATCCCTGCTTCTCACACACCCTCTTAGTGGCACCTCGGAAAAAGATGCGTACAAATCGAACCTGTCCTCCAAATCATCTCGGCCATACCACGCCATTTCACCGGCGTTGTTTATCGCCGGGTTCAAGCGGATAGCATCATCAGGAGTAACCTGGCGGAACACCCCGTTTGAGAAAACGTGGATGGTCCAGACGTCCGTACCGGAGATGAACTTGCCAAAGACAATCTCGCCGCGATCGTTAATATCCGGAATCGAGTGCTGCATGGTGGGGTCGTTGGTCAGGCGAACAAGCTCAAACCCCGGCGGGACGCCGTTGATAATCCTGGGTGGTGGTGTATCCCCGGCTGCCGTCGGCACGGGCGGCGCTTTCGCATCGTTTGGGCGATCCTCCTGCCCCACGAGCGGTGTCGCGATGATGCAAGCCATCGCCCACGCAATGGCACAGCCAGGGATTCAAATCGATCTCATGATTCCGCTCCCGTGATCAGGCGACGTTTTTCGTAAGGCAGGCATCCGAACAACTACTTCCCCGGCTCGCGACTATGTTGTAGCACCCGTCCTATCCCAAATTCAACGACATAATCGCTACAATCTCCCTATCTTATAAAATCGGGCGGCTCTCGGGTCGTAAGTCGTCGTCCCTGAAAAGCCCTGCGACGACGCCCCCAATATCTCCCACACAACTTAACCGGTTTGTTCGCCAAATCTTACGCAAATCCACAGGAACCGCGATTGTACTGCTCACCCGCTTCAAGTATGCTCCACGACGCTCGCAAAAGTACCCATCCGCCGGAGCCTCCCGTGATTCGTACCCCTTTCGACCCACCACAACGTCATTTGCAACACACCACGGATATGCCCCGAACAGTCGCTCAGCCGCCTCGCGTTTCTGAACAACTTCTTACCACACAAGCACGAACATCCCATACCGTCGTCCCGCAACGCCCGGTCAATACACCCGGATTTCGAGCGCGGGCCATTCGCCGACTGCTCCTGTCTGCCCTGCTCGCCGGCGGAGCGGGAATCGTCGTGGCTGCTGCAGGCCAGTTCCGTTACAACGCCACCGGAAAATTCACCGTCCCGGCGAAGGCTGACCACTGCCGACGCGAATTCCTTGATTTCCTCTGGCAACGACAGGAAAAAGGCGAAATCAGCCTAGGCTGGTCCGTCGAAATAGCTCCACAGGATCAAACCATCGACGTCGTTATCAACGAAAAAACACCGGAATCCGCAAAGGCAGCCATTCTTCGGCTCGCCAAGGGGCTGGAGGATTTTCTCGAAACCCGCGAGCAGTTGGCCATCGATGAGGATCAACAAACCAACGTCATCCTCGAAAACCTCATCAGCGAGCTGAACAGCGAAGCCGAGCAACACTCCACCGTCCTCTCCGCTGACAACACGCCCACCGACGATCCCATTTCGATCCAGAATCGGCTCCGCGCGACCATCGCGGACCGTATCGTCGAGCTGAATCAGCTTCGGGCTGTCGAACGATCCGACGCCGAAAGGCTCACACGCCTCAGAACCTCATCAACGGATGACAAGCCACTCGTGACCGAAAATGATCGCGATTCCGCATTCGCACAAAGACGCGACCTCTCGCAGGACATTCAACAACTCGACGTCCAACTACATCAGGCCAGACGATTTCTGGAAAACGTCTGGCAGGCCACCTCACCGCACATGGACCATCTTCTGTCGGCAGCCGCCGCCTGCGTCCAGTCGACCACCCAGGTCGCCGGCAACAAATCCACTACCCCCGCCACCCGTTACACGACGTCAGCCTCTCTGTACCAGCAGCGACTGTCCAGATTCACCCGGCGATGGACCGCCTCCTTCATCAGACTCCGCGACACACCGGTCGATATTGACGAGCCTGCGTTGTTTGAAGCCCACGACAAACTCCGCGACCTACTGGGAGATTTCCTCTACCACTCCGGCAAGCTCCTGGATTCGATGCACGACGACACCCGACAACTCACCGAGTCCGCCTCAACCCAAACCCACCAACAACGCCTCGTTTCCGACATTCGACGCAGCTTCCACCGACTCGAATCTGCACACAGACAGCTTGAATTCGCCGCCTCCGACATCCGCAGACGCAACAACTTCCGACTCGACTCCGCCTTGAAATCCGCCCGCGGACTCCTGCGGCGCGTTCACGACGAAAAAGCGGTGATCGAAGCTGAACTGCAACAAATCGCTCGCGAAAAATGGACCAGACAACGCGAATCCGAGCAGTCGTCGCTCGTCGCACACCTGGCTGAATTACGCGAGAGAATCAACCAGGGACTCGACGAAATGATCGAACTCCAGGACAAACTCGTCCGGACCATGCCGAAAATCGAGCAACACCTTCGCAAGGGACTCGCAGCCGAAACCGCCCAGTCGCGCATCGCGCAAATCAATCGCAGACTCATCGACCGCGAAAAAACCCTCGAAGAGCTTCGCCAACGCAGCGAAATCCGCCGACTGCTTTACCGTTCACAATTGGTCAAAACCGAAGTCGACACCGTGCCTGCCAACATCCGCGAGAGAGTGCTCTTTGGACTGGGCGCAGCCATCGCCACCTTCGCGACCTGCCTCGCGCTGACATCGCGATTACGCTTCGCTGGATAAATACAACTGAAGCTTTAAGAAATGGTAAACCGGACCGAAACGCCCGATTCAGACAATATTGACCCGCTTGCGGCCCACTCGCCGTTTGCGATTGATCAACTTTCGCCCGCTATGCGTGCGCATCCGAGCACGAAACCCCTGTTTGCGCGCCCTCTTAATCCTGCTGTTTCGTCGTGGATAATGCATAAAACACCCGGTTCAACGTCACCAACACAAATCCCATCACTCCGCCGGACCCGCTTCGGGCCACGCAACCAAGCTGCGAAATGTACCACCAACCCCGGTCGCCTGCAACCTCCCCGGATATCGCGCCAAATCCCGCCGGTTTTCCAACCCCACAATCCATCCGTTTTTCTCCCGGATTACCGGAGGCAAACTGGATTCCTCCCCACACACGCTCGATAGTCTGGTATGATGGCGGATGGACGGCCTTATGGATCCGGACCGCTCGGAATGCGGATTCGGGAGGTCGTCCGGACGTTGAGAAACTGACCCATGGCGGACGTCGCCGACCCGGTTTTCGGGTACTGCGACGTCCGCGATCGGCCCGTGAGACGATCGCGTGACTGAATCAGATGCGCTGCTCCGCGCGCAGGAACAAATAGGCTATACTTTCGAAGATCAGGCGATGCTGCATCGCGCGCTGACCCACGCCTCCCTGGCGGACCACCGCCTGGAAAGCAACGAACGGCTCGAATTCCTCGGCGACGCCGTCCTGGGACTCGTTGTTTGCGAAAATCTGTATCGAACGTTTCCCGACGAGCTTGAAGGTGAACTCACCAAGCTGAAATCGTCCGTGGTCTCACGCCGCACCTGTGCCGAGATCGCCGACCACATTCAACTCACCCCGCTGATCTTCCTGGGCAAGGGGATGGACGGTCGCGACAGCATACCCACATCGTTGCGGGCAGCCGTGTTCGAGTCCATCATCGGAGCGATATTCATCGATGGTGGTTTTGAGGCAGCCAGGAAATTCATCCTCGAACATGTTTCCGACCACATCGAAGCCGCCGTCGAATCCGAGCATCAGCACAATTTCAAATCACTCCTTCAACAGCACGTCCAGCGCAACCTCTCAGCCACACCCCATTACGAACAACTCGACGAAAAAGGGCCTGACCACAGCAAATGTTTTGAAATCTGCGTGACCATCGGCTCGAGACGGTTCAAATCAGCATGGGCCAACAGCAAGAAGGAAGCGGAGCAGCAGGCTGCGTTTCTCGCAATGCAGGAAATCAACCAACCGGAATTCGATGTCGCGACGCTTTGCCTGGACATTCAATCCAACAACAAAAACGCCGGTCACCGAGGCAGGGATTATCGCGGAAAATCATAGCAACCAACCGTCAAGGCCGATCTTTTCGCCGCGTCCCCGCGTAGAGTTCATACCTGAGAAGCCGACACTCGATGTTGGCGTTGAACATCTCCATCCGCCTGCTCGCCTTTAATCCGATCGCCCCGGCCAACTCCCGATTGCCCGTGAAGACGTAACCCGACCACCCCCCGCATCGTTTTTTGAAAAAATCACCAATCCGCTTGTAGGTCGCTTCCAAAGCAGCCGAATCACCAAGCCGAACACCATATTCCGGATTTATCAGGACAATTCCCGGTTCGTCCGGCATCTTCGTATCCGCGAAATCGCATACGTCGAACTGGATCAATCGGTGCACGCCGGCGGTCTCGGCATTCTTCCTGGCAGCCGCGATCGCACGCTCGTCGATATCCGTTGCGACGATCGGCGATGGGTCTCGCAGGGAACGGATTTTCTTCGCCTCAATCCGCATCGTTTTCCACGCGTCGGCGTCAAAAGACAAATGGTGCATGAACCCGAAATTGCTGCGCAGCAACCCGGGCGGTCTGCCCGTCGCCAACAGCGCCGCCTCAATCGCCAACGTCCCGCTCCCACACATCGGATTGACCATCGGTGCGGACCCATCGTACTCCGTCGCCATCACGACCCCCGCCGCCAACGACTCCTGCATGGGGGCTTTGTGCGGTATCTTCCGATAGTTTCGGTCCGCCAGCTTTCTACCCGACGTGTTGAAAAACAATTCGCACCAGTCACCGCTCCAGTAGACATTCACCACGAAATTCCCACGCTCGGGTCCGGAATCGGGCCGACGTCCGACCGCTGACGACACCCGATCCACGATTGCGTCCTTGACTTTCAGACTTGCAAATCGCCAATCTCGAATCGTCGGCGTGTTCACACTTGACACAACGCTCAGGTACTCATCCGGTGATATCATCTCCTCCCAGGCAATCGCCGCCGTCTCGGCATACAGCATTTCCGGATCGGTGCAGGGAAAAGAACCAACCAGATACAAGACGTTCAGCCCGGTCCGCAGAAACAGGTTCAAACGCATCGCGTCGTACATCCCGCCCGTGGTTTCGACACCGGTCGGACGCGCGGAGTCAACCACATACCCGAGGGCCTCGACCTCCCGCTGCAGAAACGCGACCAATCCCTTCGCGCAGGTGATCCGAATTCGCTGTGGTGCGTGCCTGTCAACCATCACCGGCGACCATACATCCATCACAACGATCCGCAAGACCACGCCCCTTCAACCCGAACGAGTAGCGCGGTATACTCACCGTTCCCCACTTGTGAATCGGGCGGGACATCCAGGATGACACAAATGAGCATCGGCACCGACATTCCAAGAGTGGATGGCATCGAGAAGCTTCGCGGAACCGCAAGGTACGTCGACGACCTCAAGATCGAAGGCATCCTGCACGCCGGCACCGTCCGCAGCAAAATCGCCCGCGGCAGGATCAGAAAAATCAATTTCGACCCTGCGATCAACTGGTCCGAATACACCATCGTCGACCACCGCGACATCGTGGGTCCCAACGAAATCAAACTCATCGAACTCGATCAACCTGCGTTGGTGGTTGACGAAATCCGCCACAAGGAGGAACCGATCCTGTTGATCGCGCATCCCTGCCCGCGAGCGATCCAACCGGCGTTGCGGGCGATCACCATCGACATCGATCCCCGCCCCGCCGTCACCGATCCGCAACAGAAACTGACGCCCGACCTGGTCCAGTTCGGCAGCGACAACGTTTTCAAGAAAATCGACATCCACAAGGGCGACCCCGAATCAATCCTCCAGTCAGCCACCCGCGTCATCAAAGGCGAATACCGCACAGGCGGGCAGGAGCACGTCTATCTCGAAAACCAGGGAATGATCGCCTACCACGAAGACGACAAGCTCGTCGTCACCGGCACCATGCAATGTCCCTATTACGTCCTCGATGCGCTCACCCATTTCTTCGACCGACCGCCCGACGCATTCCGCGTCGTCCAAACCCCCACCGGCGGTGGATTCGGCGGAAAAGAAGACTTCCCATCCAACATGGCCATCCACGCCGCCCTGCTCGCCGAAAAATCGGGCAAACCCGTCAAGCTCATCTACGATCGCCAAGAAGACATGGCTGCCACCACCAAGCGACACCCAGGCATCGTCCGCCATCGAACCGCCGTCGACGACAACGGGAAACTCCTCGCCATGGACATCGAGGTCATTTTCGATGGCGGCGCCTACATGACCCTCTCGCCCGTCGTTCTCAGTCGAGGCGTCATCCACGCAGCCGGTCCGTACAATTGCGATAATATCCACGTCCACGGCGAAGCCCGCCTGACCAACACCCCACCCAACGGCGCCTTTCGCGGTTTCGGCGCACCGCAAACGATCTTCGCCGTCGAACGCCACATGGACGTCATCGCCGATCAACTTGGCATCGACCCCGTCGCACTCCGCCGACGAAACCTCATCAAAGACGGCGACTCCACCGCCACGAATCAACCGATCAACGACGGCGTCGATCGCATCGCGTTGATGGACAACACGCTCGACGTTGCCAACTACCACGACAAGATCAAACAGCACGCCGAATTCAATCGCGAACACCCATACACGCGTCGCGGCATCGGTTTCGCCACGTTCCTGCACGGTGCGGGTTTTACCGGAGCGGGCGAGGTTTGGCTCGCCTCCGAAGCATGGGTCGAAGGACATCCGGACGGCGGTATCGAGGTCCTCGTCGCCAACACCGACATGGGCCAGGGCACCACAACGATTCTGACGCAAATCGCGGCTGATCAACTCGAACTCGAACCACGCTACGTCATCCTCGCAACACCCGACACCTCGCGCGTGCCCAACAGCGGACCCACCGTCGCAAGCAGAACCGCCATGATCGTCGGTCGCCTCATCGAACAAGCCTGCGACAAAATCGTCGACCAAACCGGCGGGCAAAAAGGGGCTGCCCTAACCGAAGCCATCCAGGCATGGCATCTCGCCAATCCCGGAAGTCGCCTGATCGGAAAAGCCAAATACCAAAAACCCGACGTAATCGTCTGGGACGACGAAAAATACATCGGGCACGCCTACGCCTGCTACGGATGGGCCACCTACGTTGCGGATGTCGAGATCGACCTGCGCACCTTCAACGTTCGCGTGCTCGATTTCGTCGCGTCCCAGGAAATCGGCCGCGTGCTCAATCCCACCCTCGCCCGCGGACAAATCCAGGGCGGCGTTGTACAGGGGATCGGCTGGGCACTCACGGAAGAAATCGTCACCCGCGACGGTGCGATGGCCAACAACCAGATGACCAACTACATCATCCCCACCAGCGGCGACCTGCCACCGATCCGCGTCATCTTCGAGGAATCCGACTCACCCTTCGGACCACGCGGAGCAAAAGGCATCGGCGAATTGCCCATGGACGGTCCCGCACCTGCGATCCTCAACGCCATAAGCCACGCGCTCGAAACGCAACTCAACGACATTCCAATGACGCCCGAAAAACTGATGTTGCACATGGAGGAACAGACCATTGGAGCACATTGACCTGACCATCACGCTCAACAGCCAACAGGTGACCAAACGGGTGCCCATCGACGCACGACTGCTCGACGTCCTGCGCTACGATCTCGACGTCACCGGCACGAAAGAAGGCTGCGGCGAAGGTGAATGCGGTGCCTGCACCGTGTGGATGGACGACAAACCGGTCAACGCCTGCCTCGTGCCCGCCTTCCAGGCAGACGGAAAATCCATCACCACCGTCGAATCGATCGACGTCGATCTCTGCCGAAAACTCAACGCCACCGGCACCGCCCAATGCGGCGCCTGCACCCCGGGCGTCGTCATGTCGGCCGCATGGTTGGCGGAGCACCCCGAAATCACCGACGACATCTCCGTCCGCGAATTCATGAGCGGAAACCTCTGTCGCTGCACCGGATACGACGGCATCATCGAGGGTGTCGAGTCAATCATGAAACAACCGGAGCAACGCTGACGTGAAGGTTTTCCAACCGAAAAATCTCAACGATGCCCTCGACCTGCTCGCCGCCAACCCCGACATCCGCCCCATCGCCGGCGGAACCGACCTGATGGTCGACTGGCATCACCACGACAAAACCGACTGGGCATTGATGGACCTCTCGCCCGTTGATGATCTGCGTCAAATGTCTATCGACGACGACGCACTCCACCTCGGCGCGCTGACGACCTATTGGGACGTCATCGCATCTCGCGACATCACCAACGCGTTCCCACTCCTGACCCGCGCAGCCAAACAGGTCGGCGCCATCCAGATCCAAACCCGAGGCACATGGGCGGGCAACATCGCCAACGCGTCACCCGCCGCCGACGGCGTCCCCGTCTTGATGGCCTACGACGCTGTCGTTCACCTGAAATCAAAAACGGAATCCGTCGACGTCCCGCTCGATCGATATTTCACCGGGTACAAGCAATCCGTCCGCACCCCCGACCAACTCATCGTCGGCATCACCATTCCGCGAAAACCGCGGACCCACGAATGGTTCTACAAGGTCGGCGCACGTTCCGCACAAGCCATCACCAAGGTCGGCGTCGCCATGGTCCATGATGACACGGGGTGGCACGTCGTCGTCAACAGCGTCGCCCCCTGCGTCTGTCGCTGCAACGCAATAGAAACCGCCCTGAACGCGAACCGGACATTCAACACCCCCAACGACATCGCCAGCATCCTCAAAAACGACATCGCCCCCATTGACGACATCCGCTCCACCGCACACTACAGACGAACCGTCCTCGCAAGACTCATCCACGCCCGCCTCAAACAGCAGGAACAAGTGTAGCGTCCCCCCTTGAATGAAGCCGGGGGCGACAGGACCCCGGAGCGCTTCACCGCAGAACGTGTGAAGAAAACGTTCTGCTGCGCGACCGTACAAGCGCGGAACCTGGGTCTTATTCGTCATGTCCGTGCGCCTGCGCAGAGGTGGTGCGGGGAGCGACCGCTGCCATGATGGCCGGTAGTTCTGATGACTCATCAAGCTGACTCAGAACGCAATGGCATGTTGTCGGATCGGTCAGGTGAACCATCCTCCAGGAACCGACCTCAACCTTGTGCCCGTGATGTTTCCCAACCGCGCAGGGGTAGTCCTTGTGCGTGCCGAAGCTCTCCTCTTTCACAGGCGCATGGAAAATGGCGGCGAGAAACTCGCCATCGCGTTCATAAGAGGCTGCCACACCCGGTCGATCGCCGAATTCAAGAAGGTACACTCTGTCCAGGCGAAAGCCACCGGGCAGCGTCGTTGGCGTGTCAAAGCTCAGGGATGGCGCAAATTCCCTGGCATCAAGCGGTGATCCTGGTCGCGCATCGTACAATGTAAGAAACTTTTGAAACGCTTTTCGCGCATCGAGGGGAAGTGCATCGAGGAGAACCCCGAAGTTGATTGACGAGGCCTCGGCAGGACTATTCAACAAGCTCAGACCCATCATGCCAAGCCCAAGAGCAAACACAACCGAGGCAGCCAACGCCCATCGCCTCGACCGAAAGAATCGGTGCCGGGTCACATGACGCTCGACAACGCCATCCGACTCTGCGTCGAGACGGCGTTCGATGGAATCCCACAAGTCAGACGGAACGGGTACATCCGCCGAATCGGATATCCCGGACGCAAGCTCCTGCAGATCCGCCAATTCCTGTCTGCAGGCTGAACACGCCTGTAAATGGTCGGAGACGACCGCGCGTGCTTCGGGTGACAGCTCGTCATCGAGAAAATGCCCAATCTGGTGTTTACGCTTTTCGCAACACATAGCCAACGATTCCCATAACCTCCACATCACGTCAGGGGTTGCCAACCGCTGCGTGGCTGAAAACTAGCCGTCACCTTTTGGATGCCTGTGGGCAACGGTTTCTTCCCGCAAATCGTAACCTTCTCGTAATATTTCCCGCAGGCGGTCGCGGGCGCGGCTCAGGCGTGACCCGACCGTCCCTTCCGCACAGCCAACGACCTCGGCAATTTCCCGGTAGTCAAGCCCGTCCTGATAACGGAGCAGCAGAATCGCACGATCCAACGCATCCACCTCAGTCAGAGCAGCCTGAACATCAATCCGAATGGTCGCGGTATCAGCAGGACAATCCCCGGAGGCATGGGTAGAGGCCTCGTTCCCCGATCGCGCGGTCTTTGCTCGGCGGAAGAATTGAAGGGCTTCGTTGACCGCGATTCTGTACAGCCAGGTGGCGACTGAGGAGCGTCCATCGAACTTCTCGATTTGCGCAAATGCTTTCAGGAACGTCTCTTGTGACAGATCAGATGCGTCGTCCCTGCTTCCGGTCATTCGGTGCAGCAAGCGAAAAATGCGCTCCGAGGTAAGCTCAAACAGATCCCGCCGGGCTTGTCGGTCCCCACGACGGCACCCCGCGATCATGTCCTGCTCACTCACGCTTCGTGTCCGCCTTTCCAACACCCTGATTCACATCCTCCCGACTTCGGACCATCTTATGACACGCATTGCAGGTGGCCAATTGGCACGGGCGCGGGACGCAGAACCACCGTCGTTTCCGTTGCGTCGGTGTTGATTCTAGAGATTTCCACGCGATTCGGGAAGGAACCGGGTAACTCATGCATCCAATCCATTGAAACCGGCTGTTTCCGTTGGCCCGGCTCACCGTGAGTCGAGCGAGGCGGGCGGCGGCGTTGAAGGTTGAAAATGGAGATTGTAGAATGAAGCGTTTGATTCTTGGAGTCGCATTCGGATTGGTGTCGGCAGCGGGCATCGGCGTGTGTTCGGCCATGACACAGGATGGGCACCGCGATCACGACCACGATGCACCTGCCGAAAAGGCGACGTTGCCGAACTGCCCGGTCATGGGCGAGCCTGTCAACCTGGCGATAAGCGTCCTCACCGACGATGGTCCCGTGTACTTCTGCTGCTCAGGATGCATTCCCAGGTTTCAGAAGAATCCCGGCAAGTACGCCGCCAAGGTAGCCGCGCAGCGCGAGGCTCTTGCACATCGAGCCAGGGTTCAAGTGACATGCCCTGTTACAGGCGAGCCTGTCAGAAACAAATTTTTTGCCGAAAGCAATGGGCAGAAAGTCTATGTTTGCTGCAAGGGCTGTGTCGACAAGTATCAGCGTGATTCCGCGAAGTATGCCTCCGGGCTGGCGAACAGCTACACATACCAGACCAGGTGCCCGGTCATGGGCAAAGACATTGACCCGGAGGTATCAACGACACTCTCGACCGGCGAGACAATCTACTATTGCTGCCCGGGGTGCGACAAGCGGCTTCGAGAGAACCCTGCCAAATACAACAGGAACCTTGCTTCTCAGGACATTCATGTTAATTGGGCTGAGGTCAGGAAAGCCGACAGCGGAAAGGGTCACGACGGTCATGACCACGGCGCTTCCGGGCATGGAGATCACGATCACTGATGCTCGCGGTCGTTTGTGCATTGCACGGCACGACGGATTTCCCGGGCGGCAGTCTCGTCTTTGGAATCGGACCATTTGGCAGGGTGACGCGGAGTCGGTAACAGTTTGTTGGGAACCCCGCTGGAGCGAAAAAAATGGTATGCAAATTGGTTGTTCGAGGCGAGGCTGGTCGATACGTTGGTGTTGACCAGTGTGCGAGGCGATTGTCAGCTAATGTTGGCAGTACGGAGTCCCTTGCGTTTTGAAAAGCGATTCCCGGAGCAACCAACATGCCGAATAGAGCCATTGCGAGATTGCGCCTTTCGCGGAAAGCGTGTTGTGTCGGGTTGCTGGTCTGGACGATCGGGGGATGTGCTTCGTCCGAGCGACCCCAATCCGTTTCCGATGCCATGCGGTGGAACGCCGTACGCATGCCGTTGCCGACCGCGCAGGAGTACCGGCAGGCAAACGACGACAGGCTCCCGACGCTGGACGATTCGGCCTCGCTTGATGACTACCTTGTCTACGCTGCGTTGAACAATCCGGGCCTGGAAGCGGCGTTCAACCTTTGGAAAGCTGCCCTGGAACGCGTGCCCCAGGAGCGTACCCTGCCGGACCCGCGATTCACCTATCGAAATTACATTCGTGAGGTCGAAACGCGTGTCGGACCGCAGAAACAGGGCTTTGGTCTGTCGCAGATGTTTCCCTGGTTTGGCAAGCTTGAGTTGCGGGGCAGCGTAGCAGCGGAAGCGGCGGAAGCGGCGAGGCAGCGGTATGAGAACGAAAGGTTGACGCTTTTTTTTGAAGTGAAGGATACCTGGTACGAGTACTACTACCTCGGACGCGCCATCGACGTGGTTCAGAAGAACCTCGAACTGGTCCGGTACCTGGAAAGCGTCGCGCGAGCGCGATACAAGACGGCGTCGGCTGGTCACCCTGATGTCATCCGCGCACAGATTGAGATGGGCAGGCTGGAGAACCAACGTCATTCGCTCCGAGACCTGCTCGTTCCGGTCGTCGCCCGACTGAACGCCGTGCTGAATCGCCCGAGCGTTGCGCGTTTGCCCCTTCCGCAGTCGATTCCGAACGAACGGGTTAACATCACGGATGAAGACGTGCTCGAGCATCTTGTACGGAACAGTCCTGTGCTCAAGGCGCTCGATCACGAAATCAAACAGGCGCGGCATCGTGTTTCCCTGGCGAAGAAGAACTACTATCCGGACATGACGCTCGGGGTGGATTACACGGACGTTGGTTCATCAGTCCGATCGAGGCCACAGGGGCTTGCGAAGCCGGCGGCTCTGCGCGGTGCGTCCCGAATCGGCGGTGGAATGGGAGACTTGATCGATGCCTATGCGATCGGCAGGAGCTTCAATTCCGGAAGCCGACCCGGCGACAGCGGGCAGGACGTCTGGATGGTGTCGGTGTCCATGAATTTACCAATATGGGGTGACAAGTACGCCGCGGGCGAGCGTGAGGCACGGGCGCGATATCTGGCTGCGATGGGCGTGCGCACGCAACGGGAGAATTCTCTGAAGGCGTCTGCGCAGCGAACTCTTTTTGAGTATCGCGATGCCGGGCGCAAGATCGCGTTGTACCGCGATGTGCTGATCCCCAAAGCCAGGGAATCGATTGGATCCACGGAGACAGCCTTTCGGGCGGGTTCGGCGAATTTTCTTGATCTCGTCGACGCGGAACGCTCGCTTTTGGAGTTTGAGCTGTCGTTCGAGCGTGCACTGGCAAACCGGGCTCAACGGCTGGCTGAGCTGGAAATGCTCGTCGGCCGCGCGATGCCTCGCAACATCGAAGGAGCGCATCCGGAAGGAGGAACGAACGAACCATGAAACCCGCCGTGAAAAAAGCGATGACAATACTCTCGAAGATACCGATGGTGGCCATCGTGATTGCGGTGTTCGTGCTCGGCTATACCTTCAAGGGCATGGTCAGCAAGGCACCGCACGTGGCCAGCACAAGTGCCATCGAGAAATTCTCCGAAAAAGCAGTTGGGAAAATCTGGACCTGCTCGATGCATCCGCAGATTCGGTTACCGAAGCCCGGGAAATGTCCTCTGTGCAGCATGGATCTCATTCGAGCCGCAGGAACGTCTGAACCCAGGAGGGCAAAGAAGGAACCGAAGTACGCCTGCTCGATGTTCTGCGTTCCGCCGATGTCCAGGCCCGGAATGTGTCCGATTTGTGGCATGGAGATGGTGGAAGTCGAGGACACCGCTGGAGACGAAGGCACTCCCCGCACACTCACGCTATCGAAGATGGCGCGAAAACTCGCGGAGATACAGACAGTTGCGGTTGAACGAAAAACGGTGTCGGCCGAGATTCGCATGGCCGGAAAAATCGACTATGACGAAACCCGTTTGGGATACATCACTGCGTGGGTACCGGGTCGCCTTGATCGGCTGTATGTGGACTACACCGGGGTACCCGTCCAGAAGGGCGATCATTTGGTCTACCTGTACAGTCCGGAACTGTCCACGGCGCAGACCGAGTTGCTCGAAGCACTGCGACGAACCAAATCAGGCAGGAAAGGCGAGGGGTCCATTCTCGACGAAAGGGCCGAGGCGTGGGTAAGGGATATTCGCGACAAGTTCCGCCTCTGGGGCATGACGGAGGCACAGATCGCCGAAATCGAGGAGCGCGGCACGGCGTCGGACTACATGACGATCTACGCGCCCATGGGCGGCATCGTGATTCACAAGAACGTCCTCGAAGGAAGTTATGTTCAGACGGGCACGCGTATTTATACCATTGCCGATCTCACGCACGTTTGGGTGAAACTTGATGCGTACGAGTCCGACCTGGCTTGGTTACGCTACGGGCAGCAGGTGGAATTCGAAGCTGAAGCTTATCCAGGGGAGACCTTCACGGGAACGGTCGCGTTCATCGCGCCCGTGCTTGATGCCAAAACCAGGACGGTCAAGGTGCGGGTCAACGTCGAAAACCTGGATGGACGACTCAAGCCGGAGATGTTCGTACGCGCGGTGGCTCACTCGGAAGTCGCCGCAGGCGGGCGGGTCGTGGACGCGGAACTTGCGGGCAAATGGATGTGCCCGATGCACCCGGAGATTGTCAGGGAGGAGGCCAACGATTGTGATCGGTGCGGCATGCCTTTAGTGCGAACCGAGACGCTTGGATTCGTCTCGATAGATACCGACGATATCGAAGTACCCCTCGTCATCCCCGCATCCGCTCCGCTGATTACCGGCAGGAGGGCGCTAGTGTATGTTGAACTGCCCAACGAAACGGGAACGTATCAAGGTCGCGAGGTAAACCTCGGCCCAAGGGTCGGCAATCAATACATCGTGTTCGATGGTCTTACCGAAGGCGAGCGCGTTGTCGTCAGTGGCAACTTCAAGATCGACAGCGCGATGCAGATCATGGCTGAGCCCAGCATGATGAGTCCAAAAGGTGGACAACCACCGCCTTCCCACGACCACGGCCGTGCGCAGCACCAGGGCAACACCAGGACCGGCCGGATGCCATCACCAAGACAAGATCTCGACGAGCCTGACGGGTTGAAACTAAACGTCCCGCCGGCGTTTGCGAGCGAGTTTGATCCCGTGCTCGCAGCCTACTTGAAAACCCAGAATGCACTCAGCCACGACAAACCCAAACAGGCCAAGGACGCAGCCGCTGAACTGCATAGATCCCTCGCCGAGGTAAACATGAGCTTGCTCACCGGCCAAGCCCACATCGCGTGGATGAAAGAGGCGGACGGCATGACGCGCGCAGCCAGGGATATCACCGCCTCGGCCGACATCCAAACCGCACGCGCAGCCTTCGCACTCCTTTCAGAATCGATGATCGTCGCCACCAAATGCTACGGCACGACAACGGAAACGGTCCATCGGTTCCACTGCCCCATGGCGTTCGGCGATCGTGGTGGAGATTGGCTGCAACGGAAAGACAAGACCGAGAATCCCTATTTTGGATCAGCCATGTTCCGCTGCGGCGTGAAGACTGAAACCATCGGGCAGCCTTCAGCGGGAGGTGCGAACGATGGCCGAGAGTAGTCCTTCGCAACGTCCGCCATCACCGCCCACGATTATCGACAAAACCATCCGATTTTGCATCGAGAACAAGTTGGTTGTCCTTCTTTTCATGCTTTTTACCATTGGCTGGGGGTTGATGTCGGCCCCGTTCGACTGGGAGTTGGGTGGTCTGCCGCGCGATCCCATGCCGGTCGATGCCATCCCCGACATCGGCGAGAATCAGCAGATCGTCTTTACGGAGTGGATGGGCCGATCACCACAGGACGTGGAGGATCAGATTGGCTACCCGCTGACGGTCTCCCTGCTTGGTATCCCCGGTGTCAGGACCATCCGCAGTTACTCCCTCTTCGGATTCTCGTTGATCTACGTCATCTTCGACGAGGACGTGGAGTTCTACTGGTCTCGCTCTCGCGTGCTGGAAAAGCTCAACAGTTTGCCAGCGGAAACACTCCCCGACGAGGTGCAGCCGGCACTTGGACCGGATGCGACCGCGTTGGGGCAAGTGTATTGGTACACGCTCGAAGGGCAGGACGAAGACGGAAACCCGACCGGCGGATGGGGTCTCGACGAACTCCGCACGATCCAGGACTGGTATGTTCGCTACGGGCTCCTCTCTGCCAAGGGTGTTTCCGAGGTCGCTTCGGTCGGCGGGTTTGTTCAGGAATACCAAATCGACGTGGACCCGGACGCGATGCGCGCTCATGGCGTGACGCTCGATGAGGTCTTCATGGCCGTCAAAATGTCCAATGTTGACGTCGGCGCCCGAACGATCGAGGTCAATCGCGTCGAGTACATCATACGTGGACTGGGTTTTGTCAAAACGCTCGAAGACATCGAAAACGCGGTCGTCAAGGTCAGTGACAACGTACCCATCTACGTTCGCAACGTCGCCAACGTCATCCTCGGACCCGGACTCCGGCGAGGTGTGCTGGACAAGGCTGGCGCAGAAGCGGTCGGCGGCGTCGTCGTCGTTCGTTATGGCGAGAACCCGCTGGCAGCAATCAAGAACGTCAAGGCGAAGATCAGCGAAATATCTCCAGGCCTGCCCCGGAAAACGTTGGAGGACGGAACCGTCAGCCAGGTCAGAATTGTACCCTTCTACGACCGGTCGGGGTTGATCTACGAGACGTTGGGCACACTCAGCGACGCGCTTCTTCAACAGATTCTCGTGACGATCATCGTTGTCGTCGTGATGGTTCGTCACCTGCGCAGCTCGATCCTCATCTCGGGATTACTTCCACTTGCGGTTCTGATGTGCTTCATTGCGATGCGCGCCACCGGTGTCGATGCCAACATTGTGGCACTCTCGGGCATTGCCATAGCAATAGGCACCATCGTTGATATGGGCATCATCGTCTGCGAGAATATTCTCAAAAACCTCGACGAAGCCGACCCGGACGCCAACCGATTGGAGGTCATCTACTCCGCGTCGAGCGAGGTTGGCAGCGCGATTCTGACCGCCGTCTCAACCACCATTGTCAGCTTTCTGCCTGTATTCACCATGGAAGCAGCCGAAGGAAAACTGTTTCGGCCTCTCGCCTTTACCAAGACATACGCACTGATCGCGTCGGTTATCGTCGCGCTGACCATCATCCCGCCCGCCGCACACATTCTGTTCACACGACACCGCGAAGGTCGTCGAAGCCTTACCTGGCTCTTCTATCCCATTCTTTCGATCGCCGGTGTCGGGCTTGCCGTTGCCCAGGGGTGGTGGTGGCCTGGCATGATGCTTGTGCTCATCGGTGTCTACGGATCACTCGAACCCAGGCTGCCCCAGTTTCTTCGCAAACTGGGTCCGTGGCTGGCCAACGTGGTGGTCGTTGGTGCGGTGTTGCTTCTGCTCACGCAATCCTGGTTGCCAATCGGACCGGAAAAAGGCCTGTGGCGAAACGCCATTCTCGTCGGCGGAACGATCGGCGCACTGCTTCTCATATTCCAACTCTTCCAGGCGGCGTACCCCTTCGTGCTCAGATGGGCGCTGGATCACAAAACCACGTTCCTCATGCTGCCCATGATGATCGTCGTCGCGGGCGGCATGGTCTGGCGGGGGTTTGACGACCTGTTTGCATGGATGCCGCCGACAGTACAGGAATCCGAACCAGCCAACTATCTCGCCGAAAAATTTCCGGGACTCGGCAAGGAATTCATGCCCCCGCTCGACGAGGGATCATTTCTCTACATGCCGGTCACGATGCCACACGCGTCCATCGGCGAAGTCATCGACGTCCTGCAAAAACAGGACATCGCGTTCAACCACATACCGGAGATTAAGTTGGCCGTCGGCAAGCTGGGACGGGTCGAGAGTCCACTTGATCCCGCGCCGTTGTCCATGATCGAAACCGTCATCAACTATCATCCGCAATACCTGACGGACCATTCGGGGCATCGGCTCGCCTTTCGTTTCGATGAAACCGGGAAGGACTTGTTTCGCGACAAAGATGGTCAGCCTGTCCCGGCAAAAGACGGCGAACCCTATTATGTGCGGGGTGCGTTCGCGCGCGATGAACACGGCAAGCTGATCGAAGAGGCGGGTGGGATGCCATTTCGGATGTGGCGAGCGGACCTCGATCCCGAAATCAACCCCGGACGCAAGGCTTGGCCTGGGGTCAACAATCCCAACGATATCTGGGAACTGATCGTGGAGGCGGGCAAACTCCCGGGCACGACCTCCGCGCCGAAACTACAACCAATCGCCGCCCGGATCGTCATGCTCCAAAGCGGAATGCGCGCACCGATGGGCGTCAAAATCAAAGGGCCAAGCCTGGACGCACTCGACAAGGTCGGTTTGCAAATCGAGCGATTCCTGAAGGAAGTTCCCTCCGTCGAACCCGCAGCCGTCATCGCCGACCGAATCATCGGCAAGCCTTACCTCGAGATTGACATCGACCGAAAAGCCATCGCTCGCTACGGAATCAAATTGCGCCAGGTGCAGGACGTGATTGAGGTCGCCATCGGAGGCAGACGTGTGACCACCACCGTCGAAGGGCGAGAGCGGTACCCGGTGCGCGTTCGCTACCTGCGCGAATTGCGCGACAGCATCGAATCGCTGGACAAAATCATGGTCCCCGCTCCGGGCGATGCACAAATTCCGTTGATCCAGTTGGCGAAAATCAACTACGTTCGTGGACCACAGGTCATCAAGAGCGAGGACACCTTTCTCGTCGGGTATGTCCTTTTCGATATGAAGCCGGGATACGCCGAGGTGGACGTCGTCGAGCAAGCCGATGCCTACCTCAAGGCAAAAATCGCGTCAGGCGAACTCGATATGCCGGACGGTGTCAGCTTCACCTTCGCCGGCACCTATGAGAATCAGGTGCGGTCAGAGAAGAAGCTGATGGTCGTCCTGCCCTTGGCGTTGTTCATCATCTTCATGATCCTCTACCTGCAGTTCAAATCCGTCATCACAACCAGCCTGGTCTTCACCGGCATCCTGGTCGCGTGGTCAGGCGGGTTCATCATGATCTGGTTCTACGCCCAGCCATGGTTTCTCGACTGGGATGTCTTCGGAACAAGCCTGCGCGAGTTGTTCCAGGCTCATCCCATCAACCTCAGCGTGGCGATATGGGTGGGATTCCTCGCGCTCTTCGGAATCGCCTCGGATGACGGCGTCGTGATGGCCTCCTATTTGAAGGATTCGTTCGCCAAACGTTCACCGAAGTCTGTCTCAGAGATTCGAACCGCGACTCTACTGGCCGGCAAACGCCGAATCAGGCCCTGTCTCATGACGACCGCGACCACGATTCTGGCACTGCTGCCGGTGCTTACATCGAAGGGACGTGGATCGGACATCATGGTTCCGATGGCCATCCCCTCGTTTGGCGGCATGACGATCGAAATCATCACCATGCTGGTGGTTCCGGTGCTGTTCTGCGCGTTTCAGGAATTTAGATTCAGGACAAACCAACACGAAATCAAGGCATAAAGACGATTGCAGGTCCGCCGACTCTGCGATCATCGAGGGGGTATGTGACAGAATCGGCGGGTACGATCGTGATGTCCTGTAGTTGCCCATTCTGTAGCGTCGCCCCTTGTGGGCGGCGCGATGGCATGTTGACGTCGTTTTATGTTCCCGTCACCCACGAGGGGTGACGCTACAATGGTCCATTGCGTCCCGCCGGAATGATCATCACCCTCACCGAGGCGTCAGAACATATTGCAACTCCGCCGGCTCACTCTCCTCGTCAAACAAATCCATATTTGAATCACAGAAAGGCCTGAGCAACTCTGCAAACAAATCCACCCAGTCCCGCTTGATTTCCGCCCGCAAATGTGGATGAATCGCGTTCATCGCCTTGATCAACATCGGGGCAATGGGCCTCAACCCAATATCCCATATATGAGCATGCGTCCGCGTCGCAATCGGCACCTCACCCACAATCTCCAACCCCGCCGACGCAAACCGCGACTCCCACGTCAACCGATCGCAGACCGAAGACCAACACTCGATCCGCCCCCGATTCATCAACCCCATCCAACGATCACCCAACACCGACCCATGGCTCTGCATCGTGTAATCCGCAATGGCATCCAGCTTCACCTGCAACACAACCGTCCCACACGAACGCGTCACCCGCGCGACCTCAGCCAGAAAACCCTCGACGTTCTCAACCCAATACGCGGTATTGCAATAAACAGTCTCAAACGAATCATCTGAAAACGGCAACGCAACATTGTGATCACAAGGCGTCAACCGGTCATAAAACCCCAACCGATCAGCCTTACCCAACAGATTCGATTTCAAATCCGTACCCACATCGATCCGAAACGTCGGCGGCGAGACGATCCCCGGTGCATAATCGTCATCAACATGATCGAAGATGTCAGCGTCGTTCGTTTGAACCTCTTCCAGCCGCGCCACCGCCCCAAACACATCAAATTCAGGGGCAAAAACACCGTCCGCATGCAAAAATGAGAACACCCCGTCCCCACAACCAAGGTCCGCGATCGGCCCGCGTATCGGCACCAGCGAGAGCGCCTCACTGCGCAGATACATCCAGAACGCATTCTCAGGCCTCAACCAATACGCATTGATAAACCGACGCTGTTTCTCGAGCGACTCCGTCCGTGAAGCACGCTCGAGCGTTTGATCTATTGTCGTAGACACGCCAACTCCTTCTCCAAAAATGAATCCACATGAATCGTGTCGACACGCGACAGTCGATGGGCATCTCCAGACGCCTCAATCCAACCACGCTGGGTTGTGAATCCATTCACAAACCCGCAATCCCCGCAACGACGCGCTATTTTTCCATCAACACTTCCGAAAGGATACGAAAATGGCCGGACCCCGGGTCCCAACCCTTCACGAAGAACTGCGGCACAGCGACCCATGTCACGCGACTGCTCAACCTCCGTCAGTCGCATCAACGGCTCATGGACATGACCATGCCCACCAATTGTATGCCCCGAACATTCCAAATGTGAAACCGATTCCCAGTTCATATACCAACGCGACGCAAATTCTCCCACATCACCCACACGCTCCGCAAACAGCGATCCCACAATCTCATCCCGCAACCCGATCGGCAGCCCATACGTCAGAAACCACTTCAACTCAGCCCGTTCAGGCGTCTCATACGCGTAAATCTTTTTCGCCACACCCCCATCAGATTTCGTCGCCCCAGCCAATTCAACCCCGGCTTCAATCGCCCGCGCTCGAACCGCCGCCATCAACTCATCAACCGCCACATGACACAACAACAAGTGAACCATGTGCGCCGTCGCCGGCACCCGCCCGGTCAACGTCCCCGTACCAACAAAAAACACCCCCCGAAGACCACGCGACTCCAGAATCGGAGCCACCACCTCCGCATGATCCGACAATCCATCGTCAAACGTCAGCAGAAACGTCGGCTCATCAACCCGCACCCGACCCGTCCGCCACGCCACCAACGCAGGCCAGTCGATCGGCGTCATCGCTCCCTGCAAAACGTCCAGTTGTCGCTCAAATGTCCCGACATCAAGCCCGCGAATCCCGGACTCCGGACTTTTCCCGCGATCCCGAACATAGTGGTACATCACCGCCAAACACCGCGACATCAACGTCAGGCACTCCGATTCAAAAACATCCCGTTCCCGGTACCTCCGATATCGGTCCAACCGCCAAAATCCTGCACCACCAAACGACTCACAAACATCTCACAACCCGCTGCAAACGCGGCGGTTACAAATCAAATTCCAGATGACCCAAGTCTCACCATCCCCCAGGCTTCCTGACCCAAAACAAATCACAACCGACAGTCGGCCTCATCTTCACCCGCCCCATCCCGATGAACCGCACTACCAATGCTGAAAACCGCCCCTGGTCTTCGCGAACTCCCGCAACACAATGCCTGTGAATTTCTGAATTCCCCCACTTCAAACACGACCATTGACCCAACCCGGCGTTACGGCGAAAATCATGCTCAGCTATCGCAATTTGAACCAATGAGAAATTTGAAAGCCGACATGAAAACCGCCCGATCAACCTCCGTCGCCATTCTCATTGTCACCGCGATCGCCTGCATCCCGGGCTGCAAACCCAGCGAGCCGGAAATCGAGCACCGCCAAATCACCGGCACGATCAAATCAAAGAGGGAACAATCGCCCGGTCATTGGCTCGTGAGAATGGATTTCGTGAACAAAGCCGGCACCACGATGCCCGTCGAGGGCGAGGTCACCCCCGATACCGAAATCCTTATCAACGGACGCGTCGCCACAATGGAAGACGTCCGCGACGGTGAACACGCCGATGTCCTTGGTCGAATCGAAACCACCGATCAAGGCCGAACCATCACCGCACTCAAAATCAAGATCGCCCGCGACGAATCCGTCTCATTCGGAAAAGCAGACACCGAAAATCAATAAAACTCTGCTGTAGCTTCGTCACGCCTTGTAGGTGACGGAAAGGCTGTAGATGGGGATGAAAGCCCGTTGCTCCCGGGTTAGTTTATCGAGCGTTGTCGAGAGACCAGCCCACCTTACACAAAAAAGCAACGGACATGGACGATTGTAAGGTTTTTGTTGGATTGGACTACTGCATCTTCACTCCTGGATATGCGGGTATAACCGTTTCAGTTTGGTGCGGGCGTCATCGGTCGTGAATTGCCAGCTCACTGGTTTCCCGGCACCGTTGCGGTCGCCCTCCCACGCGGCAACCTCCCTGACCAACGTC
>JAJDDT010000078.1 GCA_029260165.1 Phycisphaerae bacterium | reverse complement strand
CCTGCTCCAAACGCACAATGTACTTCTTGTTCCGAATGGCCATGACGATCCTCCATGATCTTGACACTCCTCATCCTGACCATGGAATCATCGGCCCGCCGTCCCCAAAACCCGCAGCATTACGCGTGACGCTGCACTAGGACGGACGGCGACGACGGATAAACGAAATCGCCAAAGGCATCCCCAGGAACGCCAGTGCGACAGCGCTCGGAGCAGGCACGATCTGAACGTTGTCTATAATCAGCCCCGACGCATAGTCAGCACCACCAACATCCACCACACCAAACCCGATCGTAAACGTTCCGCCGGTAGTAAACGTGTGCGAGAACGAATTGAAACCTGTCTCATGACCAAAAGATGTCGAAGACGCCACAAAACTACCCGTCATGATATCCGAAAGAACCGAGACGTCCGTCATCGCGTTGACGATTGAAACGAACGAAAAATCGTTCATCATCGATTGCGCCATGAACTCGTCCGTCAGCATGTTCCAGTCGAACGACAAAACGTCACCGGCATTCACCGTGATCGTCTGCTTGGTGGCAGACCCCTCGACAACCGTGTCACCGGCATTAAGGCTGGAGGCAATCGTATTCAGGTCACCGGACCCCAGACCGAGGAACGACTCCAGACTACTACGGCTCGCCGTGTTATCAAACGTGTCAAGCAACGCCTGATGAGTACCTTGCGTGGTACCCGTTCCAAACGCAGCCGTCTCGACACTCGCCAAACCCGCCGTCGACCAGGATGTGAAGTCCCCGGACTCAAACCCACCGTTCGTAAAATCGGCAGACGTAACAGAAACACACCCAACAACAACCGCCACTGCTATCAGACCACCCCTGGTCATGATTCGGCTCCTTTACTCTGTCCAGTAACTCATCCCCTCCGACGAGATTACAGACCGCCTATAACCGTCCGAGTGCAACAATATAGGGCGGTTGACTTGGTGTCAAGCACAAAATATTCCAGGTAAAGGAAATTTTTACCGGGTGTCCGATAACAGTGCAACAAAACCGCTACGACCGGAAAAATCGCTATTACCACGCCAAAACCGCCAAATCGAACCCACAACCCACCGCATGTTGCTGATTCTGGAACATGTGGTCATGTTTTCGTCGTCCACTGCATTATCTCATGGCTGACGAACAGAACTCGATGATCGTTCATTTTGGTATGATGCCCCAAAGGCCCGATTACCTCGGGCACCAGAGTTGGGAAGCCGGGATTATGGAGTTCGTTGTGATGGTTGATTGTTGGGTGCGATGGCACCGTTGCGGAATGGCGGGCCTGGTGCTCGCGACGTTGGTATGTGGTGCGTCCGGGCAAATGTCGCCGGTTAAGAACGAGTCTCCGAACCATGATTTTATTGGACCAATCCAACAGAAGCGTATCGATCCCCTGCCTTTGTTCCCACCCAAAGACAATCCGTTTGCAAGATCGGCCGTCGGTGTGATTCAGCTCGGTCCCTGGACCAGCGTTCAGGTCAACGTGGACGGGGCGGGGGCGAACATCGTCGGGGACGCTGCCAACGAACCGTCGCTTGCGATTGATCCGATCGATCCGTCACGAATGGTCGTTGGTTGGCGGCAGTTTGATTCGATTGCGTCGAATTTTCGGCAGGCGGGTCGGGCGTACAGCCATGACGGTGGCGTGACCTGGACGGCGCCTTCGCCAATCGAGGCAGGTATTTTTCGCAGTGACCCTGTACTCGACGTATTGTCCGACGGGACATTCCTGTACTACAGTCTGACTGTTGACAACCCGAACCCTGGTGACTTTTTGTGTCAGGCTTTTCGATCGACTGACGGTGGTGTCACGTTTGGGCCTGGGGTGCAGGCGTTTGGAGGTGACAAGGCGTGGGTGGCGGTTGACCGCACGACGTCGATCGGGAACGGGCACATCTACGCCACGTGGCAATCGTTTTTCAACTGCTGCGGGTTCAACACATTCACGCGGTCGGTTGATGGCGGATTGTCTTTCGAGACACCGGTGTTCATTCCGCTTGGTCCGACGTTTGGAACGACAGACGTCGGGCCTGATGGCGAAGTTTATGTGGCTGGCGTCTTGAATGCGGGTGCCTTCGACACGAGCAGCATTGTTTTCGCAAAATCTTCCAACGCGCGCGATGCCGGTGTGACGCCATCGTTTGAACTGAGCGCGGTTGTCGAGATGGGGGGAACGTTGCGGCTTAGCAGTGGGAGCGGACCCAACCCGGCGGGTTTGTTGGGGCAGGTTCAGATCGTCACGGATCACTCGAATGCGGTAACGCGGGGGAACGTGTACATGTTGGCGTCGCTCGATCCGGATGGACCTGATCCGGCGGACATGATGTTTGTTCGCAGCGAGGATGGCGGGTTGACGTGGAGCAGTCCGGTGGTCGTGAACGACGATCCTGCGGGATCGAACAACTGGCAGTGGTTCGGGGCGATTTCGGTTGGGCCAAACGGTCGGATTGACACGGTATGGAACGACACGCGTGCGTCGGGTCAGTTCAACGTTTCGGAGCTTTACTACGCGTACTCGTTTGATGCGGGGTTGACGTGGTCTCAGAACATGCCGATTTCACCGCCGTTCGACAGCTTGCTGGGATTTCCGAATCAGAACAAGCTCGGTGATTATTACGACATCATTTCCGATGAGGCTGGTGCGAGCATCATCTACGCAGCGACGTTTAACGGTGAGCAGGATGTTTATTTTTTACGGGTCGGGGACTGTGATGGAAACGGGGTGCATGATGGGTTGCAGATTCAAAACGGCGACGCGGACATCAATCAGAACCTGATTCCGGATGTCTGCGAGGCGGGTGTAATACCGGTATTGTCCGGTGGATCGTTGCTTTGGATGGCTGGGTTGCTGATCGTGGCGGGCACGTTGATTCTCAATCAGCGCCGCGCGTCGATTCATTCGGATGTTGTTCCGTAAATGGTATACGCGTCCGATGGTGCCGAGGCGCTTCCGGTGAAGAACAGGTCCGTCACCTTGTCGCCATTAGCATCGCAGAACAGGCAGGCATCCGTCGCGAAGGACAGAACGCCGTCCGGATCGTAACCGGCCGACAGAGCAACGATCGCCG
>JAJDDT010000077.1 GCA_029260165.1 Phycisphaerae bacterium | reverse complement strand
GGACAATCCTTGTGGAAGGAGTCCCGGATGGTCAGCGATCAGCAAGTACGGAGGTTATTCAAATTGATTCAGCAGAATGAGACGCTGTCGATGGCGGCGGCGAAGGCAGGATTGGATGTCAAAACGGCTCGCAAGTACCTCCGGTTACGCAAGTTACCGAGCGCGTTGCACGAGCCACGAACGTGGCGGACGCGGAAGGACGCGTTCGTGGAGGTTTGGGACGAGTTGTGCGAACAACTGAACGCGAACCCCGGCTTGGAGGCCAAGACGCTGTTCGAAGCGTTGCAGCGGCAGCATCCCGGTCGTTTCGCCGACGGCCAGCTTCGCGCGTTTCAGCGGCGGGTGCGGACATGGCGAGCGTTGGACGGACCGCCCAAGGAAGTGTTCTTCGGCCAGATGCACGAACCGGGACGGCTGGGTCAGTCGGATTTCACCCATATGTCGTCGCTCAAAGTGACGATCGGCGGACAGCCGTTCGACCACCTGATGTATCACCCACCAGTGGGCCGGTCGGTTTCGTGCTGACGTATTCGAATTGGGAGGCGGTGACGATCTGTTTCTCCGAGAGCTTCGAGAGTCTGCGCGAAGGGATGCAGAACGCGTTGTGGGAACTGGGCGGAGTGCCGGCTCAGCATCAGACGGACCGCCTCTCACCCGCGGTGCTCAACTTTCCCAAGCCGGTAGCGAGCAGCGGTTCGAAGACCGATTCATGCGATCCGTCTCGCTCCGATTCGTGCGATCCTTCGCAATCCAGTTCATGCAACCTGTCGGAATCCGACTCGTCCCGCGCGGATCAACGGGCGGGATTCACGCGGCGTTACCAGGGATTGTTGGATCACTACGGGCTCGAAGGCCGGAAGATTCAGGCGGGTAAAGCCAACGAGAACGGTGACGTGGAACAAAGACATCATCGTTTCAAGCGTGCCATGGAGCAGGCACTGTTGCTCCGTGGCCACCGAGACTTCGGAGATCGGGCTGACTACGAGGCGTTCGTGCGTCGGCTTTTGATCCAGTTGAACGCCGGGCGTCGTCAACGTCTGGCTGAAGAGATGCGCGTGCTGCGTCCGCTGCCGGAGCGTCGCCTGGAAACCTGCACGCGTCTGCAGGTGCGGGTCGATTCAGGGAGCCTGATTCACGTGGAACGCAACGTCTACTCGGTGCACAGCCGTTTGATCGGCGAGAAGGTCGAGGTTCGTCTGCACGTCGATCATCTGGAGGTGTGGTACGCCCAGAAGCTCATCGAGCGGCTCCCGCGTCTTCGTGGTAAGGGCAAGCACCGCGTTCACTATCGACACATCATCGACTGGCTGGTGCGCAAACCCGGAGCGTTTGAGAACTATCGATATCGAGAGGACCTGTTCCCAAACAGTCGATTCCGGATGGCATACGACGCCCTGAAGCAGTCGCACGGCGCGGGCGCCGTCAAGGCTTATCTGCGTATCCTGCACCTGGCGGCGCGAGAGACCGAGTCAGGTGTGGACGACGCCCTGCGGTGGTTGTTGAACACGGAGCGCTCGATCACGCCCGAGGCTGTCGAGCAGTTTGTGCACCGCGGACAACACATCGCCCCACCCACGGAGGTGACGGTCGAACCAGCCGACGTGTCGTCCTGCGACGATCTTCTCGAACATCGGGAGGTGGCCTGATGATTCAACTCGGCGACGAGAAGACCGTCCTGGAAAACCACCTGCGCGAACTGCACCTGCCAACAGTGCGACATTCTTTTGAAGAGATGGCCCGCCGTGCTGAGCAGGAAACGTTGAGTTACGAACGGTATCTGTTGGAACTTACCGAGCGCGAGTGTCAGGTTCGGCGTCAGAACCGTGTCGAACGCTTGCTTCGCCAATCGAAGCTCCCGCTGGAGAAAGATTTAACCGGCTTCGATCTCAAGCGTCTGCCGGCCAAAATCGCGCGACAGGTCCGAACACTGTTGGACGGAACGTTCGTGGATCGCAAGGAGAATCTGTTGGCCTTTGGCAAACCGGGCAGCGGCAAGACACATCTGCTCTGCGCCATTGGGCAGGAACTCATCCGCAATAATCGCAAGGTCTACTTCAGTTCCTGCAGCCTGATGGTCCAGGAATTGCTGATCGCCAAGCGGGACTTGAAGCTCAGTCGACTCCTGAAACGTCTGGCCGGCTACGACGCGTTGATCCTCGATGATCTGGGCTACGTGCAGCAGAGCCGGGAGGAGATGGAGGTGTTGTTCACGCTGCTGGCTGAGCGTTACGAGCGGGGCAGTGTGATGATCACCAGTAATTTGCCGTTCTCGAAATGGGAAGCCATCTTCAAAGACCCGATGACGACGGCAGCCGCGATCGATCGTCTGGTGCACCACAGCGTGATCCTGGAGTTAAACCTGCCCAGCTATCGCATGGAACAAGCCAGGAAAAGCAAGGCGTCTTCAAAAGATGAGGCTTGAAAAGGATGAGGCTTGAATAGGATGAGGACTGAATCTCCGGCATTGGATGAGAACGTATCTCCCAGCTTCAGCCGGAGTACGCCGGTTTTGAGCCGATGCGGGTTGGGACGAATGCAACAATATCACAGAAACTCACAGCAATTCACAGAAAGAAAAAAGAAGCAAAAAAGAAAGAGAGACTGGATACGGCGGTATTTTTGGGGAGGAGAAAAAAGGAACGGGAACAGGGAAGAATAATCGTCGCTGACGGGAACAAGTAATCGTCGCTTGACACACAATTCGTCCGACGCGGTCACACATCGTGCGAGCTCGAAGGCCGAAAACACGCCGGATGAGGTTCTTGCTAAGGACACCGGATGGCTACCTGGCCGCGACGACATTTACCGGGGCAGGACTCCCACCTGCTGCAACATTGCACCTTTGCACGGCACACGTGGCCCACCACCTGTGAACGGCGGTTGAAAACCGTAGCGCTTTGGCGGTACCGGCGGTCGGTTGAAAAGCGTGGCGCCTTTGGCTGCCCTGGCTGGTTTTCTGCCAGAATTGATCCCTTTAGGGGTTTGGTTCGGGTTGGAGACTGCGAGGGC
>JAJDDT010000076.1 GCA_029260165.1 Phycisphaerae bacterium | reverse complement strand
CTGATCGCCTATCATCGCCGCCGCAACACCGAAGCCAAACTCAGCCACACCAAAACCATGCGAGAAACTCTGTCCAAATCAGAGATCGACATGGACCAGATCAGGTCATGCCTGGAGAGTAACTTTGCGCTGTACTGCTAGAATGTACAGAACCGCATTCGTCAACCTCAACATGACATAGGGCGCGCTCAATAATAACCTGTTCAATTTTTCCGTCGTGGGGATAAGCTGTAGTTCCATTCGCCATGGAATGGATGAGGCTCCAATCGGAGTTTGACTACTTCCTCGTCCGTGACTTTGACGCCGGTTTCGTATGTGCGAGTGTCGAGTGCCGCCTTGACGACCAAGCCTGTTTTCGTGGTGGTCGCTGCGATCAGGTTAACCACGGTCTGTTGACTCACCAGGGGACGGCCACGCCAGTTCTGAGTGATAAAGCTGAAGAGGCGATGCTCGATTTTATTCCATTTGCTGGTGCCCGGTGGAAAATGGCAGACGACCAATTTGAGACCCAGTTCATCCGCCAGCTTCTGCAGCGACACCTTCCAAAGGCGCGATCGGTGGTTGTTGCTCCCCCCGCCATCGGCGGTGATCAGCAACTGCCTGGCTCGGGGAAACCGGCGACGGCCCATCTTCTTCCACCAGGTGCGGATACTGTTGACGGCGAACCGGGCGGTGTCGTGGTCGATCCCCACGCTCACCCAGCCCTGGTTATTGAGAATGTCGTAGACACCATAGGGAATTGCTTTCCCCAGCGATTTATCCAGGAAGTCGTGAACACGAACTTCCTCGGGTTCGCCACAAGGATGCCACTCGCGCCCGGCGTTCTTGAAATCGCCTACCAATTCCTTCTTTTTAGCGTCTACCGAGATCGCGGGCTGACTGCGATCGTGGAAAGATCGCACCGAAGTATTGATGTGCTCGAACTGCGCGTTGCGGTCGGGATGCGAGGCTCCTTCCTTTGTCTTACGATTGGCCTGCAGACTGTAACCCGCCTGACGCAGCAACGATGCCACAGTGTTGACACTGATCGGATGATGGCTGCGAGTCAACTCGTCCGCCAAACGGCGTGTACTCTTGCAGGTCCAACGCAATGGAGATTCCGGGTCGCCGCGCGTCGCGGGTTCGATCAGGGCTTCCAGGGCAGCCGTCAGGCCGGGATTCGTTTCGGCCAGGGGCCTCCGTCCACCGCCCGGTCGCCGCACTCGAACCGCTTCGGCTGCTCGCTGTCGAGCGGGCAAATCCAACTCTCGCAGGCCGGCGGTGATTGTGGTACGGGACAAACCAGTGGCATGCGATACCGTCGTGATGCCTCCCCGGCCCAGATCGCGCGCTTCCACCGCCGCCCACTGTCGACGCCCCCGTTCGTCCATCTCCACGCGAAGCGCACGGTACTTGCATCGAATGCGACTGATGGTTTGTGTGTCTTGCATCCAACAACATCATCGACCTTCCGACAGAAAACCCAACAGAAAATCGTTCATGTTATTTATGAGCGCGCCCATAGTTGAATTGGTTTTGGTGCATGACCGTTTCGGCGGCTCGCCATCGATCGTCGCAGCGTCACGCCTTGTTGGGTGGGGGAATGCGAAACGACGTCTGTTTGCAATCGCGCCGCCCACAAGGGGCGACGCTACAGAATGGGCACCTGCAGGACATCACGATTGTACCCGCCGATTCTGTCATGTACCCAATTGGTTTCGCCCGGCCATCAAATTGAGAAACGACAGGTAGCTCATGGCTTCAACCAACGGCGTTAGTTGATCGATCAACTAACAGCCCCGAACACATCCAGGAACCTCCGTTGCGCCACCCCCCGAATCTATTGCACCGACTTCCGTTCGGCGTCGTACAACGACTTCACATCGACGCGCGCACCGAGGCGGTACAGGATCGCACGCAAACCGACAAACGTTCGGTTCAACCAGTTCTGCAACGGAATGCCCCGAACATATCGACGCCGTGTGAACTCGACGTACATCTTCATTCCCTCGGCGAAGTAGTCATCACCCGCGAAATCGAACTTGCCCTCGTACCCCAACGGTCGCCACAACCATTCACCCAGATCGATCAACATGCGGAGATACTCGGGATTTTTCTCCTTCAGGTTTTCCGAGGCGACGCTGCGTTCGAGCACGGGAATCCAGTCCTCACGCGTGCCGTTGATGACAGCCTCGTCGCAATCAAGCAGAAACTGCCATTCATCATCGGTGAATGGTCGCGCACAACCGAAGTCGATCAAGCCAAGCCTGCCATCGGGCAAAAACAGGAAATTACCGACGTTGGGGTCCGCCTGAAGCATCCTGCCGCGATAGTAGTTCACAAAACACTGCCGGTTCAGCAGCATCCCGTAGTGATCGCGATCTTCCTGTGACGGATTCGTCTTCAGATAGTCGTCCAGATGCACACCGTCGAGATAGTCCATCGTCAAAACACGCTCGGTGCAGTGCTCCTGGTAAACGCGGGGAACGACAATATCAGGCTCATCCCTGAACAAGGCGTACGCAAGCGTCAGGGACTCCGCCTCGGCGCGGTAGTCAGCCTCTCGCTCCAGGACACGTCGAACCTCCTCAAGCTGTTCACGCAGGTTCTCCCAGTCGCCCGACAACCGCATCGGTAGCATGAAAGCGCTCATGTTGCGAAAGTCATCACGAATCGTCCGCGCGATGTTCGGATACTGCACCTTGACCGCCACCTGCTCCCCGCTCTTCAACCGTGCACGATGCACCTGTCCGAGTGAGGCTGCTGCAAACGCCTCCGTTTCAAACTCCGCAAACACCTCCGACGGATCACCACCCAGTTCATTGTGCAACATTTCACGCAACAGCGAGTAGTGCATCGGCGGAGCGCTGAAATTGAGCGAGCCAAGCGTCTCGGCGAACTGCTCGGGCAGCATCTTCGGATAAGCAGCCAACAGTTGTCCGATCTTCATGATCGCACCACGCATGTAGCCCATCCCCGAGAGCAGCTTGAGCGCTGCCGTCAGATGCGCTTCGTTCCTGCGGCGGTCCTTTTCCTCTTTTGTGACGTAACTGCTGCGAATGAAGTAAGCCGCATAACCCAGGACAATTTTCGCCTGCATCCCGCCCAGAGACCAGAGACGATTCAGCGAACCGACCGGCACGGGCTTCTTCGACAGACCAATCAGCAGATCGCGAAGCGAGTCGTGCGTCGAAGTCGATTCGTCAAGCTCACGCGGCAATGCAGCAATCAGATCACCCATCTCAGGCGACATGGAACACCTCCAATAGCAAGGAAAAACATGGTAATTCCGCGACGACACCCGTCATCACTCAGCCACCCCTGTTTGAACGGACTGCGTGGAATTTGTGCTTTCAAAAACAGACGAGACGAAAACCCGCGTAGCCTGGTCAAGCAGGACAAGCGTGTCTTCCTGATTCTCCGACACGTCCGTGGACCAGAACGCAAGGACACCGAGATACAACGACCAGTACAAATGCGCGGTTACAAACGACGGCTCGGGCGCGGAAGGATGTATGGACAACAGGTCCGCCACCACCTCCAGATGCCGCACGCGAATATCGTCAGCCGACGAACATTGCGAGGACCGCGCGAACGGACTCAGCGTCGTCTCGACAACGGAACCAACGTAATGGCGCAAGGGCGCCAATCGCTTCAAACCGGAAAGAATGAACCCGAAAAGCCCTTCCTCGATCGACATGCCATCGCGCCGGCGGGCTTCAAAGTCGCTCTGCCCCTGCTCAAGAGCATCCGCCACGATCGTCGTCGCGACGGCTTCCTTGGTCGGGAAATAGTTGAACAACGTCCCCGCTGCGATCTTTGCAGCCGACGCAATGTCCCGCGTCGTGGTTTGATCAAACCCTTTTTCACCAAAAAGGGTTCGAGCAGCCTCGATAATCCGCTCGCGGGTGGCAATCCTGGTTTCGGCGGTAACTCTCACAATGACCTCCGTTTTATGATCATGCTCATAATATATCCCATGCTTCGGCAGCAGGCAAGAATAAAATGAGCATGATCACAAAAAATCTGTGCCTAACCATAAAATGGGCAATATAACCCAGTTTCAGGCGACGATTCCTACGAGGGAAGCGCACCGGTTTCGCGTTGCCACGTGATGGATTTGAGCAGGCCTTGCGAAAGCGGCACTTCGGGGCAATATCCCAGGAGTTCTTTTGCTTTGGAAATGTCTGCCACATAACGAGTTACCTCGCCGGGACGAGTGTCTTCATAGGTGACATCCGGTGATTTGTTGAGGCCTTTTCCGATCATGGCGACAAGTTCGTCGAGGGAATTGCCCTGTCCGTCGGCGAGGTTGATGGTCTGGTTCATGACACGCCCGTCAACCAGCGCGGACAGGCCCGCAACGATGCCGGAAACGCAATCGTCGACGTAGGTGAAATCGAGGACCTTTTGTCGCCCGAAAACGGTGATGGGCATGTCGCGGGCGACGCGATCGATGAACAGCGGGATGACGCGTTCCATGCGGTCGAGGTCGTTGTCGTATCGGCCATAGACGTTGCTGAAACGGAACACGAGGTACGGCAGCCAATAGCACTCGGCGTAGGAATAGATGAAGGCTTCTGCGGCGATTTTGCCGGCGGAGTAGGGGCTTTCCGCGACGACGAAATCGGCGGTGGATTCGTCGGTGATGTGCCTGTGGATGTCGCCATACACCTCGCGGGAGCTTGCGAACACAATTGGGGTTCTGGTTCGGCGACAGTGGTCGAGGACATTGAAGGCGGTGGTGACGTTATCGAGGGCGCGGGTGGGGTGAACAACGAGTTCGTGGACTTTGGCGTTGGCAGCCAGGTGGAGGACGACGTCGAATTCGGCGTCGGGGAAGTCGGCGGGTTTGACGGTGCGCAGGTCCAGGATTTGCGTGTCGATTCGGTCGGTCCAGGTGTTTTGGCGGTGGTCGATGCCCAGGACGGAATGGCCCTGGTCGAGGAGGGCGAGGGCGGTGTTGGTGCCTATCTGTCCGCTGGAGCCTGTGATGAGAACGTTCATGGTCAGTGGTTACTACGACGGCGGGTTGGCGAAGGTTTGTTCGACGAGGTCACAAATGATGTGATAGCAGAGTTCGTGGGCTTCCTGGACCCGGTCGCTGGTGGTGGCGGGGACCATGAGGCAGTGGGTGCAGAGGTCCGCCATCGCGGTGCCTTTGGTTGAGGTGAACCCGACCACGGTGGCATTCAATTGTTTGGCAAGTTTGAGTGCGGCGATGACGTTGGGTGATGAACCTGAGACGGAGAGTGCCCAGACGAGGTCTTTTTCGGTGACGAGTCCTTCGATTTGTCGGCGGAATATGTCGTCCGCGCCAAGGTCGTTTCCGACGGCGGTGAGGACGGAGGTGTCGGTGGTCAGGGCAACGGCGGGGAGAGCTTTGCGGTCGCGTTTGAATCGTCCGAGGAGTTCCGCGGCGATGTGCTGGGCGTCAGCGGCAGATCCGCCATTGCCGAGCGTGTAAATGCGCCCACCGTTTTTGAGCGTGGCAATAAGCGCATCAGTGATGGTCCGGATAAGCGGAATATGCTCGCGCAGAGCGATGATGACGTTGGTGTGGTCGTCGAATGCGTTTGTGATGGCATCGGTCATTTTATTCCTGGTTGGTATTTCGATCGCAAGCCTTACGCTGCAAACAATCTACTGTCGCAATGGTCAAACTCAAGCCATGGCCCGCTATTGTTGTGTGTCACCAAATACCGCCTCAAGGATCGCAGAGCAAGCATAAGCCTTTGGCCGCGTCTTCGGGATCACAAACAGGACGCCTGCATTTTCAAACTTCTTGAGGTCTGTTCTGGCTGTCTCCTGCTTAACACCAAAACGATCAGCCACGGTTCGGGAGAAAATGGCAAAGTCTTCGAACAGCATATCAATGATCCCGCGATTGCGCTGCCCGGCATCACCGTGTTTCTGCAGCAATTCCTCACGAATCGCACGAAGGCGCTCACATCGCAGGATGGTGAATTCGGACTGCTCGACAACGCCTCGCAAACAGAATTCCAGCCATTCGGTCCACTCACCGTTGGCACTGATATTGAACATCCCTCCGTTGTATTCGCGTCGATGCTTTTCGAAATACTCACTTAAGTACAGCCAAGGCATATGCAGGCGCAATTCCCTGCTGATTCCGAGTGACAAAAGCACTCGCCCAACGCGCCCGTTGCCGTTTTCAAATGGGTGGATCGCTTCGAACTGATAGTGTGCGGCGAAACTCGCGACCAATGGCACCACTTCGCTTGTGGCAATGAATTTCACGAGATTCGAGATGGTTTCTTCAATGTACTCCGGAGGTGGTGGGATGTACCTGGAAGTGCTTTGGCTGATAACGTATGCCTGCTTCGTGCGGAATTCACCTGGGCACTTGTCCTTGCCTCGGACACCGGTCATGAGCACCTTGTGGAGGTTGAGAATCATCGACTTATCGATTGGTTTGCCGTCTACAATCCGATTGTGTCCCTGACGCAATGCTTCATAGTGATTCCACACTTCGCGGCGATCACTCGCACGTTGGGCATCGCTTTCACTTGCCCCTTCGCGTCCTCCTTTTGAAAGATCGAACAGGACCAGCTCCTCAGGTGTCGCATGTGTTCCTTCCAGGCGACTCGAACGATGTGCTTCACGCTGCTGGAGTGGTCTCAGCAGGAAGGCTGGATTGGCGAGGATGCCTTTGATCTGCTCAAGGCGCGCAACGGCTGCCGTCGCCTCGGTAATCAAAGGCCACAGTTTCGGGTCGAACCGCAACGTCTCATTCAACGGTCGGGGAATGAACGCCCAGTTAATCGTACGACCAGGCGTGCTAATTTCCCGAAGCAGCCCCGTCTTGTGTTCCGTAAAGCATGTAACATCCATCTTGACATCAACTTACAGCGCGGTACTCGCCGAAACCAGGAAATCGTTGGATTCGGCGGCAATTCGCAAATGAGACCATAAAAATAGCACCAAAATCTGTTTTCGCCAACTGAATTCCAGATTCTGGCACACTTTTTGGTGTTTCGTGTGACAATAATGGCCCCATAACGCCAAAATTCAGCCCTGAATTTAGCTTCTGGTCTACCGCGGCCGTTGGGTGTCGCGGATTTTTTTCAGGATGGTGGTGGTGCTGTAGCCTTCGAGGAAGGGGAGGATTTTGATCTTGCCGCCTGATTTCCGGACGACGTCCGCGCCGACGACGGTTTCGGGGGTGTAGTCTCCGCCCTTGACGAGGATGTCGGGGCGGATTTTTCGGATCAATTCGAGCGGGGTGTCCTCGTTGAAGATCGTGACGTAGTCGACGCATTCGAGGGCGCCGAGCATGGCTGCTCGGAAGGTCTCGTTGTTGATGGGTCGGTCGGTGTCCTTGTCGAGACGGCGGACGGATTCGTCGGTGTTGATAGCGACGATGAGAAAGCTTCCGAGCTGGCGGGCCTGGGTGAGGTAGTGGATGTGTCCGGGGTGGAGGATGTCGAAGACGCCGTTGGTAAAGACGATGGTTTCGCCGCGGTCTTTGCGGAGCGTGATTTCGGGGATGAGTTCATCGAGGGTGCGGAGTTTGCCGTTTTTTTGACGATGTTCGATGCGGAGATCGGCGAGCATCTGGTCGGCGGTGATGGGGACGCAGCCGAACTTTTCGACCTCGAGTCCGCCGGCGATGTTGGCGAGTCGGACGGCGTCAGGCCAGGATGCGCCCGATGCGATCGCGGCGGCGAGGCAGGCGAGGACGGCGTCTCCCGCGCCGGTGTTGTCGTAGACGCTTCGGGGGCGGGTTGGGAGGTGGACGGCGTCCTGGTCTTTTTCGATGACGACGGCTCCGTCGCGGTCGAGGGTAACGACGAGGCAGTCGAGTTGCCACTTGTTGCGTAGTGCGGGGCCTGCTGCGATGACGGACTCGGGGGTGGTAAAACGCTGATTGGCTGCGTGCTCGAGTTCCGTGCGATTGGGCGTCATGGCTGACACGCCCGAGTAGAGCGCGAAGTCGTGGACCTTTGCGGGATCGACGATGACGGGGATGTTGGCTTTTCCGGCGGCGGTGATGATGGCGTCGACGAGTTCGGGGGTGATGATGCCCTTGGCGTAGTCTTCGATGCAGACGACGTCAACATTTTTGATTCTGTCGGTGACGTTCCTGATGAGTTGATTGGCGGTGTCGGTGGGAAGTGGGTTGGTGGATTCCTCGTCGAGTCGGAGGAGTTGCTGACGGTGTCGGTGCTGTGCGAGGCCTACGAAGCGGGTCTTGGTGGTAGTGGATCGGTCGGTTGGTGCGACGGACCCCGAGACATCGATGCCTGTATCATCGAGGAGGTGTCGGAGTCTCCGGCCGGCTGGGTCGTTTGGGATGGCACCGCAGCAGAGGACGTCGATGTTCAGTGCGCGAAGACAGGCTGCGACGTTGGCGGATCCACCGACGCGTTCCTGGGTTTCGATGGCCCGCAGGACGGGGACGGGTGCTTCGGGGCTGATGCGTTCCGCGTCACCGTAGATGTATCGGTCGAGGATGAGGTCGCCGACGAGCAGGACACGTTTGCCGGGGAAGGCGTCGATGATGGTGGTGAGTTGGTCGGGCATTTGGGTTGCATGGTATTGGTGGGGGTTTTGGGGGTCAATGAATTGCGTGTTGGGGTCGGTGCGGTGCAGAAATCGACACGGCTGGGTATCCATGAAGAGGCTGTTTGTGGTCAAGGGGTTTTTCGCGTTTTCCTGCATTTTCTTCCGGCGTCAGCCCTCTTTTTTAGAAAACGAATGCGAACAGCCTCCGGTGATGCGGCGCACATGTGCGTCGCTCACTTGAAACGTTCTTCAAAAAAACCGCGTTCCACGTATCCATTCGGACTCCACCAAACGCACGAGGCAAACCCGCCGCGCCGGGGGTCCCACATTGTCGCATTCGAGCG
>JAJDDT010000075.1 GCA_029260165.1 Phycisphaerae bacterium | reverse complement strand
CGAGATTGGCCGCAAGTGCGCCAAAGGGTTCAAGAAGAACATGAAGATCGTCTTCGATGCCTTCTTGCCCAAATGGAACTACCGAGCCATCCCCGCCGCCGGGTAAATCGGGAAGTTATTTCGACGACGTTCCTAAGGGCTCAGGATCTGCTTGAGTTGGCTGAGTTGATCAAGGCGGTGGCGGGAGGGACGTCTCGATGACGTCCAAACGGGGATCAGTTGAGTGTAAGGCGGATTACGCCGGAAACGTAAAGATGTTTACGCCGCTCGCCTTTCCGGAGGGCTTGCTGGAACTGCGTGCATTGACGCACATATTTGCCTGTCCGGGCAGTGCCTTGCGACGTTTTCGCCTTGACGGGTACTTTGTGAACGGCATAATTCTATTGGCGCGCATGAGGCCGCCTTTGGGAGACCGCCATGACCAAACGCACGGATGCCAAGGGCAAGGCACTGATCGAGCACGGGGCGCTCAACCCGCGCCCGCATTGCGTCGCCCACGAGCTGTTTCAATTCAACGAGTTCTTCGATCCCTGCGACCTGGTGCAGGTCAAATACGAAATGCTTCGCCAGGTTCGAGTCGATGGGCATACCGTCACCGAGACGGCTGCGGCGTTCGGTTTCTCGCGACCGGCCTTCTATCAGGCGCGAGCGTCGTTCGAACAGGATGGGTTGCCCGGCCTGGTACCCAAACGGCCAGGCCCGCGTCACGCCCACAAGCTCTCGGAGGAAGTCCTGCAGTTCGTCGACCAGCAGCGGACGAAAGACCCGGCGTTACGGGCTCCGGCGCTGGCGAACATGATTCGCATGCGGTTGAGGCTGTCGGTTCACCCCCGCAGTATCGAACGGGCCTTGTCACGGCGCGAAAAAAAGGGGCGATAGCCATGTCGGCGGCTCACCAACCTGATCCTCTCGATCCTTCTGCAGACTGGACACAACGTTACGAAGACCTGCGTCAGCAGGCGTCGGTTCAACCGGGCTGGACCAGCCGTAGGTGGGGACCGGCGTTGTTGATCAGTCGTGGTGTGGTGGCCTGGATGCGAGCGTGGCCGCAGCGCGGTGTCTCAGTTGAGCGGCGGCAGGCCCGCGCGGTTCCCGATGGCCCTGAACTCCCATCTCACCTGCACCATCAGGTCACTTTGGTCCTGACGAACATGATCCTCGACGGTGGGCGCGCATCTCTGGAGGCTACCGCATGAACGACCATCACATCGAAAAGATCACCGCCAGCCATCTTAAACGAGACGCCTATTTGTATGTGCGTCAATCCACGATTCGCCAGGTCTTCGAGAACACCGAGAGCACTCGGCGGCAATACGCCTTGCGTCAGCGAGCGGTCGCTTTGGGGTGGCCGGTGGAGCGGGTCGTCGTCATCGATAGCGACCTGGACAAGTCCGGCGCCTCCGGCGTCGATCGCGAAGGCTTCAAAACGTTGGTCAGCGAAATGGGACTGGGGCACGCGGGTATCGTGCCGGGCCTGGAGGTCTCGCGCCTGGCGCGTAACTCCACCGACTGGCACCGCCTGCTCGAGATTTGCGCTTTGAGTGACACGCTGATCCTGGACGAAGATGGTCTGTATGATCCCAGCCACTTCAATGATCGTCTGCTCCTGGGGCTTAAGGGCACGATGAGTGAGGCTGAATTGCATGTGCTTCGCGCTCGCCTGCAGGGTGGAATTCGAAACAAGGCACGCCGCGGCGAATTGAAGTCACCGCTGCCCGTTGGGCTTGAGTACGATCAGCAAAACCACGTTGTGTTGGACCCGGATCGACAGGTTCAACAGGCTCTTCGTACGGTTTTTCAAACCTACCAGCGGGCTGGATCCGCCTGCGCGGTGGTCAAATTCTTCCGTGAGCAGAACCTGTTGTTCCCACGTCGTCTGCGTCGGGGCCCAAACAAAGGGCAACTGGTTTGGGCGCCACTGGGCCATACCCGTGTGTTACAGACGCTGCACAACCCCCGATACGCCGGCGCGTTCGTCTACGGCCGCTTCCGGACGCACAAGAACGGGAACGGTCGTGACAGCGTCCGGAAGTTGCCGCAAGATCAGTAGCACACGCTCCTGCCGGACACGCATCCCGGCTATATCACCTGGGAACAATTCCAACAGAATCAGCAACGGTTCCGTGAATACGCACAGGCATACGGCCTGGACCGCAGAAAGAGTCCACCCGGCCAGGGTCCGGCGCTGCTGCAGGGCCTGGTGATGTGCGGCATCTGCGGGCAACGGATGACCGTTCGTTATCACGCCCGCAAGGGGCGACTGGATACCAACTATTTGTGCCAGCGTCACGGCATTGAACACGCGCAACCCATTTGCCAGAGCGTCCCCGGAGTTGGCATCGATCAAGCCATCGGCGAACTGCTGGTGCGGATGATCGAACCCGTCACGCTGGAGGTTGCTTTGACGGTTCAGCAGGAACTTCAGTCTCGTCTGGAAGAGGCGGATCAACTACGCCACCAGCAGGTCGAACGTGCTCGCTATGAAGCCGATCTCGCGCAGAATCGGTATATGCAGGTCGATCCGAACAATCGGTTGGTGGCTGATTCGTTGGAAGCGGACTGGAACGAAAAGTTGCGGGCCCTGACCCAGGCACAGGAACAATACGAACAGCAATGCCAGGCTGACCGTATGGTCTTTGATGAGTAGAGCAAGGCCCGGGTGCTGTCATTGGCTACGGACTTCCCAAAGCTGTGGCGCGATCCACAAACACCCGACCGAGAACGGAAACGGATGGTGCGTTTGCTGATCGAAGATGTCACGCTGATCAAAGCCAGGCAGATCACGGCTCATGTTCGCTTCAAAGGCGGAAGCAGGCAGACACTGACATTGCCTGTTCCGCTGTCGGCAGGAGAGGCTCGGCGTACAGGCGACGATGTGATAGGCGAGATCGATCGGATGCTCGATCACCACACGGACGAGCAGATCGCTTCGCGACTCAATCAACGTAGCCTGCGCTCCGGAACGGGCGGTGCGTTCACGACGACGATCGTCTCGCGCATCCGTCGAAACTACCGGCTCAAGAGCCGACACGACCGACTACGCGGTGCGGGCCTGCTGTCGCTGGCCGAGATCGCCGAGCAGCTCAGCGTAACGCCGGGCACGATCAAGGCATGGCGCGACCATGGCCTGCTCCGCGCCCATGCCTATAATGGCAAGGGTGAATGCCTCTACGAACCCATCAATGGCATCGCCCCGGCCAGGAGCCAGGGGCAGAAGCTATCCGAACGAAGAAGATTCTCGGAGATCTCACCGAACCGAACCAATGAGGTGCAACATGCTACATGATCCTTCTGCCAAGGAGATTTTGCAGTCGTGACGACCTCTTCAATACCCATGTTTGCGACGCGCGCCTGAAAATCCAGACCGTAGATGCCATCACGATCGCGAATGAGGAACCGTGGAGCGGACTCTTCGGGGAACGCTTCAACGATCTGCTGCGCTGTCCAGGCCGCCGTCGGATGGGCGGTGACGTTGAAATGGACAACGCGCCGACGATCGTGGCGGAGAACGACAAAGGCGTACAAGAGGCGAAATGTCGCTGTCGGGACAACGAAAAAATCTACAGCGACGATGTCAGTCAGATGATTGTCAAGGAATGTCCGCCACGTCTGGGATGGCGGCTTGCGATCGCGTTTCATGTAATTCGCCACGGTTGTTTCGGACACCGTATAGCCGAGTAGCAGTAGCTCCGAATGAATGCGCGGCGCACCCCAACTTGTATTCTCGCGGGACATTCGGCGAATCAGCTTGCGGATTTCGGCGTCAATACCTGGTCTTCCTGATTTCCTCCCGCGAGACTTCCAGCGCCAAAACAACTTGAATCCCTGTCTGTGCCAACGGACGACGGTATCTGGTTGCACGAAGAGAAGGGCAGATCGCCAATTCGACCAGACTTGGGACAGAATTGCTCAGAAGATGCGGTCACGCTTACGCAAGCGTGGGCGCTTGGATCGGTACTCCAAGGCGGCGAGTTGTTGGCGAAGGGCGAGATTCTCGGTTGCGAGTTCGGTTTGGTCACTCAGCATTCCGCGGAAGAACAACAACGTGGCACGAATCAAGCCCATTTCAACGTCTCCAGGGGGCATCATCGCTGCCTGAAAACGGTAGCTGAGCCCTTCGTCCCGTCAAATCGTAAGTGCTTGATTGACAACGCGTATGGAGTTCTTGCTACGGACACCGTCGATCCGACGTCCAATGTGCATTCCGCGCCAATAAAACGCGCCCCGCCCCTGCTCCGGTTCGCGGAGGTCCGCACCGTGGGCAAAGGCAGAGCGCGGAAGACGGACGAGCCGTCTCCCTATGTCCTGAATCGCATTTGGGGGGACGGGCGCTCAGGAGATTTCCTTACGGCCAGTCGCTCAACTAATCACAAATTCAGCGCCAATCTCGTGAAGCATCTTTGGTGCAACATTGCATCGGCGCACCGTGGCCACCTTGTCGACCATGCTGCCGCCTGCCCCGGTGGGTAACCAGATTTGAAATTCGGTGTCGGGAATCATGGGAGTTGCGGACAGGAATCCGATGCCATGGATTGAGACATTCCGCAGCCGTACAATCAGTTTTTGAGTTGTGTTGGGCGTCTCGTACACCACGACCGTGGCCCTTCCGCGGAGGCGGTGGCGCTCCGACCTGCGTTGATTCTCTGCCGCATCCCTCTGCTTTACGTCGAGATTGTCCATGATAATGTTGATCTCCTCATCGGAGAGCCGAATTTTGGAGACCCCTGTCGATTGCGTTGCCATTTCCTAAACCACCACCTTGATCCATTCGCGCAAGAACGAAAACGGTGCCGCAACCATCCAGACAGCGCGGCACCGTCATCCGCGTGGAATACGGACAAACGCGGCACGAAGAGGAAGTCGCGAGATGGGTTCAAAGGCGCTCAGGAATCCTGGAGAACAGAACCGTGTCGCAGGTGCACCCATTCTGCATCCTTCAATGGACTGGGTTTGCCTGTAGAACTGGAATCGCTGGTTCAACACCCTCGCGCAAAACTGCAAAATGTCCTGGTGGACAGGTGGACACCCACCACCCCGGCAAAGGGGATCGAACCTGTCGTCCAACCTGTTCGATCCGTGCCGGTCTTCCCCCGGTCCAGGCAGGCCCGGCCTGCGCGTCGTGCAATTCGGGGCCGTCTCGGTGTTCACACATGTTACGGCCTCGCGCCGCCTCTTGTCTCCCAGGCTTCGACCACTTCGTTGCCTCCATGGCCGCTGGGATAGCTGCCCGGAGGCGATGACCTTAACCGGGGCAGAAATCTCATCTGCGGGAACATCGCACCCCTGCACGACACCATATGGGCCAGCACAGCAATTCCCCCCCCCAAAAAAAAAATCTCCTTTTCGTGAGCGCGTAATATCTTCGATCACGATTTTGACTCTTGGTACGACTTGTAAGCGAGTCGGAGGCCGAAAGACTCTCACATTACCGAAACACTAAAAGAATCGCGCGGGCGGTCGATGGTCGATCTGCGCGCGGTTTGAATCGCTGGTCAAAGGAGAAAGATTATGAATTGTCCATGGAGAAGGTGCGCGCTCATTTTGGCGACGAGCTGCGGATCATTTTTTGCACAGAGCGTCAGCTGGACGGACCCGCCGGACGGTAAATCGATCACTGTGGTGGAACTCGACAAGGATGAGAAGGTGTTAGCGCCGCGCGAAATCACGGTGCAGTACACCGCTTCCCGCGCATTGGATGCCGATGACATAGTCATCAGTTCGAGCCACTCAACTGCGCCTGAAGTGAGCGAAGTCACCGGGAGCGGCAGTACATGGGTCATCCACATGACACGGCAAATCGCGCCGGGTGAAGTGCTCGACATTGACATCGACGGTCACTGGATCACTTTTCAACATCGTCCGGGCGATGTCGACGGTGACGGCGATACAGACGCCAATGACAGGCAAACACTGCAAAACGCGATCAACGCGTCTTCAAAAAGTTCCATTTTCGATATCGATGGGAGCAACTCCATCGACGCGGCTGATTTGTCCGCGTTTGATATTCTCCAGAATGCATTCGGAACCGTGATTATCTGGGACGATTTGGGCGAAACGAGTATCTGTTGTTGCGATGGAAACAGTTGTGCCGAATTCACTGGCACTGGATGTCCGTCAACGATGACCTCAACGACCTGCCCGTGCGTCTACCAGGGCTACTATCGTGACGCTTGCGGAAGTGACGTCACGGAGGCGGACCTGCTCCGCGAAATGGCCCGACGATTCATGGCCGATGACAGAGCGTTTCAAAGTCACGGCAACAAACGCCGCGCGCGACGCAAACCGCTCTCAACTCCGAAACACGACAAGACAGCGAACCAGCAGTTGGGCCTGAAAGGCACCGAATCATGAGCATGCTGCAATACGACATGACCGAGACTCGATTCCTGAAGGCGACGGCGTACGTCACGCTGCCAACCGACGGCGAACTGTGCGCCATCACCGCGGCACTGCTGCTGGTCAACGATGCCGCGTATTCGGACCTCGCGAACCATGTCCTCTGCCTGGACGCCAACAGCGTCGAACGAGTCGCCGCATGTATCGAGTCAACATTGAAACCGATGAAGCACGACATTGCCGACCTACGAACGCGATTGAAGGAATTCGTCGGATTGCGCATTTGCACGACACCCATCGAAGCCGCTGACGAATCGACATTGCGAGGACCGTCCGGCAACCCACCCCCCTCCGCGGGTGCCCAATCCGATCCACAAACGCACGATCAAGGAACCAGGTAGTGCCGAACCCAATCGACATACACTTCAGGAGCACCAGCGCCGAGTGGTCGACACCCGACGACCTCTTCAATGAACTCAACGAGGTCTTCCACTTCGATCTCGATGCCTGCGCTACGCCGGGCAACGCCAAGTGCCAACGATACTTCACCCCAGAACACAACGCCTTGAACCAACGATGGACCGGGACCATCTGGATGAATCCGCCGTACGGGCGAGCCATCGCCGCGTTTATGAAGAAGGCGTACGAAGAATCACTGATGGGTGCGACAGTTGTGTGCCTCGTGCTCAGCCGCACCGACACCAGATGGTGGCATGAATTCGCGAGGCGAGGGGAGACGATTTTCCTCCGCGGCAGACTGAAATTCGGTGGAGCAAAGACGTCAGCCCCATTCCCGTCGGCCATCGTCATCTTCTACGGCGGACGCCTCGGACAAGCCGTACGGCCTGCGTGATCCATGAATAACCACCCCAAAATCCTGACGCAGAAAGGACTTGCGCATCCACCGATGAGCCAGGTGATCCTAAATCGGACATCAAAAACGGTGTTCGGCCAGCGCTTTCCAGCCTTGCTGACCCATGCACCGCCCACGAATTAGCTGTCGTCCTCGGCAAGTCCCCCAAGACCATCGTGGACTGGTGCCAGGAGAGGCGCTACACTCACATCCCGTGTTTCAGGCTCGGGAACCGGTGGTATCACTGCAAGCCCGAACTGATTCGATGGCTCAATGGGATCAAGAGTGGTCAAGTTCGGTTTTCTCGTAAGCCTCGGCGTACTTCCGCAGGAAGGAGCTGAGCTATGGGAACTAAATCGCGAAAGGAGAAACGTAAGCGTCTTAACAACAAGAGGATCGAAAGCGTTCGGGTTGGCAATGTCCACCTGGCACTATCGGATCGCTCGCCATACTGGTGGATTCACTGGAACGAGCCGGCAAACGAAGACTGTTCAAGTGAATCGAATCCACGACGCAGACGGCAACGATCCGAAAGCACGCGTGAAACAGATCACGGTCTGGCTTGGGTTGTTGCCAACAGGAAGAACGAGGAACTCGTCGGGTCTGGGTATTTCCTGAGAGGGTGTGTGAGAAGCAAGATCATCCTGGTTTTAGCCGGTGAATCATCAGATTGATCATGGTCAATAGCACCATGGCTTCGCTGCTGACGGGCAACATTTCGTAATCTTTGCTCATCCGACGGTAACGGCCAATCC
>JAJDDT010000074.1 GCA_029260165.1 Phycisphaerae bacterium | reverse complement strand
CGAGATTGGCCGCAAGTGCGCCAAAGGGTTCAAGAAGAACATGAAGATCGTCTTCGATGCCTTCTTGCCCAAATGGAACTACCGAGCCATCCCCGCCGCCGGGTAAATCGGGAAGTTATTTCGACGACGTTCCTAAGGGCTTCGCGTGGCTGGTCGTGGTTCGAAGGAGACCGATTCAAGTTCAATGATCTCGGCCGGTTGAATGCCGTCGTCGAAATCAACGCGCAGGTAATAGACGCGGTCCCGCCAGTTGCCTTTCGATGCATGTTCGAGGTCGATGGTGTACTCGCGCATTTTCCCGTCGGGCACGACATCCATTGAAACGGAGTGCCGGGCTGCGGACGATCTGCCTTTGACAGATGACCATGTTAACGAAACGCGTTTGGTGTTTTCGGTTGCTACCCGGACTCGCATGATCGGGGTGTTGGCGGCGTTGATGTCCACGCGTCGCAGGACGACGTAGGGATCCCAGACGCTGTGGATCGCGAGACGCATCGCGGACCCGTTGTATATTGGATCGACGAAATCGTTGTGGTGCACGACGTCGCGCCGAATGTCGGAAAAATCGAATCGAACGACGGATGGTTTTGGGGATTGCCGATGGGACAATTTTATTTTGAGCGTTTGCTCCCGACCCTTGTCCGGGAACATACGGACGATCCATGCCTTGTAGCGATCGTTGTACACGAATTGCCCGGGTTCGGCAGGCACGGAGCGGTCGAGTGTATCGGAGTTGCTGACCGATTTTCCGCGTCCATCGGAAACCGTGACGTTGCTGATGGCTGCGTGCAGGCCGTGAATCCTGACCAGCGGTGACCGATCGGGCGGAACGTAACTGCCGTCCGGCTTGTGAATCCTGAACTCGACGGTGTTATCCTTCGCAAGACAGGAGAATTCCGTCCGCCTGAATTCGTCATCTCGATGGCTCTCGGATTCGCCGTCGTCTTCGTACAACGTTCCGCGGGACTGCCCGAATGGCCAAACATCGAGAATGAGCGACTCTCCGGGTGTCTCAGCCATGCTTTGCACAACGCTTTGGGTCGGGATGATGGAACCTGCGCGAACGAACATGGGCAGGTTGTGCAGGTCTGCATCGACATGGACCGGTTCGCCGCTCTGGTGGAGGAGGTCAGTGTGAACGTCAAACCAGACGCCCGGCGGCAGCCAGTGTTTGAAATCTCTTGCTTCGGGATGGACGATCGGGACCACCTGAAGATTCGAGCCAAGCATGAATATGTGATCACCCCATCCGCTTTGCGGGAATTCAAGCCACATGGGCCGCATCATGGGGACACCGGTGCGAGTGGCTTCTTCGAGAAGGGTGTAGAGATACGGCATGAGCAGGTATCGGCGCTCGATGGCGTGTCGTGCGATTTCCTCGACTTCGGGACCGTAGGACCATGGTTCCTGGTCGGGATTCCCCCAGGCGGTGTGGGTGCGGGCGAATGGGAACAGACTCCCGACCTGAATCCATCGAATGTAAAGCTCGGGTGTCGCACCGCCGGCAAATCCGCCGATGTCAGGTCCGACCATCGAGATGCCTGATACACCAAGGTTCAACACCATTGGAACGCTCATGCGCAGATGCTCCCAGGTGCTGGTATTGTCTCCGGTCCATGTCGCGCCGTATCGTTGACCGCCTGCATAGGTCGCGCGGGTAATGGCGAAAGGTCGCTTACCGGGGTTGGATCGCCTCAGCCCCTCCATGGTCGCACGGACCATCTGCATGCCATAGATGTTGTGGCAGGCGCGGTGTGACGATTCCTCCCCTTCGTTGTGATGTCGCAGATTGAGGGGAACGGAGTGATTCGGGCCATCAAAATCGGCGGGTTCGTTCATGTCGTTCCAGATGCCGTCGATGCCACAGTCGTTCATGAATGGCGGGTAGAGATTTGCCCACCATTCCCGCACATCGGGACTGGTGAAATCCGGGAAGACGGCCTTACCAGGCCAGACGCGACCCACATAAACATTTCCGTCCGGCTTGCGGACCCACGCGTCGGCTTCGGTGCCCTCGTCGTAGACGTTGTAGCCTGGTTCGTGCTTGATGGCGGGGTCGATGATGGCGATGGTTCGAAATCCCTGCTCGTGCAGGTCGTCGATCAGCCCCTTCGGATCGGGGAACCATCGAGGGTTCCATGTGAAGCACCGGTAGCCGTCCATGTAGTCGATGTCGAAGTAGATGACATCGCAGGGAATTCGTTTTTCGCGGAAGGTTTTGGCGAGTTCGCGGACGCGGGATTCGGGGAAATAGCTGTAGCGACACTGGTGGTATCCAAGAGTCCATTTGGGCGGCAGTTCCATTCTGCCGGTCAGGTCGGTGTATCGCTCGATGACCTTCTTCGGGTCGGGGCCTGCGATCACATAGTAATTCAGTTGACCACCCTCCGCTCCGTAGCTGAACACCTTGCGTTCCGACTGCGCGAAATCGAAGGACGATCGCCACGGGTTGTCGAAGAAGACACCGTGATACTTACCATTGCGGGCGGCGATGAAAAAAGGGATCGACTTGTAAATCGGGTCGCGGCCTGGTCCGTACCCGAAAGCGTCGGTGTTCCACATGGACCAGACTCGTCCGTGCTTGTTGAGCGGACCTGTCTTTTCTCCGAGACCATAGATCGCGACACCATCGTCCATTTGTTGCCAGAGACGCACCGCGCCGGCGGGGGCGACGTTGTTACTGTCGCTCTTGCTGCGATCATGCGTTTCCCAGGCCATCCCGCGCGCGGGGTCGTCGATGGTGAGCGGGTGATTTTGGGCATCGCGGATTTCGATGCGACACGGTGTGCGATGGACGATGATGTTGAGCGGTCCGGTCGTGGCGATGATGCGTTTGGAATCTTCGCTGGTGATCCTGAGGCTGCCTTTGGTCGATGTGTCGAGGACAGCCCACGAGAAATCGCGTCCGAATTCGCCGGTCGGGGCGAGGCGGACGCGAATGATGTCGTTGGTGATGGCGGAGATGCGGACGGCGGATTGCCCTGCGTTAACAGTCAGCGTCGAATCGTCGAGCGCGTAAGCCGTGACATCACCAAGGTGCTGCCATTGAGCCAGGGCATTGGTGGTTGCCAGGGAGAGGGTGGATAGTATCAGGATCGAGGCGAGGGACCGTTTGGTCATCGGGTTTCCTTCCGTGAAGGTGTCCGGTGGATGCTCATGGTGGCGTGCAGACGCCATACGCCGTGACCATGGTACGGAGTCGTTGAATTCGATCAAGTTGTGTACGTCGTCATTGGCATCGGGGGATTTTGCCGCGATACTGATTGCGGTTGATCAGGAATCGTTCGTCGATCAATGGTAAATATACGACGGTGGTGAAGCATGAATGGATTTGGTCTTATTGTTCCGGCGGTTCTTGGCGTATTGTCGGTGTCCGCGCTGGGTGCGCCGGTGGAATTCGCAATAACGGTCCCCGCCTCCTCGTCCACGGGAGATCACATCTTCCTGGTGGGCAATGTGGCTGGGCTTGGGGATTGGCGGGCGGATGGGTTGCGTGTACCGCGTGGTAAAGACGGTCGATTTCGTGTGAAGATCGACCTGCTCGTCGGCACGGATTTGGAATTCAAGGTGACACGGGGAACGTGGGACACGGTCGAACGCACAACAGACGGTGCGGACATCGACAATCGTCGCCACCGCGTTTCCGGCCCGGAGATCATCGAGATCGTCGTCGCATCATTTGGAACCGATTCGGCCCAACGAAGTGTCGAGCACACGCTCACCGGGAACGTTCGTTTTCATTACGCGTTTTGGTCCGGGCATTTGCGTAATCAACGAACCATCGCCGTCTATCTTCCGCCGGACTATGAAACAGGCGATGGACGATACGCGGTGATTTACATGCATGATGGGCAAAACGTTTTTGATGCAGCTACGTCCTCGTTCGGTGTCGAGTGGCGGGCGGACGAGCACGCGGAAAATCTCATCGCCGACGGTCAGATTGAACCGGTCATTATCGTCGGCATCTACAGCAATGATGACCGAATGGCCGAAATGACGCCGGACGCAGATAGCACGTCCGGACGTGGCGGCAAGGGGCCGAGGTACGCGAAATTTATCGTGGAGGAGCTGGTTCCATTCATTAACGCCGAATACCGAACGAATTCGTCGCGTAACGGTACGGCCATTTGTGGCTCTTCAGCGGGCGGGCTGATTTCGTTGTATGTTTGCGCGGAGTATCCACAGGTATTCGGCAAGTGTGCTGCGGTGTCACCGGCGTTGATGTGGAACGGGCACTCGCTGTTGAATCGATATGGAAAATCCGACGGTCTCTGGATGCGCAACGTCAGATTCTGGATCGACATGGGCACTGATGAGCAGCAGGATATCGATCAATACCGGAACGCCACCGAAGATGCGCGCAAGCTTTCAGGAATTTTCGATCGCGCCGGACTGAGGCGAAACGCGGGGTACAGATATGATGAAATCACCGGCGGCAGGCACAACGAGGAGCACTGGTCACGTCGATTCGGTGATATTCTAATCTTCCTGTTCGGTCCCGAATAGAATCGTCGTCGGGGATGAAAGGGTGCGGGACAAAATCGGCGGGTACGATCGTGGTGTCCTGCAGGTACCCATTCTGTAGCGTCGCCCCTTGTGGGCGGCGCAATTGCAAGAAGTCGTCGTTTCGTTTTCCCGTCACCCACGAGGCGTGATGCTACAACGATCAATGGCACGCCGCCGAAACGGTCATGCGCCCGGGATGAAAGCACGTTGTTTCGTGTGAACAAATCGCCCGGCCGCGGAATTCCCTATGTGTGCGATAGCACGCCGAGCCCGGCGGATATCGCGGGGAATTCGACATGCTTGCGAAGTTCGCCGAGAAACTCATCGAAATCGAGCGGCTTGGTGAAGTATTTTGCCGCACCCAGCAAGAGAAGTTCGCGTTCCAGTGAATAGTCTTTCGTCGTGCCAACGGTGCGGCCTGTAAGGATGATCACCGGGATGTTTTTCGTCATCGAATGGGACTTCAGTCTTCCGAGTATGTAATTGCCGGGGCCTTCCGGCATGTTGAAATCGCAGATGATGGCACTCGGATTCTCCTTAAGCGCTGCCCAATAACCTTGCATCCCGTTGAATGCCCGGATGACGTCTACTCCGTACGCCTTCAACCTGATCTTGATCGCCTTTGAGATGTCCGGGTCGTCGTCGATGACGAGAATTTTTGGAATGGTGGTGTCTGTCTTCTTTTCAGTTGCGGTCACCGGTGTTGGGTTAACCGCCTGATCCTTCAACTCCAGGAGTTCGCCCAGCAATGGATTGAGCCGATCCCAGACGTCTGCGGACTTTTGGAGATAAAAGGCACCGAGTTCCTCGCAACGACGAATCGTGCTTTGGTCGGACTTGCCGGTGAGCATGATGACTGGAATTGGAGCAAGTTTCCTGTCATGCGCGAGGGCTGCACATACGGTCATTCCATCGTGTGCGGTGATCACCTCGATTCCGAGTGACTCGATACGCTTGCGAAGTGCCTGAACGAGCGCCCGATCATCATCAACAATCATTACCCGTTTGTCTGGCATCCGGCTCCACCTCTCTCAATTAGTACTTGCTGTCGTTTCTATCGCGGCGACAGGCGTGTCGTCCTCTCCGCGAGCAGGGCTAACCGGCCTGCGTACCGACGGGGATATCGCTATTGAGCGCCGCACTGATCGAATCCAGCAATGTTTGTGGATCGTACGGTTTGGGCAGAAAACAAAAGGCACCGGCGTCGAGCGCCCTGCATTCGTCAACCGCACATGCCGAAAGGACGATCACCTGGATGTGTCGCGTTTGCTCCTGCTCACGAAGCCTGGCAAGCACGGACAAACCATCGATTTTGGGCATTCGAATATCAAGAACGACCAGGTCCGGAAGCTGCTCGGTCGCGGCTGCAAGTCCTGCTTCCCCGTCATGGGCACTCTGCACATCGTAGCCCGCAGCCTTGAGGCGCATCGCCACGGCCTGGGCAATTCTTCGATCGTCGTCGACGATCAGCAATCGAGGGCGTTCAGGCATGGACTGTCTCCAACGGAGCAAGCTCGCATTCGTAGAATTTCATGAATTCCTCTCGTCCGTCATGCACAGGCCATGTCCCCTTTACCGTCATGGCGATGTCCGAAAGAGGCGCACCCGGGCGATTGCGATTGGCGTCAAGATGTGCTTGTTTGATTCGTTGTATCAAACTGCCTAACTCCACCTGCTTGCTCACGGCTACGACAACCCAGCCCTTCGACGGCGCCGAGACGACCAGATCGGTACGACGAATCTGATGCTGAACAAACCGTTCGACGTCGCTTCGTTCCGGTTCACCAATAGACGGATCCACCTCGACCGTAACGAGTGAGACGTATGAAGCCCCGTTTCGAAAGGTATCGATCCGATCAAGATAGCGATGGATCAGTTTTTTCGGGTCAGCCACCGGTACCGTGAATGAGAAGGTGCTTCCCTCGCCAATTTCACTTTTCACATCGATATCACCGAAGTTCAGGTGGACCAGTTCACGGGCGATATTCAACCCAAGCCCGAACCCTTTCGTGCTTGAGCGAATGTCACCGTCCAGTTGTTGAAAACGCTCGAAGATCTCCGCGACCTTCTCCGGGGCGATGCCGGGGCCGTGGTCGGTCACGCCGATCCTGATCGTATCGTCGCCAGGCTCCTCTTTCACCCAAAGCGAGACTTCACTGTCCTCATCTGAAAACTTGATCGCGTTGATCGTCAGGTTGATGATGACACGGCCGATTTTTTCGGGATCGCAATAAATCGCCAGGGAAGATGTGATGGCTGGAAATACCAGCGAAATCTGATTCGATGATGCCTTGCGCTCGAGTGTCTTTTGAACGCGTCCAGGAACGTCCTCGACGGTGCAAACCCTTCGAGTCGCCCCGAGGAGACCCGCCTCCAGCTTGCTGATATCCAGCATGTCGTCAATCATCGTGGCAAGGTCGTCAACCCGATCGAGAACCGTCCCGAGGTACTCCTTCTGTTCCGCTGTCACCTCACCCACAAGGCCGTCGTTCATAATCGACGTGAATTCCTTGATGACCGTCAGCGGTGTGCGGAATTCATGCGACACGTTGTCGACAAATTCGTGCGCCGTATCGTAAAGCTCAGCCAATCGACGGTTCTTTTGCTCGAGGATATCGTTCTTCTTCTTGAGGTCTCGAGCAAGATCTTTGGTCAGGGACTCAAGCCTGCGTCGATGAAATCTGCTTGTCGCATTCTCAATGGATCGACGAAGCAACTCCGGCGAAATGTCGCGCTTGACCAGATAGTCGTCCGCCCCCTTTCGCATCAGGTCGCGCACCAGATACTCATCACCCTGACCGGTCATCGCGATGATGGGACGCAACTCGCCGGCAGCGCGAAGTTGTTCGAGAAGCTTGAGCCCCGTCTCAGCCCCCAGCAAATGGTCCAGAAAAATCAGGTCCACTGAGTTACCGACGAGCGTTTTCTTCGATTCGGAAGGCGAACCTGCGTGAATGAAAGTAACGTCGAAACCTGAAATGCCTTCGAGGTGTCTACGCAGCAACTCGGCACCACCCGAATCGTCGTCAATCGCCAGGACCGTAAGAGTTTCAAGTGACATTTGTTTTCTCCGCGACCGGAATCTGTGATTCGCTCCACGCGACGCACCGATTCCGGCCCTCATTTTCCGCGGTATACAAAGTGCGGTCAGCCCGATTAACGACGTTCCGCATCAGACACCCACCTCCGCCGGTAGTGTCACCAACTCAAACCAGTAGTGACCAAGCTCGCGTATCACCTTGATAAAATCCCCCATGTCGACCGGCTTGGTGATAAAGGAGTTGCATCCGAGATTGTAGCTGCGGATGATGTCCTCTTCCTGCCTGGATGTCGTGAGAACAATCACGGGAATACTTTGCAGCCCGGCGTTCGCCCGCACGCGCTCAAGCACTTGGCGCCCATCTATTTTGGGCATGTTCAAATCGAGCAGGACAAGGTCAGGTCGTGGAGCGGTGTCGGCGTCGTAGGCACCTTCCTGCAACAAAAACTCCATCGCCTCTGCACCATCACAGACAACATGCAGATCTGTCTTGACCACATCCTCCATCAGCGCACGACGGGTCAGTTCCTGATCCCCCGGATCATCCTCGATCAGCAGGACAACGGCTCGGCGACCAATTCGTTCGTCCATTGCAGCTTCTCCTTTCCACGGTTAAGTGTGAATTTGAAATGTGACCCCTCGCCGAAAACGGACTCCGCCCAAATCCGACCGCCATGTCGATCCACGACCTTGCGACAGATGGCCAGTCCGATCCCCGTGCCCTTGTATTCACCGCGTCCGTGGAGCCTCTTGAACGGCGCGAAGATTTGCTCGACATATTGCGATTCCATCCCGATTCCATTATCGCGCACGCCGAACAACCAACCGGTTTCCGACGACTCCACCGTAATCCTGATAACAGGCGTACGGTCCGGTGAACGGTATTTCAACGCGTTTCCGATGAGATTCTGAAACAACTGAGTCATCAGCGTACGGTCTGCGACAACATCCGGGAGGTCGTCTCGTTCTATTACAGCCTCCGCTTCCTCGATAGCTGTGGACAGCGATTCAAGGGCATGGTCAGCGCACTCGTTCAGCGGGATACTCTCACGTTTCATATCGCTGCGACCACTGCGAGACAGTTGAAGCAGGTCCTGCACCAGCGCCTCCATACGCTTCGCGGAATCCGTAATGAATTTGATATCCGTGGCTGCCTTTTCGGGCAGGTCACCCCCAATATCCGTCTTGAGCAGGGTACTAAAGGAAACGAGTTTTCGCAGCGGTTCCTGAAGGTCGTGGCTGGCCACATAGGTGAATTCATCCAGCTCGCGGTTCTTGTTTGCCAGCGAGATATTCTGTTCGCGTAGCTGCTGGTCCGCTTTCTTGCGCTGGGTGATGTCTTGTTTGACCGCAAGGTAATGCGTGACCTGTCCTTTTGCATTTCGCACCGGCGAAATGGATCCCGACTCCCAGTAAAGTTCGCCGTTCTTTTTCCTGTTCAGAAATTCCCCCCGCCACACCTCACCTTTGGAAATCGTCTCCCACAGGCTTCTGTATATCCCTTCGGACGTTTGACTGGACTTGAGGATGCGCGGGTTCCGGCCTAGCGCTTCTTCCTTTGTGTACCCTGTCACCGCGACAAAACTGGAATTGACATACTCGATAGTGCCGTGAACATCGGTAATGACAACAATGCTCGGATTCTGCTCAACGGCCGCGGACAGCTTGCTCAACTCATTCTCTGATTCTTTTCGCCTTGAGACATCGCGGACCAGTCCTGTGAATGAGCGACGCCTCCTCGATTCCACCACCGACACGTTGAGGTCTATCGGGAAAAGAGCTCCGTCTCGTCGCAGGCCTTCGGTCTCGCGCACCCTTCCGATGATTCGTGACGTTCCCGTATGCAGGAATGATTCAATGTATTCGTCGTGATGCTCGCGATGCGGTGAAGGCATCATCGACTTGATGTTCATTCCGATCGCCTCTCGCTCGGAGTACCCGAACATCTGCGTAGCGGCTGCGTTGAAGGATTCGATGGTGCCTTTCTGATCGATTGTAATGATTCCGTCGGCGGCCGTGGAAATGACGGCGCGCATCCTGGCTCGGCTTGAATCAGCGTTGCGGTGCGTGACGAAGTAGTCGATGCAAAGCCCGAACAATGGGACAACGTAGGCCACGATTTTCAGAAAGTGCGCAACGTTGAATCCGTTATCAAAAAGGCTCGATGAGCCGAACGCCATGTGAAGCTGGGTTGCAACATCCGGGATGGCGCTGAGGCATAACGCATGCGTGAAAAATGACGGACTTCGACGGTATAGACGAGGATAGACGACGACACCGGCTACCAGGAACAAGACAAGCGGAGCCACGTCGTAGGGCCGCGTCACGAGCGAGCCGGGAAACATGGTCGTCGGCAGGGAATTTCGTGTGGCACAATAATGGATGATCGCGAAAGCGGTTCCACCGAGTACGACGCAGGCCAAGCCGACGAATGACACGGGTGTGCCTCTCCCCTTTTTCGATCGACTGCAGACGATGAGTACGCCGCCGAGCATGATGACCGCGTTAAACGAGCGACAAAGTGCCCATGTAAACGGAATCAGGTTGACCGAATCGGCCACCGAATGGAGCAGTCGGTCTGCAGCCAACACATGGAAGGCATCCATGCACCCCGCACAAAAAAGCGCCATGCCAATGACCGGCGTGGTAATGTCATCCTTCCTTATCAGGACGTGGAGGAGTGCGAGAACGACTGTGAACGAAGCGACACAGAAGGCAGACCACTCGAGGATGGTGTGCGTGAGGCTTCCGGCGAGCTACTCGTGAAGATGGTCGGATCGTTCGGCGTGGGTCATATCCGACCAGGATGTGACGTCGAGGTCCACTGAATGTGACGAGAAGTCAACGCCCGATAAATTCAACAGGATCGGAAGAACGCAAACGACAACGATCCCGATTACTATCGGGCGAGGCAGTCGCGATTGATTGTGCGGGACAAGCGGCATTGGGCAAATCCGATCGTCGCAACCGGCCCGCCAATGAATCGGGTGGCGGGCATATCTCCAGACCGTCGGAACAGACCGGGTGATCCCGGTTTTGCTTCATTCTTATCGGTCGCCATTCGGGGTCACTGGAATTGAACCTCTCCGGATGTCGGGACGAACAAAGAACCAACCGGCAACCATTCCTGAAACACCGGAATCGCCAAACCCGGTGTCACCTGCCGTGTTATCGGAACGATTTCATAATCATTTTGATTTTCTCCTTCAGGTTGCCCGACGACGGGAACCACACCTTCATTTTTCCGGCACCACGGGAGTGGCTCGAATCGATTGCCACTCTGATTGCGCGTATCGTAGATTTGCCTCGGAAGGGTCCGACGAGCGGATCCTGCCGAGGGGAACGGACCGTGACACAGATTCTTATCGTGGATGACGATCGCGACGTGCGGAGCGCGCTGGGTAAACGACTAGGCCATGTCGGTCACGACGTGTTTCTCGCAGCCAACGGTCAGGATGCGATCAACCAGTTCGGTGCCCATAGGCCTCAGGTCGTTCTGCTGGACGCGTCCATGCCGGACATGAGTGGGTTTGAGGTTTGTCGCACTATTCAAGCCGTCGATCCGAACCGTGACACCAGAATCTTTTTTCTGTCCGGAGCGACAACTCCGAACGCTGAATATGTATCACGTTGCGTTGAAGCTTGTGACGCGGACGGATTCATACGCAAGCCGTTTGATTTCAATAGGCTCCTCTCGCTCGTTGAGGGAGCCGACGCACCGACCAACGCTGTGGAGGTCGTTTGATGAAAAAGAAGAGAATCCTGATCGCCGACGACGATCGCCAGATTCGAAAGGCGCTCCGAGCCAGGCTTACGGAATGGGGCTATGGCATTGTCGAGTCCTCGGACGGACTTGGCGTTATCTCCCAGACCACCCGTGAGGGTGTGGATGCCGTCATCCTGGATCATGAAATGCCGCTTGGAAACGGAAGAGACATTGCCCGTGTGATCAGAGGTGAAACCGTCGTGCCGATCGTATTTTTGTCCGGTCACGAACGGGAGGATTTTCACGATGCGGTCCACACGCTGCCGAACGTCTACTTCCTTTCCAAACCACTGGAAGCTGATCGCCTCGAGCGACTCCTTCAATCGTGTGTCGGCAAAGTCCACGCCGACCTGGTCAGTGTTTGAGTAATCATTCGGGCGTGCCGATGGTGTCCAGAATACTTGTTGTTGATGATGACAAGGCGCTGACGCAGGCGATGGCGGTTCGTCTGCGCCATGCGGGCTTTGAAGTGTCCGTATGCAACAGCGCTCACGAGGCGTCGGACATTGTGGTCCGTTATCATCCCAGCGTGATTATTCTTGATATCGACATGCCGGGTTACACAGGCCCCGAATTCCACCAATGCCTGAGAGGGTGTGTGAGAAGCAAGATCATCCTGGTTTTAGCCGGTGAATCATCAGATTGATCATGGTCAGTAGCACCATGGCTTCGCTGCTGACGGGCAACATTTCGTAATCTTTGCTCATCCGACGGTAACGGCCAA
>JAJDDT010000073.1 GCA_029260165.1 Phycisphaerae bacterium | reverse complement strand
TCCCACGATAGGTCCGGATACTGTCAAGAATCTCGCCCAAAACGGAGCCAAAATGCTCGTCGTAGAAGCCGGCAAAACCGTCATCGTCGATCGCGACCAAACCACCGCAACCGCCAACAAACTCCGCATCACCATCCTCGCCCGTTAACGTCACTACGTCAGGATTGCCGAAAAAGAGAGCAGGACAGAGTCCGACAATCCTGGTCCAACCCAATGATGAACAAGCAACAGGTTACATCGTCTGGCGAATCGAAAATCGTCCACAGTGATGAGAATGCAGGACGAGAGCCGCCGTTGAATTCACGGGATCAAGTGAAACCGGGGGAGGCGCGATTTCCGAGGAAGATCGGTCTGGCACTCTCCGTGTTTCTTCTGCTGGTGTGGGGCGGCAGCCTCTTTTGCTTTGAAGTGGGGTATAAGGGTGCGACCAGTTACCTCTTAAATAGCGGTTGCCTCGTTGTCATCGTCGGCGTTGACTGGCCCCAAACAGGCTGGTTCTTTGACCGCAATATTCTCAGTATAACGCTGCTTCCGTTCATTATTCACCCAAATGGTGCCTACTGGAGCGTTGGCTTTCCGCTGTGGTTGCCCTTGCTCGCGGTCGCGGTGCCCACGGCGTCTGCTTGGAGGCGGGATGGCTATTTTAATGTGCGCATGACCACAATACTGCGATGGTTACTGTACGCATCGACGCTACGCCTCGTATTGGAATTCCCACTCTGCATTGGCCGAGCCTGTTGGAGCGACATTCGCGCGATCGGTGTCCCTTGGTGTGCGTTGACAGGCATCTTCGTTGCCACCTCAACGGTCGTCTGGTTTCGGTCACGGCTTCAGCGAATCGATGCGACCCGCTGCCCAGGCTGCCGATACAACTTGAGCGGTCTCCTATCGAGCATTTGCCCCGAGTGTGGCATCGACTACATCGATCGAAAAAAGCAGCTATGTAGAAGCTACCGACGCATGAAGCGTCGTGTCGTTGGGCTGAATTTGGCTCTCCTGGTTGTATTGGTGGTTGGTTCCCGTCATCTGCGAATCTACTATTCGTACAGCAGTTGGTTCGGGAAAGGTTTCGTCGTGTCTCCTGACAGGAGCATGTCTTCCGATAGCGAGATCGCCCGAAAACGGCAGGAAATCCGTGTGGGCATGTCAAGGAAAGCGGTCGAACAGATACTTGGTGCTCCTGACGGCGAAACGGGCCAAAGCAGCGACGGCGGCGTAACCAGGTCCACAACGCTCTGGTACGGTCGCCCACCGAGGCACTATCTGATCAGAATCTTTCCGCCCATCGAAGGAACCATCTGCTACGGATTATGGGAAGATGCTACGGTCGTCCACCTCGGCCCCAGCGGGCTTGTGGAGAAAGTCGAAGGTCCACAGCCAGCCCGCAAAGGCATCATCCGATTGCGATAGTCATTTGGGCGGAGTGGAGTGACAACCGACGTCGTGTACCAGGTGCAAGGATTCGCCCAAATGACGATCTCGGACGCGGCGAATGCGAAATCCCGGTTCATTCCTCCTCGGCCTCGACCGATATCCTTGTGTGAAATCTGCCCATAACACGTTATCGGACACGACGATGCTCGCCCTCACCATCGTCCTGCTCTCATGCTCGATCCGCACGGTGGCCCAGACCTCATCGCTCGTCGACGACGACCGCACGGTTCATTTGTTCGATTTCGACGAACGCAGTGACGGCAACCTCGAACCCATCCCGAAATACTGGGTACCCTTCGAATCGGGCGATTTCCCAACCTATACCACCGGCACGTTTGACGATTGGGCCGGTCACAACGCGACACCGTCATTCAGACTCGTCTCGCAGGGACGCAACGTCGCGTACCGTTACACAGGCCCCGACACCGCCATACGCCCGGGCAACGACTACCTCGTCGTCGGCTGGATCCAGGGACGTCAACTCGACCACGCCCGCGCCTCGATCAGCGCCTACCACATGGACGATCACCGTCTGCCCATCGTCTCAACACAACGCTTCAGTCGGCTCATCGGTGGCGATTCCGACGACGACACCTGGCACCGGGTCGAAATCTATCTCCCGGCAGGACCACCCAACGCAAGGACCGTGGGCCTGACCGTTTGGGTTGTTCAGCCAGGCGTCTGGGACACGGGTGCCAAACCGACAAGACACATCAGCAGATACGACGTCAAGGCCGAGGCCGTGTTTGACGACATCGCGCTCATCCGACTGCCGCGCGTCACCATCGAGACCAACGTCGTCGGAAACGTCTACACGCCGAACGATTTGCACAAAATCATCGGGCAGGTCGTCGACACCGATTCCGCACGACTGACCGCCCGAATGGACGTCCGCGACGTTGACGGATTCACTATCAGCAGCACGAGCGTGCCCGTCGTGAAAGACGGAGACGGACCATCCGCCGATCTCGATATCAGCGAACTCCCCGTCGGGGCGTACGAAGCGGTCCTTTTTGTCGAAACCGAACAGCGACTCCTCGCCAAAAGGTCCAAACGTTTCGCCATCGTCGCAGGGTCCGCCCTGCGCGAAGGCGTTCGATCACGATCCCTGGGCGTCTCACTGTCCGTTGACGATCGCGCCGCCCCGGAGGTCGAGTTGGCCATGCTCAACCAGCTCGGCGCTGGTGCACTGAAAATGCCCGTCTGGTCCGGCGAGGCGCACACCCCCGACCTGATGAACACCGGTTCCGGGATAGACGTTCTCCTGCAGGGTCTGGTCCGTTCGCGCGTTCGCATCGTCGGGGTTCTCGCAGGGGCACCGTCAGAACTTATCCGAACCGCGGGGGCCTACCCCCGCTCACTCATGACACTGCTCAGCGATGAACCTGACAAATGGAAGGACCATCTTGTCCGCGTTTACGCCCCCTATTCAAGCATCTTCAGGTCCTGGCAGATCGGTCAGGATGGCGACCCCTCCATTATGCACGACGAACGGTTGCCCAACGTCATCGCCAACGTCCGACAAGCCGTCAACCAGCTCAATACCCAGGCCCATCTCACCGTTCCCATTTCTCTCAACAGTCTGCTCGACGTGGACGCCTTGGCCGCCGATGACCTCAGCATCACCATCGACAACACTGTCCGCCACAACTACATCCAGGAACACCTCGATTCACAGCGTCAGATTGGCGTAGACACACGCACCGCTTTTGTTCCCTTTACCCCAAACAACCAGGGGTGGATACGAGCGGAACTTCCGGGATGGTGCAAGCGAATCATCCAGACGCGGTTCGCAGGTGTCGAAACCGTCTTCGTCCCCCAACCATGGACCACACGCTCGAACCAGGACGAGGCAATCACCGAGCCAAACGAAGCCTTCGTCGTCCTGCACACCCTCGTTCGCCTCGTAGGCGACGCGATGCCCGGTGAACGCATTGCCGTCGCGCCGGGCATCACCGCGCTCTCATTCTATGGATCGAAATCAGCCACACTTGTCGCATGGAATGATCATGCAACCCCGACCGGTGACACACATGTCATACAACTCGGCGAGGATGCAGACACCATCACCGACATGTGGGGGCGACGCTCCGAACTGGAGAGAACCAGCGACGGTCGACAGATGCTGCACCTCACCAGGAAACCGGTCTACATCGAAAACGTCGACCCGTTCCTCCTGCGTATCCGTTCAGGTGTCACCATCGATCCACCGACCATCGACTACAGTCTCGACATCCACCGCCGCACGATAACCATCAACAATCCGGGAACCGCCCCGATCTCAGGCACCGCCACCCTCAAGGGACCGCTCCGCTGGTCCATCAGTCCATCCCGATTCGATTTCGCCGCGTCCCCAAACGGAAACTTCAAGCAAAAGATCGAAATCCGATTCCACCGTGACGAGTCCGCCGGACGAAAAACAATCAACGTCCACATGAATCTAATGGCTGAAAGAGACCACAAACTCGTCATCCCCGTCGCTCTGAACCTTGTCAACGAAGACCTCGATGCCTGGGGATATGCCATTGTCGAGGGAGACCGCCTCGTCGTCCGCCACAGCGTCACCAACAAGAGCAACGAGACGCTGAACCTGCGCAGCTCCGCCATCGCGCCCAATCAACCACGTCAATACCGAAATCTCCTGTCATTCGCCCCGAAGCAAACCGCCACGGTCGAATATCATTTCAGGGAATGGGAAACGCTCAAAGGTCGGCGCATCCGACTCTATCTGCGCGAAGTCAACGGAACGCGCATCCACAACGTTGAAATACACGTTCCATAACACCCAACAAACCAGACAGCACGCCTGGAAAACCTACTTCGCCATCACAAACCGCAACGCCTTCCCAAGCTCCACCGCGCGATTCGCCGGAAACGCATGTCCGAGACCCGGATAAATCTTCAACCGAACCACTGCCCCATACGATTCCAGTTTCGACTTCGCCAACTCGTTGCTCACCTTCGCACCATCATTCTCCCCGGTCATCAGATAGAACTTCGGCAGCTTCGGAGGGAACGACCGAGGTTCACCAGCCACATCAGGCCTGTACGAACCCGCCACCGGAATCACCCCGCAGAATCGCCTCCCATGGCGAATCGCCAGATTGAACGACATGAACCCACCCTGCGAAAAACCGGTCAGCACAACCTTCTTCTCATCAACCAAATGCTTCTTGCCCACGAATTCCAACGCATGCCCAACGACCGCGTCGGTCGCATCAACACTTCCCCACTCGAATCCACCGCGACCCGTCGGCGATACCCCGCGAGGCACGATCAAAATCGCACCCGCCACACCCGCTGCCTCTCTCCACATCTCAACAAAACCCGCCTGATCACCTCCGAAACCATGCAACGCCACAATCGCCGGCGCAGATTTCCCCGCCTTGTGTTCAGGCGGCAGCACAACCAACGGATCAATCACAACGGCCTTCTCAACGATCGATTGCTCCTTCTTTTTCAGCTCGGCAGTCGCCGCCTTGAAGGCCTCACTCCCGCGAATACTCTCCAGATCAGGATCACGCTCCAGATGACCACGATTGGAAAACCCCAACGAAACCGCCTTCGTCAGGGCAACACCAGCCTTCTCCTTCTGACCATCCAGCGCATACACACACGCAAGGTTGTACACCGCAGAATGACTACGCGAATTGATCGACGACCACGTCTTGCAGGCATCAATCGCCTTGTCCCAGTCGCGAGCAGCGTAGGCTGACTCAAACGCTCCGGCCGCCTGACGCTCGGTCATCGGCTCATTCGGAGCACCACAAACCACCGAACACATCATCAAACAAATACAAACTCGCATCGCTATCTTCCTCTTCTGTTATGCTCGCGCGATCACAGTGTAGCCTCACCCCTCGTGCGTGACGAGAAGGCCATCGCAATCCTGATCCATCAAATACACGGTTCAGCCACGGCGATTCTATTCCGCCTCATTGGGAACCCCAACGTCCATACGTCGAATTCCACGCTCAATCGGCTCCGATACACCCACCGACGCAGCCGACGGTACCTGCAGATTTGAACCATAGCTCACCGCAAAATTCAATTCCGATCGGCTCTCCGAAAAATCCAGAATCACCGGATCAAACAGCGTCGGGTATCCCCCGATCGCCTCCCCTTCATTGTCAATAAACCCGTCATTGTCCATATCGGTCCCGGCAAACAACGAATACTCACCCGGCGCGATCCCCGTCAACTGAAACGAATATCCCGCCGCCGCCGACGTATCCGCCTGACCAAACGAGGCGAGATTGATCGGATCGACGACAAGCACAAACATCGTACCCACGTTGCCGCCGCCCGCGGTCTGCTCACCAACATTCATCACGACCGAGACGCGCCCCGTTCCGCCGTTCGACGCAAACGTCACGTCGGCACGATAAACACCGTCGCCCAATCCATCGCGATTGGCCCGGAGTTGGTACGATCGCGCACCACCCGAGGTCGGATTCACCGTCAACCAATCCTCACTGCTCGTCACCGACATGACCTGTAGCGTTCCGATACCACCGTTGGTGACATCGATGTCCGAAAATGAAGCGTCGGACGAAATCGTCACGGTCCGGGGACGAACCCGAATGATCGGAGAATCCACCACGGACATCCCTGCAACATCCGCCGCCGCCTGAACCGCCTTCAACGCGTTGATCAACCCAAATCCGAACGACGAATCCTTGCCCGGTGCACCAATATCGTCCGTAATGTCCAGATTCGTGTTGGGATGATTACCCTCCAGCAGCAGATCGAAATCCATCGGCGTCAGGTTCGGGTTCACCGCCTTCATCAACGCAGCCACCCCCGCCACATGCGGACACGCCATCGAGGTTCCCTCCGAAAACTCGTAAAAACCACCACCATCGTTACCAATCGAACTCAGCACCCCGTCAGGTCTGCCATCAGAATTCGCATCCGAAACCATCTCGCCACCCGGGGCAGCCACATCAACCGCCCCTCCAAAATTGGAATACGACGAACGGTTGTTGTTCAAATCGGTTGCGCTGACTGTGACAACCCCCTCCAAACCCGCCGGCGTGAAACCATCCGCATTGGATCGCTCGTTACCAGCCGCCACAACAACGATCGTTCCCGCATTTCGTGCATTGCTGACCGCGTCCTGCTCAAATTGCGAAAACCCGGTCCCACCCAGGCTCATGTTAATAACATCCGCCCGCTGCGGCGGCGTCCGACCCGAATCGTTCTGCAGACCAGCCGCATACAATATCCCCTGCACGATATCCAGTTCCGAACCCGATCCACCAAGCCCCAGAACGCGAATCGGCATGATGCTCACCTCCCAGTTCACACCCGCCACACCGGTCGAATTGTTCGTCCGCGCCCCAATGGTCCCCGAAACATGCGTTCCATGAAACGTGCTGCGCGAACCCTGCAACGCCAAATCGCCCGGATCGTTCGGGTTCGCGTCGATGCCGTCACCGTCCCGCGCGCTCGTCGCATCGGAAATGAAATCGAACCCGCCGATCAATTGCCCCTGCAAATCCGGATGATCCAGCACGACACCGGTGTCGATCACCGCCACGATGACATCACTGCTCCCGGTCGTCACATCCCACGCATCCGGCAACCCAATCTGCGGGTAGTGCCATTGCAAATTGAAAAACTCGTCGTTCGGTATCGCCATCGTGCGGCGAACATGGTGAGGCCCCGCGTACGCAACATCCGCCCGACCACGCAGGAGTTTCGTGGCTGCGATGGTTTCGTCAGTTTCCGGCAGCAGCGGATTCCCCTTCAAGGGCAACGCCCCAACCTGCCGCAACGCAACACGCGTCTTGCCCATGTCGATTTTTATCAGTTCATAACCCATCATCGTCGGACCGCTGCGCAGTTGCGTCATCCCGAACCGATCCGCCGCCGTCGTTTGCGCCAGCGACACCACGTTCGGATTCGGTTTGACGATCAGCTCACCCGCGTGGAAATCGTCAAACCGTGACAGCCGATCCGCGCGCGACACGCTCGTCGAAAGGGCGTTGGTTCCGATCTGCAGGGTGTACAAACCGCTCGTGTCACCACCATTCGTCGTGCTGAATCCGAACACCTGCACAAGAAATGTCCCCTGATTCGGTGCCTGCACGATTTCCGCCTTCCCAACACCCTCCGAAGACGCAACCATGACCGCGTTCGCGTCAAAAAGGAACAAATCAAAATCGTTCACCGCCGGATCCGCCAACAGCAATGTCGCCGCCTGCCCCTGCGCGAGCTGCACCCGATACACGTCGCTCACGTCCAGACCAGCCGCCGTGCTTCCCAAATATCCCCCAACCGTGCTCGGGTTTGGAACGTCCTGCGCTTGTCCCTGATTGTCGTTGTCAGCAAACGTATTGGTCGGATCGTTCGTATCGCTGTCGGCGATCAGTGTCGGCCCGACCGACAGCGTCCCGCTGATTGATATATTCCCCATGGGCGGATCATCGTTGCCGCCACCGGTATTCGGATCGCCGTCGCAGAATCCCGCAAACGTTTGCTCATCAAAATCAGAGCAGCCGTCCCCGTCGGAGTCGATCGGGTTCGCCGGTGTGTCGTTCGGGTCCGCCGGGTTCGTACCGGGCGTCGCGTTGCGCTCGTCGAAATCCGTCGTACCGTCCCCGTCGGTGTCCGTTCCGTCATTCACCAGCCCCAGATCCATCCCGCTTGGCGGGCAACCGGTGATCGACAGCATCGACACGATTCCCAACGTCAAAAGACAAACCAAACCAACTCGCCCAATATCAATCCGCATCGACTCAGCCTCCATGAATTTCGATCAGCGACCAATCCCGCGCTCACGCGACCAAAAAACACTAATCACACCTCCGCTGTCCGGCAACCCATTTTCGGCCTGGCGAAAAATTGTCCGCATCGACGCCCTTGACAGACACCTGAAAAATCCTAATATGCGGATGAACGGATGGATTGGGTGAGGAACAAATGGACGCAGCCACGGTATTCAGAGCGTTATCGGACGAAACCCGGCGACGCATCCTGCAGCTCGTTTTGAAGCAGGAATTGAGCGTCTCGGAACTCGTTGCCTGCCTGGGGCAGCCTCAATCCACGGTTTCCCGACATTTGAAGGTACTGCGGGACGCTTCCCTGATCCGCGATCGCCGCGAAGGGACGACGGTTCTGTACACAGCGCCGGATGTTCACCGCCACGGTGCTGCCTCCGGGCTTCAGGATCGCATTCTCGACTGGTTGGCGCACGAGGAATTGGGCAGCGTCCTGGAAGATCGATTGCGTCGGGTGTTGGCGGACCGTCAGCATCGCAGCAGCAGTTTTTTCGCAGGCGTCTCCGATCGTTGGGATCAGATGCGGATTGACGCGTTTGGCTCCGCATTTCATCTGGAGGCGATGGTGCGGTTGCTGCCTCGGGAATGGGTGGTGGCTGACATCGGTACGGGAACCGGGTTCCTGCTGCCGATGTTGGGTGACGCGTTCCAACGGGTCATCGCCATTGACCCGGTCGAGGAGATGCTCGACGCGGCTCGAACACATGCGGAATCCGGGGGACACCGCAACATCACCTTTCGTCAGGGTGACCTGTCCCGGTTGCCGATATCTGACGCATCGGTTGATCTGGTCGTGGCCATTCTTGTGCTGCACCATGTGCCGAGTGTTGGGGAGGCGATTTCCGAGATTGGACGCGTCCTGAGACCGGACGGGAAGGTGCTGATCGTGGAGCAGAAAGCGCACGATCTCCTGGATTTTCAGGAGCGCATGCAGGACCGGTGGACGGGATTTGAACCGGACGAACTGGAACGGATTGTCCGAGGAGCCGGTTTCCTGGATGCACAGGTTGCAGCGTTGCCGGTGTCATCACAGGGATCGGGCAAATTCGAGGCACCTGAATTGTTTACCATGATCGCCGGTCGGTCGAGCGGGCAGGCTGGCGATGCAGAGATAGAATCGAAAAACCGCGGGTATCAGTCGCCCGCTCCTGGCAACAGTGCCAATGCAATCACGATGGAGATAGATTAGATGACGACGGCAGTAGAAGACTTCAAGGTCAAGGATATGTCCCTTGCGGACTGGGGACGCAAGGAAATCACGATCGCCGAGCACGAGATGCCCGGCTTGATGTCGGTTCGCAGGGAATACGCCGGCAAGAAACCGTTGGCGGGCGCGCGGATCGCGGGGTGTCTGCACATGACCGTGCAGACGGCTGTGCTGATCGAAACGTTGGTCGAGCTCGGGGCGGAGGTGCGTTGGAGCAGTTGCAACATCTTCAGCACGCAGGATCACGCAGCGGCCGCGATCGCAGCCACTGGCGTTCCCGTTTTCGCGTGGAAGGGTGAATCGCTCGAGGAGTACGACTGGTGCATCGAGCAGACGCTCGTTTGGCCCGACGGCAAACCCCTGAACATGATCCTCGACGACGGCGGCGATCTGACGGTATTGGTCCACGAGAAATTTCCCGAGTATCTCAAGGGCATTCACGGCATCAGCGAAGAAACGACCACGGGTGTGCATCGTCTGTATCAGATGATGACGGACGGTTCGCTGGGTTGCCCCGCCTTCAACGTCAACGACTCGTGCACCAAGAGCAAGTTCGACAATCTCTATGGTTGCCGCGAGAGCCTGATGGACGGTATCAAGCGCGCGACCGACGTGATGATCGCCGGCAAGAAGGCCGTCGTTTGCGGGTATGGTGATGTCGGCAAGGGGTGTGCGCAGGCGTTCAAGGGTCTCGGCGCGACAGTGTTCGTCACCGAGATCGACCCGATCTGCGCGTTGCAGGCTGCGATGGAAGGCTTGCAGGTCGTGACGATGGACGAAGCCTGCAGGTTCGGCGACATTTTCGTCACATGCACCGGTTGCTGCGACATTATCACAGCCAAACACATGCATCAGATGAAAACGCAATCGATCGTTTGCAACATCGGTCACTTCGATCATGAGATTGACGTCGCCGGCGTATTTGACGATCCGAAACTGGAGCGCGTCGAGATCAAGCCGCAGGTCGATCAGGTGCGTTGGCCTGATGGGAAGGTGATCACGATTCTGGCCGAGGGACGCCTGGTGAACCTCGGTTGCGCGACGGGTCATCCGAGCTTTGTAATGAGCAATAGTTTCACCAATCAGGTGATGGCGCAAATCGAATTGTGGGAAACGCGAGAGAGCAACAAGTACGAAAACAAGGTTTATGTGTTGCCGAAGAAACTCGATGAGAAGGTGGCGACGTTGCACCTCGGTCAGTTGGGCGTGACGCTGACGAAGCTGACGGACAAGCAGTCGAAATACGTTGGTATTCCGGTGGCGGGTCCGTTCAAGCCGGAGCACTATCGCTACTAAGCCCCCGCTGTGCGGGTTTGAGAATATGTGATTTTGAAGTGAAGGGATGTCGTCGTGAGGCGACATCCTTTCTTGTTGCGCTGATTTGCGTGTCAGGCCGTGTTGCCTGATTGCGTTTGATGGTGACGGCAGGTGCGAGCACCTGCCCACGCCTACAATATAGCAACGCAATATTGAATGTTATATCAAGTATTCTGTGCGATTCTTCCGATCTACCGGTGGGCGGTTTTGTTGATTCAGCAGGTCCTGGGAGGTTTCGTGATGGGAAAATTCCTGATGACTCTCGATCCGGAAACGAAAGCGGCGATTCGATGGCGGTTGTTGGTCGCGGCGTTCATGGTGTTGATGTACCACGGCGGTCAGGTGTCGGCTGATGTTGTGAAGGGATCGTCGCTGAACGGGGACTTCGAGATTTTTTGGGAATATGATCTGGAAGCCGGTCTTGGAGAGGTCGTACTGATTCAATTCCCTGCGGGCGACCCGGATGATTGGATTTTCCTGGAGGGGGTATTTCCGCAATTCCCATACGATATTCGAATCAACGGTCGTACCGATTTTGCGGTTGTGAAGTGCTGCGGAGAGGATGAGTGCCCAGCGACCAGTGCGCAGACTTTCGGGCTTCGCCATATTGCGATGCCACAGAATCTGACCAACGTGATCACATTTCGATTTACCGGGGACCAGTCACATGAGCTGGTTCTGGCGACTGCGGGGGTGGGTGCGACTTGCGAAAATGCAGTACCGACGTGTTCAGGGGCAATTCCTGTTTGCGCTGCGGTTCCATCGATCCGGTTTGATCATTTTGTCAGGGTATCGCCCATTGATTCCTGCCAGACGGTCGATGCCGATGGTGATCTCGACGTTGATCTCCTGGATTTTGCTCGTTTTCAGGAATTGTTTACCGGGCCTGTGAGCGCGAACGAATAGTTGCCGAACGAAGGTGCGTTTGTCGGCGATCGAACCTGGGGTGGTGCCGATATCAGTGTTGGTAATGGCAGCTCCACTGGTCCGATAATGTCCGTCTCTTGCGATGGGGCGGACGTTTTGGTGTCGCAAGCGGATTGTGTTTGAGAATATCCAAACCGAATCGAATTGCGGACCCAAAGAATCCGATGAAAAGAGGATAACGCTGCGGTTGTTTGGCGACCGTGGTTTTGAATTGTAACAGTATCCTTCGGGATGATGACACGACAATGGGGTGTTTGCCTGGAATGGTTGCGGGTCGTGTGGGCCTCTGGCGAATTCCCCGGCTTCCAGATTGGAGAAACGAGATGATCCGAGTATCGACGTTGGTGGCGGTGATTATTGCACCGTTGGTGTTGTTTGGGTGTTCAACGACGAGTAAGTCCACGGCGGATGCACAAAGTCCGAACTGGACGGAGGACGCACGGGTAACGGTTCGATTTTATCGGCCCAATCCTGTGCAACGCTTCTCGGAGCGCGACAGCTTCCAGGAGTCGCAGTTGGCGTCGGATGCTTTTGACGACTCTGTCATCACGCAGGAGCCTCGCGTCATGCTGTGGGGCAACGAGTTTCTGGGCAGCGATGTGACGTTCCGTGACGTCTTCCTCGCGCCTGGTCCCTACGCGTTTGGTTATTGGGCGGATGACGGTGACAAGCTGTTCGAAGGCCGGTTGCAGGTCAACCTGACCAATCAGTCGCTCCTGGAGACGTTGAAGAGCTGGAAGACCGAGATTCCGCGTCAGAAGGCGTGGCTTGCCGAGGATTTCGAGCTGAGTGGCAAGTTGCAGACGAGCGATGCCCGTGTGTTCAAGAATTTTGCCAAGCAACTGCGGGCGTTCGAGCGACTGGAGCGGCAGATCGATCAGTTGATCGAGCAGGAAGCTCAGCAGCAGTTTGAAACGCAGATTGTCAATCAGCAGATGCTGGATATGTCGCGCGTGTTGATCTTCCCGGGTGGTGGTGGATTCACGCATCCGACGACGTTGGCAGCGTTCACCGATCAGGATGTTCAGCGTGCTGACAATGGCGAAAGCGTCGGTCGGTTCATCATCGTTGCGGACGCAGCCATGTCCAAGCAGAAGCTTCGCGGAATCAACCGATTGCACACTGCGTTTCAGGCGTGCAAGTCGGTCGTGTCTGAGGAAATTGACTGGCTCGAGCGTAACAAGCGATTCCTGATCACGACGGATCATGCGTTTGACTGGGATCGTGAGTTTATCGAAAACGAAATGCGCATGCAGCAGGCGTTGTCGGTGGTCGATCGCATCAATGAGCAGATCGTCGACATTCGCGAGCGACGCATGGCGCAGGCGTTCGTGCATCAACTGGTCGCACAGGGTGCGACGCATCAGCCATTGGAAGAGGAGAATCGTGATCTTCTCGACGAGCAGGCCGTCCTGCAGGCCAAGCTGGTCGCGATCAATGGTTTGATGCAGGAATCCGATGCGACAAGCCCGCGATTCATCGCTTTGGAGCGTCGTCAGACGCGTTTGCAACGCGCGATCGACAACATCGATGCACGCGTGGCTGAGGTGAACACGTCGCAGGAGGTTTTGGCTCGGATGTTCGAGGCGAGCAACGTGATCTATCGTCAGTCGGGCACGCGTCTGGTGGCTGCGACGTACATCGATCCTGAAACACCGTTCGACGTTCGCGAGGCGCTCGAGCGTGAGGCCATGTTGACGATTCAGTTCAATGCATCACCGGCTGGTTCCGGTGCGTCAAATACCTGGAAGACGACGGCGTCGTACACCGGCCCCGTTGATCCGGATTGTGAATAGTATGATTCATCTCGTTTAGCATGGCCGGGCCCCGCGCATGATTGGTGCGGGGTCCGGCTTTTTTTGACGTCCTGTCGCTGGGGGGAACCCATGTCTGATATGAAGCGGCGGGGCATGACACACTTCCTTTTCGTACCATGTTGTTTCATCCTGTCTGCGTCGAACGCAGGGTGCACGGGTGTATTGTCCGAGGCCAGCGCGGCGCGGACGCCTGAACGTCGATCGACGGATGGTCTCGTCCTCGGTGAAGGGATCAAGCCATCATCGCAGCAGGCAGCCGATCTGATCGAACGGGCGATCGAACGTTATCAACAGACGGTGCGTGGATATCGTTGCACGTTGACCCGGCAGGAGCGCGTCAAAGGGCGACTGACGCCGGTCCAGACGATCGATGTTTGTTTTCGGGAGTCACCCAGGTCGGTCCGATTGGCGTGGAAACGCAAGGCCGGCAAGGTTGATCGTGTGGTTTTCGTCGAGGGCCGGGACCACAACAGGAAAGGTGAGCCTTGCGCGCTGGTCAGGCCGACGAATGGGCTGATCCGATTGGTCGCGAGCAGGGTGTCGGTGCCCGTGCATGGGAAAAAAGCACGCGAGGCCAGTCGGCACACGGTGGATGAAGTTGGTTTCGGTGCATTGCTCGAGCGGATTCGGGACCTGAATGGTAGGGCAGGGCAACGTGGGCATCTGGACATGCGCATGTTGCGCGACGGCGTGATCAACGGGCGGGCGACAAAGGTGATTCAGCGTCGTCTGCCGCGAGGCAAGGGGTATCCCGATGCGTTGCTGATCATGCATTTTGATCAGGAGAGTCTGCTACCGGTGCATTTCGAGACGTACGCCTACCCGAACGGTCAAAGACTGCTGGGGCGATACACGTTTTCAGATGTGCAAATCAATCCGCCGATGTGCGCTGCGGATTTTGAGTTGTAGCGTCCGTCGTTGATTCGCCGTCGAGGTTGCTACCGCATTCCGGGCAGACACCCGAGATGTTGCCGGTGAGGTTGTAGTCGCATTGCGCGCAGCGGGGTGCGCTGGTGGGCATGCGTTTGCCGTCCGCTTTCCAGATGCCAACGAGTATGCAGGATCCGCCAATGAAGGCGATGACAAACAGTATGCCCAGGATTTGCTCAGGTCTCAGCGGACGATATGGCGTGAAAGGGTAGATCCGGGCGAGGAGCCAACTCACGCCTATAAATGCACATCCGGTGGATATTTCCGGTCCGGACCAACTGCTCCAGTTGCGTGGTGAGGTTCGGACGCGGGACTTGTCGCGCGAAGGCTCCCAAAAGAAATACGCGATCAGAACACCGTAGATTCCGAAGACAGAACCGACGAGCATCCCCTCGGCCCACCTCTTGTGCTTCGCACCGCGCAGCGTGCAATAGATGAAACCAACCGTCGAAAGTATGAGGCTGACCCATTCGCCCATGTGCACCCCTCGACGTTAATAATTCGTCGGCTGTCGGTTCGTCCGTTTATTTTCGATCTTTGAATTGCGATTGCAGTTCCGATAGTTTTTCCCTGACCGCCCGGACCTCTTCGCCAAGTGCGTCAATGGTTTCGGAATCGGTGGACTTCTGGTCGATTCGTCGCAACGCATTCTTTGCAGCCATTCGAACACGCTCGGTCGCCGCGCCGGCGATCCTTTTTGCGATGGCAGCGCGAGATGGTCCGTCACCGATCGTTGCCAATCCGTTGATGGACCCGATGCGTGCCCATTCGAGCGGGTCGTTCAGAAACGGGATGATAAACTCGCGAATGTCGTCGCGTTGTTCATCCCGGGTTCCGTAGCGCCCCAGCGATTCAATCGCGACCTGCCGTGTCCGTTCATGATGTCCGGGCGCGGTGTATTTCCTGATGACGTCGATGCCGTCAGGATCGCGAAGGTCCGCCAGCGAGCGAAGAGACGTCAATCGCAGGCGGTCCCAATAGGAATCCCTGCCGGCGTTGGTGATTAAGATATCCGCGACGTCTTTTGCACGCATTTTTGCAAGCGCCGACGTCGCGGCTGCCGTGACATTGTACGACGGATCGGAGGTCGCCAGCGGTTTGATGGTCGCAATCGCCGTTGCATCGCGATACTCCGCCAACGCGTTGACGACCCGCTCGCGCGTTCGATGGTCAGCGATCCTGTCATCCAGCAGCTTGATTAAGGCGTTCATCGCCCGCGGCGATTGCATCTTTCCCAACGCTTTGGAAGCCTCACCCCGGACCGACCAGTGAAGACTCGCATCGCCGGTCGTCTGCTCAAGGGCGTCGATCACCTCGGGGCGATCGTGACTGACCAGATGCGTTGCAGCCACGATGCGGGAGATCGACGTCGGACCCTCCGCCAACTGTGCAAGCCACATCGGTCGAGGCTTGTCACAGGTCAGTTTTTTGAGCACTTTCAAGTGCGGATCGATCATCGCCATCCTCGGCGGTGCATCGAAATCCCGGCGATGGGTCGTCTTGCGTTCGCTCACCTGCACAACATCGGTGATGACCTCTCCGTCGCCCGATACAAACTGTATTTCCAGCGGAAACGCGAACGCGGGGACGGCCTCGGTGATTGGCTGCTCCTGCTCGATGTCGATTTGGGCAACACCGTCGTCCGCCAACCAACGGTACGACACCTTCAAATGGGGTAGCCCGGGGCGATAAACCCATTGCTCGAAGAACTGCTCGAGGTTCTGTCCCGAAACCTCCTCAAAAACGCGACGCAACTGATCGGTCTCGACCTGCGTTTCGCGAAAGGTTCGCGTGTATCGCCTGATCCCGTTCCAGAAGACATCGTCCCCCAGTTGACTCCGCAGCATGTGCAGAACGCACGCGCCTTTCGAGTACGCAAGGCTGCCTTTGTGAAAAAAGGGTTCAAACGTCTGGGAATAGCGATAGAGCACAATCGCGCCCGGTTTATCGGTTCGATCGGACGAAACAAGACCGGTGTATCGATTCCGGAACTCGTAGAGATAGGCGTCACGACCCTCGTGGTGCTCGGTCCACATCGATTGGAAAAACGTCGCAAAACCCTCGTTCAACCAGGTGTGAGGCCAGGATCGGCAGGTGATCAGGTCGCCGTACCATTGGTGGGCGAGTTCGTGCGCGATCAAACCATCATTGTCGTTGTCGATGGCGGCGGTCTCGTCCATTAGTGCGAGATCAACGAGCGTCGTGGCTGTCGTGTTCTCCATCCCGCCGAATTTGAACCGCGGGACGAGAATCTGTGCGTATTTTTCGTAGGGATAGTCCACGCCGGTGATGTTTGAAAAATACTCGATCATGTCCGGCGTACGCGAATAGGTACGCTTGGCATCGGCGATTCTCCCCTTCGGGACATGGACGTTGACCGGGATGTCTCGCCATTGGTTTTCATAAACGTCGAACTCGCCGATGACGAGCGTCACAAGGTAAAACACATGCGGGACCGCCTGCTTCCAATGGTAGGTCGTGTGGCCTGCGTTTTCGTTTTTCTTGTCCAGCAGCGCACCGTTGGACAACGCGACGTAGGGTTTCGGTACAGTCACGATCATTTCTGTGACCAGGCGGTCCTGCGGCGCATCGAGACAGGGAAACCAGTACCGCGACGTGTCGGTTTCTCCCTGTGTGTGCACGACGCTCGGGCGATTGGGGGAGCCATCGTCGGGCAGGACAAACGTCATACCCTCGACAGGATCAACGCAGCGATAGTGAACGATGATCGTCGAATCGGATTCGATCGGCAGGGGGGTCGCGAAATGAAGGATGAGTTTCTCGGCGTCATGGTCGAACCGGATTTTCCGACCAGCCACATTGGTGACACGGTCGATGTCGAGATCCACGGCGTCGAGGGTGAGCAGCGTGATCCCCGTTTTCTTCGGCCTGAACGTCAGATGTGCCTGCCCGCTGAATGATTTCGTGTTCAGGTCGTCGAAGCGCAGCCTGAGCAGCATGTGCGAAAAATCGACCGGGAAATCGGGTGGATACTGCCGGGGATCGACACCATTCGTGACGTCGAAGGACCGTCGCGCGGACGCGTGTTGCGCGGCGCAGTAATGTTCCGCTTCAAACGCGGAAGCGACAATCGCCGGAACAAGAAAAACTCCCATGATGAATGCACGCAGTAGAATTCGGTGGCGGGGTTGAAAAATCACCTGTTACCTCCCTTCGCCATCAGCGCTTCGATCTCCTCGATCGTTCGCGGAATATGATTCGATAACACACGGTAGCCTGTCGCCGTGATCAACACGTCGTCCTCAATCCGAAATCCGATATTCTCCTCCGGCAGGTAGATACCCGGTTCGATCGTGATGATTGTTCCCGCAGTCAGCGGCTCATCGTAGACACCGACGTCGTGGACCTCCAACCCGAGAAAATGACTCGTTCCGTGTGGGAATTTATCGGTGAAACCCGCTTCCTCGATCACATGAACCGCAGCCATGTGAATATCCTCGCGGAGCATGGCGCCGGGTTTGCACCTGGCCAGCGCAGCCCGGTGTGCTCGCAGCACCGTGTTGTAAACCTCGCGTTGACGCGGCGTGAATTTGCCGTTGATCGGGAAGGTACGCGTTACATCCGCGGCGTAGTGTTCCCAGTCAGCCCCGACGTCGCAGACGACGACCTCACCATCCTGCATCGCGCGGGTGTCGTCTCGATAATGGAGAATCGCACTGTTCGGACCGCTGCCAACGATCGAACCAAAGGCCGGCCGTCGCGACCCGTTTGCGCGAAACGTATTTTCGATCACCAGTTTCAACTCATATTCGGTCATGCCGGGCTTGACCGATTGCATGGCGTTGATCAGTGCTTTGCCCGTGATGTCGATCGCCTTCTGAACCAGCTCGACCTCAGCCTTCTCCTTGTTCTGACGAAGACGTGGCAGCAGTCGATCCGCCAACCGCACCGACGCACCGGGGATCTGCCCGACCACCTTCTGCGACACATCCAGCGGTTTCGGCTTGGGTGACGAATAACCCGCAACAGGCTCGAGATAGACCATTTCCATCGGGTCGCTGTTTCGCACCGCACCTGCCAACACCCGCGGCAGGCGACCGGTTCGGTACACCTTCGCAAATCCGGTTCCCAACTCCATCGCCCGCCCGAGCGTCGCCCGCTCACCGTCCCATATATTGGTCTCCGGATTCACCGGCTTGAGGAACAGATATTCCCGCCACAGGCGCGCCTCCGGTGCCAGAACAAGGGCGGCTCCCTCCTCGTACGCAAGCCCCGTCAGGTAGTAGAAATCCATGTTCTGTCGATTGCGACCACCGATGTGTTCGGACGCGAAGATGACACCCACGCCGCCCTCCATCGCCTCCATCAGTCGCTTCCGCCGGGCACGGAATACCTCTCGACCAAGGCTCCCGTCGGGCATCGGAATCCCGCGGGCTGAATCTCCGGTCGGCATTTTCACATCACGCGTCTCATGCGGTACGACGACATCGATCTCTTGTCCTATGACAGCCAGCGGTATCACGAACAGCACGCACATCGCCTCAAATCGGAAATTCATAAATGATCAACTCCCATATCGCGGTCAAAAAAACGCAGGAATGGCCCAGCCAGTGAACTCTCCTAACCAATAGCCACGACGTTTGCAAGACGGAGGGGTTGACGAGCGGTTGGTTCAGGACGCATAATACCCGTATCGCAAGGAGAGTTCGTATGATCGTGTGCATGAAGAATCCCCTGACGAAGCGCCCGGCGGGCAATACGCCGTGTGCATGGATGAGAGATTACTAGCGACCTCGACTTTCCTGAATGACAGATGACAGGCTCCGGGAGGTTCGCTCCCGGGGCTTTTTTTGTTGGTTTTTTTGCAAGAGTTTTTGTTGAATGAGTCAAACAAGCCTGGAAAATCCAACCGCGTCCGGATGGGTCGATCGAAACATGTTGCGCGAAGTCGTGACGATGTCGTTTCCGATTGTCGTCGCCAACTCCTGTCGCATGTTGATGGACGTGTCAGATTACTGGATGATTTCGCACGCTGGCAACACCGATGCGTCAGCGGCCATCCTCCCCGCGCAAATGATCATGTGGTCCTTCATGGTCATCGGCATGGGAATCGTCTCCATCGCCAGCACGATGGCGTCACAAAACCTCGGTCGCGGCAAACTAAGGGATTGCAGCGCGTACGCGTGGCAGTGCCTGTATCTTTCCGCTGGATTCTGGATCGTCGGGGCGGCGCTTTGGCCACTCCTCCCCACAGTGTTCGCATGGGCGGACATCAACGAGAGCATCCGCCTGCTACAGTGTCGCTACGCAGCCATTTGCGTCTGGACCATCGGACCGACGATCGCCTCGACAGGCATGAGCGCTTTTTTCAACGGCATTCACCGCCCCAGGGTGACGATGACCGTGGCGATTGAGGGCATCGTCGTCAACGCAGCCGTCAGCTACGTTCTCATATTCGGCAAACTCGGTTTCCCCGCCATGGGCATCGAGGGAGCTGCATGGGGAACGGTGGTCGGCACGAACTACCGCGCCCTGCGTCTGACGCTCTGGCTTTGCGGACCGTCGATCAACCGCGAATTCGCGTCACGCGAAACGTGGCGATTCAACCGCAGGAAAATGACCAATATTTTCCGCTTCGGCGGACCGAGCGGACTGCAATGGTGCAGCGACGTCACCGTGTGGGCAATCTTCGTCGCCGTACTGGCCGGAAGCTATTTCGGGAAAACCGAGCAGCTCGCCACAAACGCAGCCTGGCAATACCTGCGCGTCAGTTTCATCCCGTGCATCGGCGTTGGAATGGCCATTTCCGCAATGGTCGGCAAAGCCATCGGCAGCGGTGATCACGAACGCGCCATTCGCGTCACGAGGTACGGCGTCATACTGATGACCGCGTTCATGTGCACCTGTTCCGTTGTCTTTTTCATTTGGCGACGCGACATGATCGCGATATTCAACGACGAACCGGACGTCATCGCCATCGGTGCCAACGTCATGATCTGCGCCGCGGTCTTTCAGATATTTGACGTCATGGGTATCGGTTACAACAGCGCGTTTCGCGGTGCCGGTGACACCTTCGCACCCACGATCATGTTCATCGTCGCCCACTGGGTTTTCGTGATTGGCGGAGGATTCTTCGTTGCCGAAATATTCCCGGAACTGGGCAGCGTGGGGCCTTGGATCGCCGCCTCGGTTCTGATTATCTTCATCGGAATCTGGCTTTGGTGGCGGTGGCACAAACGACACTGGATGACCATCGACGTATTCAAACATGACACCGGCGAGGATTGGGAATCGGTATCCGTCGCCGACGAACAGATGACCGAAACAAGCGTTTGATTGATCGATGCGATGAATAACAACCCGACACCGCGACTTGGCGTCCTGATTTCCGACGGCGGGCGGACCATGCTCAATCTGCACGACTGCACCCGGGATGGCCGACTCGACGCAACAATCGCCGTCGTCATCAGTTCAACCCCCAGGGCACCCGGATTTCAACACGCAACAGAACGCGGAATTCCAGTGTACGTCGTCTCACGCAGCCAAACACCCGATCCGAACTTTCATGATCGCATCTCCGAAATACTGGTCGACGCGAACGTCGATCTCGTCTGCATGGCTGGCTTTACCACCCTTTGGAAAATTCCCGACGCATGGATCGGTCGCGTCCTGAACATCCATCCCGCCTTGCTCCCCGATTTCGGCGGAACAGGGTTCTTTGGTTTGAACGTCCACCGCGCCGTATTGGATGCGGGGCGGTCAATCACAGGCTGTACGGTCCATCAATGCGACAACGAATACGACCACGGCTCCATCGTTCTGCAACAAACCGTCCCCGTGCGCGATGACGACACGCCCGAAACACTCGCCGCCCGCGTTTTCAAACAGGAATGTATCGCCTATCCCGAGGCGATACGGGCGGTGTTGGCAGAAACCGGAACACGATGACCCCCGCCCACCACCACGCCGCGGTCATCCGCCGAAACGAAAACCGGTCAGACCGCAACGGGCGCCGCCGTTCAAACGAACTTCGCACCCGAACTACGGCTGCGGACTGTTCAACGAGGCACCCGCCCACGCGCGCGTCGACGTACCAACCCCGTTAATCAACTGACGAAACGCGAACAGATCAACCGGGTTGACCGTACCATCGCGATTCGTATCCACCAGATCAGACAGTGTCCCGACCGCCGGGCCTGAAACCCCATTGACCAACTGACGATACGCAAACAAATCCAAAGGCGTCACACCACCGGACTGATCGATATCACCCGGCAGAAACGCCACCGAAACCATGTTCGGACGCGTGTCACACCCGTCACAAACCAGAATCGGATTGCCCGACATGTCCTCAACATCCGCCCGAACCGTCGTCCATTCCTGCGGCGAAATAATTCGATCAAGCAAAACAACGACAGTCTGATCATCGTCCGTTTCAATTCCAGCCACATTCGGCGACGCCTCATCGCCCGTCTCGGTCACCGAAAACGCCGAACCCGACAACGCGCCACCACCAACATTGCGAACAGGCTCGCTGAAAACAACGGTCAGGCGATCCAGACCACGATTGATATCCGATCCGTTGCTGCTCTCCACACGCGGATCGATAAACCCGCCAAAGCTCTGCAATTCAAACGGAATCGCAGTCATCGTCTGCAAAATCTCAGGTTCAAACGAATCTTCGCAAACAACCTTCACCACGCTGAAATTGTCAATCCCCGCCTCAACCAGTGACGAAGGCGCCCCGTCAGCAACCCGGAATCGCACCTGAACGTCGGCCGTCGGAACCACCTGGCCTGCGACGTCGAAGTGAACCAACTCCCATTCACCGTTGGTTCCCGTAGACACATGAACCTCATCCCAGTCGGACCCGTTGTTCGTGATCTCGGTCACCAACTCGTCCTGATTCGCTCCGTTGTTGAACATCCAGCGTGCATATTCAAACGTCGCATTCTCAACACCGGAGAGATCGATCACCGGCGAAGTCAGAATCGTCGGACCACCGTCAAGGTCACTGGACCCCGAACCACCACCGAAGTGCTGACCCGTGACATAGCACATCGACTCAGCCCCATCACCAAAGTCATCCCCAGGCTGAGCGACACTCCCGCCGAAATTCGTCTGAACAGGATCAACACGCACCCACGAACCGGCACCGACATTCGTGTCCGCAACAGTCCACTCCGCGTTGTCCGTCTCAAACCGCTCGTCGACGATGACTTCACGTTCGTAAAGCGCATCAGCCACATACACATTCTCCGGAGCACCCGCCGGATCAACGAACGTGCCACCAGTCATCGTTTGCCCTGAAAAATAGAACCGAACCGACGAACCGCACTCCGCCCGGGGAAGCTCCACGACGTACTGATTACCGCCCACGTCAGTGACGTCTGATTCTCCAAACGCATCACCGTCAATCGAGGCGAACATTTGCAGGGTGCCCGGTTGCGGATCGGCATTCATGCCCGCCACCGAAACAGGAAAGCTCGTCGTCGCATTGGGTGTCAATTCGAACGGCAGCCCCGTCGGAAACCCGAACGCCAAATTGCTCGCAGGCTGATTGATCCAAATCTCGTAACCATCGCAGGTTCCGTAAATGATGTCCTTGAATCCGTCACCCGTCAGATCAAACACAGCCACATCATGCCCACCACGAGGCGTCCATGGCTGGATGCCATCGGCATCAACAAGCGAGACCGTCGGGGGATTGGCGAGATTCCGGAATATCTTCGTCAAATCTGAGCATCCCGGTTGGTCAACATCCACATCCGTGACAATGACATCGTTGAATCCATCGTTGTCCAGATCGACGATCAGATTGTTTCCGCCAAAAGAATTGTCCGAACCCTGCAAGAGGTGAGGCACGCTAAACTGGGCCATCCCACTCGCATCGGTTCCCTGATTCAGTAGAAACTTGTCCGTGTCGTCTTCAGTCACGACGATGTCCAGCCAACCATCATTATTCAAATCACCAACGTCGATGTGATAAGGCAACGCAGCAGGCTCCACATACACACGGTCGAACTGACTGAAAAAACCAGGGTTGTCGGGGTCGTTGTACGAAATCGACACATACTGAGGTGCGTTAAGCGCCGTGTCCTTGATGATATCAACCACGCCGTCGTTGTTCATGTCTGCCATCTCGACAGCCATCCCGAACGCAGAGCCGAGCATGACGTCCGTCATCCGCGTCTGCAGCGAGTCGGTAAAGTTACCGTTCCCATCATTCAGAAGAAGCCGATCGTTCAAATCGACCGCGGGGTTCTGCGGAGCCCCGCCCGCACCGCTGCCATCGTAATCTCCAAAGTAGAGGTCCAGGTCACCATCCATATCAACGTCACCCGCCGCGATCGAGCAGAAACGAGGTGCCACCGGCATGTTCGTGACCATCGTGAACAACTGAGGCGTCCGGTCCGGATCAAAGTCGTAACCCTGCCACTGACCGCCCGACATCCCAAGATTCAGATAAATGCGAGGGTGCGAAATCGCCTTCGGCAACCCGTCACTGATCGTCGTCGCGGTAATGAGATCGTCCCATCCATCCCCGTTGACGTCCGCAAGGAGAACATCCCGATCGTTGGTCAGATCGTTGAAATCAGGGATAAACTCATTCGTGCGGTCCACCAGAACACCATCAACCGCCTGTCCGTCAGCCACACCCTCCTGAAGAAACAGGACGTTGACCTTGCCACCCGCTACCGTGAACGGCTCCTTGCGGACGACGATCAGATCGACGTCCCCGTCATGATCGACATCACCCCAGGCGAAGTCCTTTTCCTCCACATCGTTCAACCCGACCTCCGAACGCACAATCAGACGCAACGAGGTCTGATCGCTGTACGCCAGCCAGGTATCGCCGGCATTGGAAGTATGCCCACCAAAGAAAATCCCCGCTCCAAAAACCGCAACAAAAACGCCAGCCCCAAAAGAGGGCTTTTCAATCGATGACATTCGTTACTCCCGTTCCTTGGCAATCAACACAGGGTATCATTCCCGGCGGTGGGAAACCGCCTCGACCACGACGACGCATATTATCGCACCGAACGCATGAACGCCACGATTTTCTCGATCCGCGGGAAGGCGCCCAGTCCCGTGACCATCCGAAAACCAGTCCTTTTCGTTGGAGACTGTACCTTTTCCGATGTGTGTTCACTTTTTCAACGCCCACCGCGAGTTTTGAACTCAAGTGGACCCCGATTCGCGTCCGTTACACTGTAAAACACCGTTCTGATTCACATGGAACACCCCACGATTCGGAGCATCGCAACGTCATGTCAAACCCAAATGCACCCCGCAACAACCCATCCAAACCGAGCCTGTCTGTCACAACCATCGACGAGATTCGCGAACCCGGTGCCTACATTTGCAGGTCCACAGGCCACCTCGTTCGTGTCGCCCCCACAACCCAGCCGCTCAAGCCCACCGACGCCATGTGCGTCGTCGGTGTAGAGCCGCTGTATGTCGCCAAAATCAGTGACGATGCATTCGTCGCAAAGACCCAGGCCCGACTGATCGCGGCGAGCATGAACCTGTCCACCAATTTCTGACCGGCGGCGCAGCAACATGCCTGCAGTATTTTCAGCTTCCCACGCGGGGCGGAATCGGGTCTAATGCCCCACACCGGGCGTGGTCGCTCGGGCAGGGTGCATGACAGAATCGGCGGGCACGATCGTGATGTCCTGCAGGTGCCCATTCTGTAGCGTCGCCCCTTGTGGGCGGCGCGATTGCAGATAGACGTCCTTTCGTGTTCCCGTCACCCACAAGGGGTGACGCTACAACGGTCCGTTGCGTCCGCCGGAATGGTCATGCACCCCGCGGGCGTGCCCTGAATTCAAATGAGCAAATCCGACAGGAAACACAACCTCGCCGCAAGATTCGTTGACGACCAGACCGGTCTCGACGACGCGGTTCGGGACCTCGAAGAGTCAAGCCGATTCGCGTTCGACGCGGAGTTCGTCGCCGAGGACGCCTACGGGTCAGAATTGTGCCTCCTGCAGGTTGCGACAGACCAGCACGTCTGGATTATTGATCCACTCGCCGAAATCGACGTGTCGGCGTTTTGGGCGTTCGTCACCAATCCGCAAAAAATCGCCGTCGTTCACGCAGGCGCTGAGGATCTCGCCCTCTGCTATCGCGAAACCGGGAAGGTTCCGCAAAATGTCTTCGATCTCCAGATCGCAGCAGGCCTCGTCTCAACGGACTACCCCATCAGTCTCCAGCGGCTCATCCGTGGGGAACTGGGCCTTCAATTACCCAAGTCTCAAACGCTGACCAACTGGCGAAGGCGCCCCCTGACCCCGAAACAGATCCAGTACGCCATCGAGGATGTCGCCTACATGCTGCCCATCCACGATCGCCTGATCAGGAAGCTGGAGAAGAAAAACAGGCTTGAATGGTCCACCCAGGAACATCGAAGATTTGAGAAAGTATCACTTTACGAGCAAAAGGACGACGAGCTGTACAGAAACATCAAGGGCGCAGGTGCCCTGTCACCCAGGGGATTGGCCATCGTCCGCGAGTTGGCCGTCGAAAGAGAGAAACTCGCCCAGTCCTACAACCGACCGCGCAGAGGCGTCCTGAAAGACTATCTGCTGGTCGAAATCGCCCGCCACGCATGGACGAAACCCGAGGATATCCAAAGCCTGCGAGGCATGTCCCTTAAACACGATGCCCTCGTCAAACTGACCCGGGCGGTCCAGCGCGCACTGGATCAGCCATCAGACTCCTGGCCTGTCAACCGTCGTCCGCCGGAACAAACCCCGCGTGAAGCAGCACTTACAAAGTTATTGTCCGCAGTGTTGCAGGATTTTTGCGAGCGAGAATCCGTGGCAGCTCAATTGCTCGGAACCAACCGCGACATTCGTTCCCTCGTGCGTCAGATGTCGCTGGACAACGGAGATTCAAGTGGGGGTGCACTTGCCTGCGGTTGGCGACGTGACGCCGTCGGGCAGATTCTGGACGACGTGATTTCCGGAAAACGTGCGATTAGAATCGCGCCGAGCAACGAAGGTCCCACGATCGTCGTCGAGTGATCTTCGAGGTTTCTAATTACGTTTCGAGATTTCTGTACCCGATAATCACGCCCACCCGAATGATTGCTTTTCATTTTTGACGCATTTCTTGCATCGGGGATTCCGCGTTCCTATACTCCATGTACGCCCGGGCCCGCGTTCAGGGGAAAAGGTGTCAGACGACCACCAGATAAGATGATCCACCACCATGTCCGCAGATTTATTTGTCGACAAGAATATCCTGATCGTTGATGACGACCCCGACGTGGTAACCGCCCTGAGCAGTGCGTTTGAAGACCACGGTGCGTCGGTCTCCACAGCCCGGGACGGTAACGAAGCGATCACGCGTGCGGAAAAAGACAGCCCGGACCTAATCGTTCTCGATGCGATGCTTCCGAAGCGTAGTGGTTTCCTCGTACTTGAAAATTTGAAGAGAAAAAGGAACGGCGGTGCCAGGCCTCGGGTTATTATGATCACCGGGAACGAGGGCAAACGGCATCAAACGTGGGCGGAAAGCCTTGGCGTGGACGCGTATTTCAACAAACCCTTCCCTCTTGAGCGGTTGATGGAATCGGCTCAAGCACTTCTTGCGTAAATGGCTTCCTGTGTCACCGGCGATTCATTGTGTCGGGTTGCGTTGTGCGCGGTTTTCGGGGTTGCAATGGATGGGCGTTGGTGGTAAGTTTCCGCCATTCAGGGTTGCGTCGTCGCCGATTTTCGGGCGCACGGGTGCGGTCTGGTCGGTGATGGTTTAGGGAACGTAAGGTCTTATGGACGGACGGTTTACAACAACATGACGCCGGAAACAAAGAGTTCGATACTGTCTGAGTACCGCACGCATGAGGGTGATTCGGGTTCGCCGGAGGTTCAGGTCGCGGTTTTGACGTCGCGGATCAAGGAGTTGACCGAGCACCTCAAGCAACACAGGAAGGACCACTCGACCCGCCGCGGACTGTTGAAGATGGTGGGTCGTCGTTCGAGTCTATTGAAATATCTTTCCAACAATGACCGGGGTCGATACCAGAACCTGATCGGTCGGTTGGGCTTGCGTAAATAGGCTGATAGTCTGGTTTGGATGTTTGTTCATCTCCGGAGTGTTGGAGTCGTTGGTCGGAGATGAATCTGTCGGAGAGGCCGGTCGTTCATTCCCCGTCGGTTTGTCGAGGGTTCCGCGTTTCTCAAAAGAAAATACAAGCGATTGCCGGGCGTGGTGTATGCCGTGGTGGTCTGAAACTCATGATGTCGTGATGCGGGGTCTCTGCGTGAGCGTCCGCGGTGTGTCGGTGATGGTTGTCTAGATGGAAGCGGATCAAATGGAAGCGATTGTCGTAGAACGGGAAATAGCGGGACGAACGTTGCGTCTTGAGACTGGGAAGATTGCCAGGCAGGCGTCGGCGGCGGTTTTGGTGACTTATGGTGAGACGACTGTTCTTTGCACGGTGGTCACCTCGGATCCGAGGCCTGGGATCGATTTCTTTCCTCTGACGGTTGATTATCGTGAGCGGATTTATGCGGCTGGGAAGTTTCCGGGCGGTTTTTTCAAGCGTGAGGGTCGTCCGACCACCAAAGAGGTTCTGACCTGTCGTCTGATTGACCGACCGGTACGCCCGATGTTTCCGGAAGGTTTCCACGATGAGGTTCTGGTTCAGGTGTTCGTTCTATCGAGCGATCAGCAGAATGATCCGGACATCATGGCGTTGGTCGGATCGTCGGCTGCATTGCGCATCTCCGAGTTGCCGTTCACAGGCTCACTCGGCGCTGTTCGCGTTGGCTATGTCGACGGTGAGCTGGTGGTCAATCCGACCGAAGCCCAACTCGAGTACAGCGAGATGGACATGGTGTTGGCCGGCAACAGCGACGGGGTGAACATGATTGAGGTTGGATCGGCTGAGACCCCCGAGAACGTCGTTCTGGAAGGCGTCAAGGCGGGTCACAAGTGCATTCAGGAAATCTGCGGGATGATCGACGAATTGCAGGCGAAAGCAGGCAAGGAGGTTGTGTGGCAGAAACCGGAGTTGAATGCCAGGCTCGATTCGGACGTTCGATCCTTTGCGACCGATCGGGTTCGTGAGGCGCGTCGTATCCCGGGGAAGCTGGAGCGTAAGGCGGCGGTGAAGGAAATCCGCAAGGAAGCCATCGAAAAGTTCTGTCCGACTGATGGTGAAGTGCGGGAGTTCACACCGGACGACGTGTCGCACATTCTGGAGGCGGTGGAGTCCGGGATCATCGTCGATATGATCATGGACGACGACAATCGCAGTGATGGCCGGGGCGCCGGGGACTTGCGCGATATTACCTGCGAGGTGGAAGTGCTCCCCCGCGTGCATGGATCGTCGCTGTTTACGCGTGGTGAGACGCAGGCGTTGGTGGTTGCGACGCTTGGGACGAGTCGTGACGAGCAGATTATCGATGGTCTGACCGAGGAATACAGCAAGAAGTTTCTGTTGCATTATACGTTCCCGCCGTTCTCGGTTGGTGAGGTGAAGCGTGTCGGTGCGGTGAGTCGCCGTGAGATCGGTCACGGTGCGTTGGCGGAGCGATCGCTGGAACGCATTCTGCCACATCCGGACAAATTCCCGTACACGATTCGGCTCGCGTCTGAGATTCTGGAATCGAACGGGTCCAGCTCGATGGCGTCGGTTTGCGGTGGAACGCTGGCATTGATGGACGCGGGTGTTCCGATTCTGCAGCCTGTGGCGGGCATCAGTATCGGGATGGTGCACAACGACAGCGGGTACAAACTGCTGGTCGATATTATTGGTGAGGAAGACCACTTCGGTGACATGGATTTCAAGGTGGCGGGTTCGCAGCGGGGTATCACGGGGATTCAGCTCGACATCAAGGTCGGCGGTCTGACGATGGAGCAGATCGAGGAGACACTCGAGCTTGCTCGTGAGACGCGTATGAAGCTTTTGCGAACGATGTTGGCGACGATCAGTCGGCCTCGACCTGAGACCAGCGAGAACGCACCGCGGATTCTGACCGTCAGGATCAATCCTGAGAAGATCGGCAAGGTCATCGGCCCTGGTGGCAAGGGGATTCGTGGTATCGAGAGCACTTCTGGTGCGAAGGTGGATATTGACGACGACGGGACGATCACCGTGTCGGCGGTTGATGCCAAGGCTGCGCAGCGGGGCATGGAAATGGTCAAGGCTGTGGCGGAGGATGTTGAGCTTGGTCGGATTTACGAGGGGACGGTCAGCAGCGTCAAGGACTTCGGTGCGTTTATCGAGGTGACGCCCGGGCAGGATGGTTTGTGTCACATCAGCGAGTTGTCCGACGGGTTCGTCAAGAAGGTTGACGACATTTGTGCTGTCGGCGACCAGCTTCGGGTCAAGGTGATCGCGATCGATGATCAGGGGCGGATCAAGCTGTCACGCCGTCAGGCCATCATTGAAGAGGGGGGTGGCAACGGTGAGGATTACGAAGGCGACGGTGGTGACGAAAGGGACGATGATTGACGTCGGAGCCGTGTGTCCCTGCGGCAGTGATGTTAGAATAGCCTGACCATGGGAAAGGAAAAGGCATTCGTCCTGATAGTGGATTCGGACGAGGGGGGGAGTGCGTCTCTGGTCGACGGTCTTCGCGACGCGGGTCACGTTTGCAAGGTCGTTCATACCAGCCGGGATGCCGTCGAGAGCGTCAGGCAGCGTCCGCCGGACGTTGTGGTGGCGGTGCAACATGCCGACGATGGAATCGACGGGCTTGAGATTTTGCGCAGGACCAAGGAACAGTCTCCGGAAACGGAGGTTGTCGTGGTTTCCGAGGCGGACAGTGTGGATGATGCCCGATCCGCGCTCAGTCCGATCAGTTCGCATCGCGCTTTTGATTATTTAACCGAGCCTGGTGAGGTGAAGGCGATCTGCCGATCGGTGGAGGGTGCCTCGAAAAAGGCGTTGGTCCAGCGTCAGGATCGGCTGATGCGCGAGCGTCTTGGGGAGGCGTTTAATTTTGAGGGTCTGATCGGAACCAGTGAGTTGCTGGCCCGTGAGATTCGCCGTGTGACCAAAATTGCGCCGACCAAGAGCACTATTCTGATCGTCGGGGAAACGGGGACCGGCAAGGAACTGATCGCCAGCGCGATCCACCGCAACTCGCCGCGTGCGGGCAAACTTTTTCAGGTTGTCAACGTTGCTGCGTTGAGCGATACCCTTGCGGAGAGTGAGCTGTTCGGGCATGTGAAGGGATCGTTTACGGGGGCGTTTGGTGATCGCAAGGGCCTGGTGGAATCGGCTGACGGGGGGACGGTTTTCCTAGATGAAGTCGGCGACATGTCTCGAAACGTGCAGGCGAAAATTCTTCGTACGTTGGAAAACGGGGAGGTGATGCGGGTCGGGTCGAACGAGGTTCGCCATGTCGATGTTCGATTCGTGGCTGCGACACATCACGATCTTTCAGAGCTTGTGGAGAAGGGTGGGTTTCGCGAGGACCTGTTTTATCGCCTGCACGCGCATGGTGCGATACGGTTGCCTTCGCTTCGTCAGCGGCGTGAGGATATTCCGCTTTTGATTCGACATTTTGTGGAGATCGCCAACGCTGAGAACGGTCGGAGTATCAAGGGGATTTCGCCCGAAGCGCTTCGCAAGATGACCAATCACAGTTGGCGGGGGAATGTTCGTGAGCTTCGCAATGTGGTCGAGCGGATGGTTGTTGAGGCGGAGGGGGAGATGTTGGAGGTGGAGGATCTGCCCGAAAACATCAGTGGTAGTACCGATATTGTCGCGGTGGGGATACCGAGTCTGACCGGGTTGAGCATGGCGGATGTTGAGAAGATTCATATTCTCAACACGTTGAAACTGACGGGGGGGAATCGTGAGCGGGCGGCTGCGATTTTGAAGATCGGCGCGCGGACGTTGTATCGCAAGTTGAAGGATTACGGGATCACGTAGAGCGGTTTCATTGCAAGTGTAGCGGTCAGGACAAACCCGCATGGTTTGGTTTTCCTGTCACCCACAAGGGGTGACGCTACATCAGATTGGGAACGCTCCGGTCCGGTTCGGTTTTGACCGTCATTTGTACGCAGGATATACCAGTTGACATGTCGGACGATTTTTCATTCGGGTACAACGTCGCGGACAAATCCGATGGGCTGCTCGACGGATTGACCGAGCCGCAACGGCGGGCGGTCGAACATACCGACGGGCCTGCGCTGGTGTTGGCGGGTCCGGGCAGCGGTAAGACGCGCGTCATCACACGTCGTGCCTCCCGTTTGGCGACGACGGTCACAAAGCCCTGGCATGTTCTTGCAATCACGTTTACGAACAAAGCTGCGAGCGAGATGCAGGAGCGGATTTCGGCGTTGGGTGACCACGACGGGATGACGGTTTGCACGTTTCACTCGCTTTGCGTTCGCGTTTTGCGCAGATACCACGCGGTGGCTGGTCTCGCGCCGAATTTCACGATTTTTGATCAGCCCGATCGAAGACAACTGGTCAAACAGGCGATTGGATCGGCGGGTCTTAGTACGGCCAACTTCTCGCCCGGGATGATCGATCAGCGGATCGGTCGGGCGAAAAATGCGATGATCAGTCCGCAGGCGATGGCGGACGATGCGGTGGATTTCGTCGAGCAGACCGTTGCGCGGGTTTACGGGGTGTATGAGGAACTCCTCGCGTCGAATCAGGGGCTTGATTTCGATGATCTGCTGTTCAAGGCGGCGGTGCTGATTGGTAACAACGAGGCTGTGGCGGAAGACCTTCAGGATCGCTATCGGTATGTTCTGGTCGACGAGTATCAGGACACGAACGTCGCCCAATATCGCATCGCCAATCTGCTGGCCCAAACGCATCGCAATCTGTTCGTGACCGGTGACCCGGATCAGTCGATCTATGCGTGGCGGGGCGCGGACATTCAGAACATTTTGTCGTTTGAGCAGGATTATCCCGACGCACCGGTTGTGCGACTGGAGCAGAATTTTCGGTCGAGCAAGCGCATTCTTGCGGTGGCGGATGCGGTTATTGCCGGTAACGCGCAGCGGAAAGAAAAGTCGCTATGGACGGACAACGACGACGGTGCGCAGGTGCGCGTCATTGCGGTTGAGGAAGCGTCGGACGAGGCGCGAACGGTTGTTCAGGAAATCGCTTCCCTGATAGAGCAGGGCCACTCGCCGGGTGATTTTGCGATTTTTTATCGCATCAACTCGATCAGTCGGGGATTCGAGGAGCAACTGTTGCGGGGGGGAGTTCCTTATCGCGTTGCGCGTGGGACGGCCTTTTATGCGCGGAAGGAGATCAGGGATGTGTTGGCCTATCTGCGCGTCATCCTGAACCCTGCTGACGATGTTGCAATCGAACGCATCATTAACACGCCGGCGCGTGGTATTGGCAAAACGACGGTCGATCGCGTTAAGGAGTTCGCGGCGAGGCGTGGTTGCGGTTTGTTGGAGGCGGTACGCCTTGGGTGCCGTGACAAGACCGCGTTCAAGCGTGCGACGGACAGGCTGAAAATGTTCGCCGACGTTCTGGAATCGATGAAATCGCTCGTTGACGAGAAACCGCAGGTCGCCCTGGAGCAGACGCTGCTTCTGTCGGGGTTGATGGCTGACCTGAAGCAGGACGAGGATGTTCAACCCGAGCGCGTGCAGAATGTCGGTGAGCTGGTCACGGCTGCGGCGGAGTACCAATCCACCGACGAGTCAGCCACGCTCGTTGACTGGTTGTCGTATACGAGTCTGCTGGGTGATGTGGACAAGGTGGAGGGTGAACGAGTCGGTGTGACGTTGATGACGTTGCACGCCGCCAAGGGGTTGGAATTTCCGTGTGTCTACATTGTTGCAGCCGAGGAGGACATTTTGCCGATGAATCGTGGTGGCGGGTCCGACGACGAACTCGAGGAGGAACGTCGGTTGATGTTCGTCGGAATGACGCGAGCCATGAAGCGGTTGACCCTGTCGTGTTCCTCCCGTCGAATGATCCGTGGCGCGTTTCAATCGATGCGTCGATCTTCCTTCCTCGACGAGATACCGGAGGATCAGTTAGAATGCATCGGTTCGGAATCGGGCGGATCGTCCCGGAGGTGGTCTCCCCGAACGGGTGAACTACCGGATGATATCGAGCAATGGGAGCCTGGTACGCTGGTGAGACATCCGACGCACGGCCTTGGCGCGATTCAGGACATGTCCCGCGGTGCAAGACGCACGCACGTCAATGTTTTGTTCAAGAACGGGCACCAGCAAAGCTGGGTGTTGGAATTTGCGAGTTTGGTGCGGGTCGAGTTCGACGAAGTCGAGTAGAATGGCAACGCCCATGTTTGGAAGCTTGAAGGAATGACACAATGAGACATGCGGTCATCATGGCGGGTGGAGCCGGGACGCGGCTGTGGCCTCTGAGCAGGTCGGGTCGTCCGAAACAACTCTTGAAGCTGTTCGGTGGTCGCAGTCTGCTGCGAGAATCGTATGAGCGGTTGGCTGCGATGCTGCCTCCCGAGTCTATTTATGTGATCACCGGCGAGAAACACCTCGATCTGGTGTCAAAGGACATCCCTGAGCTTCCCAAGGAGAACCTGTTCGGTGAGCCGACGGGCAGGGACACGTCGAATGCGATCGGGTTGGCTGCTGCGATATTGCACGAGCGCGATCCGGATGGTTGCATGAGCATTTTTACCGCGGACCACATCATCAACCCGCAGGAGCAGTTCGCGCGTTCGGTCGGATTGGCCTTCGACATCGTCGAGAAACACCCGGATCATCTGATCACGTTTGGAATCCGACCGAGCGGGCCGCACACGGGTTATGGTTATATCCATCGCGGCGGCGCTGTTCAGGACGGTGTTTACAACGTGAATCAGTTTACAGAGAAGCCGAACATCACCGAAGCCATGAAATACGTCGCCAGCGGTGCGTACTACTGGAACAGCGGGATGTTCACCTGGCGGATCGCCACGATTCTCGATCAGCTCAAGAAACATCTGCCAGGTTCCTACGCGGGGTTAACCGAGTGCGCCAAGGCATGGAGCACGCCGCAAAAGGACGACGTCCTCAAGCGCATCTACCCGGAACTGATGAAAATCTCCATCGATTTTGCCGTGATGGAGAAGGCGGAGAACGTTCTTGTCGTCGAGATGAACTGCCAGTGGATTGACGTTGGGTCGTGGACGGCGTTGGAGCAGGTCGTCGGGGGTGACGTGGACGGAAACGTCGTTGTCGGTGCCGAGTCCATCAATCTCGTCTCTCGCGGTAACATCATCGTGTCTGACGACAACCATCTTTTCGCGACGATCGGGGTTAACGACCTGGTCATCGTGCGCTCGAACGACGCCACCCTGATATGCACCAAACGCGACGCGCAGGGCATCAAGGAACTCGTCGCCATGATCGAGAACCGGTACGACCAGAAGTACCTCTAGTGCTTCATGACGGTTGGTTTGATGCATCACCAGCACGAGGGTGGTCCACCTTCATGGGTGGTCCACCTTCATGGGTGGCCCACCTCTTTAGAGGTGGGGGACTCGATTGCTGATTTGGATTCGACTCCCCCACGGCTAAAGCCATGGGCCACCCAGTCACTCAGTCAATTGAGGACTGATGAGACACCGGAGTGAACATGCCAACGCGATTTGCCGGAATCGATTACGGAACCGCACGCATCGGATTGGCTGTCAGCGATCCAGTGGGAACCCTTGCGTCGCCGCTGTGCGCCATTTCAGGTAAGGGAACCCCGACTCAGCAGATCGAGTCCATCGCCGCCGCCGTCGCGGAATACGAGATTGACGAATGGGTTGTTGGGTTGCCGCTCAACATGGACGGCAGCGAAGGTCCGCAAGCCAGACTGACCCGTCAATTTGCCCAACACCTCGCAGCGCAGACGAACCAGATCGTTCATTGCTGGGACGAACGACTCTCGTCGAAGCAGGCTGACGTCTACATGGCCGGCAGCGGTCTGACGCGCAAAAAGAAGAAAAACCGTCGCGACGCGCTGGCTGCCCAGGTCATTCTGCAATCCTTTTTAGACGCGCGCTGAATCAGGTTGCAAACCGGATCACCGTGGGTCCGAAGTGGAACCGGCGGACATGATCGTTGTGCGTCGCGTGAGTTTGTCTTGTTGCGTTTTCTGTAGCGTCGCCCCTTGTGGGCGGCGCGATTGCAAGCGGACGTCGTTTCGTTTTCCCGTCACCCACAAGGGGTGACGCTACACGGATTGGTTTCGTCCCGGTGGAACTGTCGTGCATCTGATCACCGCCAGGGCAAGCCCGTCCGTGGTGTGCTCGTCGGCTTCTATTGTCGGTTCAAAACCCGCGTCCCGGATCGCGGACGAGGTGACCGGTCCGATACTCGCGAGGCGAACGGACTTGTGCCACGTCATTTGTCGCTGGTCCATCAACGATTTGAGGTTGCTGAACGTTGAAGGACTGGTGAACGTTATCCAGTCGACCGAGCCGTCGGCCAATCGCGCCGCGAGCGCGTCCGGCAAGCCACTCGCTGCCTGGGTTCGATAGCCAACCAGGTCGTCACAACGGGCACCAGCCCGCTCCAGTATACGCGGCAGTTTGTCGTTGGCGTCGGACGAGCGAATGAACAGGATTCGCGTCCCCGCGACACCGCGTTCGACCAGCGATCGTCCGAGATTGGCGGACAGATACCGATCGGGCACGAGATCGGGTGTCAGAAACAATCGGCCCAGTCGGCGCGCCGTGGCCGGGCCGATCGCAGCCAGTTTCACCCCGCCAAGCGCTCGAGCATCCATTCCCGCCGCGCGCAGCTGTTCCGCCATCGCGTCCACGCCATTCACACTGGTCAGCACAACCCAGTCATAGCGATCGATGTTGGCGACAGCCTCGCTGAGGACCGCGTCATCGGTGATCTGCCGTGTTTGCAACATCGGCGATTCCAGAACCTCCGCTCCCGCACCCGTTAGCGCACCCACCAGGCGACCTGACAATTCCGACGGTCTGGTTACTAAAACCGTCTTGTCAGCCAGCGGCAGATTGTTCCGCCATTGCAACGTCGCCCGCGTCCGCACCGCCTCACCGATCACAATCACAGATGGTTTGACCACTCCGGGCGAATCGCAAAACGACGACACGGTCCCTGTCTCGACCGATTGTTCCGCCCGCGTCGCATTGGTAATCACCGCCACCGGCAGGTCAGCCGGCGCGCCTCCGGCGACCATCTGTCGACAAATACCCCCCAAATGCTTCTCACCAAAATAGACAACGACCGTGCCCCCCTCAATCAATCGAGCGTAGTCCACCCCGGCTGACGGACCCTCGGGGTCTTCGTAACCAATCACCAACGTCACCGCGTCCGCTATCCCCGGTCGGGTCACCCCGATCCCGGCGTATTCAGGTCCGGCGATACCGGACGTCACCCCGGGCACAAGTTCCACACCGATCCCCGCCTCGCGCAGCGCTTCGCATTCCTCCTCGCATCGGTTGAACATGAACGGATCACCGCTCTTCAACCGAACCACCCGCCGCCCCGCGTTCACATGCGGACTGACGAGATTCAGGAATTCATCCGGCTTGATCCGTTTCGATCCGCCGGTACGCGCTGCGGAAACCATCTGCGCATCCGGTCGCACCAACGCCAGCCACGACGGCGACGCACCAGCCACATGAACCACGACATCCGCCTGTTGAATCCGGCAGACACCACGCACCGTCAACAACCCCGCATCGCCGGGTCCCGTACCGACGAAACTCACGGAATGCGGGGGGAAAGGCCCCATCCGCTCAACATATTTTTCAAACGCATCACGCGCCATTGTCGATAACACCATCATTCAAATTGACGCTCAACAGGACCGAATCTAGAATCCCCGTCATGCCCGACGACACCAACGCACAGGCGAATCCTGCCGGTTCCGAAACCGGCGATTCGGCCAACACTTTTCGGATGCCGCTCACCGAACATCTCGAAGAGCTGCGCCAATGCATGATCCGCGCACTCGTCGGGTTGACCATCGCCATCATTCTTTCATTCGCCTTTGTCGAACATCTCATCGCGATCATCCTCTCGCCGGCCATCGAAGCGCTCCAGCGACATGGCGAACGCCCGGAATTTCTGTCCCTCAGTCCACCCGAGCCGTTCCTGCTCGCGATCCGCGTCGCCATCTACGCGGGAATCGTCATCAGCATGCCGTGGATCATGCATCAAGCGTGGACGTTTGTCAGCGCAGGACTCTACGCCAGGGAACGCCGTTTCGCAAAACGGTTTCTGCCCATATCAGCCGTTCTGTTCGCGGCCGGTGTCGCGTTCATGTATTTTGTCGTGCTGCCGTTGGTCCTTGGCGTATTGATCGAGTTTAGTCAGGGGATCCGCGTTCCTGGGATTTTTGAGGATTCACCGCCGGAACTCACCACCGACGCAGCCGACTCGGAATCGCCCGACCCGTCGATCATGCCGATCCTCATGGCGGACCCACCCGATCCGCGGATTGGTCAGGTCTGGTACAACGCCGTCGAAAACGCATCCAAAATCAAGACTGAGAAGGGCATCATGGTCTCGGCGTACCGTCCCGGAACCGGTGACCGCATCATCGCCAGCCAATATCGCTTGCAGGATTTCGTTTCGTTCACGCTCACGCTCGCGATCGCGTTTGGTATCGCGTTCCAACTGCCCGTTCTTGTCGTGTTTCTCGCTGCTACCGGCATCGTCGAAGCGCGCGAAATGGCCCGCGCACGTCGGTACATCCTCTTCGGTATCATCGTTGCGTCAGCCATGCTCACGCCGCCCGACCCCGCCAGTCAGTTTCTCCTGGCAGGACCAATGTACCTGCTGTTCGAGGCGGGACTCTTTTTCGCCGGGCGATTCGACGTCCCGGCGTCATCGGGGTAACCGCGACTCAATGGTCGGCGTCAGACTCGACCACTTTTTTCAAGTCGACAAGGTGCTTCCTGCATTCCTTCATCATCGTTTTCATCATGGGTTTCATCAGGAAACCCATGACCTTCGCGAAAAAAGTCAGGGGCTGTGCTTCAAAGCGAAATTCAAGGTCGGTGCCTTTCCCGTTGCGTGTGAACCGGAGCTGTGTGCGATATCGGCATCCACAGGATTCCGCTCCGAGGGTATAGCTTCGCGGCGGATCGAATTCGACGACTTCCATCTCCTCAGTGCATTCACGCTTGAACATCAGTCGTGTTTCGCGAAACCTGGTTCCGACACCGACCGGTCCATCGGTGATGACCTCGCATTTGGTAATCGAACCAATGTTGTCGGCGGCGTTGTGAAAGTCGGACGCCACCTCGAACACCTTCTCAGGAGACGCGTCGTAATGTTCCTTCATGATCATCGCAGCGGCCATGTCTGTCGCTCCTTGTGGCTGGGCGTAGCGGATTACTTTCTCGTGTAGGTTACTTCCACGACCTTGGTGTTCGTCTCACCGATCGGCAGGTCGTGAATCTCCATAGTCATCTTATCATTCGATTTGAACCGATAGGCCAGCTTGACCATCTTGTCGTGTTCGCCGGTCAGGTATTCGTCAAGTGTGCCATAGAGAAGCATCGACCTGCCGTCCCGCGTCATGTCGCCTTCAACACGATTCATCGCGGTGTCCCAGCTTGATACGGTCGTGATAACGTAGCTCATCTTGAAATTGTCGTAGCCTATGATGGAGTACGACTCGAAGGGTCTGCCCATCAGTTGACCCTTTGACTCCGAGATCAACCAACGTCCTTCGACAAGCCACCGTGTCTTCGTCTCGCCAGGCTCTGCGGGTGTTGGTTTCGTGCCCATGAAAAAACGTGATTCCGTTTTCCATTCACCCAGGAACTTTTTAAGCACCTCGTGATGTTCGCCGGGGCTGATGTAACGCTGCGCTTTCTGCATCGCCTCAGCCAGCTTGGCCATGTCTTCCGGGGATCGCGGTGTTTTCTCCTGTGACGTGCCCATCGTCGACATGAACGCAGCCACCACACCTGTGATGCCCAACACTGTAATCGTTCGCTTCATCTGTCAGTCTCCCTAGTTTTGATGCATGTGGCTCGCCAGTCGGCTGGCGATTGATTTTCAAGCCGTCATCATCAGGAACAGTTATTGTTGATAGATCGCTGCGATGGCACCTGCGGGGTCCTGGATGACGCACATTTTCCCACCACCGCAGGATCGCGGTTCGTTGACGATTTTCCCGCCCAGCTCGACGCATTTTTTCGCACTCGCTTCCACGTCGGCGACCACGATGTAGACGAGCCATTGCGCCGGCACGTCAGCATTGGTTCCGCGAGCGTGGCAAATCCCCGCAACGGTTTCTCCGCTCCCGGGACAATTCACGCTGTAATCGTCGTAATCACCCATGCTGACCGGTTCCGATGTCCAGCCAACGACTTCGCCGTAAAACTTACGGACGTCGTCGGCGTTCGGTACGGTCAGATCGTGCCACGCAATGGCACCGACAGGGGGGTTCGTATTGTCTGTCATAATTTGTTTTCCTCTTGAAAAACAGGTGTTCCTGGTCGAAACGCGTTTCTAGAATACCGGTGACCCGGCTTTCTCCTGATTGGCCAATGCCCGCATGACGGCGAATCGCGTGCGCATACAGCCCGGATCGTCGGGAAGAATTGCGGATTCGAAATTGGAGGCGATGACCGGTGGCGGTGGTTGTATCGCCAGAGGCACACAACACACAAAGAGCAGTGTACACAAGCCCAGGGTGGCCAGGCGTCGCCACATCACCCCAGCCGAAAACGATCGTTCAAGCCATTCCAGCCGATGAAGCAGCTGACTGTGCCGATGGATCAGTCCGAGGTGCCCGGGACGGGGTTTCATGACCCAGGGGCGGGCCAGTTCCAGCAGCGTGTCTCGATATTGACGGGATTGCCCGCCAAGCGAGTCTGCGACCAACCGATCGCAGCAGATTTCGCGAAGGGTGGCCAATCGTGATCGCGCGACCCAGACAGCCGGGTGAAACCAATAGGCCATCTGCAACGCAAGGCAAAACAAGCTCGCGATCGGGTCGAACCGTTTGACATGGGCAAGCTCGTGCATGAGAACATGTTCGATTTCGCGTCTCGGTCGATCGGCAACAAATGCAGCAGGCAGGACGACGGTCGGTTTGAAAAAACCCACCACGGCTGATCCGGTCACGCCATCTCGGATCGAAAGGCGAACGGACCGCCCGATGCCGAGACGCGTTCGCAGTTTCGCTGTCGATTCAACGAGCCACCGCGGAGCTGTCGCTTCGCGACAACCCAGCCAATTCCGTTTTGTGCGCATGTATTGCCATGTTGTCCAGGTTCCAAGAGCAATGACCCCGGCGACCCATACGATGAACAATATCGAGACAGGTGTTTCTGAAATCGAACCTCCCGCGATCGACGAAACCGCCGCGTTGACGGGAACGAAGTTGGCTATGCTCACCGGCGAGGTAACGGCGGGGGGGACGACAAGCTTGAGCATCGCCACCAACCAGAGCACCGACAGCAGTTCAGGCCAGACCCAACGACGAAGGATCCGATCCAGTAGAAACACGACGGCAAAAACCGCGATCAACTGCACGGACATCGCCGACATCCATCCCCACCAGAACAGCGCCAAGTTCGCAATCGTCTCGATCATGGCGCGTCCCCTTTTTGAGCATCGAGTTCTGAGAGCATACCCGTCAGGGTCGCGCGATCGCGCTCATTCAGGTTCTCTTCCTGGGCAACGTGTTGAAGAAGCGAGCCGAACGTTCCGCCAAACGCACTGTCGAGCAGCGAGCGAATGGCTGACCTGCGCGCCTGCTGTTCGCTGATCAGAGGCTTGAACAAGCTGGTGTTCGCTCGTTTTCGCACGGTCAACACGCCCTTGTCGGCGAGGCGGGTGAGCAGCGTTTTGACCGTTGAATACGACCACGCCGTCTCGCCTTCGACCCTCTCCAGGACGTCGCGAACACTCGCCGGCGACTGTTGCCAGACGATGTTCATAATTTTCCATTCAGAATTGGACAATTTCATGCGTCATCCCAGCCAAACGCCACATCTGTAGCACAATCTACTACAAGTGTAGCACCCCGTCAAGCGACAATCCCGAAAAAAATGACTTCAGGTTTCGGATGTTGTCCGCGCGCAGCAAAACAGTCGGCGATGGGCTGGTTTGTGGTTATTTACCGGGCAGCGCGCAGGACCCACCATTTTTGGCGTGGTAGTTCTGATGATACTCCTCCGCCTCGAAAAAAGGCCCTGCCATCGCAACGTCGGTGACGATTTTGCGATCCTTGAATCGCTCCGATTTCCGGGATTCGTCGATGAATGCTTTCACGGTTTTCAACTGATCCGCATCGGCTGCGAAGACCGCCGACCGGTATTGCGTGCCGAAATCAGGCCCCTGACGGTTGAGCTGGGTTGGATCGTGGAACGTGAAGAATCGTTCCAGAAGCTCGCGATAGGTGACGGTCGATGGGTCAAACGCGACACGGACGGTCTCGGCGTGTCCGGTATCGCCGTCGCAGACCTGACGGTAGGTTGGCTTGTCGGTGGCTCCTCCCTGATAACCGGAAACCGCCTCGATGACACCGGGCACCTGCTGGAACCGGTCTTCGACTCCCCAGAAACAACCCCCCGCAAAATAGGCGGTCTCGGATTTGACCGGGGTTGACTCCGGCGGCATCTCCGCTCCCTGATCGTGAAACACCAGCGACGCGGAATTCAGGCAGAAACGCTTCCCCGTTGGCTTGGGTCCGTCATCGAAAACGTGTCCCAGATGCGATCGGCACCGAACGCACTCGATTTCCGTCCGAACCCTTCCGAGGCTCGTGTCCTGTTCGTAGTGAACGTGGTCCTTGTCAATTGGCTGGAAAAAGCTGGGCCAGCCCGTTCCGGACTTGAATTTCGAATCCGACCCAAACAACGGCAGACCACAAAGACGGCAGGTGTAGACCCCGTCCTTCTTGTTGTCCAGCAATGTCCCACAGAAGGCCTTCTCTGTTCCTTCGTTCAGGAGAATGCGTCGCTCCTCGTCTGGAAGGTCTTTGGCCAGCTCTGCGACTTTGTCTTTCGACAATCGTGCCAGATTGAACCCGCTGTCGGAGTATTTCGGTAGATTCGCCTCGTTCAAAGCAGCCATCTCCTGACCCGGTGTTTTTTGATGTTGCCCCACGCCGGCACCTCCCTTGACAAGAATCGTGATCAAACTGACGGCCAATAACACGAAAACCACCAGATGTGTTGGTTTCATCCGTCCGTACCCCTTTCGCCTGTGAACGGTTTCGATGGGTGCGCACCAGCCCGAGTCGCACCGACGTTGCCACCGGATTATTAGTCGCCGGATTCACCGTGTCGATCCCGATTGGAATTTTTCCCGAACAACCGCTATTTCAGTAGCGGTTTGATGGATCCCACGACTTTTTTCCCGTCCGGCTTCTCAATTTCGATCCACCACATCACGTTTTCCGGCAACGGATCGGGGGCGATCGCGTGGACATCATAGTCGTCGTGCGACGGTGCGTATTGACCCTTGCCCACAAAAGAGGCGGTGCGGTCCTCCGTTCCCAGCCACGCGCGGACGGTCGTCGCTCCCTTGTCGTTGTAGGGGAGCTTGACGACCAGATGCCCTTCCCTGCCCGGTTCGACTTTTCCGTGTCCCTGGGCGAATGCAACCGTCAGGTCGCCGATTGCGACACTGCCGATCGAAACCTCGTCGTGATGACCGCTCGCCTGTCGCCCTGGATCGTCGTCCGCACCCTCGGCATGCGCATGGTCACCGTTCGACGCATTCTCCGGGGCGGGCGAATTCTCCTGTTCGACAGAATCACGCTTGCAACCGACGCCGAGTGAAAAACACGCAACGATACCCGTTGCCAATAATAATCGATTCACGGCAATGTCCTTCCCATGTTCAAATTCATTATTCCTGTTCGTTCGCATTGTCAATGTGTCCCGCACGAAAGATTAACGCGTAACCGGCTGGTACGACAACCAGATTCAACAGCGTCGAGGTCACCAGTCCGCCAAGCACGACGATCGCCATCGGTGCCAATATCTCACTGCCCGATTCGCCTTTGGCCCACGCGATGGGCAACAGCCCCAGAACAGCCGTCAACGCGGTCATCAGGATGGGCACGAGTCGCTCCTGCGATCCCTGCATGATCGCGTCGGCCAGGGACTTGTTTTCCTCTTTTACCAGATAGGCGTAGTGATTGACGAGCAGGATTCCGTTTCGAACGGCAATCCCGAACAGCGTGATAAACCCAACCATGCTCGCGATGGAGACAACCGGTGCCTCATAACGGTCGCCAATCCCAAACAACGCCAACACGTTTCCAGAGATGCTCTGCGACTCGGACAGGAAAATCGCGACGATTCCACCGATGAGCGCGAGCGGAAGATTGACCATGACCAGCAAAGCTGCCCTGGTGGAACCGAGCGACATGTTGAGTATCAGCAGCATGATGACCGCGACCATGCCGCTCATGACATACAGGGTCTGTGCGGCGGATTGTTGTGCTTCAAACTGTCCACCGTACGAGACGGCGTAGCCATATTGGGCGACGATCGGGTTGACTCGTTTTTGAACTTCTGCGACAAGATCCCCTAGGTTGTAACCGTCACTGACGTTGCAGGAGATCACGGCTTTTCGCTGCGCATTCTCCCGCGAGATGAGGTTGGACGCCTTCTCGATGCCCACGTCAGCCACCTCGTTCAGTCGCACAAGGGCACCATCGCGCCCACGAATCATCAGCTCCCTGATTTGTTGAATCCGTTTGCGGTGCTCCGGTGAGAGTCGGACAACGATGTCATAAATGTTCACGCCATCGTTCACGACGGCGACCGTTTCACCAAAGACAGCGTCGCGGACCTGCTCGGCTGCGTCGACCGGCGTGAGCCCCCATCGAGCCAGCTCGTTGTGGCGAAAACGAATCGGAAGCGACGTAATCATGACCTCACGATTGGCTGCAACGTCGCGCGTCCCCGGTAGCGGTTCGATGACCGATTCAATCTCCCCGGCGATCTTGCGGAGCTTCTCCAGGTCGTCCCCGTAAACGTTGATCGCGATGGCAGCCGGCGTACCCGACATGATGTGTGAAAGCCGATGTTCGATGGGCTGACCGATGATCGTGGTGATTCCCGGAACTGCGGACAGAATCCCGTCGATCTCGTGTCGCACATCAGCCTTGTCGAATCCGGTTTTGACCGACACGTCGATTTCACTGTTGCTGACCGGTTCGGCATGTTCATCGCGCTCGGCCCGGCCGGTACGTCGCACGACAGAGCGAACGCCGTCGATTTCCGCAAGCCGCTCCTCCACCCCCTGAGCGATGCGATCGCTCTCCTCGAGCGACGTCCCCGGTGGCGCCATCAGAAACACGGTGAACGTCCCCTCGTTGAATTCGGGAAGGAAGCTTGTTCCAAACGTGCTCGCCAGGAACAGGCTCAACACGGTCGCGCAAAGGGCTGTGGTGACGGTGAGCTTGCGAAACCGGATAACGAACCGAAGCATGGGTCGGTAGACGGCCTTGATCCATCGGACGAGCGGTGTTTCCCGATCGACGTCTCCGAAATTCCCGCGTAGTAACACCCTGGACAGCGCCGGTGTCACGGTCATCGCGACGAGCAGGGAGGCGGCGATGGAGAGTATGTAAGTGATCCCGAGCGGTCGAAAGAATCGACCCTCCAGTCCCTGCAGAAACAGCATCGGGACAAAAACGATCACGATGATCAGCGTGGCGAACATGATCGAACTGCGGATTTCGTTGCTCGCGGTGAAAATCACGTTTGGCTGCGGGTGTTGTTGCGAGGGTGGTAATTGCTGGTTTTCGCGAAGACGGCGGTAGACGTTTTCCACGTCAATGATGCCGTCATCCACCACCACACCAATCGCCACCGCCAATCCGCCAAGCGTCATGACATTGATCGTCTCGCCCCAACCCCACAAAACGAGCAGCGCGAGCGCGATCGAAAGGGGAATAGCCGTCAGCGTGATGATGGTTGTGCGAATATTGAGCAGAAACAGCACGAGGACGATCGCGACGATGATCGCAGCATCCCGCGCCACTGTCACGACATTGTTCAGCGACAGGTTGATAAAATCAGTTTGCCGGAAGGCGTGGCGATTTAGTTCAATACCGGGTCTCATCCCCGCTTCGACCGCATCCAGTGCGTTGTCCACCGCGTCTGTCAGGGCGAGCGTGTTGGTTCCCGGTGCTTTCTGGATGCTGAGAACGACCGCCGGTGTGCCGGCTTCGGAGGCGGTACCGCGCTTGAGCGCCGGTGCCAGTTCGACATCAGCCACCTGGCCTATCGTGATCGGCACGCCCACATCGTACCGGATGACGGTCGAACGAATGTCCTCCACGCTCGTCACCCGCGCCGTCTGCCGAAGGGGAATCTCCAGTCCGTCCACGTTGAGAAGATAACCAGCCCCCGCGGTGCTGTGCGCTTGAGACGCAGCCTCGACGACGTCCTTGATGGTGAACCCATACAGACGCAGTCGATCCTGATCCACGTTGACCTGATATTCAGGAAGCTCGCCACCGATCGCAACGACCTGCGACACGCCGGGAACGCTGAGCAACCGGTTGCGCAGGTCGAACTCGCCGAAAGCGCGCAGCTCCATCGGACTGACGCTGCCGTCCGGCGAACGAATCGAGATCAACATGATCTCCCCGGTGACGCTCGTCACCGGCGTAATTTCCGTGTGCACGTCCTGCGGCAGACGTTCCTCCGCAAGGCTCAACCTTTCGGACACGAGATACCGCGCCCGATAGATGTCCACCCCCCAGTCGAATTCGACCCAGACGATCGACAGACCGATCGCACTCGCGCTGCGCACCCGGCGCACCCCGGGCAGACCATTGACCGAGCTTTCAACGGGAAACGTAATGTATTGTTCCACTTCGTCCGCCGCGTATCCGGGAGATTCGGTCATGATCGTGACCGTCGGCGCATTCAACTCGGGGAAGACATCGACAGCCATCCTGGGCACTTCGTACGCAGCCAATCCCAGCGTGAGCACCGCGACCATGAGGACAAGTCCCGTGTTTTCCACGGAAAACTGCAGGAGTTTTTTCAACATGCGCGTTCTCCGTTACTTGTCCTTTTCGCCGTGAAACGTGCCGTCCGCGTGAAAATGACCACCCTTTTCCACCTCTCCGGACGACGAACTCGCAAGCATGAGGGGATAGACCCCGCTCAGCACGATCTCGTCGCGCAGCATGACACCGCTTCGGATTTCCACCCATCGCCCGTCGCTGATACCAAGGTCCGCTTCTGTCCGTATGACCGCGTTCGGATCGTTCGGATCGCGTCGAAAAAACACAACGTTGAGTCCCTGGCGGATGACAGCCGCCTCAGGGATCGCCAACACCGGCGAGGTGTCCCCTTCGATAAACACCTCCAGATAGGCGGTGATCCCGGCTCTTGCCCACCGCGGAAGCGTTTGGGGTAGCAGGTAGATGGGAATGGTGCGCTGTTGGGTATGAGCCTGGAAACCCACCTCAATGGTTCCGTCGATCGTATCCTGCAGGTCGATGCTGCCACCCTGAGGCGGGACGATCCGTGCGTGCTGTCCGTCGCGAAACAGATTAATATCCGTCTGAAGCGCATCACCATGAAAACGCAATGCCCTGGGATCAATCGTGTCCAGCACAAGGTCGCCCGTCCCCGCCCAGCCCTGATTGGTCACCGAAAGCCGATCCACCACACCCGGTGCTTCCGCCCGGATCGTCAGTCGGTTGATCAAACGCCACGGCAGTTGACGATCCTCGAGATGCACATGCCCCGCCTCAGCCGGATCAAGATCATCCTTGGCAATACCTGTCATCGACGAAGCCGTGCTGAGCATCACGTCATATTTTGCATGCGCTGCGTCGAATCCCGTTCTCGCAGCCTCGACCTCCGCCTTGAGTCGCGGCAGCGTGTTACGCTTGTCTGCTGATTTCGCCTCAAGCTCGACCTGTCGCACATTCGCCTCCGCAAGGCTCGCAATGCGCTGCTCAAGGAAAGCAATCCCCTTCTGCACCTCCGCCACCTTCGCCTCCGCAACGGCGAGATCCGCGTGACTGCGTTTCATGCCGTTCAGGGTCGAAACCATGTCGCTCTGCATCTTCTGCCATTCAGGCGAATCGAGATGAAACAGCGGCTGACCCACATCCACACGCTCATACTGACGCACCAGCAATTCGATTCGCCCGGGCAGCATGACGTGGTATTCACGCCGCGCCTCAGGCCGAAACTCGAATTGCCCCGGAATGCGCCGCGTGCTCCGGACAGGCCGCCTTTCCACATTGACAAACGTGATCCCAAGGTTCTGCCGCACCGCCGCCGGAGTATCGATACGGTTGCTCGTCGTTTTCGATGGACGGTGCGAATCAGGTTCCCGGGCAACGTTGCGATCTTCCCGGCAGCCCATCACGGTTAAAACGCACCCCATCACCATCACAAGAGCGGTGCGACCGGACATTGGTGACCCGAATTCCATCATTTATCCTCTCTCGAATCAGCCTGCGACGGCGTGAACCATCGCGGGCGGAGCATCTGTGCAAGTCGGTTGGAGGCACGCGCCTCGGCAAGGGTAGCCCCAAGCACCTCCAGTTTCGTTTCCAGCGAACGCGACAACGCATCCCGCAGCAGAAGGACATCGACTTCACCCAGACCCAGTAACGTCTGCGTGTCCAGCAGTTGTTCGTCCACGAGAGGCGCAACCTCCTGAACAAGGTACTCCCGCTGTCGCGATGCCTGATCCAGACTTGCCTCCACCCGGGCGAGTTCCGAAAAGACAAGTTCGACCTCCACCTCCGCCGCGACGCGCGCCGCTTCGCGATCCGCCAACGCTTCTGCGATCCCCTGACGATTTCGGTTCCACAACGGAATCGGAAACCCGAACCCAACCCCAAGTCGGGAAAACCCCTCGTCAAATGAAAAGCCGGGTCCGACCTTCAGGTCGGGGTATTGCAGACGAATCTCAAGCCGAAGACGCTGTTCCGCCGTCTCGTATCGTGCTCGAGCCGCCTTGATTCGAGGATGATTGTCAAGCAGTTGAGACCGACGTACCTCCGATGCGTCAGCCACCGAACTCACAAACACCTGTGGATGCAGGCGCACCGGCGAATCGGGCGCGATCCCGAGCAATGAAAGAATCGCCAGTCGTTTCTGTTCAGCCTGTCCCTCAATCGCCTGTATTCTCGTACGCTGTCGCGCGAGTTCAATACGCAACACACGCGCCTCGGTCGGCTTCATTTCTCCCGCGTCGGCAAGTTGGCGAACCATCTTCGCAATTCCCTCAAGCCTGCCAACATAATCCCGCGAAACGCCCACCCGCTCGTCGAGTGTGGACCACTCCAGCCACGCGTCGCGAAGATTCGTGAGCAGTTCCCACTCAGCCACGAGAATCTGACACCACGCGGCATCGTAATCCGACCACCTCAAATCCTTCTCGACCGCAAGCCGGCCGGAGATCGGAATCGTGAAGCTCAGGCTCGCACCCACGATCATCGGATCGTCGATAAAATCCCCGCCAACGCGCCGAATTCCGGGCTGACTCAGCTCCAGACCACCAATCCCTGTTCCGTTGGAACCCAGGATTCCCGTGTTCACACCGTCAAGGGATGGACCGTCAAAACGAAATCCCGTCCGTTGCCCACGATCAAGAAACCGCAGCAACTCAGCCTCGAATTGCGGGTCAGGCCACCATCCCGCTTCCTCAGCGCTCGCCAGCGCTACGTTCGCCCGCGACCGCGCCAATCGAAGCCTGGGGTTGAAGAACAACGCCACCGCCTCACCCTCCGAACACGACAAACCGTTCGTGCTGTCGAAAGGGGCTTCATCCGTCTCAGCGCTGCCGTGTGTTTTTGCGTACTGTTGAATCGATTCAATATCAATAGAACGACGGACCCAGTCCGCCGCGTGGTTTCCCAACTCCAGAGGCTGCCTTTCGTACGATTGGCAACCCACAACGCCGGTCATGACCAACGTCAGTAGAAATCCGATTCTCGATGTCATTCCGAATAGTCTCCATCGCGTAAGCGACGACGGCTCATGATACCCGGGCGGAAAAGGGCGGGGAAATTTCAGGTGCCCCGTCAACGACAGGCACGCGCATCCCAGATTGCCTACGCGCAGCCAAACCGTTTTCCGCCGGGTTGTCCTCGTGAGTTCGCAAAATGCGCAGCCGCAGGACCAGGGCCCACGGCGATTGCGGGATGTCTAAATCAGAAGGGGAATATCGCTGCGGTGAACAGCAGACGAGGTTCGCGGCATCTGCGAAAACGACGAAATGACCACGTGGGTCGATGAGGAGAATGCACCACCGCTACTGAAGAGTAGAGCGACCGGACCAGACGCCGCCGCAATATTGTTCTGTCGCGCGGGGTTCTGTTTCGCTGTGTTGATAACCGTTCCCGCGCACGGGTCGGAATCGCAGTCCGATTCGTGGCTGCAATGACCTTCGCGCCCGGGGTCAGGCTCTTCAGACGGGCAGCAATCGCATTCCGCGACAGGTGAACGATCCTCGTCGCACGCACAGGAATGGGGCAACAAACCGGCGACACACAACGATGGCCCACCCACGAGACCCCAGACAACGAGCAGAATGGCGACACGACGAGCCATAACGTCCAATATCGGTAATCCGCCTCCCTCCGTCAAGATTTCTCCCGTAACCCGCCCGTAACGGGGTGCATGACAGTTTCGGCGGCGCGCCATTGATCGTTGTAGCGTCACCCCTCGTGGGTGACGGGAATACAAAACAACGTCAACATGCAATCGCGCCGCCCACAAGGGGCGACGCTACGGAATGGGCTTCTTCAGCCCGGCGTAGGGCAGGTGGTTCTCGCGGCCACGCCGCGAGGTTCACCTGCCGCGATGGAACTGCCCCACGGTTTCCTGTGCCCGCCGATTTTGTCATGCACCCGAAAGGTTCGCGGATCAATCGGGTTGTTTTCGATCGGCCCATCGCCCATGATGGTGCAGCCGGTCACATGTATGTGGCCCGTTTCGAGCCTGACCCGGGAAGAAGTTCGATGAGAAAATACCTGCCATTCGTACCAGTCGTTTTCGCAAAGGTCCTTGCGATCGTGCTGACACTCGTATTGATCGGGTTTGTCGCGTCGTATTGGTACTACGGTGAGCTGACGGGCGTGGACATCGCGGGATCGATCATCTCCGCCCTGATTTTCTCATACATGGTCCACCTGTGGCTTCTGCCACCGGAGGAATTCTGAACAGCAACTACGCGCCGGCATCCGTCGCAGAAGCCAGTTCCTTCTCCACGTCGGATCGTATGCGATCGTAGTCCAGTGCGTCCGCCCCCTTCAACTCAAACAACCACGCCGTCTCGCGCGCGTCATCACCGATCTGCTTGAGCATCTCATGCGCCTGTTCCTCAGCCATGCGGAAGTATCCCGAGCAGATCTGCAACACCCGATCGAGACTCTCGGATTTCTGCGCATCGCAAAACAACGCCGCGATCTCCCCAGCCGCCGCCACAATCTCAAGAAAATCCTGACCAACCGCGTCCCCTTCGTACGTCTGCGGGCAGTGATGCACACCGACCGTCTCGCAGATAATCGACGGCAATCCCCAGTGCTCCAGCAGGGTTCGGCCAGCCTCCATATGATCCAGCTCGAGAACCTCGCGCTCGACCTCGTACAGTTTCCGCCTCGACTCCTCCTGCTTCGATAGAATGGTTCGGTAGACCTCAGGCACCAGATGCTGCAACAATATCCTACCGATATCGAGCATCAGACCGCACGCAAACGCCTCACCCCCCAGATTCGGAGCAGCATATTTCGCCAACGCCCGCGCACTGACCGCCGTCACAGACGCACGCTTCCAGAAATGCGAAAAGTCGAAACAATCCGATTCCTGCATCTCCTTCGCGTTCAAAACCAGGAAACCGAGCGCAAACGACTTCACCTGCCGAATCCCCAGCATCACCATCGCCCGGTCAAGCGAACTGATCTCATGACGCACACCGAACGCAGCCGAGTTGCAAAGCTTCAACAACTTCGCAGACAGCGCAGGGTCGCGTTCAATCAACGACGCGATCTCGGATATCCGAACATCCTCGCGAGACGTCAGATCCAATAACTCCGCCACCAACGCAGGAGGACTCGGCAATGACTCAACATTCAAAATTCGTTGTCGAAGTTCGCTGGACAAGATCAGCCTCCGTGGCCAGGGTCAGTTTCTCCGTGCACATGATCGCACGCTCAGGAACCATACAAACCGGAATTCCGAGAGGCGATCCGCGTCCGATAGGTCCGCGTGTCACCCGTGTACGACAGCATCTGGATCTGCACGGTCACCGCAGGCGAACCCAATGACGCCGCAGGTTCGTACGTCACCGCGAAGCTCGTCACATTCCGTGCCACAACGTTTTCACCAAAATCCGGATGCCATTCCATCAGATTCGTACCATCAAGAAAATAGATGATGGCCTCAGCACCGTCCTCGTTCGTACTGCCATCAGAATCATCGTCATTACCGCCGGTACCATCCATATCAGCCCCGAAATCCTCGTCGATCAGACCGTCACCGTCGTTATCGGTCCCATCCACGGGATCCTCGTCAATCGCGCCATCCTCATCGTCGTCAGCCACATTCCCCTCATCCACCACCCCGTCACCGTCGTCATCAAAACCCGCCACCCCGTGATCCGCATCCGCCGCCCCCGCCGCGTCCTCATCGAAAAGACCGTCGTTGTCATCATCGAAGCGATACCCGATCGCCAATATCGGACGTGTCGTGTCGTGACCATTGGGAATGTAGATGGCCGCCGTCTCACGCGTGTGCTCCTCGATCCGCATCAGCGCGATCGCCGCCTGTCGGTCCATCTCATGCTGGGCAACAACCGCCTCCCGCGTCCGAAGCACCGAGACCAGCAGCGTCGACGAAACGAGCGAAATCGCAGCCATGACAACGCTCGCCGCAATCACCTCAACCAGCGTGAAACCGGTCTGGCGGTTGGTATTCTTCTTGAAGTGCACGATTTTCGGCCAATTCCGAATAATGCGTTGATCCTGTGGTCCGGATAATGCGAACCCGCGATTCAAGCCGCTCGTATCCCAAACATATCTTACGTTTGTCGTATCGGCAGCAACCCTTTTCACATTCAGCGATCGATTTTGAAAGCGACAAAAAGATGAGAATCGGAAGGCACGTTATCGGTCTGACGATGTTGGGAATTATTCTCAATTGTGTAGGCGTGATTCCCGGTGCAACATGCGCATTCGGGCAATCACCTGAATTCGACGACGAATCCGGGAGTTCCGGCTTTGGCGAAGAAACGACCAACAGCGTACATCGAGGAGCCTCCGCGCATTGGGGTGATTTCGACAATGACGGCGATGTTGATGCGATTGTGACGGGCAATTCCGCGAAGATTTTCATCAACGATGGTTCTGGCAATCTCAACGATTCGACCCTCTACAACGGGGACGTGCGTCGGCAGGTGGGCTTGGCAGACTTTGATCATGACGGTGACCTGGATTGTTGGATATCCGGTACCGGGAGCTACGACACCGCAACCCTCCTGGAAAACAATGGTTCCGGGTCGTTCGCAAGCGCCGGCAATCTCGGATTCGGGGGGCCGAGCAATAACGAAGGACTTGCACTTGGGGATGTCAACAAGGATGGGTGGCTGGATATCGTCATGTTTTCCGGTAACGGAAACTGGATTGGGCATCACAACGGTACGACCCCACCAACTTATTCAGGAACCAGTGCGTCTTCGTATGGGCTTAATGACAGCGGCGATTACGGAAACGGTGATTATGCGAGCTCGGGCGATGTCAATGGAGACGGGTATCCGGATTTCTTTTATCACTATGGGACTGGAAAGTTGTTCTTGTCCGACGGTGACGGCACATACACTGAAAACAGCGGTAATATTTCCATTGTAACGGGCAATGACGACAAAATCGGTTCCTCGTGGGCCGACTACGACAACGACGGGGACTTGGACCTGTTCGCGGGCCGATACGACAGTGGGCAGCGCGTGTATTTATGGCAGAACACGCTGGGTTCCTTCACAAATGTGGCGTCAGCAGCCGGACTCAATTCAGCAACTGGCGTTCGCAGCGGTTGCTGGGGGGATTATGACAACGACGGCGACCTGGACTTGTATTGTGTCACTCAGGGCGACAATGACAATATCCTGTTTAGGAACAATGGCAACGGAACATTTTCCTCGGTTTCTGCAGACGCCGAAGCCAGGGGTGACGGGCATGATTGCGTTTTTGTCGACTATGACAACGATGGTGATCTTGATCTTTCGGTAACGCAGGAGGATTCAAACAACACGCTATTGGTCAATGACCTCAACAACACGCAATATCTCAAGGTCCGCGTTATCGGATCGGGAAGCGGCGGAACGCCCGTTTCCGCTGTTGGTACGCGCGTTGATTTGTTGACGGCTGACGGAAACACGCTGCTCGCCCGTCGCGATGTGGGTGTGGCACGCGGTTTTGGAGGAGCTGAACCGATCTGGCTGCACTTCGGAGGCGTCACGCCCTCGACGACATACACGGTGAAGGTTTACTGGAACAGCGGAACAAAAACCTATTCCGTCGTCCCGCAAAACGCGACGACAACAATTGGATCGACGACGATTTCACAAATGGTCACGCTCACCGAGCCTGACATGTCGCCGGTCGCGCAGTACAAATTCGACGCGACGAGCGGACAAACCGTTTCCGACTCGTCGGGAAAAGGCAACAACGGCACACTGGGCAGCTCCTCGTCCGTCCAATCAACGGATCCGACGCGAATATGCGGCATCACCAATGGCGGGCTTTCCTTTGACGGCACCGACGATTACGTCGCCGTCCCGGACGCCGCCAGCCTCAAAATCACCGCCGCAATCAGCATCACCGCATGGATCAGCGGCACCTCATGGGGAAGCGCCGCAGACGTGGACACCATTGCCCGAAAGGGCGACGCCGATCCCAAAGACTACGCCCTCGCCGTCAAGAACGGCAAACTCAACCTGTTTCTCACTGACGACGATTCAGACACCGGACACCCCGGAAACACAACCCTCCAAACCAACCGCTGGTATCACGTCGCAGCCACATGGGACGGAACCGACGTGCGGATTTACGTCAACGGCGTTCCGGACAACACCCTCCCCGACACCTTCACCAGCCCGCTCACCACCAGCAATCAGGCCCTGTATATCGGTGGCCGAACAACCGCCGACCGGTTCCACGGCCTGCTCGACGACGTTCGCGTCTACAACTTCGCGCTGACCGCCGACAACATCACCACCCTGGCCACGGGGGCATCAGGATTCACCGACGTTTCCGTTTGCACCGGTTTTGCACAGCAGACGACCAACAGCTATCACAGCGGATCAGCCGCCCACTGGGGTGACCTCGACAACGACGGCGACCTCGACGCCATCTTTACGGGCAGCACCGCGAAACTCCTCATCAACAACGGCGCAGGAGGATTCACCTCCTCAACGTTCATGAGCGGCAGCATGGGGCGACAGGGCGCATTGGCCGATTTCGACCACGACGGCGATCTCGACTTCTGGGCCGCCAGCGCCGGAGGGTATAGCACGGCGCAACAGTATTTTGAAAACAACGGGGCCGCCTCCTTCACCGCCGGCGGACATCTCGGATTCAGCGGACCCACCAACAATGAAAACATCGTCCTCGGCGACGTCAACAAGGATGGCTGGACCGACGTCGTTATGTTCTCGGGAAACACCAAAAACTGGATAGGGCACCACGACGGCACAACACCACCCACGGTCACCCCAACCAACGCCTCATCCTACGGACTCAACGACAGCGGCGACTACGGCAACGGCGACTTCGCAAGCTCCGGCGACATCAACAACGACGGATACCTCGATTTCTTCTCCCACTACGGAACCGGAAAACTGTTCCTCTCCGACGGCGACGGAACCTACACCGAAAACAGCAGCAACATCTCGGTGGTCACCGGCAACAACGACAAAATGGGCTCGTCATGGGCTGATGTCGACAACGACGGCGATCTCGACTTGTTCGCCGGGCGGTACGACTCCGGGCAACTGGCCTACATGTGGAAAAACGATGCGGGATCATTCACCAACATCGCAAGTCTGGTCCTGATAAACAATACCTCCGGAGTTCGCAGTGGATGTTGGGGCGACTACGACAACGACGGCTATCTGGACCTCTACATCGTCACCCGAGCCGGAAACAACAACGTCCTGTACCACAACGACGCCATGACCAAATTCAGTGTCGCAAGTGTCGGCGCTGACGCACCCGGCGACGCCCACGACTGCGTCTTCGTCGATTACGACAACGACGGCGACCTCGACATCTCCATCACACAGGAGGACGCCACCAACACGATTCTTCGCAACAACCTCAACAACGGTAACTACCTGAAAGTCAGAATCATCGGTGGGGGAAGTGGAAACACACCCATGTCCGCCAACGGTGTCCGCGTTGACCTCCTGGATTCCTCCGGTTCTGTGCTGCTTGCCCGGCGCGATGTCGGCGTGGCACGCGGTTTCGGCGGAACCGAACCCATGTGGCTGCACTTCGGAGGCGTCACCCCTTCGACGACCTACACAGTGAAGGTCTACTGGAACGGTGGCGCAAAAACCTATTCCGTCGTCCCACAAAACGCTTCAACAACCATCGGGGCGACCACCATCGCACAGATGCTGACCATCGACGAAGCCGGTGTCGGAAAACTCGTCATGAAACGACACGGCAACAAACGATCCACAAACCGAAAAGTCAGAATCCGTCAGGTACGAGACGCTCCGGGATTCAGCCGGCCCGTCAAGGACAAAAACAGAATGAGTCAGATAGATCAGAATTGATCGAAAGGGCAGCAGGCCCGACAACGGCGTCGCCTTATTCCCAGGCCAGTCGCGCCGAGGTCTCAACGCTGATCACCCCGACCGCGCCCGTCGACACAACATCAACAAACACCCCGACATCCGTCAGCGTCACCGTATACGTTCCCGATCCCAGGCTCACCGACGAATAGCCGACACGCCACGACGTGTTGTTCTTCAGCATGATGATCGCCCTCGCCAACCCCGCATCCGCCAGAAACGTCGCCTGCTCGCGCATCAACGCCCGCCGCTGAACCGTCGTCGCACCCGTCGTCATCGCCAGCGTCCCCGTAATCATCGCCGTGGCTGATATCGCCAGAATGATGATCACAATGCTCATCGTCGCACGCCGTCGAATGGTCCGCCCGCGGGTCATCATTGCTTCCAGTCACTCCGAAAAAACGTGATCTCCCGACCATCCAGCGATACGACAACCTTCATAAACTCCGCGTCATTCGACGCGTCACCATCGTAATCATCGAGACTGACCACGACCGACAGCGTCTCCGTTCCACCCGGCAACGCGACCGACGTATTCGTCGTCCCGACCGACAAACTGCTGAACGGCAACGCAAACAATCGCTCAGCCTCATAAACCAACTCACCGCGAATCGCCGCCTCACGATAATTCTGCAAAGCCCCCCTGGAGAGTGACACGATCCCCGCCGCAATCGGCGTCGTCACCGCCCCAAGCACCACCAGCGTGATGACCGCATCGATCAAACTCAAACCCCGATGTCGAACCATGCGTGTCATGGATCCTTAAACTCCATCACCCCCGAAATCGCCGCTACCACGACGTTACGCTGAAACACACCCAGCGACACCGTCACCGTTCCACCACTGTCCGGGGAACCCATCGAGTCAAAAATGACCTGATCCGAGGGAAAACCCGTCGACGCAATCGCGACACCACCCATCCCCGGTGCCGTATCAAAATCCACGAGATAGGGCGTCTTTTTAACAGGATGATTGATCGTCGGATAAGGCGGAGAACCCGTCACCGTAAAACACGTCAGCGTATTGTCCGTCGGCGAAAACGTCACACCATGACTGACCCCCGTCGAAATCGCCTCCGCCTGCGCCGACTGCAACGCAGCCATCACCTTGTTCGCCCCGGACTGCAACAGATACGTCCGCCCCGACGCATCCATCTCCGGAAGCGCGACAGCCAACACAATCCCCATGACCACCAGAACCGTGATCATTTCGAGAAGTGTAAATCCCCGACGTCTCATCGTTTCAATAGGACGAAAGTGCGACACCACCCGAATCCGTTGCTGACGAATTACAAATGATCTGCCCCGTAACGTAACTGTATTTCCACCCCTTCGTCGGTGACCCGTCCGCTGCAATCGCCGAAGCCGAACTTGTCACCGACACCCCGCTGTTTCCATTCACAGGACCCGCCGTCACGCTCGGTACACCAAACTTCAAATAAGGCCCATACGGAAACGACGCACTCTTCGATGACGAAATCACCCCCGCCGCGTTGGAATACTGCGTCAACTGACTCACAAACGCCCCCTCGCTCCCCAGCGCATTCGTCCCGTCCGTCGCACCAGACGGGTAGACCCCGTTGTGCTGATTCGCATACAACTCGAGCGAATTCCGCAAAGACGCCACGTTGCTCCGAACGCTCCGCTCACCCGTCGTCGTCGTCACATTGCCCACAGACGGCAACGCAACCAACGCAAGAATACCCAGAACGATCACGACGGCGATCACCTCCATCAACGTGAACGCTCGCAACCCACATCGTTTTTCAACCGTCACATCAATCATTTTCCACCCGTACCTCGACACCCCGGTCAGACTGTCCATCCCCATCGTCATCCCCATCAATGCGTTCAACCACAACACCGTCCACACCAACACGCACCACACGCGACCCGTCCGCCCGGTCACCCGAACGAACCCAGCGCTCACCAACCAGCCCCGAACTCTGTCCACACGTCAACACCACACTCGTCGGTCTGGGATCCACGACAGGCGCTTCCCCATCCTCCACAATCACCCGCGACAAACGCACACTCCGCGAACTGATCGCAAGGATCCGCGATCCCTCAACAACATCCCCAACGCTGTGAACCTGCCCGTTGATTTCCACAAACCACTGCCCGAGAATCTCATAGGCGCTGCGTATCTGAAATTCCGGTACCCACTGCTCCATGGCCAACTCAAAATCCACACTAGGTTCACCCGGTTCAGGCTTGCGAACCCCGTCAACAACCGCACGCAACGTCTTCGACAGAACAAACGGGTTGTTCGACGGGCGGGCACGATCACCCGAAAGGCGCGCACGCAACGAGTCCACCGACGGTATCCGCCAATCGTCAGCCGCAGCAAGGTCCGCAATACCATCAATGGATTCCCGCGCCGCCGCGCTTGGATTCACGACCGCTTCCACGATCTCAACAGCACCCGCGGAAGATGGCGCACCAGGCGTGTCCCGAAACTGACGGATCGCCAGCCCCACGAGAATCACCCCCAGGATACCCACCACAATCATTTGTCGCCTGCTCGTCATCATGACCGTACGACCATCACACGCCGGAGTTGCCGGAATCCTCTCCATCCGCCCGATCCACAACGTCCGTCAAAACCCGAAGCTCAATGGAAACAGATAAATCCTCGTTCTCCATGTCCGCGAAAAAACGCAACGACGTCATCTCCGCAGCCACCATGCTCTCCTCAATTCGGTCCACAAAACACAACGCCTCTTCCAGTGTCCCCGTCGCAACAATGTTCATCGGCACCGCCGAATACCATTCGTTCGATTCCTCACGACCCGGCGAAACAGAGTCAAGATCAACAGAACATTCATCCTGCAGTTCAGACAACTGCTCAAGACGACCAGCCACCCCGGCCGTCGCAAGCACCTCCGTCTCGAATCCGGTCAGCCGCGTCTCCAGAAGCGTCGCACTCGCACGCGCATGTGCAATCACCCCCCGCATCTGTTCCAACTCCTTGTGCACGCGCGTCTGTTCAGCAAGACGGTCTCCCAACACGCGGATCTGCAGAACCCTGGGTGCATGCCACTGCCAGACGGCGATCCCCAAACCAAGGCACAACACCAGTGCGAAAGCAATATCACCATCCGTGTACCGCAGAAAACGTGCTCGCGAAAGATTCATGGCTGCCTCACCGTCCGGACCACGTTCATCGTGAAAACATCAGGACGGCCCGCCACAGTCTCGTCCGAACCACGCTCCATCATCACGCTCGCATCCTGATCAACCTCTCGAGAACCAACCACGCACGTCACGTTGAACGCAACAAGGTGCCCCCTGCCCACCGGTTCCTGATTCACGTTGTTCGGCTCAACACTCGTCACCCGACGACACCTCCCCAACCGCGACAAAAAACGCGAAAGCTCGGCGTTCGATAGCGCATACCCCGAAACCTCAAGCCGCGTGGGTTCATCCTCCGACCCCTCCGCACGTCCGTTCCTCAACCCCCCAGGCCGATGCGTACGCTCGATCCTGCACTCGCGAATCCAGACCTCTTCACCCCCCGCGCCAGCCACCTGGCCGATAACCTCACCCCAATCCGCCCGTGCAACAACCTGTAGAAGAACATCATGTCTCGCGCGAATCCGCCCCTGTCGCACCCTGATTGATTCAACCGACGATCGTCCCTCCGACAATGCAACGCTCATCTGCTCTTCAGCCCCGATAAGCTCCTGAAGCCGTTCCACCCGCGACCCAAGCGTCCAGCTCGCCGCCAACGACCACAAAACAGCAGACCCGCTGATGATTCCCCACAATCGCGCCCGGTCGATCAGAAACCGACGCCTCTGCAACTCCTTCGGTAGTAAATTGACCCGCTGCACCGTTAGTTAACCCCCGTCATCGCCGTCCCCGTCGCAATGGCAAACTGCTCAGCCCCACCGTTCAGACCATCATCCTCGGTCTTTCTGGACAGACCTTCACGGAAGATGATCGGTGCCGATTTCACCGTCAGTTTCAACGCGTCCTTCAAAAATCGATCAAGACCACGAAGCCGCGCACCACCGCCGACGAGCGCCAGTTCCTTGCTGTCCCCACCACCACTGCTGCGCGCGCGATAAGCAAGCGACCGGCCAATCTCCAGAGCAAGCACACGAATCTCCTGCTCGATCGAATCGTTGATCACCTGTTGACGTGGATGCGCCGACGAACTGTCCGCTCCCGACGCGTCCGAAATCGGACGAATTCCCCACTCCTCCTTGATCTGGGCAGCCGTCTCCATATCAATATCAAGAGCCGTCTTCAATCGCGACGTGACATGATGACCACCCCACTTGATCTCACGGCAAAACGTGATCCCCACACTGTCCATCGCCATCAGCATCGACGAACGATCACCGATATCCAACAGCAACAAAGGCTCCTCATCCGCAAGCTCAACACAGTGCGCCAGCGACGTGGCCGCCACCTCAACACGCGTGCAGCAGATCCCCGCCTTCTCTACCGCACGGACCATCGAAACAACCTTCTCATGCGACGCCGACACCGCGTACGCCTCGATCTTCGATTCACCATGCTCAACCGTGTCCCCGCCGATCCAGTAATCCACGACAAAATCAGAGGTCAGTTGACCACGCCGCTCGGCAATCTCCGACTGAACAAACGACGCAACATCCACCCCCTCACTCAGCGGAACCTTGACAGGCCAGATGTCCACCAGACACGCCGGAGCACTCACAATCGCACGCTTCCCCTTGAAACCCCCGCCCTCAAAAGCAGCCCGCAACGCCGCCGTAAAACAATCATCGAACTGCACGTCATCAGTCGAACGCGCACTCCACAATTGCAGACCCAGCGCAAACGGAACCCACGTTCCCTTTTCGCGAACCAGCTGAACCAGCTTGATGTCAGCCGTACCAATATCAATACCGATAGGCGAGTAGCTTCCCAATCCAGACCGTCCTGTCTCGTCGCATCAATGAACCGCACTCGACAACCGAAACAGTGGAAGCACCACCGAAAGGGCGATGACACCCACCGCACCAGCCATCACCACAATGATCGCTGGTTCCAGTAATGAAATCATCGTCTTGATATGCTCGCGCGTTTCCTTATCGTGAAACTGCGCAAGAGATTGCAGAACCTCAGGCGTGTTACCGGTCGTTTCACCGGTCCGGATAAGCGGTGCCACCGATTTGGGAAACAAATCGCATCCCAGAAAAACCGACGTCAAAGGCTTCCCATCCACCAGTTGCTGACGCAGATCCTTGAAAAACGCTTCGTACAAAGGGTTCCGCATCGTCGCACCCGTCAACCGCGTCACCTCCGTTATCGGCAGACCCGCACGCCAAAGCGTCCCCATCAACTCCATCGCCCGCGCAGTGTTCGCCGTCCGAATCAACGGACCGATAACCGGAATCCCCATCAGAAACCGCGTCACCTTCGACACCACCTCAACGTTCTTCCGCAACCGCCAACCCATCACCAGCCCACCGGCAACCAGCAGAAAAATCACCACCTTGTATTTGGAGAGAAACCCACTGATCGCCAACACCGCGATCGTAATACCCGGAAGCTCAGCCCCAACGTCGTTGAAGACCTTCACAAACCTCGGAAGGACCCAGATGAACATGACCGCAAGCGCAATCCCCGCCACAGAAACCAGAATCGCAGGATATAGCAACGCCCCAATGATCATCCGCCGCGTCTCATACGAACGCTCCAGAAGATCATGCACCGTCCCCAGCATCTTCGGCAACGTCCCGCTCGCCTCACCCGCCGAAATAATCCGCGACACGATCGGATCAAAAACCTCCGGATGAGCCGCAAGCGCCTCCGACAACGATTCACCCTGATTCACCCGATTCTGAAGGTCCTCCAATACGCCTTTCAGCGTCGGATTGTCCGTCGAGTCCGACGTAATCTTCAACGCATCATCCAGACTCGTCCCCGCCCGAACCATCAACTGCATTTGCGATAACGTCCACAGCAGTTCACGCATCTTCACACGCTTGCGACCCAGCGTCCGCGCCTGCGCACCAACAAGCCCCGAAACCCGCCCAGGTTTGTCAATCGCAAGAACCTGAACCCCGCTGCGACGCAGTCGCGTCAACGCCTCCTGTGCGGAACTCGCCTCGATCTTCCCACGAACGATCTTCCCGTTCGTCCCACGCGCCTTGTAAACCATCGTTGCCATCAAACTGCCCCGTCAATCACACAAAACCTAAACACCCGCAAACTGCTTCGAACCCGCCATCCGACAATCATTCAGCCGGCTGATCACTTCCTCCTGCGAGATCAGACCCCGCGACAACAGCTTATCCAGAGAATCCTGCATCGTGTGCATCCCGATGTTACGACCCGCCGGCATCGCATTCCCCATCTGTGCGTATTCCGCATGACGAATCAGATTGCGAATCGCCGTGTTCGCGACCAGCAGTTCCGTCGCCAACACGCGACCATCCCCACCCACCGTCGGCACCAGCTCCTGAGCCAACACACCCAGCAGCGTCCCCGACAGTTGCAGCCGAATCTGATCCTGCTGACCCGATCCGAAAACATCAATCATACGCGTCACACAACGAATCGTGTCCTGAGCGTGAACACTCGCCAGCACAAGGTGACCCGTCTCCGCAGCCGTCACCGCCGTCGCAATACTCTCCTTGTCCTGCAACTCACCGATCACAATCACATCAGGCGACTGACGCAGAACATTCTTCAAACCATCCCGCCAACTCGGCGTGTCAGACTCAATCTCACGCTGCTCGCAAATCCCGATCCCGTTTCCATGCACATACTCGATCGGATCCTCAATTGTGATCACATGCGCACGACGATTCCGCAGAACGTGATGCACCACCGCAGCCAGCGTCGTCGATTTCCCCGCACCCGCACGACCACAGACCAGCATCAGACCGTGCTTCTTCAAGGCCAGAGACCCCACCGCCTCCGGAAGACCGATCTCCTCCATCGTCCGAATCTCAGGCCAGATCAGCCGAATCGTCGCAGCCAATGTCCCACGCTGATGATGAACATTGAAACGCAATCGCCCCAGTCCCCGAAGCTGACGGGAAAAATTCAACTCCCGACCACGCTCCAGATTATCACGCCACTGTTCCGGCAGCAGCGACCGTATCATCTCCTCGCACCCATCCGCCCCCGGAACCCCCTCGACAACAGGTCGCCATTCACCCTCCAGACGCATGAACGGCGGAGCATCCGCAATCAGCACAACGTCCGACGCACCACAGTCCTTCGCACGCCTCAATATCTCCACCGCAGACACGCTCATCCCTTCTCCTCAACCAAAGCCTCAACACCAACCACAGACACCAGCTCCTGCAAACTCGTCCGACCCGTACGCACCAGTTCCTTACCCCCCTCAAACATGCTCACCATCCCCGACTTCTTCGCCAGATGCGACAGTGTCGTGACATCAGCCCGCTCGTTCACCGCCCGACGCAACGATTCATCGAAAACCAGAATCTCGTGCACCGCACACCGACCGCGAAACCCGCTCCCAAAACACTGCGGACAACCCGCACCACGCATCATCCCCGCACGATCAGACGCCTCCATACCACAAGTCGCCAACAACTCATCGGACGGCAGGTCAGGCTCCGCACACTTCGCGCAGTTCGTTCGAATCAGTCGCTGAGCAATCACCGCCGTCATCGCCGCACTCGTCATCGACGGATCAACCCCAACATTGATAAGCCTCGCCACCGTGCTCACCGCACTGTTCGTGTGCAGCGTGCTCAAAACAAGATGACCCGTCAGAGCTGCCTGAACCGCCACCGTCGCCGTCTCCGTGTCCCGAATCTCGCCCACCATGATAAAATCAGGGTCCTGCCGCAAAAACGACCGCAACGCCGACGGAAAGGTCAATCCCGCCGCCTCATTCAACTGAACCTGATTCACCAGCTCCAGCTCATACTCCACAGGATCCTCGATGCTGACGATGTTCCGCTCCACACCACGCAACATGTTCAACAAACAGTACAACGTCGTCGTCTTGCCCGATCCCGTCGGACCCGTCGCCAATATCATTCCGTTCGGACGCGCCAATATCGTCTCAATCTGCCTGATCAGGTGGGCACGCATCCCCAGCGTCTTCAAATCCAGCTTCAGGTTGTCACGATCAAGAATACGCAACGCCAGCTTCTCACCCCGCGACGTCGGCATACTCGCCGCACGAACATCAATGTTGCGACCCTCCACACACACCATCATCCGACCATCCTGCGGACGACGCTGCTCACCGATGTCCATCTTCGTCATCACCTTCAAACGCGATATCAGCGACTTGTGCATCGAAAGCTTCGGCGTCATCACCTCACGAAGCTCACCATCTATCCGAAACCGAATGCTCGTGTGCGTCCGCCCAGGCTCCACATGAATATCACTCGCACCCTCTTTCACCGCGTTGGACATCATCACGTTCACCAGTTGAACGACCGGACTTGCCTCCTGCTCACCCTCACCCTCATCAGTCTCCGTCAGAAATGCCCCCGCACTGTCACCACCAGCCGACGTCTCCGCCGAGTCCGACCGATCCTCCACCTCGTCCCCAGCCGTCTCCGCGTAGTAACGATTGATCGCCTGACGAACATCCGTCTGCGACACCAGCACCGGAAACACGCGCAACCCCGTGATCTGCTCCAACTCATCAATCACGAAAATCGCACGCGGATCGTGCATCGCCACCGTCAGCGACTCTTCCACCCGAAACAACGACAGAACCCCGTACCGCTCCGCCTTCTCACGCGGAATCAGTGACACCACGCGCGAATCCACAAGACCCTCCGACAGGTCCGCCCAGGGCACGTTCATCTGCGACTGCAAAATCGGGAAAACCTGCGAAGGCGTCGCCATCCCAAGGCGAATCAGTGTCTCGCCCAGAGGAAGACCCAAAGAGGACTGCGCGCTCAGCGCCTCCTCCAGTTGAGCCTTCGTGACAACTTCGTTCTCAACGAACAGCTCACCGATCGATAACGATTTCGTTCCCGCCGCCATCGTCAACCTCTATCCCCTAAACAACCTCAATATCCTTCAACAACCGTGTGATTCGAAAAATGTTCTTGATCTTCAGACTCGCCTTCTCAATTCGACAGGTCCCGCCCAGCGACCCGCACCGCCTCACCGTTGCCAGAAGCGCCTCCAGACCCAGACTGTCCACCATCGACACACCGTGCATGTCGATCGTCAGATCGAACTTCTCCTGCTCCAACGCCTGACCAACCGACTCCGTCAATACCTCCGCACCCTGTCCCACAAGGTCAGCCTTCAACTCCAGCACCGTGCGGCCATCATGCTCACCGGTCACAATACGCATCGAATTCTCCAGTACGTCCGATAGTTAACAACCGCGCAAACCTTCCCCACAAACGATTCGTCATCGCCGACCCCACGCTTTAGTTACCCGGACGGAAGAATACGATCCCCCAACACCGTCAAATGGCCCCAACTGCGAACAGGTAGGTCAGGTTAAGCGAAGCGAACCTGACAATTCCTCTGCGTGTCAAGAGGGAAGAATATCGGCTTCCGCCTCAATTGAGCGATTCTCCCCTGTTTTTGCTTGCATCCGGGCCACGATTATCGCTACAAGCAGGACGGAGCGCGAGCCGGGTTTCAAGAGGGAGTACCGAAATGAAATTTCCCCTTGCGCACGCTTTGACACTCTGTTCCGTTTTTGTCATCTCGACCCAAACTTTCGGACAGGCACGATTCATCGTCGAGGGGGACGGCCTGCCCACACCGTTATCAGGCCATCTTCCAATTCCGTTGGACACCGAAACCGAATTCACCATCTCCGTATTCAACGAAGGCCCAGCCGAAGTCGCAGGCCCCAGGCTGACCTTGTTGGACTTCGCCGGAATATCCACGTCGGCAGGTGACAACGTTGCATTGCAATCCTGGGAGTGGATATTTCCCAACGCGGACAATCACATTCTTTGGGCGACAGTGGGCCTCCCGAGTCCGCAGGCAGCTACCATGGCACTCGGTTTGTCGTTTCCACATCTGGAACCGAAGAGAGTTACAGCCAACAAACCGAACGCGCAGGAATCGGTGGACCAGCACACCGAAAATGGTGGCGAGAATTCGCGCACAAAACTCCAGAATGTCGTGACGCACAGCCCCGATGGCTTCTCCGGACTTCATTGACGAACACGGCTGGCCGCCGGATAATTCACCAGCGTTGATAGATTACGTCATTGAAGCTTCGTCGTGCGCGCGCTACCTTAGTCTGGTCGGACCAAGAAGAATCGTTAGTGTCCCAGCTTTTCGTGCAGGCCGGGCAAAGGTGCTAAGTAGAGGCAGCAGGAGTTGCCGGAAAGGCCGGTGACTGGAAGTATGATGGATAGTCCACATGCATCTCCGGAGGAAAACGCGACGACACTTGGGCCGCACACGGATTCGAGAAAAACGTTCTATGAGATTTTTCGGAACCATCTAAAAGTCCATGAGCTTGTCTTATCTGCGCTTGCTGGACTCACATTCTCGCTTGTGCAGATTGGAGCTTTGGGCTGGTTGGGACTCAATCCACTGGGCGATCATAGTTGGATGGTCGGCGCTATGATTGGAATGTGTTCCTTGCTGGTTTTCAAGGCCACAGCACGTCTAAGGGAATTCACTTCAAGCCTAGATGTGCTGGTGAATGACACTATCAAGATGAAATACTCGCAACGCTTGGGCACCCTCTTAGCAAACTTTCCTCTTGTGATGAGCGGCATAATTTTTGGCGCAATGAATACTATTCTGGGGTATTGCTTTGGTCTGTGGTACGATAACCTCTGGTTTGTGGCAGTTATTCTCTGTGAGTATTTTTGTGTCGGGTTCGTCTGCGGACTTGCAGTGCGGGGAATCTATGGTGTGCTCTATCTCACAATCAAAGTGGGGCACGAGGAGGACCTGGATTTTGACTATCTTCATCCGGACAAGTGCGGCGGATCTTTTGTAATCGGCAAAGTGCTGTTTTATTTTGCGATCTATACACTCATAATGGGATGTTTTATTGCGATATACATATATGTTTCGCCCTGGCGCTACGGGTCGAACACTACTGTTAGAACGCTGATCATTGCATGGATGGCCTTTCCCTTTGTATGTTCGATCGCAGTTTTCCTGCTTCCTGTACTCAGAGTTCACGCACTCTTGTCGGCGTATCGGAGCAAGACGCTGTCCGGCCTACGAGAAGAGGCAAAAAAGTTGTATTCAACGCTTGATCGCGTAGATCTTGCGCAATCTCAAGAGAATAATCAAATAGCGAATATCGTAGCGTTGTTGGACAGGTTGGAGGCAAGAGAGCAGCTGGTGCTTCGTATGAATACATGGCCCTATGATTTTCAGTACAGCACGGCATATCTAATAGCACTGGTCTCACCGCTAATTGCCCTACTGTGGGAGAAGGGGTTATGGTCATGGATTACCGAGTAGGTCTGAGCCGAAGAGAGTTCTTGGCGATTACGATGAGCGGGACGATTTCGGGTTGCTTCGAGCCGCCCTACTGGGCGGGTGAGGACTTGCACTCCACAGAGTCGTTGCCTATCGTGATTATCGGTTCTGGAGCGACTGGCCTCTGCTTGGCGGGATTGTTGGCGAGAATCGGTCACTCTGTAGTTGTGCTTGAGTCACACCCTTCCTTAGTCGGAGGGCACGCTCGAATCCTGGAAGTGGGTGGCCTGGAATTTTCTGCTGGGCCCCAGTATTTGTGGAATTTTGGCCAGGACGAGATCGGCTCAAGGGTGCTTCGATACCTTGGTGATGCGAGTCAAGTTCCGCTTGATTCGATGGACGTAGACGGATTCGAGAACATTATCACTGACGGTGCGGAGCCGTTCGCTGTACCACTGGGCTCGGATCGGTGGAAGAATGCGCTTATCTCGCGAAATCTAGACGCAGAGCATTCAATCGAACTTTTCTTTGAGATTTTTGGTGGACTCCTTGATGGCCTGAGGCTTATATACAAGCGAGGTCTGTATCTCCAAGGCTTCGTCGAAATGTGGCAGGCGGTATTGTCGAGCTCGGAAATTTCGGAGCAATCAAAAGGGATTGTGTTTAGATTCGCAAACTTCACGCTTGGTCAGGTCTTTGATTGGTGTCGCATGCCCGATTCAGTGCGGCGGTTACTCTACGGTCATGCTGGGATTTTCGCGGAGAATGTTGACGCTATTTCTTTAGGAGTATATGTCGCCGCAACGGGTTTCCTGCACGAAGGAGCGTGTTTCCCAAAAAACGGCTTCGGCAGTTTAGTGCGTTATCTTGGCGATGCGATCGAAGTGCATGGAGGCGAGATACAGCTTAACAGGCGAGTGTCCAGATTGCGCGTTGAATCCAATCGGGTACGGGAAGTTCAGTGCGATGATGGAACCGCGATACCTTGTAGCTTTGTAGTAAGCACCCTTTCGCCTGGGCTGACGTGTGCGTTATTCGATGAGGTTCCCAAGTGTGTATTGCGGGATTATGAGCCGTCGCGCTCTCTGACTAGCTTTTTCTTTACAGTAAATGACTATGCGGAAATAGAAGCACGCTTAGCTCGGCGCAACTACTGGTACTTTGCAGCGGACAGCGAGATTGACTTCTCACCAATTGACATCAGTCAGCCGCCAACGCATCTTTATATAGGTTCGAACACCGCCAATAGTCCCGTGCTGGCTTCTGGGACACCAGAGCTTTCTGGTCTCACCGTTTTCAGCCCGGGAAGTTTCTCGGCATATGAGCGAGCATTCTCTGTTGGGGAGAGTTATTACGAAGATGTAAAGGGGCAGGCCGCGAGGTCGGTCATCGAAATACTTGAGCGATTACTATTCCCGAATGTCGGCGAGCATTTGAGAGAGATGATGGTGCTCTCGCCTTATGATCTGCAATTGGAACTCGCGAGTGAACAGGGTTCCGTCTATGGTAGGCGATTGACGCCCCAAAGTGTTCTTCGAAGTGCCACACCCAGGTTCGCCGTCGAAAATGTCGCCATAGGATGTGCCACGGTGGGACTGCCCGGCGTCTCGGTGTGTTTTCAGACCGCGTCATTGATGTTTGAAGCACTGACGGGATACCGAGTTCCTTAGCAGGTAGGTCAGGTTAAGCGAAGCGAACCTGACGATTCCTCTGGCTTCCGGCTCAATTGAGCGATTTTCCGCACCTTTTCCCTTGGTTTACATCACCCAGTCGGCTAGGCTCGGGAAGTACATCGGCGAGCCACATTTTCGAGCAAGGGAGCACCGAAATGAAAAGTCGCTGTACGCATGCTTTTGCAGTTTGTCTTGCCGTTGCTGTTTCGTCGCAAACCTTCGGACAGGCACGATTCGTGATTGAAGGCGGCGTCACTCCTGACAGTGGCCAACTCACCATACCCCTTGATACAGAAACCGATTTCGCCATTTCCGTTATCAACGAAGGCCCCGCTGAGATCGCGGGCCCAGCGTTGACCGGATTCAATTTCGATGGCCTTGTTCCTTCCATTGACGATATCGTTACGTTTGAATCGTGGGAATGGGTGTTTCCAGGTGCCTCGGATCCGCAAAAATGGTCAATCAGTGACCCTCCCGGTGTCGCAGCCTTCGCATTTGCTGCCGGCGTTCCTTTCCCGCCAGGCAGCACGCTCGAAGTGGCCACATTCTCGTTGATCGCCCACGGCAATGAATTGTCCATTGGAGAGACCTTTGAATTGATCCTTGATGATGACGGCCAGCCGCTGGTGGACGAGAACTTTGAATTAGTTGAAATCGTCGAGGGAAGCCTGAACCACACGATCCTTGTCGTCCCCGAACCGGCGGGCATCGCCATTCTCGCCGTTGGCGTCGTCATGTTGCGAAAAACGAAACGACGGCTGCGGTCATAACAAAATAGTTCACACGGCGCGAACCGTGATTCGCGAACCAAGGAGAAAGAAATGAAGCTGTACGGCAGTCATATAATCATTGTTGGATTGACGGCGGCGTTGTCGGCGAACGTTACCAATGTCCCGCGATTTGTTTTTGAAGGCGGTGTTGGCGCGCCGGGGAGCGAGTTGTTCATCCTGCCCGACGTGGCCACCGAGTTGACGCTCTCGCTCGCCAACGACGGCGACGGCGAGTTTCCGGGCGGGGGCATTGTGTTTTTCGATTTTTCGGACATTGCGACAACGGCGGGTGATGGGGTGTCTTTTGTTTCCTGGGACTGGATATTTCCAAGCGCCGACGATTTTAGTTTTTGGGGCATCGTTGGTTTCCCAAATCCACAAGCCGCCGGCAAAATAGGTCCGCTCCCGGTCGCGCCCAACGGCCAGCAGGAGTTGGCCACCTTTTTACTGATCGCCGACAGTAATGATTTGTCGATTGGAGAGTCATTTGAATTGACGTTGGGTGATCCGACGAGCATTCTGGCTGATGGAGGTTTTGCATCCATTCCTGTGACCGACAGCAGCGAGCGGGTGACGATCAACGTTGTTCCCGAGCCGGCGGTGGTGGTGATGTTGGGGATTGGTTTCGTCATGCTTCGGCGTCGGCGCAAAGAGCTGCGTTGATTTGGCGTTCGTGCGGTTTCGCTGCAATCGTTGGATCCCGGGCTTGCGAACATCGTTTGGTATTTCCGCCACCCACGAGGGGTGGCGCTACATTGGAATTGAAGTGAATTAGTTTTCGTTGAGTCGCCAACTGTCGTTGAGGACCATGAATTTTCGGAACGCTTCCTGTGCGGCGGGGGATCCGAGGGTGCGGATTCGGAAGACGAGTTTCTCGCCTTTTTCGTGGTAGGTGTTGTGGACCATTTTCAGTCCGAAATCAGCCAGTTTTTCCTTGAGAAAATCAAACGCGTCGGGTGTCTTGCTCGTGGTCAGGCAGTAGTCGCTCGCGTCGCGCCCGAATTGAATGAATTGTCCGACGTAGGGGAATCCGAAGAGGACGACGAGCGTGCAGGCTGATCCGGTGAGGGCGACGTCGAATTTTCCGAATCCGCAGGCCATCCCGAGTGCGGCGACGGTCCAGATGGTGGCTGCTGTTGTGAGTCCGACGACGTCGCGTGCGTCGCGGATGATGGCGCCAGCGCCGAGGAATCCGACGCCTGAGACGATCTGGGCGGCGATGCGGGTCTGGTCGATCATGGGTCCGGCGACGGATTGTGAGACGTGGGCGAAGACGCAGGCACCGAGGCAGATGAGGATGTTGGTGCGGAATCCTGCGGGTTTGTCGCGGAGGGCGCGTTCAAATCCGACGGCGCTGCCGATGGTGACTGCGAGAAGCAATTTTGTAATCATTTCACCGTCCATGGCGATCTCCTGGATGCGATGACAGATTAGATGATCGCTGGTTTTCGGCGTCAAGTGTCTTGTTGCGTTGGTCGCGCTCGTCGCCGGTTCCGTAGAGTTGGTTGATGGAGCCGTTGAGCCTGGCGGGGGTTTTGGTGGGTCGTTCCTCCTTGACGAATTTTCGTTCGATTTCCTTGTCCTGGATTTCGAGGCGACGTTGTTCTGCGAGGGTTTTGGAGAGGGTGGCGAGTTCGGCGGTGGAGAGTTCGTCTTCGCGTGACAGGGCTTCGATGATTCTTGAGACGACGACGAGGTAGGCGTTTTTGGTGATGATGTCGGCGTCCTGGATTTTTTCGAGTCCGAAGCCCTTGTGGATGAGTTGTCCGACGCATTTCATGCGGTGGAAGAAGTTCCGGACGGTCATGTTTTCGGGCCTTTCGTCTTTTGTTGGTTCGGTGGGGTTTTCGATGGTGGACGCGGGCTGCGAGGTGGTGACGGTTGCTTTGCTTTTTTTTGATTTTTTGTTGCGCGGCATACTGTGTTACTCCTGTAGTGCGGGGTCGCCGATGAGTTTGTCGGTGATTTCGAGACCGGTTGGGGTGACACGAAGCCAGCGTTTTCGGAACGGGGTGAGTCGTGGTTCGGATTCGGAGGCAGCGATCACGCGCTGGACGTATCGTTTTTCGGCGAGGTAGCAGAGGTCGCGTCTGAAGGGTATCCATTCGAGGGTTGGGAAGACGCTGAGCAGGGCGCGGAATATCTGATCGGCCTGCAGTGCGGCGGGGTAGATCATCTTGAGCGCGACGAGGATTTCGTTGCGTACGCGGACGATTTCGGAAATGGGTTTGCCGTCGTTCATGAATTTTTCTCCTTTGTTGGTGGATGGTCGGGGCGTTGAGTGGCCTGGATGTGAGTGATGGAGCGGGTGAGTTTTTCGATGTTCTGTCGGGCGAGCATGCTTTCGCGGAGCCAGTCTTCCTTGGCGGTGAAATGTCGTTCGTGGTCGGCGATGCGTCGCGAGAGTCGTTCGACGTTTTTGGCGACGTTTTCGAGGCGTCGTGTGACGTCGTCGAAGCTGGACTGGTGCTGGTCGCGCAGGCTTCTGATGTAAAAGGTCATGACGCCCATGTGGATGGCGATGAGCGGGGTGATGAGTCCTGCGATGAGTGTTTCGGTGGACCAGATGTCGGCGATGATCGGGGTCATTGGATGCGTCCGGTTGATTGGAGGAGTTTGGCGATTTGGCGGTTGGGGGATGTTGGGTTGTTCATTTGGTTTTCTCCTTGTGTTTTGTTGCGCTGCAAAGAACGGCAGGTGCGAGCACCTGCCCTACAGGTCTGGATTCGACTCCCCCACCTCTAAAGAGGTGGGCCACCCGACTATTAAATTGGTGGGACACCCCTTAGGAGTTTGGTGAGAAGGGTGAAGAGGTTGTTGGCGGTGTCGAGGCGGATGAGGCCGTTGACGAGGTCGTTGCGGAATCGTTGGATGGTTGGGTCGTCCCTGAGTGATCGGACGAGGGTTGTGCGGGGCGGGGCAGCGTTGATGCGGGTGATGGCGTCGGGGGTTGGTGTTGACGGGGTTGAGGTGTTCATGGATTCGTCGAGTATGTTGATGAGTTGATCGAAGGTGGTTGTGGGGTTGTTCATTTGTTTTTCTCCATTGTTGGTTGGGGAGTCTCGCCACCCACAAGGGGTGACGCTACATTTTTCGGTGACGTTACATTCTTTGGTGACGTTACCCTTGTGGGTTGGAGGAGGTCTTTGATGTAGCGTTGGAGTTCGTCGTTTAGGGTCATGGATTCGATGGCGAACTTGCGGAGGTTGGTTGCGACTTCGCGGAGGGTTCGGATGTTGTCGCGGTTGGCGGTGTGGCGTTGTTGTTCGACGGCGACGTCGGCGAGGATGTGGTCGAGGGCGTTGTTGAATTGTTGGACGTGGGTGGTGGCGCGTTCGTTGTCGGCGTGGTCGGTGCGGATGCGGTTGACGAAGGCGTCGATGGCGTCGGCGCGTTTTTGGCGGTCGGTGGTGGTGAGTTCGTGGTGGTATTCGTCGAGGGCGGTTTCGACCTGGGCGGCGAGTGTGTCGAGGGCGTTGGAGGCGGCGAGTTCGAGGCGGGCATGGTGTGCGCATCCGGGTGGGGCGAGGATGAGGAACGTGGCTGTGACAATGTTTGGGATGATCGTGGTGGTGTTTGAAGTCATTGGTTGGGTTCCTCCGGGTTAGAGATTTGGTTTTTGTTTTGGTTTTTTGGGATAGAGGACATTGGTGTTGGTTCTCCCGGATTCGACTTCCCCACCTCTAAAGAGGTGGGCCACCCGATGACGGTCGATTGCCCGTTGCAAGCGACTTCACCCATATAACGCGCCAGGTGATCGAACTTTTTTTTTGAGGCGAGCGCCTGTTTGCAGGGTCCGGCGGGGGGTTTGGATTGACCTTTGTGGGGCTGTGGGGCTAAATTGGGGGTGGTGGAATTTGGGTGTTTTTTTTGTGTTTTGTGGGAGGGGTTTTGGCGTGCCGGAAAAATTCAAGGGTGAGTTGAAACTGATGGTGGTTGGTCGCTGTTTGGGTGTGGCGGGTGGGTCGGGGTCCGGGTCGGGTGGGGATGTTGTTGAGGGGATGTTGGCGCGGTTTGGGGCTGGTCTTGTTGCGTGTGGGAATGTTTACGAAGCGATGGGTCGGCTGACGGGTGATGCGTCGATTGGTGCGGTGATTGTGCGGTTGGGGGGTCTTGGTGTGGGGGATTATGCGTTTTTTCGGGCTGTTGGGCGGTTGGGGCGTGGGATTGCGGTGTATGTTGATGCGACGGGGGCGGAGGGGGAGGACGTGGATCGGGCGTTGTCGATGGGGGTGGTGGGTGTGATCGGGGGGGATGATGTTGGGGCGTCGGTGTTGGCGGATATTGTGGGTTGTGGTGGGGAATCTGCGAATGGGGGATTGCCTGGAGGGGTGGGGGATGGGAGCCTGGGAGCGGGTTCGGTGCGTTTTCCGTGGGATGGCGTGGCGGATGGGGGTCGTCCTGTGCGGACTGGTCCCGGGGAGGGGTCGGATGGTGGGGAAAAGGTGGAGGAAATTGCGGATGAATCGGGAAGTTTTTTAGCGGACGGGGAAACGGATGTTATGTTGAATAGTGGGGATATTGACGGGGGAATGGAGAATGTATCGGGGGTGGAGGTTGATTCGTCGGGGTTGTTGCTGAGTCGCAGGGAGATTGACCATTTGATTTTTCGAGGGTCGGAAATGGATGGGTCGTCGTTGGATTCTGAGGGGCAGGCGTGATGACGAGCGGTGCGGACGAGGGTCGTCGGTTGCTGTTTGTTTGTGACGATGAGTCGGTGTGCGCGTCGGTTGTGGGGACGTTGTCGGGGTGGTCGGTGACGGTGGCGGGGAATTATCTGGAGGGGATAGCTGAGGCGGGTTCGGGATCGTTTGAGGCGGTCCTGGGTTATGTGGGGATGGGTCAGTCGCAACCCGGGGAGGCAGTGGCTGGTATGCGTGAGGCGTTTGGTGATGGTCGGATTGTGTTGTGTTGTTATCCGGAGGGTGAGCCTGTGACGCGTGGGGTTTTGACTTGTGGTGCGGATGATTATGTGATTTGTCCGATTGATGCGGACGAGTTTTCGGCGGTGATTGACGGGGGTGTTTTGGCTGGGGAACGGGGATGTTGTGGGATGAGCGAGGCGGAACTGCGTGCGATGGGTGTTGTCGCGCGGGAACTGGGTTCGACGCCTTCAAAGCTGTTGGGTCGGTTGGCGGAGATGGTTCGGACAGCGTTTGGGGCGGAGAGTGCGGCGGTGGTGGTTGATGGGACGACGGCGACGTCGGGTCAGTCGTCGCATGATCCGGTGTTGCGTGAGCAGATATTGTGTGGGGGGCGATCGTTGGGTCATGTGGTGCTGGGTCGTTGTTCGGAGGGTGCGTATGGTGATGATGTGGCGGGTCGGTTGGCGGGTTATGCGGGTTTGTTGGGTGAGTTGATCAGGGCGGGTGTTGATCAGCGGCGGTATCGTGAGATGGCGTACACGGATTCGCTGAGCGGATTGCCGAATCGTCGTTATCTGATGACGTTTTTGGAGCGGTTGCTGGCGAATGTGGCGCGTGATGGTGGTGAGGTGACGCTGTTGATGTTTGATATTGATTGTTTCAAGAGATACAACGACGAGTGTGGGCATGGGGCTGGTGATGAGATTATTCGGGGGTGTGGTCGGTTGTTTCGGGCGAATTGTCGCGAGCATGATGTGGTGACCCGGTTTGGTGGTGATGAGTTTGTGGTGGTGTTTTGGGACAAGGGTGGGCGTCGTGTGGTGGGTTCGTCTCATCCGCGGTCGGTGTTGCCGATTATTGATCGGTTTCGGGAGTCGTTGCGGTCGCACCGGTTTGAGCATGTGCGGTTGCCTGAGGGGATGCGGCTGACGGTGAGCGGTGGGTTGGCGTCGTTTCCGGCGGATGCGGTTGGTGCGCGGGGGTTGCTTGATCGGGCGGATGCGGCGTTGCTTCGTGCGAAGCGTGAGGGGAAAAACCGCGTTTATCTTTGTGGTGCAAATGGGGTGGAGTCGTTGGGTCGTGAAGGGGCGGCTGGTTCCGGTTGACCGGCTCGGGTGTATTCTGTTTTTGGGTGGTGCGGTCTGTTTCGCGATCGGTTGTGGTCATTTCTCTGTCGGGCGGTCGTGCGCCTCAATTTCTGTCTCTCGTAGGGTTGCCCTTGTTAATGTGGGCAGGCTGAGGGTTCCGGGCAAGTTAATAATTCTTGCTTTGGGGTTGGGCTTTGGTTATCGTTTTGGTTGTGTGGTTCGGTTATCGGACATGGGTCGGTCGTGCGGGTCAGTGCGGCCTGCTGAGGCGCGTGGGCAGGGGTCGTTGGCTGACTGGGCGTTGTTTGTGAGTGTCGTTGCGGCTGATTTTCTTTGGGATGAGGATTTCGAGAACAAGAGGGTTCGGAAATTTAAGGGGTATTTGTGATCATGGCAGGTCTCAGGGTTTTGAATTTGACGTTGTTGGTGGTTTGTTGTTCTTCGGGTTTGTCGTTTGGTCAGACACTGAACAGGATGGTTTTGGTTCCTGTCGGGGTTGATCCATCGACGACGGTGGAGGGGACTGATCTTGAGATCACGCGGGATGCGGGGACGCAGCTTGATGTTGAGTTGTACATTGAGAATGCGTTGTTTCTTTTGGGTTGGGAGGCGGCGTGGAGTTGCACCTATTCGAGTGTACCGGCGGGATTCGGGGATATGGAATATGTGGGGACGTTTATTCCGAATGTCGTTGTTGATGGTTCGATGGAAGTTGATACGACGCGGCCTGACTGGCTTGGGGTGGGTGCGGGGTTTTCCCCGACGGTTGACGAGGGGATGTGTGCTGCGAATCTGCCGTGCACGTTGTTTTCGGATTGTCCGATAGGGAATTCGTCCTGTGTGGGGAACGAATGCACTGTGGTCCTGCCGCGCGGCGGCGGCGTTGCGTTTGGTTCTCCGGCCAGTGGTTTTGGTTCGTTTCGGTACGTTTCAAATTTGAGCTTTACGATACCGGCGGATGCGGCAGGTCGCTATGTGGTGAGTCCGATTTGCCTGGCGGGCGAGGGGTGTCCGCAGGTGCTTACGAGATTGACGGGGCCTAAGGGTTTGGTGCCGTTTACGCTGGATCGGTTGGCGGTGACGGTGATTCAGTGCAACACGGCTGCTGATTGTGATGACGGTTTGTTTTGTACGGGGACGGCGTCCTGTGTGAGTAATTTGTGTCAGGCGGGGGTGGGTCCGTGTACTGATCCGTTGTTGCCGTTTTGTGATGAGACGCTGAACAGTTGTGTTGCGTGTCTTGATGATGCGACGTGCAACGACGGGGTTAACTGCAATGGTCTTGAGCAGTGCCTGGGGGGTGTGTGTCAGCCTGGTCCTGACGCTCCATCGGGGACGCCTTGTGGTAACCCGGTCAATACTCTATGCACGGATCCTGACACATGCGACGGGTTGGGGAGTTGTCTGCCTCGTGATGCAGCCAATGGAACGTCCTGCAATGACGGGGCGTTTTGCACGACAAATGACCGATGTCAGAGCGGGTTGTGTGATCCGGGAGGTCCCACGAATTGTGATGATGGCAGGCCTTGTACGGCGGACAGTTGCAATGAGGGGACGAATTCCTGTGACAATATTCTTCAGGCGGGGAATTGTCTGATTGACGGAATTTGTCGATTGTCGGGTGTGGTGAATCCTGCGAACGCTTGTGAGGAGTGCAATCCGGTATTGAGTTTGAATGGCTGGTCTGCGCGCATGGACGGGATTGCCTGCGAGGATGACGGGAATTCGTGTACGGATGACGCGTGCGTGAGCGGGGTGTGCGTGAATTCGCCGAACAGTGATCCGTGTGACGACGGGTTGTTCTGCAACGGGGCGGACACCTGCAGTGCGGGTGGTTGTGCCGATCATGCGGGAGATCCGTGTGTTGCGATGGGGATGGTGTGCAATGAGCTTTTGAACATGTGTCAGGGCTGTATGGTTGATACGGATTGCATTGAAGACGGTAATCCGTGCACGGACGAGATTTGCGTGGACAGTGTTTGTGTTCCGGTGAACAACGTCGGTCCTTGTGATGACGGGGTGTTTTGCAATGGTACGGATTCGTGTTCGGGTGGTGTTTGCTCGAACAGTTCGGGGAACCCGTGTTTTGGTGGCAGTGAGTGCGCCAATCTTTGCGATGAGTTGAATGATACCTGTGCGCTGCCGGCGGGGACGTCGTGTACGGACGATGGTGATGTGTGCACGCAGGACGTTTGTGATGGTGCGGGTGTTTGCGGTCATCCGCCTGCGGCGAGTGGTATCGCGTGTGCGGACGATGGTATTGAGTGCACGCTTGATGTGTGCGACGGGGCGGGTGTCTGTGGTCATCCGTCGGCGCCGTCGGGGACGGCGTGTATGGGTGACGGGGATGATTGTACGCTGGATGAGTGCGATGGGGCTGGTGCCTGTGGGCATCCACCTGCGCCGACGGGGACGACCTGTCCTGATGATGGTGACGATTGTACGGTGGATGAGTGTGATGGTGCGGGCATCTGTGCGCATCCGCCTGCGCCGTTGGGGACATCCTGTCCGGATGATGGCGAGGAGTGTACGAACGATGAGTGCGATGGGGCTGGTGTTTGTGCGCATCCGCCGGTGAGTGCGGCGGTGGTGTGTGACGATGGGTTGCCTTGTACGGGTACGGGTGAGCCTGGGGTTGGTGTGGACGAGTGTGATGGTGCGGGCAACTGTGTCGGGATGCTTGATCCTTCGTGTGCGGACAACTGTCTTGATGCGGCGGATGCGTTTGAGGGGACGAATCTGGCGAACAACACGGGGTTTGGGACGGAGTTGCAGGTGTCCTGTGCGTTTTTGTCGACGAGCGACACATGGTTTGTGCACACGGCGAGTTGCTCGGGCATGTTGCAGTTTACGACGACGGGGAGTGAGTTTGACACGGTCATGACGGTGTTTGGTGCGTGTGGCGGCGTTGAGCTTGCGTGTGACGACGATGGTGGTCCGGGGTTGGCGTCGGCGGCGACGATTGCGGTGGTGGCGGGTGAGGATTACTTCATTCGGATTGCCGGTTTTAATGGTGCGACGGGTAATGCACTGGTGAACATTACGCGGCAGGACACCTGTCTGATTGGTGGTACCTGTTTTGCGGTGGGGGCGGTGAACCCTGCCAACGAGTGTGAGGCTTGCGCGATGTCGCCGGGCGCGGTTGACTGGTCGCCTCGCGGGAAGGGGACGGCGTGCGGGAGTGGTGTTCCGGATGATGTTCAGTGTGACAGTCCGGACTCGTGTAATGGAATGGGCGTTTGTGAGCCTAATCACAAGCCTGCGGGGGCGATGTGTGGTGATCCAACGGACACGGATTGCGACAATCCTGACACATGCACCGGGCTTGGGTTTTGTCAGGTCAATCTGGAACTGGTTGGGTTTGCGTGTGGTGATCCGGGTGATACGGATTGCGACAATCCGGATACCTGCGATGGGGCTGGTGTGTGTCTGACCAATTTTGAGCCCGTGGCGTTGGCGTGCGGCAGTCAGGCGGACACGGGTTGTGACAACCCGGACACCTGTGACGGAGTGGGTGCGTGTCTGGACAATTTTGAATCGGTTGGGTTCATGTGCGGTAGTCCTGCGAACTCGGAGTGTGACAATCCGGACACCTGCGACGGTGTGGGGTTGTGTTTGGCGAATAATGAGGCGATGGGGACAACCTGTGGTCTTCCGGGCGATTCGGAATGCGACAATCCGGACACCTGTACCGGTACGGGTTTGTGTTCGTCGAATTTCGAGCCTGTGGGGTTGGGGTGTGGCAGTCAGGCGGACACGGGTTGTGACAACCCGGACACATGCAATGGTGCGGGTGGGTGTCTGACGAATTTTGAATCAACGGGATTTGCGTGCGGCAGTCCGGCTGACACGGATTGTGACGATCCGGATTCGTGTGATGGATCGGGAACGTGCCTGCCGAATTTCGAGCTTGTCGGTTTGAATTGTGGTGATCCGCTGGACACGGATTGTGACAATCCGGACACCTGTGACGGGGCTGGTATTTGTCTGGACAATCTGGAGCTTGTCGGGTTTGGGTGTGGTGATCCGGCGGACAGCGAATGTGACAACCCGGACACATGCAACGGTGGTGGAACCTGTCTGGACAACCTGGAGCCTAACGGGACGACGTGTGGAGATATAACGAACGATGACTGCAACAATCCGGATTCGTGTGATGGATCGGGTGTTTGTCTGAACAATTTCGAGACGTTTGGCACGACGTGTGGTAGTCCTGGAGACACCGTTTGTGACAATCCAGATTCGTGTGACGGGAGTGGTCTCTGCCTGCCCAATTTTGAATCGAATGGGTTGGTTTGTGGTGATCCGACGGATCGTGAATGCGACAATCCGGATTCGTGCGATGGGTTTGGTGCCTGCTCGCCCCGAGACGAGGTATCGGGCTTTCCCTGTGGTGATCCGTTGGACACGGATTGTGATGGGGCGGATACCTGTGACGGGTCGGGTGTTTGTTTGCAGAACTTTACATTGATTGGGGCTTTTTGTGGTAATGGTAGTGACACGGATTGTGATAATCCGGACAGTTGCGATGGTGGTGGTAGTTGCCTGGTGAATTTTGAGCCTGAGGGGCTTGTTTGTGATGATCTTGATGTGTGTACGACAGCGGACGTCTGCACGCTGGGTGTTTGCCAGGGGACGTTTGTTCCGGAGGTGCCCGTGGCTGTTGCGACGGGGGTTCGTTATTTCGAGGTAACGCCCGGTCCTGCGGGTTCTTCGCAGTTGCAGTCCCTGTTGGTGACGAGTTCTGATTTTCCGTGTTTGTCTGTTTATATCCAGGCGGACGGGAGTCTGGGCGATGTGCCGGTGTTCATGACGGCGGATGCGTGGGGTACGGTGGTGGTATCGGATCGTGATGTGATTCCGAACAGTCTGTACAGTGTTCAGTCGGAGTGTGGTTCAAACCGGTCGTTGGCGTCGACGCTTGAGACGTTTCGCTGGGGTGATATCACGGGTGACGGGTTTGTGCAGACGGATGACATTCTTTGTGTGGTGATGGCGTTTGGCGGGGACTTTGAACCCCAGTGTGGTAATCGTTTGTTGAATGATCTTGTTCCCTGTGAGCCTGACGGATTCATTCAGACGTCGGATATTCTGGCGGTTGTGGTGGCGTTTGGTGATCCGGACTATCCGTGTGCGACGCCCTGCGGCGGTGGTGCGTGTTGTGTTGTGGGTGATCCCTGCGTTATCGCGACATCGGCGACGTGTCCTGCTCCCGGGACGTTTGTGGGTGAGGGGGTCGATTGTATTCCTGTTGATCCCTGTGCGGGACCGTCTGCGGCGGCGGGTGATTCTGCGGTTGTGTCGCTTGATTTTTCGGTTCGCGAGGGTCGTGTGTTGCCGGGTGGTCGCGTGACGGTGGATGTGTCTGGTTCGGGTAACGTGTTTGTTCGCGGTTTCGAGCTTGGTCTGGATGTTCTGGGCGGGAATTCGGGCGGTTTGAAGCTGGTCGATGCTTTTGTTGACGAGTCTCGTCGCGACTGGCTTTTTGGTGGGACGATGGGTTTTGGGCTGGCTGACGTTCGCGGATCGGGTCGCGTTGGCGGCGTGGGTTTTGACGGAGGCTGGTTCGGTCGGTCGTCGTATCTTGGTACGGTCGTTTATGAGGTATCGCCGGATGCGTCGGGCGTGTTTGCGATCGGTTTGTCGGGTGGTCGTACGGAGTTTCACGGTGCGGGGGGTGTGGTTGTGGAGCCGACGTCGCCGGTGTTGACGGTTGAGGTGTCCGGGGCGGTGCGTGTTCGCGGCAGCGAGTCGCCGACGTCGTTACGCAAATAGTGTCCGGGGATCGAACGCGTCGGGGGTGTGATGACTGGTCTGTCGCTGCGACAGGTTGGGATGCGGCTGGGCTGATTGTCTCGTTGGGCGTGCGGGTTCCACTTTTCCGCCGCCGGGGAGGTAGTGCATCGGACGTCTGTCGCCGCTCCGCGGCGGCGGGTTGGTCTTGGTCCGGTGCACGAGGGGTTCCGTTCTCTGCTGACCGGGGCAGGTCGTCCGGGTATCACGCGGATTCCGGAAATGTCGTGTGAGGTGGATCGGAATGTGCAAGGCTACCGATGGTCGGGCTTGTCCTTGGTTGTTGCGTTAACGCCGACGAGCCTGATGTTCTGACAGGTGTTGTCCTTGAAACGGAGTACGCAATAGCGCGCGTTGCGCAGATTTGTCCAGTTTTTGACATCGTAGACAAACACGTCCTCGCCTGTGCGCTGGCTTTGACCTTTGAATACTGGAGGATCCAGGTTTGCGCTCGCGCGACACTGAGCGGGACTTTTGCCGAGCAGCTTTTCCTTCAGGTCAGCCTCTTTGATCACGTCCTCAACACCGTCGGAGTTGAACTGTGTCTTTGACAGCGCCACGATTTCGCCATCGTGCACGTCCACGACGAAGCGACCTTGTTCCAGAAGGTCGCCGGGGACTGCGTATATCTGCACGGAAAGGTCCTGTTTTGTCCGGATGGTGTCCAATCGCTCGCCAAACATGACGTCCGCGGCATCGGCGGGCTTTCCGATCAACTCCCCGGCTCGATCCTGTACATCGGCATCGCTGACGACGTCGCCGATCAGCATGATTGCGAAACTTGATGGAAGGGCTCGGCAACCGATCGAGGCGAGAACAAAAGTCATCGCCATGACCCGGCAAGGCAATGTCAATGATCGTGTGGACTGACCGGTGGTAGAATTCCCTTGATGCAATGGATGGGCCATGTTCCGGTCTCCTTCGGCGTTGGGTGCGGGGTGGTCGCGTGGTGTTCGCTCCGGTATTCGACAGGCACACGCCTGGTTTCCGCATTATGGATGTCAAGCCGGGATCGTATCCCGGCGTACCGCTCGACTCAAGGGATACGATTACCCTCTCAAGCGATGGGATTTTCCTCGCCATGGCGTGCGCGAGGGTCTCCTGCGTTGCATTTCCCGATCGCCGCGATTGGCGTGCACTGCCCGATCATGACGGTGGCTATGGGCGCGGATTGTTCATCGACGCACCTGCCCACAGCATCGTGGCAGGGGGGTTCACGCCATTGATCAGTTGCCGGAACAGGAACAAATCCGTCGGTGATAATTCGCCGTTGCGATCGGTGTCGATGAAATCGGTTAGCTGACCTACGTCGGGAGTCGCCACGCCATTCACGAACTGACGGAATCGGAACAGGTCGAGCGGACTGACGGACGAAGACTGGTCTATGTCACACGGGAGGAATCCAATGTCCACGCGGTCCGGTTCGTTGACGCCGGGGCCCTTGTCTCCGGAGGACGGAATCGCGTTGCCGCAGGAATCCTCTATGTCTGCCTGTATCGTGGTCCACTCCTGTGGCGTAATCGGACGGTCAAGGGTCAGGGTGACGCGCGTCTCATTGAATGTTTCCACCTCCACGATGTTTGGAGGTGTTGCGCCGCCTGTCTCACGAACACTAAACGCAGCGGCGGTCGGGTCAGCTCCGCCGATCGCCCGAATCGGTCGGTTGAAACACAGCGTGACTTCGGTGATCCCCTGGTTCAGGTCGATACCGTTGTCGCTCTCGCTTCTGGGATCAATGTAGCCGGAATTGGCACAGTCGCATCCGGGTCGCCCGTTCAGGTCGTGCAGGAGCGCCGGGGGCGGGGGTGCAATGGAAATGAATCCGTTATTTCCGTTGTGATTGAAGGGGATTTCTGTTTCGCCGCACGCGAAGAGGTCGCGGATATCGGTTCGCACAAAATCACCGTCCTCGTCGAGGTCGAGCAGTGCGTAGGCGTTAAGATTACCGAGGGCAAGCGTCGATCCGCCAAGAATCCGCAAGCCCGGCAACAGACCATCGCCTTCGTCATCTTCGATTCCGAATAGATACAGCGCGTCGGCCACACAGGCGTCGTGGTTGTCAAAAAGGTCCACCAACTCAACCGTGGTCGCCTGACCGGGCTGACCAACGGTCAACTGCTCGTAACCAAACGTGTCACCCTCAACGAAGTCGAACGCCGTGCCGAAGTCCGTGTCACCAATCTCCAGCCGTTGCGAAGTGCCGACGCACTCGACGTGGGACAACCGCAGATTAACGTTTGCTGTGTCGATGTGTTCATGGAGGAAATCCCCTCCGAGACTCAGCGTACCGCCCTCCGGGGCATCGATTGTGACATTTCTGCCAAGGAGAAGGGAACCGAAAACCTCCAGCCGGTCGCTCGCCTTGTTGAGCTTGATGGAAGCTGCGCTCTCGTCCTCTCCCTGAAGGCTGATCACGCTTAACGTCGAGTCCGCGTTGAGGTCGATCATCGTTCCAATGTCGGCGTTGCTGACGTTGCCCATTTGCACATTCCCACCACTCGCGATGCCCACAAACATCTTTCCGCCCTCATCGGTGATCGTCGTCAAAGCGTCGAGCCTGATTGTCGATGAATCACCGCTCAGAGTGAAGCTGACCCAGTCTTCAAACCGGACGGGAGGATCGATCTCGGGCACCGCGGAGAGGTCGATTTTGCCGCCGTTTGTTGCCGTGATGGTGTGGCTGCTGGTTCCGGTCCAATCATCATCGAACGCCGCCGACAAGGTCGTCACAGAGGAGAGGTCCAACAGCGTTGGCGTCAAGCCGTCTGCCGAGACCCCGTCTGCGGACATGATCGTTGTTGTTCCAGGCCATCCCACGGAATAACTCGCCGGGGGGCCGTTCACATGCAACCGGCCACCGCTTAGCAGTACGAACCAGGTGTCTTCGATTCTGGTGAGAGCGGGAAAGTTCTGTATGGCTGAGTTGGAAACATGAAACTGCGTGCGCCCGCCCACACCGCTGATCGTCTGCAGCGCGCCAAGATCGATGATCGACAGATCACCATTCAGGACGAAGCTGACCCAGTCTTCAAACCGGACTGGAGGATCGATCTCGGGCACCGCGGAGAGGTCGATTTTGCCGCCGTTTGTTGCCGTGATGGTGTGGCTGCTGGTTCCGGTCCAATCATCATCGAACGCCGCCGAAAAACTCGTCACACTCGAAAGGTCGATTTTTGTGTTCTCTCCTTCCGCGCTCAAGATGGTCGTTGTGAACGGCAGGCCTACGGATGAGTACGCTGGTGCGGCGATGGTGACGCAGGAACCATTTGAAGCCAGGACTCTTGCGGTATCGCCAACGAAGGCGGTCCCGGGACCGTTGGCGGTGAGATCGCCTCCCAGGGCATTGATGGTGCCGGAGAGTTCAGCGGCTTCCAGCACGGTCAGGCTCGTGCCGGCCGAAAGCGACAGTGTGCTGTTGCCAAGGGTGAGTGACGTGATGTCGCATGTGCCTGCGACGTTATGGACGATGGTGCCCAAACCGCCGCCGATCGTCACGGCAAAGGTCACGCCCCCGTCGTTGCACGGCCCGCCGGTGACATTGGGATTCCAGTTGTCGCCGTCGCTCCAATTGTTACTGGGGGCGCCACCATCCCAGGTGACCGGGAAATCCCCAGCTCTCAGTTGACCCCCGAAAGCCGGTAGAAATACGCTCACTATCACTGCGCCATACGCGATGCCTGACCGATTGATCCGAGCCATGGTATTCTCCTTTTTCCTGCGACTGTCCCTCCGCGCGGGTGACGACGGAGCCGGCCTCTTCGGGCCAAACCTGCCTCAATCCGAAATGCGTTGCTTTGATTGTGAGTGTGGTGGCAGATCGTGTTCGCAGCTTCCCCCCACGGACTCAAATCAAGCCGGGTTCAAAGCGGTTTCTCCGGAAAGGCCCCTCAGCGAACCCAATAGGCCTTTGTATCAGGGCGTTTCGGACAATGCAACTACCCCAATTTCTTCTCCCGCCTGGCGTTTGGTCGGCGCACCGGTCCAGCGGGTGGGGAAGTCGAAACGTCCTGAGCGTGTGTGGTGTCTGTACATTTGAAATGGGTCAGGGATCACCGGCGGTGCTTCATCTGAGCAACCGGGCGGTCTCGTGCAGGGATTGCCCTCCGTTCGTTCCCCAATCCGGGCGATTGGCTTCATCGAGCGCGTCGGCAACCTGCCGATTTCGCAGTCTTCTTCGCTGCTTTGGATGTTTTTGCTGCTTTCGCTTCTCGCCTGGCCACGCGTGTCGCACTTCATTTCAATCGCGGTCCGTCGGGGTTTCCAAGTCGCTGTTATCGGTTCGCAGCCCGCATCATGCGGGAACCGGGTTGATTAGACAATCGCTTGAGTGCAACTCAGCGTGACCGGGCCGATGAATGTGCACTTTGTTCAGTCTGGTCATCGGCTGGCATCCTTGGGAGAGTTGGCTCACATGATCGTGTCGGAATGGCGAGATTCCGTATTGGCGACACCCCTGCGGCTTCACGCACATGCAACACCAATGTCCGAACCATCCGACCAACATGACCAACCGGCGAATCCGCGTATTGACAGTGCCAACGATTTTGACACTCGAACCTCGCCGCTCTACTCGCTGTCGAACGCATCCATTTCGCTGCGAAGGCGTCTAAGCATCGCTGACTTGGCCTTGTACACCTGGTTGGTATTCATGTTGAGAATGACGCCGACTTCCTCGACGCGCTTGTTCTCGATAACAAGCAGTTGGAAGGCATGGAAGGTGTGATCCGAAACAGCGCAGCGAGCGCGCTCAACGCAAAAACGTAATCGGGAGTCTGCCCACTCTGCGTCCCAGTCCTTGTCGGGTGTGTGCTTCTCGTCGACGACCGCTTTGAGCACATGGCTTTGTGCGGTCGGCACATGACGTTTTCGCTGCGCGTCGATGATCTTGTTGGTGGCGAGCCGACGGAGCCAATTGCGAAAGCCCCCCCGGTCGCGTTGATACTCGAACGTGCCAATGTGATGCGCAATCGCCTGCAGGCATTGAGCTCGCACATCCTCGGCGTCGTCGTGGCTGATACCCTTTCTGCGTGCGTACCGATAGAGGAACGGAGCGTACAGCGTGTTGAATTCACTCCACGCCTCGCGATCTCTGTGATCCCGGATGCGAATTAACAAGCTGTCGTGAGTTGTATCCATAGTCACTTCAGACAGGCATTATGCACCGCGTGGCGTTGCCACAATCTGTTGCCCCACTAACGCGCGAGGCAATGAGCCAGTATACTGCGGGCCACGGACGACGACACCACTGAACCAGTCGTCCAACGAGTGATACTCCTGAATGAGAGAGACTGATCGTAGCATGAGTTCATGTCTGACGTCTGCTGAGTTGGAACGATACAAGGGGGAGACTATCGATTCTCCCGACGCGGCGAACGTGCGAGACCACCTGGCAAGCTGCGACGCATGCCGCGAGAGATTTGAGCGTATTCAAGGGGATGACACGCTGGCTGCCGATGTGCGGCGCGTACTCGGGCAGGACGACACTGAACGGGGCACCGACTCCACTGTCGGATTGGGCGCGCCCATTGAAAAGCCCGTGCGATATCCGCGGATCGATGGGTACCGTATCACCGGTGTTCTGGGGCAGGGTGGCATGGGGATAGTGTATCGGGCGGTGCAGACGCGGCTAAACCGTGCGGTCGCGCTCAAGGTGTTGCCCGCAATGGTTGGCAGCGCAAGCCCCGGTGCGGTGACACGTTTTCGACGGGAAGCGACAGCCGCTGCGCGATTGCACCACACCAACATCATCCCGATTTACGATTTTGGAGAATCGACCGACGCACATTTTTGTGCGATGGAGTTGGTCTCGGGTCAGCCACTCAATGTCGTCATCAGGCAGTTTTCCGAACTGAACGCATCAACTGCATCGCCGGCACGTCTGACCGAAATGCTTCACAACATCGCGCCTGCGTTTCAAACAACGGCCGGTGAGCCTTCAGACAGTAATTCATCAGGCAGCGATATTGGATCCGGGGCCAGTAACACATCACTGGGGCGCGGTAGGGTCTATTTTCGGCAGGTGGCACGGTGGATGGCAGACGCCGCCGAAGGAATGCATTACGCGCATGGCGAAGGTATCATCCATCGTGACATCAAGCCGGGCAATCTGATCCTGTCAACCGATGGGCGATTGATGATTGCCGACTTCGGACTCGCCAAGGATGTAAACGACGAGTCTGTCACCATGACAGGATCGCTGCTCGGAACGTTGCGCTACATGAGTCCCGAGCAGGCGATGGCCAGGCGCATGCGTGTGGATCTGTGAACGGCGGTTGAAAGATGTAGCGCGTGGCGACCTATGCGTCGTCGGAGTGGTTTCTTCTGTCAGCCTTCCCGCATCCGCTGTCGCTCGGCGGGCTGACCGAGGCCTTCAAGGATATTGCTGATGTGCGTGAGAGGCGGAACCCTGCACTTGAAGTACTCGGGATTATCTTCACGAACGTCGACGGCCGAGTTTGAGCTTGAAGCCGACGAGCAGCGACAACATCAGAACCACCAAGCCCCATTCGGAAACGGTTGGTATTGGTTGCGGTATTGAGGAGTCCTCTCCGAATTCGACCGCGTCGATGAAGTTTCCGGCCCCGGGATTGCCACTAGAGGTGGAGACCGCCGTAAACTCCAGCAGCAGGCTATTACCTGAGGCGGTCCCGAGCGGGACGAAGTGGGGCTCCCAGCCAGAGCGAAATGCGGAGAAACTCTCGGACAGAAGCGAGGTATCATCGCTGCCACCGAGTGTACCGTCCGGCCCCAAATCCGTTGCTTGCACGCGGATGATGTCTGGCACAACGTCGCTGAAGCGTCCGCGGTGGGCAAAGGCAAAGCTGATGGTGGCGTTTACGGTCGGAGAAACCTCGACGCTGAGCGTACCGGCGGAAAAGGCGTTGATTTCAGCGAACTGGTTGCCCGAAAAGGCGTTGAAGTTGAAGCCAATCTGGCCTGGGTCTTCTGCCCCGTCGCGCCACAATTCAATGGCGTCGTTGACGTCGTTGGTCTCCCACTCCGGGACGTCTGCGTCGAGGTAGGCTTTGATGTCCGACGTGAAGGTGGCAAACGACATTACAGGACCGAAGATGTCAGGAGTCTCGAAACTGCCATTGGTCAGGGACGAGTTGGCCGCGGCCGCCGCCGAACCAACGCCGATGGACAACATTGCACATACAGTGAGGACGCAGTGTCTCAACATGATTCTTTCTCCTCGCGCTTCCGCTTTCAATCAAACAAATCACCGCAAAGAACATGCGACCGACAAACCGACATGTCACCCACATAACCTCACATATTCGGCCCGGAGTACCCCCCCCACCCCCGTTGTGTCAAGCACTTTTCGAGCTGTTTTCTTTGTAGCAGGTCAGCCGTCTGCAATGCAAGCGCGGCCCGGAAAATGTTAAGATAGGCAACTTGCGCCAGCTCGTCTTTGCGTCTATATCCCACGTACATGGCGTCGGCGACGGGTCTACGACGAAACACTGTCGCCCGGAACGAAGCCGCTTCAGGTTTACGCGGCGGAGGATGTCGTCCGCTCGATTCACGGAGCCAGCTACACGCGGCTCTTCAACGTGGACCTGCTGACGATGGTTCGCGAGTTCGCGACCGATTTCGTCCCGCCGCAGAAAGCCGGAGACGGCAGCGGCGAGAGTGATGGCGGAACGGGTTTGTATGGGTCAATGCCATTCTTAGTTGAAATTGCGAACGGCTCCTTTGGGTTCATGCCACCTCACCGAGGCGGCCTTTCAACTGCGTTTGCAACGCGGTTCGCAAGCGGGTCAGATGCTTATGACCACACACTTTTTGTAGTCGCGGCTCGATGTCCAACAACGCCGTGGCCAACCACCGATGCTTCTGATCCGCATTCTTCCAATAGTCCACCTTG
>JAJDDT010000072.1 GCA_029260165.1 Phycisphaerae bacterium | reverse complement strand
TCAGCCATCGCCGATGGAATGAAAACGAGGCTGGCCACCTCGCGAATTTCGGTTTCCCAAAGCACCACGCGACCGCGCGGCGGATCTGCCTGTTTCCCGACTGTGGTTCTATCGGTCCAGTCCGTTTCTCGGACAGACTCCTAGCTTAGCCCGCGACAACATGCAAGCGATACCACCCCATCCTACAGCAGCGTATCAGCCAGCAAGCCCTCCGCCAACTCCAACACCTTCCCCGTTCCCTCGCCCAGCGTCGTCGACCTGCTAGCATGCATCGAGAAGGGCGTTACACCACCGCCTGACCCACCGCCAGCGTCAAGGCGGTTGTAAATGCTTGCGATTGTGGAGGTTATCGAATGCTCACGGAGAGTTCGGGGGATACGCGGTTTATCTCCGGGATGTTGGGTGCGCGGGGTGTCATGACTTTGCCAGGTTGCGCAGGACGTATTGGAGGATGCCGCCGTGGCGGTAGTATTCGACCTCGACGGGGGTGTCGATGCGCGCGGTGACGTTGAAATTCCTTTTCGTGCCGTCCGGAGCGGTGGCGGTCACGCGGACGTGCTGCCTGGGACGCAATGAATCGTCGATCTCGATGTCGAACGACTCGGTGCCGCACAGGTCGAGCGATTCGCGCGTGTCGTTTTCGCTGAATTGCAACGGCAACACGCCCATGCCGATGAGGTTGGAGCGGTGGATGCGTTCGTAGCTTTTGGCGATGACGGCTTTGATGCCGAGGAGCATGGTGCCCTTGGCGGCCCAATCGCGTGACGAACCGGTGCCGTACTCCGCACCTGCGAGCACGACGAGCGGGACGCTGTCAGCCTGGTATTTCATGCCGGCGTCGTAGATGCTCATGCGTTCGTTGGTTGGCAGGTATGTGGTAATGCCGCCCTCAGTGCCGGGTGCGAGCAGGTTGCGCAAGCGAACGTTGCCGAACGTGCCTCGTGTCATGACACGATCGTTGCCGCGACGCGAGCCGAAGCTGTTGAAATCCTTCGGTTCGACGCCGACGTCCCTGAGGTATTTCGCCGCGGGTGAATCGGGAGGAATCGCACCGGCTGGTGAGATATGGTCGGTCGTGATCGAGTCGCCGACCATGACCAACACACGAGCGCCATTGATCGGACCGATCGGGTCGGGTTCCGGTTTCATGCCTGTAAAGAACGGCGGATTCTGGACATAGGTGTTGCTGTTTGACCACGCGTAGGTGTCGCCGCCCTCGGCTTTGACGGCGTTCCATTTTTCGTTGCCGTCGAAGGCGTTGCCGTATTGACTCTTGAATTGTTCGGGGGTGACGCATTTCGCGACGGTGTCCCGAACTTCCTTTTGAGAAGGCCAGATGTCCCTGAGGTAGACGGGGTTGCCCGTCGTGTCGTTTCCGAGCGGGTCGTTGACGAGATCGACGTCGGTGGAGCCTGCGATGGCGTAGGCGACGACGAGGGGTGGTGAGGCGAGATAGTTGGCTTTGACGTCGGGGCTGACTCGTCCTTCAAAATTTCGATTGCCACTGATGACTGCGGAAACAACGAGGTCGGCCTCCTTGACGGCGGATCGAACGGGATCGGGGAGTGGCCCGCTGTTGCCGATGCAGGTGGTGCATCCGAAGGCGACGGTGTGGAACCCGAGCTGCTCAAGGGCGGGCATGACACCGGCGGCGTTCAGATATTCGGTGACGACGCGCGAACCGGGGGCGAGGCTTGTTTTGACGAATGGTTTGACTTTCAGGCCTTTTTCGACGGCTTTTTTGGCGAGAAGACCAGCACCGAGCATGACGGATGGGTTCGAGGTATTGGTGCAACTGGTGATGGCAGCGATGACGACCGAGCCGTGGCGGAGGTCAGCATCGTAGCCGTTGTGGATGGCGGCGGTTTTGTTGATTTGTTCATCAGAAAGTCCGAAACCGCGCTGGGCGACAGGGGCGCGGAGCGCCTTTTCAAAGGTTGGTTTCATGTCGGAGAGGCGAACGCGATCTTGGGGGCGTTTGGGTCCTGCCAAGCTTGGCTCGACGGTTGCGAGGTCGAGTTCGAGAACCTCGGTATATTGGGCGTCGGGGGTTTGGTCGGTGCGGAACAGACCCTGTTCGTTGGTGTAGCGTTCGACGAGGTCGATGGTCCGCTCGGAGCGTGCGGTTTGACGGAGGTAGTTGATCGTTTCGGCGTCGATGGGGAAGAATCCCATGGTCGCGCCGTATTCGGGGGCCATGTTGGCGATGGTGGCGCGGTCTGCCAATCCGATTTGCGACAGACCTTTTCCGAAGAATTCGACGAATTTTCCGACGACGCCGTGTTTGCGGAGGATTTGCGTGATGGTGAGGACGAGATCGGTCGCGGTCGTGCCCTCGACGAGTGTGCCGTTCATGCGAAACCCGACAACCTGCGGGGTGGCCATGCAGACGGGTTGTCCGAGCATGACCGCTTCCGCCTCGATGCCCCCGACGCCCCAACCGAGGACGCCCAAACCGTTGATCATGGTGGTGTGGCTGTCGGTCCCGACGAGGGAATCGGGCATGGCGGTTGTTTCGCCGTTCTTGGAGACGGTTGCGACGGCGGGTGCGAGGAATTCGAGGTTGACCTGATGGACGATACCGGTGGATGGTGGAACGACGCGGAAGTTGTCGAAGGCGGTTTGTCCCCAGCGGAGGAATTCGTAGCGATCGCGGTTGCGCTGAAACTCGATATCAGCGTTGATACCGAGGGCATCGCGTGATCCGAAGGCGTCGACCTGTACGGAGTGGTCGATGACGAGGTCGACGGGGAGTTGTGGATTTATTTTTTTCGGGTCGCCACCGAGGTTTTTGACGGCGTCGCGCATGGCGGCGAGATCGACGACGGCGGGTACGCCTGTGAAGTCCTGGAGGATGACGCGGGCGGGCTTGAAGGGGATTTCCTGGTCGCCGGTGTTATTGGGCCTCCAGTTTGCGAGGTTCTTGACGTCATTTTCGGTGACGGAGAAACCGTCGACGTTGCGCAGGACGCTTTCGAGAAGAATTTTGATGCTGAACGGGAGGCGATCGACGTGGCCTGTGTTTTGGTCGGTCAGGGTGTTGAGACTGAAGATGCTGACGTCGCCTGCGTTGGTCTTGAGCGTTTTTTTTGCGCCGAAGGGATCGGATGTTTTTGACATTTTTTTGTGCCTTTCACTGATTGAGGCCGGCATGTTCCGGTTGCAAACCGCGCTGATTCCACTGCGGGGTGGATCATACTACAAGCATCGACTATCGGAAACGGGTGGACGAACGGGAGCGTGAAAGCTGTTGGCAGTGCTGCGGATTGCGTTGGAAGGACCGATAATTTTTCGTCGGGTGTCGGATCGCGTAGCGGGATGGAGATGGTGGTTGTCGGTGTTAAGTGGGTTGTGTTTCGGGGACGAATCTTGAGCGAAAATCGGGGAGTTGACGGAGGCGATTCCTACGCGAATCGGGTTCAGAATTGCGCGTCTGTTTCGCCGAATAACTCATGCGTAGCGATTTGATCATGGATGATCTGAAGGAGCGGTGCTCAGGATGAGCGAAGCGATGCAATGGAGCGAGGTGCGGGATCGGGTGGCCGGCAAATGGCAGATCCCGACGTTCGTGCTCTCGGTGATTGCGCTTGTGGCTTCGATGGCTACCTATCGTTCACCGATCGACAAGATCCCCTTCGACAAATTTCGAGACAGTCTCCCCACAATGATCGCGGATGGATTTCATACCACGGCCATCAAAACGGCGGAGACGTTGTTGGCTGTCCCGGAGCGTGAACCGAGCGATTACGCGTATGTTCGCGGCGTGATGGCGAAGGCGATTCTCCTGCGGGCGGAGCGGGCGGATCGGTTGGCGTCGAAGGTGGCTCGGATCGGGATCGATCAGTTTGATGTTGCGGCTCGTGATGAATACGAGCTTGATGCCGAGGATCACCGGCTTGCGTCGCTCGCCTATCAGCAACTTGGCGATGTGCAAACCGCGCTGTCGCATGTTGACGCTGCGATTGTGCTATCAGAACAACCGGGGGCGGACCTGCTTTGGCGCGCGGCGAAGCTGCGTTCTGAAACTGTCGGGCTTCGCGGCGAGCCGGGTCTGGACGAGTTGGATCGATTGATTGCTGTCAGCGAGGGTCGTCAGGATGTTTTCCTTTGGGCGGCGGAGCAGTCGTTGTTCATGCGGTTGTTGACCGGAGACATTGATGGCGCGTCGACACTTCTCGAAAACAACAGGGACCGATTTGAAGACAGCATGGGTCAGCCCTGGGGTGCGTATTTTACCGCGCTGGTTGAATCCCGATCCGGTGCCGGTGATGAGGCGGAACGGCGTCTTCGGCATCTGTTGAACACGCTTGTGGTGCGGGATGATCTTTTTGTTCGGGCATCGTGGTTGTTGGGACGAGTGATTCTCGGCGAGTCCGGTCCGGAGCGTCCGATGGAGGCTGACCGGGTGTTCCAGAGCATTGTTCTGGAGGAGTCGGCTCCGGTTTTTTCGACGGCGGCGGAGCTTGGGCTTGCGGAAGTGGATGTCATGATGCAGCGGTTTGGTGATGCGCTGGATCATTATCGTGCTGCTTCCGATCGGCTTGAACACCTGCCGACGAATCCGGTCCTCGATCTGCGTGCGATCACGTCTTCGGTGACCGTGGTGTCGAATCAGCTTCGGCAGGAAGGTCGTCTGGAGCCGGCGTTGTCGTTCGCGGAGTTGGGGCTTGCGTTTGACGATGGGTCTGACCGATCGTTGCGGATCATATTGCTGCAAAACGTTACGGATATGCGGGCCGCGTTGGCGAGGTTGTTTCGTGGCAGGGACGGGGTGCGTCCCGAAGACGAACTGTCTGCCCGACGGTTGTTGTTGGAAGCTGCGAAATCCCAGCATGAGATCGCCGGGTTGGCGACGATGGACGAATCACTCGCTTCGGAAGTTGACTGGCGTGCGGCTGAGCTGACCAATGAGAGCGGTGACGCTGTGGCGACGATTCGCGAGATGCGATCGTTTATTGCGTCTCGTCCGGACAACAGACTTGTCCCGCGCGCGCTTCGCATCCTCGGGGAGGCGCAGCAATCACTGGGGCGGTATGAGGACGCGATTGATACCTATCGCGAGAACTATCGCCGATTTCCGAGGACGCAGGACGCGGGGAATTCGTTGATTCCGCTGGCTCGTTGCTACACAGCCCTTGGTAATGAATACGCCGACCTGGCGGAAAAGACGCTTCGGATTGTTCTGGAGGAGTCGGACGTGTTTACGCCGGTCGCTCCTGAATATCGTGATGCGATTTTCCTGCTCGGTGATCTGCTCAATCGCAGCGGTGCGTACGAACGTGCGGTTCCCGTGCTGGAGGAAGGTCTTGAGCGATATCCGGATGATTCCCGTGCTTCCCGCGCACGGTTTCTGCTTGGCGACTGCTATCGCCAAAGCGGTGTTGCACTCGAAAAGGACCTTGACAGCGCGCTGTTTGCAGGCCAGCGCGAAAATATCGCCACCGAGCGTGAAAATCGATTGCGAAAAGCGGCCAGGCTGTTTGACGAGATGGTTCAGGACTACGAGTCACTGGATTCGGAGGCATTGAGTCGGCTTGATCAGGTCTATCTGCGACACGCACGAATGTATCAGGCGGACTGTCTGTTCGAGCTGGGTGAGTATGCCAACGCGCTCGTGCAATACGAACGGGCTGCGTGGATTTACAAGGGTACGACAACGGCGTTGTCCGCGTATGTGCAGATTATCAACAGCTACACATTCATGGGTCGGTCGGAGGATGCGGCGGCTGCGTTGCGTCGCGCACGTTATCTGGTTGATTCGATTTCGGACGAGGCGTTTGCAGAGCCTCCCGGTGTCGAGACACGCGCTGACTGGAAGAAATATTTTGACTGGGTCGGGACATCGGATTCCCTGGCGGGTCGGATTTAGGAAGGCTGGTCCATCATCATGGCGAAAACGACATCGGACAGGCGTAGCGAGCAGAACGGTCAACCGTTTCTCGATCGTCTTCAGCAACAGGCGTCGCTTTGTTCGCGCCTCGGGCAACTCGCCAGGCGGCAGCGTGAACTCGTATCGAAGGAGGATACGCAATCGCTGATTGCGTTGTTGGGTGATCGTCAGAAACTGACGGACGATTTGACGACGATGTACGAGGGGTTTGGGACGCTGCAGGAGCAGTGGGACAACGTCAAGCACACGCTGGACCAGGGTGATCGTCAACATGCCGAGACGCTTATCAATGCGGTCAGGAGCACGATTCACAACGTCATCGAGTCCGACGTCAAGGATGCCGGATTGTTGGAGGTTCGCAAGCGCGGCGTGGCTGACGCGCTCCAGGCGGTGCCGACGGGTAAGGCGGTCTTGTCCGCCTATGGTGCACCGGGGCGAAATGAAAGCGGTGTTCGATTGAACAAGATGGACCAGCAGTCATGAAAATGGTTGTGGCACCAGGCAGACATGGCGTGGTGGATACTACCCCAACAACGATGTTCGACGATCATGGGCATCGGGAGTTGGAACTGGCTGCCATGGTGAATGCGTTCAACGCGGTGACTGAAAAACTCAAGGTGTCGCATGAGCGATTGACCGATGAGGTTTCCCGGTTGCGCGATCGGATACATGAAAAGGATTTGGAGCTGGAGCGTCGTGCGCGATTGGCAGCGTTGGGGCAGATGGCTGCAGGCGTTGCCCATGAGGTGCGCAATCCGTTGGGTAGCATTCTCCTTTGCGCTGATATGCTTTCAAAGGAACTGGAAAACGCGCCGGAAAACAAATCGCTGGCAGATCAGATTGTGGTGGCTGTTCGGGCGCTTGACGGAATTGTGGGTGATGTGCTCGCGTTCGCGGGTCCGGGGACCTGTCGATTTCAAAAGGTGACGTTGAGTGAAATCATGACGGACGTTGTTCGACTCGTTGCTCCGCGTGCGGTGGAAACGGGTTGTCGTGTCAGGGTGGATTACCGGACCTGCGATACGGTTGTCTCCGCCGACGGTGCGCAGATTCAGCGTGCGTTGCTGAATTTGCTGTTCAACGCGGTGGATGCAGCCAACGCCGGTGATGTCAGTGTCGTGATTACGCGCATCAACGATGAGGTGCAAATTCTAATCAGCGATACCGGCGATGGTATTCATGACAGCATCAAGGAACGGATTTTCGAGCCGTTCTTCACGACCAAAGACTCGGGGACGGGATTGGGTCTCGCCATCGTCTATCGAATTGTCGCGTCACACGGGGGGCGGGTCATCGTCGGAGACGGTCCACTCGGCGGCGCTGTCTTTTGTGTGTCATTGCCGGCAGGTCAGTCGTCTACAGAATCATAACGGAGTCTCGGTCTTATGCCCCACATTTGCGTCATTGACGATAAGGAACTCATGCGTGACTCGATTACCCAGGCGCTCAAGCGTGGCGGGTTCGATGTCACATCCTTTGCGAATCCTGTCAAAGCGCTCGCGGTCATTCGGAAATCGTCGTTTGATCTGGTCCTGACCGATCTCAAGATGCCGCAGATGGACGGGTTGTCACTCCTTCGCGCACTGAAGGAAGCGCGTTGTGAGATGCCTGTGATTGTCATGACAGCCTATGGATCGGTAGACACAGCCGTTGAGGCGATGCGACTTGGTGCGTTTGATTTTGTTCAAAAGCCATTCGAGGCGGATGGTCTGCGACTGCAAATCGAACGGGCGTTGAACCATCGCCGACTGCGTCACGAAAATGAAGCGCTCAAGACGTCACTCGAGGATATGAGTCGCGGTCGCCGGATGGTTGGCCGGAGCAAGGTGATGCAGCATGTCCACGAGCTGATGAATCAATACGCTTCCGGAGAAGCCACGGTGATGATCACCGGCGAATCGGGCACGGGTAAGGAATTGGCCGCCGCTGCGATTCACGCCAACTCCGAACGTCGCGAACGCCCGATGCTGTGTCTGAATTGCGCGGCGCTTTCCGGGAATCTGCTGGAAAGCGAACTGTTCGGCCACGAAAAGGGTGCGTTTACCGGTGCGGACAAGCTTCGCAAGGGACGGTTTGAACTTGCCCACGAGGGAACGCTGCTGCTTGACGAGATATCGGAGATGGCGCTGCCATTGCAGGCGAAACTGCTTCGCGTTCTCCAGGAGGGTGAGTTTGAACGCGTCGGAAGCAGTGCGACCTTGCGGGCGGACGTTCGCATCATCGCCACGTCGAATCGCGATCTTCAGGAATGGGTTCGCAAGGATAAATTCCGCGAGGATTTGTTCTATCGTCTCAACGTGCTGCCGTTGCAATTACCACCGCTGCGTGAACGTCAGGAGGACATTCCGCAGTTGATTGACTATTTCCTCGATTGCATCGCCCGTCGGAGTGGCACCGATCCGCTTGCCGTGGAGCCTGATGCGATGGAGGAATTGTGTCGCTACCGCTGGCCTGGGAATATCCGCGAGTTGGAAAATGCGTGTCAGAGGGCGGCTGCGACGACGAGTGGAACGGTGACGGTCAGGGATATTGGGAGATGGATCGTGTCTGCACCGTCCGGATCGTCGGGATTTGGCAGTCTTCGGCACGGTCGCATGCTCGAGGATATGGAGCGGCAACTGATTCAGCGGACCCTCAAGCAATACGAAGGCCATCGTGTCAAGTCTGCAAAGGCGCTCGGGATGGGTGTCAGAACGCTCGGCTTGAAACTGAAGCAGTGGCGTGAGGCGGAAGCTGCCAAGGCTGATCGCGATCAGGAAGCCCTGGTTGGTGTGTCGTGAGTTGCGCAGAAATTGCGCTCAGCTGCGCGGACGATGCAGCCTCGCATCAAGCCGGCGATGGGAAATCAATGCTGAAAACGGCGATTGCCTGCGGGCACGCCAAATGCAGTCTGGATCCGGCAATGTTGGTCGCAGGAGGATGATCGGATGATTCTGAACAATCTTACCAACCGTGGAGCCACGCCCGCGCTCATCGCGACGCTGACGTTTACCGAAACGCGACACCGTACCATCGCCGACAACGTCGCGAACTGGAACATGCCGGGGTACAAAGCCAAACACCTCGACACGAAGGGTTTTCAGCAGGCTCTGCGTTCCGCTCTTGAAGAAAAGGGCAGCGATTTCAGAAAAGTCCTTGATGTTCAAAGTGATCAGGTTCGCACCAACGTCGGTGGCCATCTGGAAGTGACACCTTCCAAATCTCCGAACAGAAACATTCTTTTTCACGATGGAACAAACACGTCGATCGAAGCGTTGATGACCGACCTTGCGGACAACGCCATGGTCTACGAAGCCACGAACACGTTGTTGCGTGGCTATTTTGATGGAATGAGAAAAGCGATTCGCGGAACCATTTAGCGTTTCGATTGGTTTGAATAGAAAGATATAGTCTATGTTTGGATCAATGGATATTAGTGCGTCGGCCTTGACCGCTCATCGAACAAACCTCGATGTGATTTCCGGCAACGTCGCGAATATGTATTCGATGCGTTCCGAGGATGGTGGGCCGTTTCGCCGGCGTATTGCGATGTTTGCCAGCGGCAATCCAGCCAAAGGTCGCGATGCTGCGGGTGTGCACATTCGCGAAATTGTTCGCGACCCCAGTCCCTTGCGAAAAGTGTACCAACCGGAGCATCCGGACGCGATCCAGAGCGGGCCGGACAAGGGTTACGTCATGATGCCCAATGTCAATCCGAGTACTGAAATGGTCAATGCAATGATGGCTGCCCGGGCGTACGAAGCCAACGTTTCGGTGATGGAAATTACAAAGTCAATGGCGTCGGCTGTGCTAAGGTTGATGGCCTGAAACAGGATATAGCAAACCATGACGATTGATCCACTACAAGGACCGATGATTCCGCCACTGCCGATGGCAGGCGGTGGTGCCACGCCGACACAACCCGCCGATGGGAAGTCGTTTTCGGATTTCATGATCGACCGGCTGAATGAAGTAAACAAATTGCAAACCGAAGCTGACGCGGGGGTTCAGCGATTGCTCACCGGCGAAACCGACAATGTGGCAGAGGTCTTTGCAACGAGCAACAAAGCCGGGATCGCGTTTGATATGTTAATGGAGGTGCGCAACAGGCTTATGGATGCGTACCGCGAAATCCAACAGATGCGTGTGTAATACAGTGTGGTTTTTGTACAGGGATGTTTGAATAAGGCATGGAAGCACTAACACGGCTCGTTACAAAAATAAACACCACACTCAGCGATCTGACCGCTTCGCAGCGGATTGCGATCGGCCTGTGCGCGGTCGTGATCGTCGGATCATTCATGTGGTTGATTCGCTGGTCCACCGAGCCGGAATATGTTCGTTTGCTGGACCAGCGATTGAGTATGGAAAGTCTTCAAGCCGCCGGTGAGGCGTTGCCCGAAGGAAAATACCGTATTGCCGGTGACTATATCCTTGTTAACCCTGCGGAGAAGCACGAGTTGATCTGGGAGCTTCACCGCAAAGGCGCGATGCCCGAGGAAACCAGCATTTCGTTCAAAAGCATCTTCGAAGGTGAATCGCCGTTCAGGCCCGAGGGTGAAAATAAATTTCGCAGGCTCGTCGCGCTGCAGAGTGAACTCGCGCGGGTCATTGCATCGTCGAAAATGATTCAGTCGGCTGAGGTGTTCATCACCGATACCACGAAACGTCGGATTTCCGCGCGCAACATCACCGCGACCGCGTCTGTGAAGGTGACAACCGCGCCCGGCCACAGCCTGAATCAGGAGATTGTCAACGCCTGTTCCGCGCTGGTCGCGGGCAGTGTTCCAGGATTGCTGCCCCACAACGTCTCCGTGATCGATGGCAACACGATGATGGCGTACAAGACTCCGAATCCCGAAGATTCGTTCGCACAGGGGATGCTTCGTGAAAGAAACAAGCATGAGGAAATCCTCGTTACCAAAATTTCAAACCAGTTGTCCTATATCCCCGGTGTTCGTGTTGCCGTTTCCGTGGAGCTTGATCCATCCACGAGAGAAAGCCACGAGTTCGAGTATACCGAACCCGCGATTAAGGAGGAGCAGTCAAGCTCCACCGATTCGCGCACGGGATCGTCATCCGGAGAAACCGGTGTCGGTCCGAACGTAGGCCAGGCGCTCACCGGATCCGGTGCGACTCAATCCGAGATCTCTGAAGAGTCAACATCAACATTCCAGGAACAAAAACTCCGCAAGGAGCAAAGGACAAAATCCGCTCCCTACGCGGTACAACGAGCATTGGCCAGCATTGCCATCCCGCGAAGCTATCTCGCCGGCATCGTCAAATCGACAAAGCCTCCCGAAGACGAAGCCGAGCCGACCAGTGAGGAGATTGACGATCTGTTCAATAGCGAAAGTCAACGCGTGCGGAGCATCGTCGGCAACATTCTACTGTCTGACAACGAGAGCGACGTCGCCGTTACCTACATTCACGACGTCCAGCCGGGCGTGACGATTCTTCCGGATGGGACATTCGTCGCCTCTTCGCAGTCGAGCGGTGGAGGTGTCCTCACAGGCGTTCAGGACCACGTTTCTGAAATCATCCTGGGGCTGATGGCGTTGACGGGGATGTTCCTGCTGACGCGGATGGCCAGAAAATCAGCGCGACTGGCCAACGAGTGGCAGGAACACGACACCAAACCCAAAGAGGGCGATGAGGATGATGGCGAACCATTGACGATTTCCGCAGGCCCCATCGGACGCGTGGACCCGACGGGCGACAGCCTTCTCGAAGGCCATGAAGTGGATGAACACTCCGTCCGGGCAACACAGGTAGGTGAGCAGGTACGTTCGCTCGTTGAGGAAGACCCTGTGGCTGTTTCCAAACTTCTCCGCCGCTGGACCGACAGCCACGACGACTAACGATGATACAAAGAGCGTAGACTATGTCCGATACACCGAAACAAGAGAAAAGCAGCATCAGCGGCATGCGAAAGGCAGCCATCCTGCTGGTATCACTGGGGTACGAAACCGCCTCCAGGTTGCTCGGCGAGTTGGATGCGGAGCTTGTCGAAATCCTGACGCGTGAAGTCGCACTTGTTGACTACGTTGACAGTGCCACGCGTGCCTCGGTCGTTGAGGAATTCTACAACCTCGCGCTCGCAACGCAGTATATGGACCATGGCGGTGTCTCGTACGCGCGCAACATGCTGATCAAGGCGCTACCGGACGGTGAAGCCAAACGCATCATCTCCATCATCGAAGGCGAGGTTTACAAACAACCATTCGCCTTCCTGCAACGTACGGATGGTGAAAATCTGCGGACATTTATCCAGGACGAACACCCCCAGACGATCGCACTGATTCTCGCGCATGTGCCACCCGGCAAGGGCAGTCAGATCCTGGCCGGTCTGCGCCAGGACAAGCAACTGGAAGTCGTATCGCGAATCGCAAACATGGACCAAACCAATCCGGAGGTCGTTCGAGAGGTCGAAGAAGGGCTGGAACTGCGTCTTTCGGGAATTGTGTCTCAAACGTTCAGAACGGTCGGCGGCGTCGAGTCGGTGGCTGAGATGCTCAACCTGGCCGACCGTGCGACCGAGAAAGGCATCCTCGAATCGCTGGAATCACAGGACCCCGATCTGGTTGATCAAATCCGTCGGCTGATGTTCGTCTTCGAGGATCTGATGCTCGTGAACGACAAGGGCATTCAATCGATGCTCAAGGAAATCGAAAACGATGACCTGTCGCTGGCGCTCAAGACCGCAAGCGGTGAACTCCAGGAGAAGATATTCAAAAACATGTCCGAACGGGCGGCCCAACTGATCAAGGAAGACATGGAGTATATGGGTCCCGTGCGCGTCGCCGATGTCGAACAGTCGCAACAAAAACTCGTCGATGTCGTCCGTCGCCTCGAGGATGCCGGTGAGATCATCATCTCGGGACGCGGCGGCGAAAAAGAGATGATCGTCTGATCATCGTCGTATCAAAGGAGAATCGTTCGTGGGTATCGTTATCAAGGCCGGGCAGGCCGCCAGAATGCAACACCGATTCAAGGGACTCGCCGTCAACGACCATATCGCAGAGGCGAAAACCCTTCTTGCCAACGCGCGTCAGGAGTCTCAGGATATCATTGATCAGACCCATGCCGAAGCCAGACTCGTCCGCGAACAGGCACGAAAAAAAGGGTTCGCGGAAGGGATGGCCGACGGAACGCGCACAGGTCAGAAAACCGGACACGACGAAGCCTACGCCAACGTCATCGCGAAATACGACGCACAAATCCAGCAACTCGTTGGTGTTCTGAATCAAACAGTCAGCAACGTCGATCAAGCCAAGGACGATCTCCTGCTGGTGGCTGAAAAGGAACTCCAGCGATTCGCATTTGGTGTCGCAAGGAGAATCACGAAACAGATCGCATCGGAATCAGAGTCATCCGCGATTGAAAACGCAAAGCAAGCCATCGAACTTGTCGGCAGGAACACCGACATCTCGGTTCGCGTCAACCAGGCGGATGCGGACGCCATGAAAAGATTCGCAAAAGAAGCAGGCAACGACCTCTCCAACGCGACCCACATCCGACTCGTCGTAGACGACAACGTCGAACGTGGTGGATGCATCGTCGACTCGCCATCAGGCCGGATCGACGCGACCATCAGCGAACAGCTCGCCCAGGCCGAGAAGCTGCTCTTCGGTGAAACCATCACCCGGGAGAAAACATGATCGCATCGATACTGGAAAAACCACTGCAATGCATCGATCGTGCAACGCTCATGCGCGTCACCGGTCGCATCGTGAAAGTCGCAGGCCTGACCGTGTCGGCAGAGGGACTGCCACTGCCCGTCGGGGCGATGGCCGAGATCGACATTCGACATGCCGACACGATCCTCGCGCAGGTCGTCGGCTTCCAGAACAACCACACCGTTCTCATGCCTCTGTGCGAGACCAACGGCATCCGCCCGGGTCAACCCGTCTCAAGCTGCCCGATGATGGAATCCGTCAACGTCGGCCATCACCTCCTCGGTCGCGTGCTCAACGGGCTTGGCGTCCCGATCGATAACAAAGGCCCCATCCTCCACGAACTGCAGTACCCCGTTTTCGCCGACGCACCACACGCACTAACACGCCAACCGATCGAACAACCCATCGCCACCGGTATTCGCGCCATCGACAGCATGCTCACCCTCGGCGGCGGGCAACGCATCGGTCTTTTTGCCGGAACAGGCGTCGGAAAAAGCGTTCTGATGGGCATGATCACACGCCATACATCCGCCGACGTCACCGTCATCGCCCTCGTCGGAGAACGCGGACGCGAGGTCGGTGACTTCATGCGCAAAGAACTGGGGCCAGATGGCATGAAGCGAACCGTGATGGTCGTCAGCACCTCCGACGAGTCACCCGTCCTCCGCTCACGGGCCTGTTTCGTCGCCACCGCCGTCGCGGAGTATTTCCGCGATCAGGGGAAAAATGTTCTACTCCTGATGGACTCGGTCACCCGATTCGCGATGGCCCAGCGACAGATCGGGCTTGCAACCGGTGAACCGCCCGCCACACGCGGTTATCCACCCAGCGCATTCGCCATGCTCCCCAAAATGCTCGAACGAGCCGGAACAAACGACCACGGCAGCATCACCGGAATCTACACCGTTCTCACCGAGGGCGATGATCTCAACGACCCCGTCGCCGACAACGTCCGGGGCGTTCTCGATGGTCACGTCTGGCTCGAACGAAAACTCGCCAACGCCGGACACTACCCAGCCATTTCCATTCTCGACAGCGTCAGCCGAATCATGGTCGACGTTGTCAGCAAAGAGCATCTCGCAGCCGCCCGCGCCGTGCGCAAGGTGCTCGCAACGTGGCTGGAAATCGAAGACCTCGTCAACATCGGCGCGTACGTTCCGGGTGCAAATATCGATTTTGACATCGCCGTGAAAATGACCCCCCGCATCAGGGAATTCCTGACCCAGGACATGCGCGAATCCGGATCGTTCGCAGAAACGCGTGACCGATTGGTCCAGCTACATCAGGACATCGAACAGGTACGATCGCAATTGACACCCGATACCGAATCTTCCGAAAACGGTGCAAACGGATAATCCGATGCAATTTTCAACGATGGTGAAACAATGGCCAAACGCTTCCAGTTCAAACTCGCCCCCGTTCTTCGACTGCGAAAACAGCGGGAAAACGAGCAGCGGCGTGTCGTCGCATCATTCCTGCGTGATGTGCAAACAGGTCAGAAACAACTCACCGACATCGAACAGGCGTTGTCCGACACCCGAAGCGCCGCAACCATCATGCGAAAAGGTGGAACGATCGACATCACCTGGGAACAGCAAAACCGGAAATGGCAGGAATGTCTCGTTCGCAGGATCAACAAGGCAAAAGTACAACTGCAACAATCGCAAGGCAGGCTCAGGGATGCCCAAACCGAGTTGGCCACTCGCGCCAGGGACGTCAAAGCCCTCGAAAAACTCCACCAAAAACGATTCGACGCCTTTCAATACGACCTCCGCCGCGCCGAACAATACGAGACCGACGAAATCGCAGCCAACATGTCCCAACGCAATCGAGCCGAAAACATCGCAACGACTGGATAGGACGCGATCATGAGTCTCCTCAAAAACGTCTACCGAACAGCCACTTTTCTCGCATTGATCCATCTCGTCGGCATCGGCAGCTTCATAGGCTACCTCGTCTCATCCAAAAAGCTCGATGTCGAAAAAGCACGCACCATCGTCAAACTCATCAAAGGCGACGACAGCGAATCCGGACAATCCGACACCGTCGGCGAGACCAGTGTCGGGCAATCCACTGACGCCCCGATCGAAACACGGGTCGCTGTCTCTCGCGAGGATTCCCGCGTTTCAGAGGAGGTCGTGCGACGTGACACCGATCGCTACCGCACCCAGCTCGAACAACGACTCAAGTTCATTCGCCGCGAAAGAATCGAAATCGACCGCCTCCGTGAAGAGTTCGACCGAAACCAGCAGCTTTCCAACGCCAACGCACGCAAGAGCCTCGAACGACAACAAACCGCGGGGTTTGCAAAGGAACTGGAAATCATTCGCTCCCTCAAGCCGAACGCAGCACTCACCCAGATCATGACCATGGACGACGCACAGGCCGCCGAACTGCTCTTCAAGCTCAGCGCCCGTCAGGTCAAGAAGCTCTTTGAAGCAGCAAAGACCGAAGCGCAAATCAAAAAAATGACCACCATTCGTGAGCTGATCCGCGATGTCACCACCGAGGATGCGATCGGCAAAGGATTGAATTCATGACCACCGCCATTGCGACACAACCGATCCACGACGCACCGACAACCGCCTCCAAAACAGATCGTCGCAAAGATGAAAACACGTCAACACCTCCCGTCTTTGCCATGCTGTTTGATACGCTTAAGAACTACAACCCAACCCAATCATCACTCCTCACCACATCATCGGGATTCTTCTCAGACACAACGGGGCGCGGTGGAACCCTCGTGAACGAGATTCGCCAACAGGACATCGACCACCGCAACGGATCCTCCCGCATCGCGCTGACACAGGAGGGAAACCAGCCGCTCCAGGAATCCCTGGAAGATGACATCGAAACCCAGGCAAAGGCGAAAACCGAATCCCAAAAGTCGCAACCGCCCACCCTCAATGGAGCCAAACCCACCGTCAGTCCAGATACCGCTACCCTCAAACCAAACCCAACAATCGGAAAAGAAGCATCGAACAGTCCCAACATCAAACCCGGTGCGATCCCACCACCGCCGAACAACGAGTCGTCCCATCAGTCCAACATCGCCAACGACCACGCGTCGTCACCCTCCAAACCGACCCCAACAAACACCACAGTCGCGTCCGCCACGACGCCATCGACACCCACACCGAAACCAGCCACCGCGACCACGCAGAATACGTCAACGAACACCGCCAAACCCGCCGCGCGTTCATCAGCCGACTCCGCCCCGGCGATTCAACCCAAAACCAAAACCGCAAGTGTCAGGACGGCGAAAACGTCCCAACCCGTCGACACCGAAGCCGGGAAATCCAACACCGAACGCATCGCCCGCGTCATTCAAGCCAAAATCGGCAAAAACGAAACCGTCGCCCGCGTCCGCCTGGACCCACCCGGAATGGGCAACGTCAACGTCCACCTGCGACTCACCAACAACGTTCTGCGCGTCAGACTGACCACCGAAAAGTCCCATGCGCGGAGCACCCTGCAAGCTCAGTCCCACGATCTGCGAACCGCTCTCGAGTCGCACGGGTACAAAATCGACCGCGTCGATTTTCCCGATGCCAACGACACCCACGCATCGTCCGACCATCAGAATCCCGAAACCGACACGAAACACGGCGCGCCCCAACAAAACGACCATGGACAAAACCAACATGCGCAGGGCACAAACGCGTCATCCGCGAAGGAATCAAACCAGGACGCGTCACGCGCGGAACGCATGGCGAACCCGGGCAACGCGAACACCGAAACCGTCGCATCCGAACGAATCACACGCGACCGACTGGATATCAAAGCCTAACCAAACGGCAGGAGAAGATCATGGAAATAGCACAAACCGCCCCAACCCAATCACCCGCACAAGCCGCGACCGAGTCGCTGGAACTAGGCTCCGACGACTTCCTGCAGTTGCTCGTGACCCAGCTCACCAATCAGGACCCGCTTGAACCCACCAGCAACGAGGACCTGCTCCAGCAGCTATCAGCCATTCGCGACATCGATCTCTCCACCACGCTCGCGGACTCGCTCAAAACACTCGTCGGAAACGAACGATTCAGCGCTGCTCCAAACCTGATCGGTTCCTACATCACCACCAAATCAGGCGATGAAACCCAACCGGGCTTGTCCGGCATGGTCGTCGGCGTTCAATACGACGACGATGGCAAGGCAACACTCGACCTCGCCACAGGCGAAACCGTCCCACTCGGAGACATCCAGTCCATCCAGTCCTCCGAACACGCAGCCGCTTCGCTCGTCGGAAAAACCGTCGTCGGTGTCGATCGCAGCAACCCCGAAAATCCCAAAGCCGTCCAGGGAATCGTGACCTCGTTCACCAACGAAAACGACCGCATCAAACTCGAACTCGACACCGGTCAACAAATCGATCTCGCCGACATCGTCACCGTGACCGCCTGACTTCACCACCCACAGGGAGCACCACAATGGGACTGACCAATGCCATCATGACCGGATTCACCGGCATCGAAACCAACCAACTCGCCATCGACACCATCGGTAACAACGTCGCCAACGTAAACACCACGGGGTTCAAGGGATCACGCGCCCTGTTCGAAACCCTGATGTCTCAAACGACCGAAGGCGGAACCGCACCCGACCAGAATCAGGGCGGAACCAACCCCGTACAATTCGGCTTCGGCGCGGGACTCGCCACCACCCAACGCGATTTTGGCCAGGGAACGTTTCAACAGACAGGCGTACCGTCCGACCTCGCCGTCGACGGCAACGGATTCTTCATCGTCAACAACCCACCCGACGGACAGGTCTACTCCCGCGACGGATCGTTCCAACTGAACACCGGCAACCAACTCGTCACCGCCTCCGGTGGTTTCGTCCAGGGATTCGCCGCCTCCGCAGACGGCACCATCGACAACGGAAGTCTGTCCAGCATCACAATTCCCCTCGGCGAACTATCCAGCGCACAAGCCACAACCCAGGCAAGATTCATCGGAAACCTCAACGCCGACACCGCTCTCGCCACCAACGGGTCATCGTCCGTCGCAGACCCACTCTTCGACGCAGCCGGAACACCAGCCACCACCAACACCCAATTGGCAGACCTCCGTGACGCTCAGGGCAACGCGCTCTTCGCAACCGCCGATGTCGTCATCATCCGAAACGTTCAGAAGGGCGGTATCGATCTGCCTGAAGCACAGTTTACCGTTGGCATCGACGGCACATCCTACGGCGACTTCGCAGCCTTCCTCGAAAACGCACTCAGCATCGACACCACCGAAGGTGCCATCGGTTCACCAGGCGTCTTCATCGGCGATGCAAGCTCCACCAGCCCGGGTTCACTCATCGTCAATTCCAACGCCGCCGACGTAAACGGTCTCGCATTCGGACCCGCCTCCATCCGCAACGATACCAACAGCCTCGCACCGTTCGTATTCAGCACAACAATCGCCAAGGGCGAGGGCGTCACAACCACCGCCATCGTCCACGATTCCCTCGGCACGCCCGTCGACATCCGCATACGAATGGCCCTGACATCGCGAGGAGCCGAAGGATCACAATGGGAATACACGGTCGAATCCGGCGATGACAGGGTCGATACCCCGCACTTCGGCAGCGGCACGCTCAGCTTCGACCAGTCCGGCGCTTTCGTCTCAGCCACCGGCAACCAGATATCAGTACCACTGACAAACTCCGGAGCCGTCTCCCCACTCTCCTTCAACCTCGACCTGTCCGGACTCACCGGGCTCACAAGCGTCATTGGTGACTCCACCCTGGGACTCGCCGAACAGGACGGCTTCTCCGAGGGCATTCTCGTCGCCTACGAGGTCGATCGAGAAGGAATCGTCAACGGCACCTTCTCCAACGGCGAACAACGCGCATTCGGACAGGTCGCCCTCGCGACGTTCACCAACCCCATGGGACTCGTCGCGAAAAGCGAAAACGTCTTCACCGTCGGCGTCAACTCAGGAGACCCCGTCATCCTCGCCCCAACAGAATCCGCCGCCGGTGCGATCGCCTCCGGAAGTCTCGAAATCAGCAACGTCGATCTGTCGCGCGAGCTTATCGGACTGCTCACCGCCTCAAACGGATTCTCCGCAGCCAGTCGAACCATCAGAACCGCCGACGAAATGCTCCAGGAACTGCTGCTCCTCGTCCGATAAGCAAACAGGAGAATGGCGACAGCAACATGGTCTTTCTGACGCGACTCAACAAAAAACCCGTGGTCATCAACGCCGAGGTCATCAAACTGATCGAAAAAACCCCGGATACCCTGATCACACTTGTCAACGGCGACCATCTCATGGTGCAGGAGTCCGTCGATGAAGTCGTCTCCAAGGTGATCGACTATCAACGCCAAATACACGGATTTCAGGTGGTCTGATGATCGAGTCACGACGATGTACACAAAAACGCGTCACTAACGACAGACACCGGTAGGGCACCGCAGTATGGACATCGCAACACTTATCGGACTCATCTCGGGCGTTTCGCTCATCGTCTGGGCCATGACCTCCAATGCGTCACTCCAGACGTTCATCGACTACCCTTCGGTCGCCATCGTCGTCGGTGGCGCGGTCGCAGCCACACTCATCGCGACCCCGCTCAAGGGTGTCCTGAATATTGGGAAGGTCATCAAAAAGACCATCCTCAACAAACCCCCCGATCTTATTGAGGTCATTAAGGATCTGGTGCGCTACGCGGAGGTCGCGCGGCGAGACGGTATCCTCGCGCTCGAGGGCGTGATCGCCGAAGCAAGCGATCCGTTCATCGTCTCGGGTATTCAAATGGCCGTCGATGGCACGGACCCCGAACTCGTCGAACAGATGCTCAACAGCGAAATCGACTCCATCGCCATGCGACACGGCGAAGGCAAAGGCCTGTTCGATACCCTCGGTCGATACGCGCCGGCCTTTGGCATGATCGGGACACTCGTCGGACTCGTCGTCATGCTCCAGAACATGGACGACCCCTCCAAGATCGGCCCTGGTATGGCCGTCGCACTCCTGACAACCATGTACGGTGCCCTTGTCGCAAACCTCATCGCGCTTCCCCTGGCTGACAAACTTGGCATCAGAAGTGCGGAGGAAATGCTCCACAAGGAAATTGTCATCAAGGGAATCATGTCCATTCAGGCCGGTGACAACCCGCGCATCGTCGAGCAAAAACTCAAAACGTTTCTCCCACCGAAAGTAAGGGATGGGATGGTCGAGCAGGAAGCCGCCTGACACCGGATACGCACTGTGGCTAAGAAGAAAAAAGAGGAAAAAGCCGCCGGCGCACCCGAATGGATGGTCACATTCGGCGACATGATGTCCCTGCTCCTGTGCTTTTTCGTCATCATTGTCTCGATGAGCGAAGTCAAGAAGGACGTCAAGTTCCAGGTCGTCGTCGATTCCATCCAGCAGGCATTCGGATACTCCAACAGCCCCGGACAAATCCCCGAAATTCAACCATCCCAAAACAGCCTGATCCAGCAGCTCCAGAAAATCGTCATTCCACAATACACCACAAAAGAAGGGGATTCCGACGACGAAGGCATCAATGGCAGGGTATTCAGAGTCACAAACGTCCGGGAAGGAATCAGCATCGTCGTCGGGGGTCGGATAACATTTGAGCGATTCAAGGCCAAACTCAAACCCGAAGCCCAAAAACTTATCCGCAACCTGTCCGAAAAAATCGTGGGTAGAAACACCGTGCTCCACGTTCGGGGGCACACCACGCGCGAACCCCTCCCACCCGACTCGGAATTCAAGGATCAAATGCACCTCTCACTGACCCGCGCCCAGGCGGTGGCCGATGAGCTTGTAGCCAACGGAGTGCGTTCCATACGCATCCGGATCATTGGCTGCGGAGCAAGCGAGCCATTGCTCGCACAGGCGTACGAAGAGCGGAGACTCGCCCTGAATCGACGCGTTGAGGTCATCGTGACCGAAGCCATCGTCGAGGACTATGCAGGCGAACCGCAATCGCAAGAGGTCAGAGAGTCGGAAGATGGCAGCTAGGAAACCCGAAGAGACCGAAGAGCAACAACAGGAAACCGCCCCAAAGAAGGGCAGGTTCAAACCGCTCATCATCGTCGCAGCCCTCATGCTCGGCGAAGGGGTTGGAATCTACGTCCTCCTGGGGATCGTCAATCCACCACCCGAAACCGCCATGGCGGACGATACCCCCGAGGAGGTCGATCCCTTCAAGGTGGAATCCGAGATTTTCATCTGCCAGGCCCAGGCCACCAATGGTAAGGAAGGGCGGGTACACACTTACCACATCGAATTGTCCGCCATCGTCAACTGCGAAAACCTTGAGATGGTCGAGCGATTCGTGGAAGCACGCGAAAAATCGATCCTCGATCGCGTTCAGACCGTGATTCGATCCGCCGATCCGCAGGACCTCGGTGATCCGACGCTGCAGGTCATGAAGCGCCAGTTGAAATTCGAGTTGAACAACCTCCTGGGCAAGGAATTGATCGAGGATATTCTCATTTCCAACATGATTCGGTCACGATCGCACCTTTGATTGGAATTTGAGCATCCATCGCGTCGATATGCAGGCGAGGTAACGTGCGGACCAATGCCAGACGAACCAATCGAAAACCAGTCCGATAATGTCGAAGATGAGCAGGGCGATCCCCAACAGGATCCGCCACCCGCTTCTGTCGACGATGCTGACGATACCGGCGGCGGTCTGAGCCAGGCCGACATCGACGCGGCGCTCAACGCGGCAAACGAAGCAATTGCCCAATCCACACAGGGGGAAACCGCCGAAGACTCAGGTGATCTTTCACCAGCGGACATCGATGCCGCGATGAACGCAGCAGCGGCGGGATCCGAACCCGAATCCGCACCCCCGGCCGACACACCATCCGACACCGGCGCGTTGTCACAGGCCGACATCGACGCCGCCCTGTTACAGAGCGCGGTGGAGACCGCAGACGCGGGTGCCGATTCAGGCAACGCGGTCAGTCAGGCCGACATCGACGCCGCACTCGCCGAACTCGATACCGCGACCACGACTCCCGACGCCTCGCCGGCCGACGATCGCGTCGACTCCGCCGGAAGACCGTTCGACGACATCGCAGCAGCCATGGCCGCCGCAATCGAGGACGAGGCTCCCGCACCACCACCTTCCGTCGCAACGGGACCCCAACCCGAGCCGATGGAAGTGGCCGATTTTTCCGCGGAAACCGCAGCCAACGCGGACCAGGACATCTCCATCCTGCACGACGTCTCGCTTCGCGTACACGTCGAGTTGGGTCGAACCAAAATGTACATCGAGGACGTGCTCAGGCTTGGTGAAGGCAGCGTCGTCGAATTGCAAAATCTCGCCGGTGATCCGGTGGATATCTATGTCAATGGAAGACTCATCGCACGCGGAGAAGTGCTTGTCCTCAGCGATAACTTCTGTGTCCGCATCAGCGAAATCGTGCAAGGATTGCAGGATGTATCCGCCGCCTGAAAAACAAAAAATCAGAAAACTCATCGTGTGCTCGTTCGTCGTCCTGATCGTATCAGGCTCCGCCAACGCGCAAAACATCACGCTGCTCGGAAACCTGATCGAAACGCACCGCGCGTGGATGGTCGCACATCCGACGGAGACGCCGCCCACCACACTCGCCAACGCAGCCGTCACCATCGACATCGAAACCGAACCGACACCACCAACGGCAGATTCGGAGTCATCGAACGCGGAAACGACCGTACCAACGCAATTCGATACGCCGGTATCATCCATTGAAATTGCCCGTCCTGGTTCGTCCAGTCGAACACCGATCGAACGAATCCACCCCCGGTCAGAGGCTGTTGCCGGGAAAACCGCGTGGTATCAGGCGGGACTGCTGCCGCTCGGAATCGTCCTCGCCGTCATCGGCGCCATCGGTCTGACCCTGAAAAAATGGAAAGGCACCGTCAAAATCAACGGCGGAGACGTCCTCAGCGTTCTCACACAGACACACCTTTCGCAGCGGCAAAGCGTCGCGTTGGTCCAGATGGGTGGGAAACTCGTCTTCGTCGGTGTCACCCCACAGGCCATCACGCCCATTCGTGTCATCGAGGACCGCGAGGAGGCAGCCACCGTCAAAACCAGACTCCGCATAGGCGGGGTCAGGAAAAACATAACGCCGTTTGAAACCGTCGTCCGCGATGAAGGCCACAAGCTCGCGGACGCGATGGAACCCGACGCGTCATCCGAAACAATGCCCGCATCGGGAGAACATCAGGTACGCAAAGAGATCACCGGACTTCTCGATCGACTCCGTTCGCTACGCAGGGACGCAACGCAGACGTCGTCGATCAGGGAGCAGGAAAGAAGCTGACACGAGTACGCGCTAAGGAGTAGCGCCGTTGACCGAGCATGGACGCTCAAAATCGCCGCGCATTGCGTTTGCAATGACCATCGCCATTGTGGTGGTCCTCTGCGCATTCCCCTCGACCGCCCACGCACAGGCGATTGACAACCCCATCAACATTCCGGATGTGCGAGGTGTGCTCCCCAAAGCCACCGACGGTGAGGGCGTCGGCGTAACCCTGCAAATTCTCGTCATGATGACGGTGCTTACCCTCGTGCCGTCCATCCTCATCATGACCACCTGCTTCACACGCATCATCGTCGTCCTCTCGCTTTTGAGGCAGGCGATGGCGACCCCACAACTACCCCCGGGTCAGGTTCTTCTCGGAATGGCCCTTTTCATGACACTGCTCGTGATGGCTCCGACCTACGGACGTATTAACCAGGACGCCATTCAGCCCTATTTCAACGACGGATTATCGCAAAAGGTCGCAATGGATCGCGCGTTGTTCCACATGCGAAATTTCATGTACGCTCAAATCGAACAAAGCGAAAACCAGGAGGATATCTACCTCTTCCACGAATACGCCACGGGAAAATCCGTTCCCGAAGACGAGACCCTCAGGCTCGAGGACGTGAGCGCCACCGCCCTCGTGCCCGCGTTTATCCTCAGCGAACTCAAGACCGCCTTCGTCATGGGGTTCCGCATCTACCTGCCGTTTCTCGTGATCGACATGGTTATCGCCTCCATCCTGATTTCCATGGGCATGATGATGCTCCCACCGGTATTGATCAGTCTGCCCTTCAAAATACTTCTGTTCGTGCTCGCCGACGGTTGGCATCTGACCGTCCAGACATTGCTCTACAGCTTCGACCCGCTAACAGGCTGACCGGAAAGGAATCAAAACCATGGACCTCGGAATAGCCCTCGACCTGTCTCGCAACGCACTCTTCATGGCGCTCTCAACCGCCACACCGATTCTCGTCATCGGGCTGTTCGTCGGGCTGGCCATCTCCGTGGTTCAATCCGTCACCCAGCTACAGGAACAAACCCTGACCTTTGTTCCCAAAATCGCAGCCATGGTCATCGCCGCGTCGTTTTTCTTCCCGTGGATCGCCAACCGCATGATTGACTACACCCAGGAAATGCTCGGCACCATTCCATAACACATAAAACGACGTCAGCGAAACGCGACGGACCCGCGGAGAGGAAAAATCGTGCCCTGGCTTGCACTCAAAATCGAATGGCTTCTGCCGAGTTTCACGCTCGTCCTGTTTCGCGTGGCCGGTTTGACCATCGCCGCACCCATGTTTTCCAGCCAGGCCATCCCCGCGCGCGTTAAAATCTCCCTGTCGTTCGCGATGGCGCTTATGGTTTTTCCCGTCGTGATGGGAAACATCCCCAGCCACCTGCCGCTCTCCATGGTCGTGATCGCCGTCATCGGCGAATTGCTCATCGGGCTTGTCCTCGGTACCGCCGTCGGTCTCGTATTCCTCGGCGGTGAATTGGCCGGCATGATCATAGGTCAGCAGGCCGGCATCGGACTCGGTCGCGTCGTCAACCCACTCCTCGACAGCGACTCCACCATCGTCGGACAACTCTACTTCATCGCCACCATGATGATCTTCCTTCTCATCGGTGGTCACCGCGCCGTCGTTCTCACCTTACTCGATACGTTCTCAACCGTCCCACCGGGAAGTTTCAAATTCGACGCATCACTGCTCGAGCTTCTCACAACACTCCTCAACGACGCCTTCATCCTCGCCGTCAGGCTTGCAGCACCCGCGCTCATCGCGCTGCTCATGGTCAGCCTCATTCTCGGATTCCTTTCCCGCACGATCCCACAACTGAACGTCCTGTCCGTCGGATTCACCATCCGCGTCGTCGTGGGTCTCGCCGTGAGCGCCATCGCGTTTTCTTTCGGGGTCGATCTCTTTCAGGACGTGATCCACGAATTTCTGGGTCAGACCCGGGACGTCCTCACCAATCTTCCAGCAGGAACCATGACACATGCCCGATGATGTCGGCGACAAGTCAGAACCGCCAACACCCAGAAGGCGCTCCGAAGCGCGCGAAAGGGGACAGGTTGCGCGCAGTCAGGAACTCAACGCCGCCGTCATGCTCCTCGTCGCACTGATGGGCCTGCTCTGGTTCGGCGGCGGAATCTGGCGCGCCTTGCTCCTCGTCATGCGAACCGCTCTCGAAACCACCAGCACCGCAGACATTAAGGAAACACTCCTGCTCAGCTCCGCCGCCCTCGGACGCACGTTTTGGGCAGTCGCCCCGCTCGTTGCACTCATCTTCGTCTTCGGCCTCGCCGTCGTCTTTTCCCAGGTGGGATTCATGCTCACGCTCAAGCCCATCACCCCAAGCCTCGACAAGCTCAATCCCCTCGAGGGCGTGAAGCGAATCTTCTCGCCAAACTCCCTGGTCATGCTCGCCCAAAACCTCGTCAAGCTCCTGCTCATCGTCGGCGTCGCCTACACGACCCTCAAAAGCCACGCCGCCGAGATTTTTCTCGCACACACACTCGATTACGCCGTCCTCGCCGCCCACGCCGGCGATTTGGTCTTCGATCTTGGCATCAAACTCGTCATCCTGCTGATCATCCTCGCACTTCTCGACTATGTGTGGCAAAAACATCGCCACGAAAAACAGCTCAAGATGACCAAGGAGGAGGTCAAGGAGGAAATGAAACGCATGGACGGCGACCCGATCGTCAAGCGTCGCCGCCGCGAAATCCAGATGAAACTCGCCGCCGAACGGGTCAAAAACGCCGTACCCCAGGCAGACGTCGTCGTCACCAACCCAACGCATTACGCCATCGCGATCAAATACGACGCCGATTCAATGTCCGCCCCAAGGGTCGTCGCCAAGGGTGTCGACCAGCTCGCCATGCGTATCCGGGAAATCGCCGCAAGCGCGGGCATCCCAATTGTCGAAAAACCTCTATTGGCAAGAACGCTCTACAAGGACGTCGAGGTCGGCCACGAAATCCCGGAAAGATTCTACCGCGCCGTCGCGGAAGTGATGGCCTACGTCTACCAGATCGCCGGACAGAACATGGGACCCAAACCCGTCCCAGCCTGACGAGGAATCAATAACGACCAACCATGGCAACCGCTGATCACATCCAGTCACTTCGCAACCTGCGCCGAAACGACCTCATCGGTTTGGTCACCAAACATCAGGGCACCATCGTCCCGATCGGCGCCCTCTGCCTCATCATCGTCATGCTCGTCCCACTGCCACCCGCGCTGATGGACGTCATGCTCGCAGCCAACATCACCGCAGCCGCCGTCGTCATGTTCACCGTCATGTACATGACAGGACCGCTCGAATTCACCTCGTTCCCATCCATGCTGCTCGCGATGACCCTCTTCCGCCTCGTCCTCAATATCGCCACAACCAGGCTCATTCTCACCAACGCCGGTGACGGACCTTCCGCCGCCGGCGAGGTCATCCGCGTCTTCGGCGAATTCGTCGCGGGCGGATCACTCATGGTCGGCGTCGTCATTTTCGGCATCATCGTCATCATCCAGTTTGTCGTCATCACCAAGGGCGCAACACGCATCGCCGAAGTCGCCGCAAGATTCACCCTCGATGGTATGCCCGGAAAGCAGATGGCCATCGATGCAGACCTCAACGCAGGCATCCTCGACGAACGCGAAGCACGAAAACGTCGGGAGGAAATCACCAACGAAGCCGACTTCTACGGAGCCATGGACGGAGCCAGCAAGTTCGTACGCGGCGACGCCATCGCAGGATTGATCATCACGTTCATCAACATCCTCGGTGGACTCTACGTCGGCATGATCGAACACCAGATGGATTTCGGTGAAACGCTCAACGTCTTCAGCAAGCTCACCATCGGCGACGGACTCGTCTCACAAATCCCCGCATTCATCGTCTCCATAGCAGCCGCACTCGTCGTCACAAGGTCCGCCTCAAAGAAAAACCTCGGCGCCGAAATCATCGACCAACTCACCCACCAACCCATCGCACTCGGTCTCGCCGCCGTCTTCCTTTTCGTCCTCATGATGACACCACTCCCGAAAGTCCCGCTGCTCGGGCTTGGTGTTGCGATGGCCACCATCGCCTACGTCATGAATGCGTCACAAAAGAAGGAAGCAACCCAAAAAGCCGAAAAAGCAACCGCAAAAGCGAAACCGGAGCAAAAACCCGAACAACTCATTATGCCCGACCCGATGGAACTCGAGGTCGGCTACGGACTCATCAAGCTCGTCGATCGCAAGCAGGGCGGCGACCTCCTCGATCGCATCACCAACATGCGCAATCAGATCGCCCAGGAACTCGGGATGGTCGTGCCCCCGGTCCGAATTCGCGACAACATCCAGTTGCAACCCAATCAGTACGTCGTCAAAATCCGCGGCAACGACGTCGGCAAAGGCGAGGTCATGCCCGGACACCTGCTCGCCATCGACTCCGGAACCGTCACCGAAAAGGTCCACGGCATCGAAGGCACCGAACCCGCCTTCGGACTCCCCGCCACATGGGTCAACACAGACGAACGACACACCGCCGAATCGCGAAACTACACCGTCGTCGAACCCTCCAGCGTCCTTTCCACGCACCTCACCGAAATCATCAAACGCCACGCGGATGAACTACTCACCCGCAACGCAACCAACACCCTGCTCGATACGCTCAGGGAACGCTCCCCAAAACTCGTCGAGGAGCTCATCCCACAAATCGTCAAACCGGGCGAAATCCAAAAGGTCCTGCAGCAACTCCTCCGCGAACGACTCCCCGTCCGCGATCTCGAAACCATCGTCGAAACCATCGGCGATTGGGCAGGCAGAACCAGGGATCCCGACATCCTCGTCGAATACGTCCGCGCAGCCCTCGCCCGAAGCATCTGCGAAATCTGCAAAGCCCCGGACGGGACCATCAGTTGCATTTCGCTCGATCCGACCGTCGAGGAAACCATCGCCTCGCACGTCGAATCCACCGAACGAGGCACCTTCTTCGCCATGCCACCGCAAATGCAGACCCGCGTCATCGACAGCATCCGAATCGCCGTCGAAAAAGCGCTACCGCAATCCGCAGGCCACACACCCGTCATCCTCTGCAACCCACGACTCCGACAATGGGTCCGCCGCATGATCGAACAGTCGTTGCCCCAGATTCATGTTTTATCATTCAACGAAATCGTTCGCGGCGTCGATATCCGAACGAGAGGCATGGTGATACTCGAAAATGAACGTTAAGACTTTCCAGGCAGATTCCATGGGCGAAGCCATCGCGATGGTCAAAAAACACTTCGGCCCCAACGCCGTCATCCTCCACACCCGAACCTGCGACACCAAACGAAGGCTTCCCGGAGGAGCGAAACAACGTGTCGAAATCACCGCCAGCCAGGGGGAACCGCCAACCCCCGAAACAAAATCATCCCGAATCCGTCAATCCGAAAAACCCCAAACACGCGCTCCGGTGGCCGCACGCCGCACACCGACGACCGATTCAAAACTAACCGACCGCCTCATCACACTGCAATCTTCCGTCGATCAACTTCTCCACGACCGCTGGTCCGCCGATGATCCCAGCGTGCCCTCCCACCTCAAGAAGACCTTTCAGCATCTGGTTGAGTCGCAGGTTTCCACCGACATCGCAGCCAAACTCACGCGAAAAATCCAACGCGAACTGACCCCCGCCCAACTGACCAATCCCGAGTCCGTCAGGGCGAAACTCACCGAATTCATCTCAACGATGCTTCCCGTCGCGGAAACGCCTCGCCTCACGCGATCCAAAACACCCCACATCATCGCCCTCGTCGGCGCGACCGGTGTCGGCAAAACCACCACCATCGCCAAGCTCACCGCCAACCATTCTCTACGCCACCACAAAACCGTCGGACTCATCACCACCGACACGCTTCGCGTCGGAGCAGCCGACCAACTCCAGACGTACGCCGACATCATCCACGTCAATCTCCACGTCGTATCAACCACCGACCAAATGCAAACCGCGCTCGACCAGACACGCCACTGCGACATCGTGTTTATCGATACCCCAGGCTGCTCACCTGCCGACGCAGACCGAATCGAGGACCTCAAATCCCTGCTTGAGGCAGCCAAACCCGGCGAAACCCATCTGGTCCTCTCGGCTGAGTCCAATCAGGGAGTCATCGAGCAGCACACCCGGCGCTTTGAGCAGCTCGGGTTCAATCGCATCATTTTCACCAAACTCGACGAAGCCATCGGGTTCGGTGTCATCCTCAACAGCCTCAAAACCGCCCACGCGAGACTGTCATTCACCACCAACGGACAACGCGTTCCCGACGATATTTCTCCCTGCAACAGCGAGGTTCTCGCCCACGCCATCGTCTCCGGATTGCAAATCGGGACCATCTGCGCGTAGAATCGCGAAATTTTTTTCGAGAAATTCACACCCAATCGCCGATGTTTCCCAATGCCCCGTTCTTCAAGAGTTTTTTCGCTTTCTAACCATGTGATCCGATTTTCCAAGACTCCATAACCCCTTGTTCTGTATTATGTAACAGCCAGGACGGGCATATTGTCACAAGATAAATTCACGGATTGAAAACGCCCTTCCCGGCACCAGGGGTGGCAAACGACACCCCGATTTTCCACACCGCGCGACCAGCCAACACTCCCGGTTTTGGCTTGCAGACGCCGTAACCAATGACCAAGATGCCTTTTCGGGAGCGTCAGGCCCATGTCGCATGAAGGACTGACCTTTCTTCCGACCGTTTCCTCGAGTTCATTGCCATGGAGTGGCATGTGGCCGGGTGGGACGGTTTGCGTCGGCACGGATGTTGACGCCTCGATGACCGATATGGCATCGATCAAGGACGGAATCGCACTTCCTCAGCGGACGCTTCCGTCCCATCGACAGTCGATCATCGAAAAACGGGCAATGCGCAGGGACGTGTCATGGCTTCTCGCATCACTGGAGCAACCCTCGGGCTGCTTGCGTTTTCAATCACCATCATCACCGGGTTGATGGCACGAAATCAACCGGGCGTCATTCTGACGCGCGCCATCACCGCCATGGTCGTGTTTTGCCTTATCGGGCTGGCTGCCGGTGCAGCCGTTTCCGCCGTGGTCCGGGAACATGTCCGGAATCGCGAAGCAAAGCTGGATGAGGCTGTGCAAAAAGTACATGACGATTTCGAAAGCAAAAAGTCGTCCACTAACGACAGTGCGGAACCGATGGACACATGATCCCGAAGGAACGATCGTGAAAAACGCTCATTTCAGTACCCAATTGAACCAGGCCTCCAACGGCGATCACACGCGAAGAGGAGATGAAGCAAATGCGTTCAACCAAAATTGATCCCGAAGTCGCAGCGATCTGGACCGAGTACAGACTCACCGCCTCACCCATCGCACGCAACAAACTGATGGAACGCTATCTCCCCATCGTCCGATACAACGCCGACCGCGTCCGCGCCAAGCTCCCCGACGAAGTCGATATCGACGATCTCGTCTCTGCCGGTGTTTTCGGACTTGTCGACGCCCTTGAATCCTTCGACCTCAACCGAGGTGTCAAATTCGAGACCTATTGCGCCCCGAGAATCCGCGGAGCCATCCTCGACGAACTCCGCGCCATGGACTGGGTTCCCAGGCTTGTCCGAAGTCGGGCACACAAGCTCGATCGCGCCACCAAATCCCTCGAGTCCCTCAACGGCAGGCAACCCACACGCGACGAAATCAAATCGCACATGAAACTCCCCAAAGACGAATTCGAACGCCTCATGCGCGATTCAAAAGCCGTCTCGCTCGTCTCCCTGTCGCGAAAGCAATACGAAACCGATTCCAACCGCGACGTCCGCGAAATCGACATCCTTGAGGACCGCAAGGGCGTTGACCCGCTCGATGAAGCCCAGCGACGCGACCTCAAGGAACTCATGACCAAAGGCCTCACCCGCGCCGAACGCCTCGTCCTCATCCTTTACTACTACGAGCAAATGACCATGAAAGAGATCGGCGTGACCCTCGATCTCTCCGAAAGTCGTGTCAGCCAAATGCACTCCGCCATTCTCCTGCGGCTCAAAAGCCAGTTAAAACAACGCAAGAAGCAAAGGCTGGCTGCGATCGCTTGAAAACAAGAGCACGACTGTTTGCCGACGATTGAGCGAACCGGCAGGTTTGCAGTGTCGCTGTGTTTTCTGGACATCTCGTTCCGATCAAACTGGCCGATTTTCCACATTTCTGCCGATGAAATATTAACCTGGCAGAAATGGGAGCAAGATCGTGGCCGACATCCCGCCCATCGCCTCTTCCGCCGCTCAGGCGGGTTTTCAGCAGGCTGATGTATCAAAAACGCGCAACGCCGAGCGTTCGGCGCAAAGTATCGCTGCAAATAAATCAGTAAAAGCGATGGACGCTTCCGATACCAGTATCGAAACAACCGATACCGACACCGCTGTTTTTTCAGATGCCGAAGGAATGGGTGGACAAGGGCGGTCGGAAGAGGAACAATTAGAACATGGGGTAGAGCAGGACGGGGCGGACGCGCCCGGTGTGCAAGCCGACGATGACGGTAATTTGCATTTAGACGTCCAGGCTTGAGGCTTCTGAAAGCTGGAAACTGCAAGTTGTCTGGTGCCCATGCGTGGTGCCGCCAGTTTGATCTGGGAGAGAGATCTAAGGCCGGGCCCGGTCTCTTTTGACCGGGCTCGTGTCGTGCGCAGACAGATCAGGCGCAAATGTCTCTGATTCGAATCTGGCCCGAATTCTGCGACACACTAAAATCCCGCCATGAAATTCACCAAGATGCACGGCACGTCAAACGACTACGTCTATGTCAACGGTTTCGAGGAGACTGTCACCAACGCGTCCCTTCTCGCACGCGCCGTTTCCAACCGCCGCACGGGTATCGGCTCTGACGGTCTGATCATCATCCGACCATCCGACGCAGCCGTCGCACGCATGGAGATGTACAACGTCGACGGTTCGCGAGGCACCATGTGCGGCAACGGTATCCGCTGCGTCGCCAAGTACCTGTACGATCACGGAATCACCACCGAGACGACCATCCCCATCGACACCGATGATGGGATCAAAACAGCCGACTGCGTCATCGACAATGGTGTCGCCCATACCGTTCGCATCGACATGGGAGAACCGCGATTCGCACCACCACAGATTCCGGTCAAACTCGAAGGCCGGGAAGTCGTTAACCATCCCATCGATATCAACGGTCGACCGTTCGACATGACCTGTGTTTCAATGGGGAACCCGCACGCCGTTTTTTTCCTTAACTCAATGGATGACATCACGCTCGACGTCGATGGCCCGTTCGTCGAAACGCACGCGTTGTTTCCAAATCGCGTGAACGTTCATTTCTGCGTCGTCGAATCGCGAGACCGGGTAAACGTGCTCCATTGGGAACGAGGCAGTGGGGCGACGATGGCCTGCGGCACCGGAGCTTGTGCGGTCTGCGTCGCCGGAGCGAAGACGGGCAGGACGGACAAACGCGTTATCTGCGACGTCCCCGGCGGTGAACTCGAACTCGAGTGGACCGACAGCAACCGTGTTTTCATGACCGGACCCGCTGTTCAGGTTTTCGAGGGCGATTGGCCTGTTGACTGACCGTCAACCTGCGACCTTTCTCATCATCAATTCGCGACTATAATCCGCCCCATGGCCAGCGGATCCAAAAAGGTTATCTACGCGGCATTGATCGGCAACGCAGGCATCGCTGTGACGAAATTTATCGCGGCAGGGGTCACCGGTTCGAGCGCCATGATCGCCGAAGCCATCCACTCCCTCGTCGATACCGGGAATCAAATCCTTCTGCTGTGGGGTCTGAAACAAAGCGCCCGACCCGCTGACGATCGATTCCCCTTCGGTCATGGCAAGGAGGTCTATTTCTGGTCATTCGTCGTCGCGATTCTCATCTTCGCCGTTGGCGCGGGCGTGTCGATCTACGAGGGCATCAAACATCTGATCCACCCGCACGACATCGAGAATCCGACGGTAAGTTACATCGTCTTAACCATCGCGATCGTGTTCGAGGGCGTCGCGTGGTTCATGGCGTGGAAGCAGTTCCGAAAAGCCAAGGGCGATCACGGTTATTTCGAAGCGGTCCACCGCGGCAAGGATCCGACGATGTTCGTCGTGTTGTTCGAGGATTCAGCCGCACTGTTGGGATTGGTCGTTGCATTCGTCGGGATCGCGCTGGGACACGCGACGGGGATGGCGTTTTTCGACGGAGCCGCGTCGATTGTCATCGGCTTGATTCTCGCGTCCGTCGCCATCTGGCTCGCTTATGAAACCAAGGGATTGCTCATCGGCGAGGCAGCCAACCCGGAAATACAGAAACAGATTTACGACATAGTGGCCACCCAGGTCGGACTAAACGGCGTCAACGAATTGGCCACCATGCACATGGGACCGCAGAATATCCTGGTCACCCTCAGCGTCGATTTTTCCGACGACCTGTCGGGCAACGACGTCGAGTCCGCAATCACGGAAATGAACCGTCAGATCAAAGCCGCCATCCCGGAAGTGCGCCGGGTCTTCATCGAAGCCGAATCCTGGTCCGCTCACCGCAAACAGCAGCAGGATATCTGATCGCGGACACTGTTCGCCCAATCCCGTTAACGATTCTCCTCATGGATGCATTGCTGACCGATTCAGGTCGGGGGCTTGCGCGCGATCGTGAGTTGGGTCGTGCCGAACGGGAACCCGAAATGTCGCAACAGACGACGCTCGAGCTGGCACCAGCCGAACAAAGCCTCGTTGATCGGATGTGGCAGTGGGCGAATGTCCGACGTGGGTGCTGTCGACGGGTGGATGGCCCGACGTGCCAGTCGAAACGCTGCGATCAGCGGGAAAAATGACGGAAACAGATGCGTCGATCGTGTCACGACGAGACCCGCTTCTGTCATCAGCGAGCTGGCAGACTTCTTGTCAAATCGCCTCACGCAGTGCACCGCTTCATCATGCACCGACAACATCCATTGGTAGGCTGGCACGGCGATCAGGGCAAAACCCCCGGGTTTCAGAACACGAGCCATCTCCCGACATGACCGCCGGGGATCAACCTCGCGACAGCAAAGCACATCGACGCTGTACGCAAGATCAAACGATCGGTCATCGAACGGCAGGTCATTGGCACTCGCGCGTCGAAGATCGAGTTCGCTGGATTCTTTCCACGACGCCTGCACATCAACCCCCGACACGCCGATACGAAGCCGGGACGCCACCTCACCGACGAACACACCCGTCCCGCACCCGATGTCCAACCCGGTCGCACCATCAGGCAGATCGATCCGCGACAGCTCATCGAGCACCATCCCGCGCTGCGCGCGGTACCACCAATACGTCCGCTCGCAACGAGCCATCGTGTCATACTCGTGCGCTTCCACCGCTATACCTCGTCAACGGGCAGGCCGTAGGTATCTGGGTGTTTCGGATCGAATGGCTGGGATTTCAGCAATATGAACGTCGAGGCTTCGGTAAAGCGCACGCGGTGACTCTCCATCGCCGGCAGAAACGCCCCCTGGCCCGCGTCAATCACAAAGCCGTCCCGCGACTCCTCGTTCACCAAAACGGTGTGGACAACCGCCTTTCCCGTCAGCATATGCACATAGACATCCGTGACCTTGTGATAGTGATCGCCGATCACCGCGCCCGCGTGCATGTCACCGGTAAGCACCGATCGCCAGGTGCCGTGGTTGATGATCTCCGTGAGAGAACCCCGGCTGTCCTGTCGCATGTACGCAACATTGCGAGGACGCTCGTCGGAAAGCGATAACGGAGTCGTCGTCATATCAGTCTGCCCGTCGAAGTCTCGTCCGAATGATTCGCGTGACATATCCCGCCCCTGTCCAGAGAAACCGCCAAATAGTCGGCATGCTCTTGGAATAGCCTTCCGTCCGATCCCGAAACGCGTAAGGCACCTCGCAAACGCGCAGTCCCTTCCGACAACAGGTGTAAACGAATTCAATGAAATAGGCACCGTAACCCGTTGGAATGATCGAAACCTTGTCGAACACCGACCGCCGCACCACGACGAAGCCGCTGTCGTAGTCACGAATCCCGTATCCAAGAACAAGCCGGGCGAATCCGTTGACAAGCCTGCTCGCAGTGACGCGAACCCAATGGCGATTGTCGCTGCCACCCTCGGCGTATCGCGATCCGATGACGACGTCGTGATCATTGAGTCGGGCGATCATTCGAGGAAGCAGCTCGGGCGGCATGCACATGTCTGCGTCCATCCACCCCACAATCTGTCCCCGTGATTCGATGATGCCCCGGTTGAACGCAGACGCCAACCCGCGCGTCCGAACGCGACGAATCGCCACGACTCGGTCGTCGTTCATTTGCTCGACCAGCTCCCATGTCCGATCCGGCGAATCGTCATCCACGACGACCACCTCGATTGGCTCACCCACATGTTCGAGGATGCCGCCAATGGTGTGCAGAATGTGCTCGCGCTCGCAAAACGTCGCCAAAACGATACTGACCAGCGGTCGGACCTCGGTCTGACGTGATGCGTCATGTGCGCGGGTTGTCTGACCAGCCAGGTCAGAATCCGGTCGCGGTATCGCAAGCGTGGTCATGGCAAAGTTGCCTCCTCGAATGGAATATCGCTCAGTTACGAGGTCAAAATTGAGGTGAAGTGCTCGAGGGCTCGAACCGCCCGATAACACCGCCCGCAGTCACCCATGCCAATACTGAAAATCGCCTTCCGCACCAGATTGTCTGATTTCCAGCGCTACATGGTTGACAGTTCGGTCCATCATCAGCCCATGGGTGGCCTCCCTGTCACGCGTGGCCCACTGTCATGGGTGGCCCATGGCTTCAGCCGTGGGGGAGTCGAATCCCCATCCGCGAACGTGCCACGATATCAACCCGCGGCACACTCTGAATTCACCCCGACCCCAACATTCAGCTAACCAAATTAAAGCACCACTTCGCCGCACCCCCCATAGCCGAGCGCATGCAGGTGATCGAACAAAAATTTTTCTCCGATCGCCTGCAACGTTATTAAGGGTGGGAACAGGTGACTTCAGTTTCGCCAACCGGAAAGGGAGCATCGCGAAATGAAACACACGACAATCACGGCCATCATCGCCTGCTGCGCAACCATCACTTCTTCCCCATCGCCCGCTGAGCAGTCGCACAGCCGTCAGCAGGTTTCGGATGGCGGAACAATGCAATACGCCCCCCCCCCAAAAAAAACATTGGGTTGGCTGTCGCCATTCGATAATGGGAAACAGGTTGGTTTGTAATGCGGGGTAATTTGGGTGCAACAAAGCTTGATTAATTACAACGCCACAGGTAAATTACTTGCATGCACATTGGCAAATCTGCTTCCGGTTTCCTGGTGTCCCGGATAACGGTCCTATGCAGAGAAATCACATAGTCATTTCTGTCAGGGACGCGTGGGACAAGGCGTCGTAAAAAGAGGCGGGCAGGCCGTTCGTTGCGTTTGGTATTCATGGTTCCGGACAACGTTTCCTGAAAGGACTCGCAATGAGTAAGACGATCGCTTTCGTATTTAGTGTCAGTTGCGCCGTTTCGATGTTGGCAACCCCAGGGGCCCACGCCACAACGTTTAGGGTGCTACACGAAGATAGCGCCTCCATTACTGCAATGGGGGGAGATACTCTAACCGTGGAAGTGTTTCTGGATGCGCTCATCCAGCTTTCGGTCAAAGATTATCAGGTCGTCCTGCCCTGTTCCGCCACCGCCGGTGCGGGCGCGGTCGGATCGATCACATTTGACGCAAATTCCACCGTCTTCGTCGATGAAGAGGATGGTGACTATCTCTTCATGACGCGACCCTTGCACACTTCAACTGTAGACGCAGGGAGCTGCCCGACAACGACGCTCTCTGACATGCCGACGGCGAGGAGTTTCGTTCCTCTGGGGGACGCGGTTGGCGGCGTCATGGGGCCGTACCTGGCGACGTTTACATTCAAGGTGTCTGATGACGCGCAAGGAACTTTTACGCTTTCCCTGCAAGGCCTGGGTTGCCCTGCGAGTGGAACCTACCTCAAGGACAATGGGTCCGTATGTATCGGGGGGCTTGGGGCCAACTCACTCACAATCAACGTCCCAACGGGTCGCTGTTGCGTTGACAACAACTGCAGCCAAACCTGCTCTGCCTCTGTCACTGAAAAAGCCTGTGATGACCTTGGTGGCATTTTTACGGTGAACACGGACTGCACGGGCGGTTGTCCATGTTTGTCCGGGGCGCACTGCGACGACAGTGATGAATGCACGCGAGACGTGTGCATTGGCGGGGTTTGCTCTAATCCATCAGGGGCTGTCTTTGGTGACCTGGTCGGTGCAAACGGAGAATGTAACCCCGACGGCGGTCTGGTCGGTACCGCGGACATACTCGCCGTAATCAACGCATTCGGTGGGATCAAGGCTTGTCCCATGTGCGACGGCTCCGACGTGTGCTCAGCCTCTTTGACCGCTGCTTCCTCAGCCGCCTCCGCAGCCAATGTCACACAAACCGGTCGAGTTGCCATGGTGAGCGCCGAACGAATTCATCGCCCCGGAGCCCTCCACCAGGTGGACGTTTTCGCAAGTGAATTTTCCAACTCCGGTTTCTATTCGCTGAAAATAGACGTCGACGCAGGGGAATCAGGCCAATTAGGCCTGGAGTCGGTGGCCATCGATCAAACACATCCCGATTACATCTTTCAGGGTCATGACGCCATCGTCGTGACGAATACCGCTAACAGGAGGATCGACGCGATTCTGATCGATGAGAGTCAAAAAATGACCGCCACCGGATCATATTACCTTGGAACCTTCAATTACCGTTCCTCAAAGGACGCCAAAGGCGCTTTTCGGCTGAATCTCGTGACCTTTGACGGGAAGGTGTTGGCCACCAAACGGCTCAATTTCCGTGGGGCGTTTGCGAACAGCGACTCGAACGGCAAATAGCGTTTCGGTACAATGCATGCGTCACCACGCCGCGACCTCTTGCGGCGTGGTGACCTTTTCTTCGTCGCGTGGACCATGGCTTCAGCACGGGTGGCCCATGGCTTCAGCCGTGGGGGAGTCGAATCCCCATCCGCGAACGTGCCACGATGTCAACCCGCGGCACACTCTGAATTCACCCCGACCCCAACATTCAGCTAACCAAATTAAAGCACCACTTCGCCGCACCCCCCATAGCCGCGCGCATGCAGGTGATCGAACAAAAATTTTTCTCCGATCGCCTGCAACGTTATTAAGGGTGGGAACAGGTGACCTCAGTTTCGCCAACCACAAAAGGAGCCACCCGAAATGAAACGCTCGACAACACGCACCGCAATCACAACCATCACCGCATGCTGCGCAACCATCATTTCTTCCCCATCGCCCGCTGCTGCGCGAAAAACGCCTTCAACACCGCCGAACATTCAAACTCCAACACCCCGCGCTCAACCGTCGCTCGATGATTCAACCGCCCATCCGCCAACACATCAAAAACCGACCCGCAAGCCCCAGCCTTCGGATCACCCGTCCCGAACACAACACGAGGCACCCGTCCCAGCACAATCGCACCCGCACACATCACACAAGGCTCCAACGTCACATACAACGAACAGTCCAGCAACCGCCAACTCTTCAAAAAATCAGCAGCCGCCGTCAACGCAATCATCTCCGCATGCGCCGTCGGGTCCTGCATCAACTCCCGCTGATTCCGACCGCGACCGATCACCCGACCCTCGTGCACAACGATCGCCCCGACCGGAACATCCCCCGCCTCAAAAGCAGCGCCCGCCTCCTCGAGCGCCATCCGCATGAACCGTTCATCCTCCGCAATCGAACCAGCCCCAAACGGCAAACCCTCCGTCATGACAACCGCTCCGCCACCTCGGTCGCAAAATAGGAGATGATGATATCCGCACCCGCCCGACGAATCGACGTCAGCGACTCCTCGATCGCACGCTCGCGATCGATCCACCCACGCGCAGCCGCCGCCTCGATCATCGCGTATTCCCCCGACACCTGATACGCAGCCACCGGCAACGCAACCGCCTCACGAACCCGGCGAACAATATCCAGATACGGCATCGCCGGCTTGACCATCACCATGTCCGCGCCAGCCTCCGTGTCCATCCTCGCCACCCGCTCCGCCTCACGAGCATTGCCGGGATCCATCTGATAGCTGCGACGATCTCCAAACTGTGGCGCGGAATCCGCCGCCTCGCGAAATGGCCCGAAAAACGCAGACGCGTATTTCACCGCATAACTCATGATCCCCACCCCGGAATGGCCCGCCTCGTCCAGCGCTGCCCGAATCACCCCGACCCGACCATCCATCATATCCGAGGGCGCGACGAAATCCGCCCCCGCCTCTGCGTGCGAGACAGCCGTCTTCGCCAGCAACGGCAACGTCGCGTCGTTATCAATCACCTCACCGCGAACCACCCCGCAATGACCGTGTTTCATAAACGCGCACAAACAAACATCCGTCACCAACAGCAGTTCAGGCGCCGCCTCCCTGATCGCACGAACCGCACGCTGTACGATGCCCGCAGCGTCATACGCGCCGCTCGCAACGTCATCCTTCCCATCCGGCACGCCGAACAACAACACCCCGCCAACACCTGCCGACGTCACCCGACGGCAATAGGAAACGCACTCGTCGATCGAATAACGATGCTGCCCCGGCATCGCCGAAATCGGTTCGCGAACATTCTCACCGGAAACGACAAACACCGGCTGAATCAGTTGCGCAGCGCAGAATCGCGTTTCGCGCACCATGCTTCGGACAGCGTCACACCCGCGCAGTCGTCGCGGTCGGGATTCGGGATATTTCACATCATCCTCGCAGTTGTCTGTAACATTCTTCAATCACGAATCCTGCGTTCGGTCCGTTCGCCTCCGCCGTCTTTCGCAACCCATTTTCAAACGCGACCGCGCGCAGCCTGATGCTACCGGATTCCGCCACCGACCCCAAACACCCGAACGCAGCGTGGCAGCCACCCTCCAGTTTCGCAAGCAACCCGCGTTCCGCCGCGACGGCATGCGCAGTCGATTCATCATGGACATTCGAAATGATGCCACGAATCCGCGCATTATCGGTCTTGCATTGCACGGCGATCGCACCCTGACCCGGCGATGGCAAAAAATCCAGCGACAACAGATCAATCACGGTCAGACCGTCCAAATCCATTGCGAGTCGTTCGATTCCAGCCGCAGCAAGAATGATCGCATCGAATTCCCCGGCGCGCAGTTTTTCCACGCGTGTTGGAACATTCCCGCGGATTGGCGCGACCCTGGCATCGGGTTGCAAATGCAGCATCTGTTGCGTGCGACGCGGCGAACTTGTTCCGACGGTCGCGCCTCCCGGCAGGTTTGTCGGCGGTCGTGACGGGTCGAGAATATCGGACCTGATGATCAACACGTCGTTGGCTGCCCCGCGCGGCGGGATCGCAGCCACGATCAGGCCGGGGGTTTCCGCCGTCGGCAGATCCTTGAGACTGTGAACGGCGATATCCGCCTCGTCGGCAAGAACAGCGTCTTCAACAGCCCGGGTAAAAACGCCGACACCGCCAATCTCAGCGATTGGCTGATCCGTGTTGCGATCTCCCCTGGTTGTGACGACGACAAATTCGATATCGCATCCGGTCCCGGCGTGCAGCATTTTCGCCACGATTTCCGTTTGGCGCAGTGCAAGCTCGCTGCCTCGGGTTGCGATGCGCAGCCTGTTCAAGACGACACCGCGGTGATCACAGGATTCGCCCATTCGTGTAGGATAACCGGAGATGTCGAAACCACGCCATCCAATCAAACAACGCAAGCGCGAGGCTGGGTCATCAGGGTCGGGTTCGCGGTCACGCATGATTCGTTTCGCGATCGTGTTTGCGGTTCTTGTCGCGTTGGGCAGTTCGACCGAATTGTTCATTCTGCGCGCCCAGCATGCACCCGAGCCAACGTCGTTGCAGTCCACGGTGGGGGGGGCGGTAGCATCCTATCAGGGGTTCATTGCAAGGCTTGTCGGCGGTGTGGCTACCTGGTTCACCGACGCGGTGAACGTTTCCGATCAGACGGTTCGGATCAGAAGCCGCAGCGTGGTGGTGGCGGTGGAATGTACGGGGATCAGGGCGACGGCGATTTTTTGTGCGGCGGTTCTTGCGTTTCCCTGCGTATGGTCGTCGAAATGGAAGGGCGTTGTTATCGGCATTGGGGGCGTTGGGCTTTTGAATTTTCTGCGCATTACCGCGTTGGCGTTCGTGAAGGGGTTTCACGCCGGCTCGTTTGAAACGGTTCACGCGTTGCTGATGCAGGGTTTTTTGATTTTGTTCGTGTCGCCGATGTGGATTTTGTGGATGTATCGAGCCACGCGTCGTCGCGAGCCTGAACCTGACGCGGTCGAATCCGAGCGATGAGCCGATTTATTGCCCGATTTTTTTTCTATTCCACGATGGCGACGGCTGTCTGGTGGTTTGTGGAGCCTGTCGGCTGGTGGGTGACGAATTCCGGCGCGAAGTGGCTGCACACGCTGGCGGGGTATCCTGCGCCTTATTTGCTGTCGGACATTGATTTTCGCTACTGGTTCAATCCGCTTTTTCCGCCTCTGGTGGGGCTGATTTTGGCGAGTGGGTGGCTTTCGTGGCGACGGCGTGGGATTTGCGTTTTTCCTGGCATTTTCGCGTTCGTTTATCTCGTCTCGCTTCAGGTGGCGGTGGTGTATTCTCCGTATCTGACGAATTCGGCGGTTCGGGCCTATTTGTCGAGCGTTCAGGTGGCTTTCAACACGGTGGTCGTTCCGGTGATTTTGTGGTTGATCGTGACGGGCGGTCCTCCTGACGGGTCAGAATCGGTTGATCGGGATGGGTCATCGTCAAAAAAAACGGGGGTCGGCGTACCGCGGTTGATGTCGGTTTGGTTGATGATGCTGCTTTTTTGTGGCGTGATGACGGTTCCAGTGGTGTTGGCGGGTGAAAAAACGCATCCAGACCTGACATTGGCCCGTCGGGAACTGGCGAAATCTCTTCGGTCAAAACACTTCAGTGGGACCCTGCAAGCAGTCGAAAAGATGCTTAGGTACGACCCGGGCAACCGTCCCGTCGGGTACCTGGGTCTGGAGTTGCGGAGGCGACACGGTCAGAACGATTATGTCGCGGAAAACGCAGCGAGGATTCTGGGGTCGGGGCAACGGGTCAGGGCGTATCGGCGGTATGTGAGAGATCACACAACCGGCGAATAGTTTTGAAGCGTTGGTCGGTTTTGCCGATTGATGTTTTGAGATTGCTCTGGAGTCGGGAGGTGTCTCCCGGCGGGGCATGTTGGTGCAACCATCGGTCGCAGTTGTGACTGTTCGGGTTGCGATCGACGAGCATGGCTGATTCTGATTCCTGTCCACCGAGGCAAATCGGTGGTGGAGACGAGCACACATGAATGCTGCAACGGACTGCGACCTCGCCAAAAGATCGACGGCACGTTTCGGTTGGCGCGATGGTCGATTGCTGCCACTGTCTGTCATGATGTTGAGCTTCGGATGGTGCCTGCCCTGCGCGATGGCGCAGGATGGTGGGGGCAGTCACGAGGTTTTCATCGCGACGGTGAAGAATCCCGAGGAGACCTCGCAGATCATCAAGGTCTCGCGGAACAAGAGTGTCATCATTGAGACGACGATTCCGGTTCGGCGGGTCGAGGCTGTTGGGGAGGAGATCGTTCGTGTTGATGTGGTCACACCGAAGCAGTTGATTGTCACCGGGAATCAGTATGGTGTGACCCAGGTGATGGTGTGGTCGGATTCGGGCGAGCGTCACATTTTTGAGGTGCACGTTGAGCTGGATCTGACGCAGTTGAACGCGTATTTGAGAGATATCGATCCGCAGAGCACGGCGATCGCGCGGTCGTTGCAGGGCAACATCATTATCACGGGCGAGGTGAGCGGTGCGAACATTGTTCAACAGATTGACGACGTTGCGCAGTTGTTCGTTTCGGGTTCAGGCGAGGGGGAAAACCTGATCATCAATCAGACGCATGTCGTTGGTGAGCAGCAGGTTCAGCTTCGGGTGGTGGTGGCTGAGATGAATCGCTCGGCGACGCGCGAGTTGGGGGTCAGCGGTTTTCTGGCAGGCGAAAACGTACGCGACGGTTTTCTGATCAACCAGATTGGTGGCAATTCGATCAACATCGCGCCACCGACGGATATTGATGTGACGTCGGTGATCCCGTTTGTGACGGGTGATATTGCCAACTCGGCGGCCAATACATTGACACTTGGTTTTCCACGTGCGCAGTTGGAGATGTTTCTTGAGGCGATGCGTGAGAACTCGCTGCTGCGTGTTCTGGCTGAGCCGACGCTTGTGGCGGTCAGTGGTGAGACGGCCCACTTTCTTGCGGGTGGTGAGTTTCCGATACCGGTACCGCAGGCAGGTTCCGCGACGGGTGCGATTACCATTGAGTTTCGCGAGTTTGGTGTGAATCTGGCGTTTACGCCGTTGGTGTTACCACACCAGAAGATACGGTTGCGCGTTCGACCGGAGGTCAGTTCGCGTGATGACACACAGGCGATTGTAACAAACTCGGGGATTGTGGTTCCCGCGCTGGTAACGCGTCGTGCTGAGACGACGGTGATTGTCGATAATGGTGCGACACTGGCGATGGCGGGTTTGTTGCAGGACCAGTTGCGTGGTGTTGTCAATCGTGTTCCTGGTATTGGTGATTTGCCGATATTGGGTTCGTTGTTCCGTTCGATTGAGTATCAGCGTTCGCGATCGGAGCTGGTGATTTTTGTGACGCCTGAGATTGTTGACTCGACGTACATGGATGAACTTCCGCCGTTGCCTGGCGAGGATGTTGTGGTTCCGAACGACTTTGAAGTGTTCTTTGAAGGTGCGATCGAAGGGAAACCACGGGTTGAAGACGTGGCTGACGATGGTGATGATGAACTGGCATTTCAGATTCCGCTGCAGCCATCTCAACCGTTGCGATTGTCATTGCATGGTGAATGGGGATATTCGGAAATTCCGTCGTATAGTGAGCAGGGCGGTTACCTGAAATAGTGATTGGCGGGGTTGGTGGGTGTCGAGGCTGAGGAGATCGCGAGGATGTGCATGATGAAACGAAGGCTGACCGGACTGGTTATGACGACCGTCGTGGTGATGGTGGTTGGTTGCGAGAGCGGGAAGATGCCGGAGGATCGTCTGACCATCGAGCCTTATGGCAAGACGGACATGCATCGGTACTACAAGCCGATGTATCAGGAGGCGTTGGCGCATGATATGTCGCTGGCGGATTGTCATTTTTTCCCGCATACGGTCAAGCTGAACAAACTGGGTATTCGTCGCCTGGAGCGGATGGGGCCTATCCTTGAGAAGTATGGTGGTACGGTTCGTTATGAGACGTATTCCAGGGATGGTGATTTCGTGCTGGATCGACTGACGAGTATTGAGCGTTATCTGGCGGATGCGGGGATGGACAAGAAGATGGCGACGGTTCGGGCGGCGCTCTCGGGTGGTCGTGGTTTGTCGGCGTCTGATGCGATTCGTGCTCAGGAGAACTTCTACAACTCCACGTTGGGCGAGGACGAAGGGGGCGCACCGGGCGTCGCAGAGGGTCGATAGATTTTCGTGGTTGACGATCCGGGCGCGGTGGAACTGCGTGGCCTGTTGTGGGGGAAATCCACATGAGTCGATTGATTCGCGTTTGGTCCTGTGTTTTTCTTGTGATGGGAACGGTGCAGGGATGTGGCCCGAAGGATGGGAATGGGCTGTTGAATAATCAATCGCTCCGGGCGGCCAATCTTGAGGCGAAGATGCGTTCGTCTGCAGATGCGGGGGTTGCTCCTGATCCTGCGATTGATGCGCGTACTCATTTCGCTGCGGGGCGTCTTCTTGAAGGCAGGCGGCAGTTTGACAAAGCCATCGAGCAGTATCGTTTTGCGGTTGTCAAGGCTCCTGGTTACGTTGAGGTGCACAATCGTCTTGGCGTGATTTATGGGTTGTTGAATATGGGTAAGGAAGCGGAGTCGTCGTTGACGCGGGCGATTGAGCTGCGTCCTGACTCGCCACATCTTTTGAACAATTATGGTTTTGAATTTCTGCGTCAGAAGCGGTTTGGCAGGGCGGAGCAGGAGTTTCGTCGGGCGTTGGAGATTGCGCCGGTGTTTTTGAAGGCGCGTGGTAATCTGGCGGTGAGTCTGGCTGCGCAGGCGCGATTTGATGAGGCGTTGGCGGAGTTTCGGTTGACGCTGCCGGAGTCGGATGCGTTGTACAACCTGGGTTTGGCGTTGAGGGCGCACAGTCGCAACGAGGATGCGCGGGTTGCGTTCGAGCGGGTGTTGGCGATCAATCCTGAATTTGAGGCGGCGAGCAGGCAGTTGGCGGGTATTCCGACGGAGATTCCGGTTGAGGAGAAAACGGGTCTGGATGCGGAGACGGAGTTGAAACTGGTGCAGTCGTTGGCGCCGGCGAGGGATTCCGGTGAGGTGGTGACCGATGACTGGGCGCAGGTGATTTTGAGCCTGGTTCGGGAGTTGGATGAGGTGAAGGAGACGATGCGCCGGAAGGATCTCATGATGGCGCAACATGCGGCGTTGATTGGTCAGCAGCAGGCGGTTGTTCGCATGCAGGAGGATGGGCCTGTGGACGCCGACATGGGGCCTCTGATGATGGAGGCTGTGGATGTCGGGCCTGTTGCGATGGCGGTGGATGTCGGTGGGGCGACGATGGTGGAACCGGATGAAAAAGTGGCGGTCATGGTGGCGGCGACATCGGTTTTGGATCGTTCGTCGGCTGGTTTGGCTGAGGCGGTTCCGGGTGTGGAGCGTTGTTTTGATTTTGATCGTGATTCGCGTCTGGATCTGATCGATTTTTCGGGGTTTCAGTCCTGTTTCGGGCGGGGGAATGAGCCGTTGTCGGAACGATGCCGGGCGGGGGATATGGATGAGGACGGGGATGTGGATCTTGCTGATTTTCGCGAGATGTATCGCCTCCTGGACACGTCAGGTTGCCCATTTTAACATTTCGTTTCCGGGTTGGAGCGTTTTCGCCCGGGTGCCCGATATTTGATTGATGGGGGCGGTTTTCAGTGTTGAAATCCGCGTCTGTGTTTTTGTGCGCGGTTATTGGGTCATGAGCGTATTATCGGACTCGATGAAATTGTTTCGTGGTGAGCCTGTTGGAGGTTGGGATGTCATCTGATCAGGAGGGGTTGAGCCGGTCGGTTGTGGGTCCGATGCTGGGATTGCTGTTCTGTGTTTTTTTGTGGGCGGGTCTCTGGACGTTTGATCCGGGGGATTGGCCTGGGCTGGATCAGTATCCGCACAACGATCCGCCTGCGAATGCGTGCGGGGTGGTTGGTGCGTTTGTGACGTATCATCTTCGGCGGGTGGTTGGGGATGGTGCGTATCCGCTGGTTCTTTTTGCGACGTTTGCGTCGGTTCTCTGGGCGCTGCGTGGCTACCTGTCGAATCTGGGCCAGCGTGTTTTTGGGTTGGTGTTGATCGTGGCTTGTACGTCCGCGTCGGCGCATCTGTTGCCGTCGATTCATTCGCATGGGCTGCACTATGGCAACGGTGGGATTATCGGGGCTGCTCTGGGTCAGTATCTTCCGGAGAAATTCCACGGTCTGGGGACGGTTCTGGTTTTGATTTACTGCTTTGTGGTGGGGCTTGTGTTCACGGCTGAGGGTTGGATGTTGAGGCTTCCTGGTGTTGTGAAGCGTGCTGCGTTGGCGTCTGCGGGTGTTGCGCGGGTCGCGCGTTCTGCGTTGCCGTTGCCTGCGCTTGCGGGGGGGATGTCGCGGTTGACGACGGTGGCTGCTCCTGAAACGAAGCGTCGGAAACGGAAGTCGAAGCTGATCGAGGCGTCGGTTGAGGGTGAGGACGAGGCTGATGTGGCGACGGAAGAGGTGACGGATGCTCCGGTTCCGCTGGTGATCAACACGGGCAAGCCAAAGTCGCGGAAATCGAAGCGTAAGAAGGACGATCAACCGAAGTTGTTTTCGGAAGAGCCTGTTGTTGGTGATTCTGCGAAGAAGGCGTCGTTGTCGGTGCGGAAGAAGCCGCCGGTGGCGCGGCCTTATCCGAGAAAGCTTTCGGACTGGACGTTTCCTCCGATTGATATGCTGGACGATCCGGAGCACACGTTCACGGCTGCTCAGGAGTCGGCGCTTCGCGCGCAGGCCAAGACGCTTGAGATGACGCTGCAGGAGTTTCGGTTGCAGACGCGTGTGGTGGAGATTGACACGGGTCCGGTGATTACGCTGTTTGAGCTGGAGATTGGTGCGGGGATCAAGGTCAGTCAGATTGCGTCTCTGGCGAGCGATGTAGCGCGTGCGTTGAAGGCGCCTTCTGTGCGCATTATTGCTCCGATTCCGGGGAAGAATACGGTTGGTGTTGAGGTTCCGAATATCAACAAGGAGAAGGTGCGCATCAAGGAGTTGATTCAGACGGCGGGGAGTCGGATGGACAAGATGGCGATTCCGCTGCTCCTGGGCAAGAACGCGTCGGGTCATGGATTGATCGCGGATCTGGCTGCGATGCCACACATGTTGATCGCGGGTACGACGGGCAGTGGCAAGAGCGTTGCGATGAATTCGATCATCATGAGCATTTTGCTTGCGCGTCGGCCGGATATGGTCAAGCTGATTCTGATCGACCCGAAGATGGTGGAGATGAGTCAGTTCAAGGATGTGCCGCATTTGATGGCGCCGATCGTGACGGATATGGCGCGGGCGGAGAAGATTCTCGACTGGGCTGTGACGAAGATGGACGAGCGTTATGCGATGGTGGCCGAGGCGCGGGTTCGCAACATCGGGGCGTACAACAAGCTTGGGGCGGATGAGATTTACAAGCGGTTGCAGCCTGGTACCGATGATGAGCGCAGTCAGATTGCGACGCATTTGCCGTACATCGTGATCATGATCGACGAGTTGGCGGATCTGATGATGACGGCGGGGAAGGATGTTGAACGGCACCTCGCGAGACTAGCGCAAAAATCGCGTGCGGTGGGGATTCACATCATTGTTGCGACGCAGCGTCCTGAGGCGAAGGTGGTGACGGGGTTGATTAAATCGAATCTGCCCTGTCGCTGTGCGTTTCGGGTGGCGTCGCGGATGGACTCGCGGATTGTGCTGGATCAGAACGGTGCGGAACTGCTGATGGGACAGGGTGATATGTTGTTTCTGCCACCGGGATCGCACGACTTAATCCGCGCGCAGGGGACGTACATCGAGGATCATGAATTGCACAAGGTCCTGGAATTTCTCGCGACGCAGAGCAAGGCGGAATTCCATCCGGAACTGGTTCGCATGCGCGCTGCGGGTGGTGAGGATGAGGCGGATCGGGACCCGCTGTTCAACGATGCGGTGGGTGTGGTCCTGGAGACGAAACGGGGTTCGGTTAGTCTCCTGCAGCGTCGGTTGACCGTCGGGTATTCCCGCGCTGCGCGGCTGATCGAGCAGATGGCGGCGGCGGGTCTCGTTGGTGAGTACAAGGGTTCTCAGGCGAGGGAGGTTTTGATTACACCGGAGGAATGGAGCAATATGCGGGAGAGGCAGTCGGGGCGGGATATGACTGACGTTTCGGAGGAACGATCGGTGGAAGAGGTGGTTGCCGTCGTGGAGAATGCTGTCGCCGTCATCGATACGAATTCGTCCGAAGTGGTGCTGGAGAAGCCACTCGATGATGTTGAGTCACAGGTTTCGGATTGCGACGACGACGATGATGAGGACGACGAGGATGATGACTGGGAAGATGAAGATGACGACCTTGACGACGAGGATATTGACGACGAGGAGGATGATGAACCTGACGACGACGCTGACGATGGGGACGACGATGGGTTGGAAGACCATCACGCAGGTGGTTCGGTGAACGCGTGACAGGTTTGGGTGTTGACCTGTTCCTGCGTGACGTTTTTTTTTTGACGAAACCAGCCGTCGGAGTGTCGTCCTCTTTCCATCCGTCAAAGGAGCGGGATGCGTTTGTTCCTCGCGATTGGGCCGTGATCCGGCCAACCGACTGCAACTCGCCGAGTTAGAACTTTCGTTGCTCTAGGAAAGATCGGCAGGTTCGATGACGGATGTCATGCTGCCGCAACTGCGATCGAGAAGCCTGTCCGGGCCGATGGCGTGTATTTGTTCCTGTTTGAATTCGGCACGTTCCTTCGACGTCGTGTCGAGAATGGCTCTGCCGGTCATGTCCACCTCGACGGCCAATTCGTACGCGGCTTCATACTCGATGGCGAACAGTTCCTGGATCATTTTGATGACATAAGCGTAGGTGTGGTCGTCATCGTCGATCAGAACGACGTGGTAGGGCGGCAGGATTCGGGGTTGGTTACGCAGCTCCGGAGCGACGGCTGTTCCGCCACAATCCTCGTACTCGGTTTCCCACATGCTGGACATGGTCAAATGATCTCCTTCAAGAGACGTTGATTGAAATCAAGTCTCCCGTCCCGCAGGACGGATCATGCGACCCGGTGACCTCCCCATGAAGTGTCAATGCCGTGGCCGCTTTGACTCGGACATCAATTAATCGGCCAACAAGATTCATTTCCCCAGCGAAAACAACAATGCGATCCGTTCGCGTTCGACCGACGAGCTGGCCTGTCACTTCAGAGCCGATTTCCTGCCCCCGCTCGGTCTCAGCTACCTGGGCTTTTATCGCCCGTTTGCTATACCCCTCGACCAGAATCTGCATGGTCTGTCCGATAAGGTTTTGGTTGGCCTGAATGGCGATCTGCTCCTGCACATGGAGCATCTCAAGGTTTCGACGTCGTTTCACGTCGTCAGGCACATCATCGGTGATGCGTTTGGCTGCGACCGTGCCGGGACGTTCGGAATATTTGAATACGAAGATATTCTTGAACTGACATCGCTCGATGAGCGCCAACGACTCGGCGTGTTCGTCGTCGGTCTCGCTGCAAAAACCGACGATGAAATCGCTCGCCAACGTGATTCCGGGAACGATCTCGCGGGCTTTGTCGACGAAATCGACGTATTCACCGACGGTGTATTGTCGGCGCATACGCTTCAGTACCGCATCGCTGCCGCTTTGAACCGGGAGGTGCAGGTACTCGCAGGCTGTTCGCAGGTCGCGCATCGCCTCAAGAATGTCATCGGTAAAATCACCCGGATAGCTCGTGACAAATCGAAGGCGTTCCAATCCCGAAACGGCATCGATGCGTTCGAGAAGCTCGGCGAATCGGACAGGTTTACCGTCGTCCTGATTGACGTAACTGTTGACCGTCTGTCCGAGCAGGGTGATTTCCCTGACTCCGCGATCGACCAGCATCCTGCACTCGTCGACGATCAACTGCGGCGGACGACTTCGCTCGGCTCCACGGGTGAACGGAACAACGCAAAATGTGCAGAATTTGTCACACCCACGCTGGACGCGAACGTAGGCCTGCAATGGATTGCCGTCGATCCCGGCCGATCGTGACAGGTCCAACGCCTCGACCGAATCGTATTCGACCGCCCGCTCGATCGGCGTGCTCCGTCGCGACAAACTCTGCGACAGCGATATCGACCGATTTCGCGTCTCTTCGATTTCGTCAATCATGGCGGGTATCTTGTTTAGCTCGCCCGGGCCGCAGATCAGATCGACGTGCGGCATTTTCGTCGTGATTCCGTCCGGATCGCGCTCGGCCATGCACCCGATCACGCCGACGATCATGTCCGGATTCCCGAGCTTCGGTTTTTTGAGCGACCCGAGTCGTGACAACGCCTTGGCCTCCGCATGATCGCGCACGCTGCAGGTATTCAGCAGCACCACGTCCGCGGTCGTCATCTCATCGGTCAGCGTGTATCCCCGGCCATTCAACTGGCCGACGACCAGTTCGCTGTCCAGGACGTTCATCTGACAGCCCATCGTCTCAATGTAGAGTTTTTTCCCAGCCATGATTCACGGATTGTAACATCGTGACTGATCGCCGACCATACGGTACCAGTATCTCCTGAGCCGTTCCGGACAAGGCAGAATGGAATCAATCGCCCGCAAAGATCGTTGGTTTGTTCCGTCATTGGCGATTGTCGCAATTGCGGCTGTGGTTGCGTTCAGCCCAACATGGGACCACCCGTTCGTCCACGACGACCAACCTGCCGTCAGGGACAATCCTGTCGTACAGGGTAGTGCGCCATGGAGCCACGTCCTGACGCAGCCTTATTGGTCTCCGTCGATTTCGTCTGACCGGATTTACAGACCCGTGACGACGGCTTCTTTCCGCCTCAATGCGCTGGTGTCTGGTGTTGAACCGTGGGGCTATCACGTCGCGAACACGATGCTGCACGCATTGGCGTCGGTGCTCGTCGCGATCGTGGTCATGCAGTTGACGCGGAGCACATTCGCGGGCCTGATTTCGAGTCTGTTTTTCGCACTCCACCCGGTGCACACCGAAGCCATCGCGCTGATCGTCGGACGATCGGAATTGTTGGTCCTGATCTTCATGCTGGCCACCACGTCCCTGCATTTGAAGTCGATTTCGAACAGGACACAGAAACCCGCCAACGTTTCGCTACCGTACCATCTGATGCTCTCGCTTCTGTTTGCGCTGGGTCTCCTTTCCAAGGAGCATGGCGTCTTTACGCTTTTCATCGTCGCCTCAATTGATTTCCTCCATTGGCGGGAGATGTCGCAGCGACGTTGGCGGGACCGGCTCGGATATCTGACGCAGTCGCACTATTTGGGCATGATCCTCGTTCTCGCGGCGTTTTTCCTCGCACGCTGGCTGGTATTCGATTGGCGGGTAGTGCTGCCATCAGAGACAGCGGTCAGCTCGCCCAACCCGCTGGATCACGCGACGATCATCGAGAAGATGCTGACACCGCTCGCGTTGGTGGCGTTATCGTTTCGGCTGATGGTCCTTCCAGCAGGGCATTCGCCGAACTGGGGTGCGGGTAGTTTTGATCTTGCAAGCGAGGTAACAAGGACGGACGTTCTGGCCGGCGTGGCCATTTTGCTGCTGATCGTTATCTTCCTGGTCTTAACGCACCGACACAGAAACAGGCTGTTCATCCCAACCGCATCTCTGGTTGCGTTGCTTGCGATCCCATGTCACCTACTGCCTGTTGCCAACTGGTTCTTCGGAGAACGCTGGCTTTACGCACCGTCGGCTTTTGTGGCGATGATGATCGCATCGGTCATCGCGCGACGCCCGAAAACGCTCGGCGTGTTGATCCTGGGATTGTTGCCGGTGGTTGCGTACCAGTCGTGGCGATATCAGGACTGCTTCTTGAGCAACGAAGCCCTGGTCACCTGCGTACTCGAAAAACATCCGAATGACTATTTCGCCCTGGCGGGCATGTGTCACACGATGGCAGGAGATGGTCGAATCGGGGACGCGGATGCGTATGCAAAGCGGATGATTGAACATCATCCCGACAAGGGTGAATCCTGGTGTTTCAACGCGATGGTGCTTGCCGATCAGGGCCGATTTGAAGAAGCCGGCGAATCAATCCACCGATGTGTCATCAAGGGCGGACACCTGCGACTGCCCGGACAAATCGCGGAATTGAGCGATCGGATTTCCGCCCACTCGCAGAGAAAAAAAAGACCTACACGCCCGCCAGTTCGTTGATCTTGCGGACGAAATCGTTCACATCGAATGGTTTCTGGAAAAACGCGTCAAACCCCGACTGCAGGAGTTCCTGCCCCTGTCCCTCGGTCATCGCGCCACTGATCGCCACCAGGCGGATTTCCTCCAGGCCGGCGATCGAACGCAGATCCAGGACCAGTTGCTCAGCCTTGATATCCGGCAGCGATACATCGACGATCACGGCGACCGGGCGGTGACTTTCGATCGCGATTCCAGCCTCAAACGCGGTTCCGACGGTTGTTACGTCGAATCCCGCCGACGGACTCAACGTTTCGCGAAGAAGATTACAACTGGCCTGGTCCGAATCAATGACGACAATCTTGACGACGCCAGCCTCCAGACCGTTGAGCGGTATCCCGTGCTCACGCATGAAGCTGACGAGATGGTTCAGCGGGATTCGGCGGTCCTTGCTGCCGGGAATGCGATAGCCTCGCAATTGACCACTGTCGAACCACTTTGAAACCGTTCGGGGTGCGACCTTGCAGATCTTCGCGACCTGCCCTGTTGTCAGTACGTCTTTCGATCGTTGCATCGTCGTCTCATCCTTCAACCGGCCTGGCTTCGCGTGTTCAACGAAACCGATTCTGTCACTTGCTCTAATGGCTTTGGCACATGGGTGTGTGCCGTCTATGCCGAAGCTGTCAGCACCATCGGCTTGAAGCGCGCGGCTATCCAATCGACAGGAGCGGTCGTGCGAAAAGTGTTGATTACGAGACGCTTGAACATCGCACCGGCTGCGACGTCGGTACGCTCAGTGGGTCCGCATTTGTCAGTTCGTTCGGTTGTACTGACTGGCCGACCCCGGGTGATCATAGCGCCGAAAATCATCGCAGACCAGCGAGATTCGAGGGAATTTTTCAACATGACGATGGGACCTCACATTCGGACCTCATAACGCCCGAAAGCATGCAGAGACGTCCGGACCGTACACTGGAATGTTCCTGAATAGTCGTTGGTCGGGCAGCTTGTCCGAAAATGATCGCCTGTCGGATTTTCAGGGCGAGCACGGGCGTGGAATGCGTTTGAACCAGGGCGACGGGTCGGCAACCGGGGATTGATCGAATTTCGATTACCAATTTTGTGTGTTTGCCGGGTTCTCCCTGCGATTGTGGTTATTCGTCAACACAGACATCGCGTCCGCCTCTGCCGCCGGCGTCCCAATTATCAACAGCCGATCGCGCAACCTGTCCATGTCGCATAACAGGTTATGGCCCCCAATATACGAGGCACGGTCCGCAAAATAAATTCGTATATCATCGATCGTAAACCCCGGCGTTCTCAACGTCCGAAGTCAAAACGAGCGGGAACCGGCGTGGTGGTCGGGGTTATTGTGGTGGTCTGCGCGTGTTGGGACCAACGACGATGGTGGCATCGTTGGCGACCTGGAAATCGACGGGTATCCCAAGGTCTGCCCACAACTCGAATAATTCTGTGGCTGGGTAGATGGTGAACAGCCCGCGAGCGTCGTCACCTGCCTTGAACTCAAACGTCGCGATATAGGCGGATTCGTCGTCAAACAATTGAACGCCCGCGCCAATGTCGACAAGGCCCACGCGCCCCAGGGTCAAATCCGTCGCGGCGATGTTATTGCCCTGTCTGAAAAGATAATCGCTGCGACCGATATCGACATAAACGTCCGTCAATACCAATTCGCCCCGTTGTCCACCGCGCGCGTCGAATGCCACCTGGAGTGCGGAAAGCGTCGTGTTTCCGGTAGCGAAAACATCGACGACAAGCTCGCCACCCGGCGTGATTTCCCGTGTTCGTGGCACTATCGAAACGACGGCGGGCGAGCTGCTCGCGGTGGGGCGACGTGGTTCGTCTATTGTCGAAGGCCACCGTGCCCCGGGTGCTACCGTGGTCACCGCGGCGGCGGCGGCGCCGCACGCGCCAGGGGGCGAAAGAGCGGCCAGGTCACAGTTGTTGGGGAAGTCGCAGCTCGCGGTATTGGGAATGGGGATGCACGGGCAACTGAACGGGTTTTGCCCACCGAATGCACCGACCGTCGCGAGGATGTCTGCCGTCGAAATCGGGACACCGCTCGGTCCCTCGCAGTTTTCAGGTGTACCCGCTGAGCAGCCCGGCGCGGTGGTGTCCCAGAGGTCCGCGTTTGGGCAGGCACAGTAATTGCCGAACCCTGCCACCGAGCAAAGGATGTCATTTGTTCCAACTAACGAATTGAATGGCGCGCAGGTGTTTCCGTACCGGCGTTGACACATCTGACAGAGATTGTTGAGACAGAAACGGTAATCACACGCGCCTGTGAAAAACGGAAGCGGTTGCCCGGACTGGTCGGTGTAGCAATCGCAATCCCGATCGCAAACCTCGCATTCGTCGGGGAAATTGTTGTTGTTATCGTCGATGGCACCAGCATCGATATCGCATTGATCGGGGATTGTGTTGCTGTTGCAGTCCGTGTCGATGCCGCTTTCGATCGTGCAGGCATCGCCCAACCCGTCCCCATCACAGTCGGCCTGGCTGGGGTTGAACAGCGTCGGACAATTATCGAGGCAATCGACCACAAAGTCCGAATCATCATCGATGTAGTCCGGGCCGGGAACGCCCAGACTGATGTATTCAACCTCGGATGGCAGTGCCAAGCCGCCGCCAAAGAACGCGAGCAACATCGCACCATCCTGGAGAAGTCCGAATCCGGTGCAGGGATCGGGCTGGCTGGTGACGTCGAATTCGATCGTCGCGATTCGTTCCCAAAGACCAACCGACGCGGGCAATCCCGACAGGTTGTTGCCGCCGACATTATCAACGAATCCCGGTCGTGGGACGCATTCCTGGTTGTTCGGACAGAAAGACAGCAGTCCCCACGCGGGATTCAGCGACACCTGTGCGGTTGAGGTAGACAGAAAGAGGTCATCAAAATCCACGTCCACTCCGACGCCGGTAAGCCCCTGCGCCCACTGCGTCGTGATCCAGATTTCCAGATAGACTTTGCCGCCTGGGATAAACTGCGTGACCGATGTCACCGGGGAGCCGATCAATGTCGGATTCACCGTCGTGTTCGCCCCGGTTGGGGCGGTTCTTAGGATGCTTGTCACGGTGATGGAACGTGTTCCCGCGACGCAAAATGTTGTGCCGACCAACCCGACCAGGACCGCGCCGACAACATGACTGAGCTTTATCACGAGTATTCCTTCCCCCGCATACCATCTGATTCTGAAAGAACAACGGATTCGTCCGCAGCCACGATTTTCATCGTTCTCGCGGACGAACCCGGGTGTTGACAATTCGTACTAGAAGCCTCGTCGCCCATCGAACGCACCACTCTCCCGGCGGGTCTCCTGCTGACCACGCGGAGACGGTGTACCCTCCTTATCGGATCGGCGGACAGGCTTCTCAACATCCGCCGGCGTATCGACGGGCGGAATGTTCCAGCGTGACGGTGGCTGGATGGTCTCATGGAACGGATAGTCCGGATGCGCCTTCCAGCCCTCCCAGCCTCGTGATGGAATCTCAAGACCAAAGCTCTGAATCAACTCCGAGTCTGCCCAGGGCAGCTCCGGTCCGCCGGACGCCGCCCCCGGTCCCGCACAATCCAACTGGCATGCCGGCACCACGATCAGCGAGTCCGCCACGTTTCTCAACCACGCCGTCGCAAGGAAGGAAAGATCGCCCGGACCGACCACGCCGTCGCAGTCAAAATCGGAAGTGGTACACGCATCAAGCGGCGAGGTAGCCAACCAGCACGGCGCGAAGAATGAGAAGTCGCCCGGACCGACAAACGTGTCCATCGAAACACTGCGGTCGAGGTTGTAAATCGTCCCCGGCGGCAGGATGTTCACGTCACAGGTATCAGTCAAATCCAGAGCATTGGTCACGCCGGCATTGAAGAGGGCGGTATCGGTGGTCGCGTCAGCCAGCGACGTCGTTGTCAAACAGGGGCTGCTGTCCGGCGCGAGCATGTTGACCGTGGCGACCAGCGCCCAATGGCCGACGCCGACACCCGGATTGAGCGAGCAACCGCCAAGTTCGTCCAGATTGGCGAAGTCCGGCGGATCATTGGTGATGATTCCGCTGGCAAATGTGTCGAACATGCCGTTGTGGTCAATTGTGTCTGCCGAAATCGGACAGGTGGCTTCGCTGTAATTGACGTCGACAAAAACGCAGCTCAAACCGTTCGCAGCCGCACTGATGTCCATCGCCCAAACCTCGACGACGAAACAACCATCCTCAAACACGTCAGGCTCGGACGCAGGCAGATCAATACCGGTTGTCTGTGCGATGCCACTGGACGCGTTGCGTGTGACACACCGGACCAGCACATCCTGGCAGGGGCCCAGGATGCTGAACGGGTCATTCGGACAGCCGTCGCACCCATCGGGCACGCCGTCGGTGTCCGTGTCGAGGGTGTCATCGAATCCCGGACACGCATCGTCGGCGTCACAAACACCATCGCCGTCAGCATCAAGCGTGTCGTCCCCGCTCGGACAGGTGTCGCACCCGTCGGGAACCGTGTCGCCATCCACGTCGAGCGCATCGTCGAACCCCGGACAGATGTCGCATCCGTCGGGCACGCTGTCGCCGTCGGTGTCGACAGCATCGTCGAACCCAGCGCAGATGTCGCAACCATCCGGGACAGAATCGGCGTCAGCGTCGAGCAGATCATCGAAGCCCGGACAAATGTCGCAGGCATCGCCGAAGAAATCACCGTCAAGGTCTGCCTGCAGCGGGTTGGAAACGCTCGGGCAATTATCACAACCGTTCGGCACACCGTCGCTGTCCGCATCGAGCAGATCGGAAAACAACGGGCAAATGTCGCAACCATCGGGCACCGTGTCACTGTCCGCGTCGAGCGTGTCGTCGAAACCGGGGCATACGTCGCAAAGATCGCCGACGGTGTCATTGTCCGCATCTGCCTGAGCAGGATTGGAAATGGTCGGGCAGTTGTCGCAACCGTCCGGAAGCGTGTCCATATCGGTGTCGATCGTGTCGTCACCCGTCGGACAGGCGTCGCAGGCGTCGGGTGTGCCGTCCAGGTCCGTGTCGATCAGATCGTCAAAGCCCGGGCACACATCACAGGGATCGGGAATCGTGTCGCCGTCGGCGTCGATCGAATCATCAAAGCCCGGACAAAGGTCACACGCGTCACCCGGACCATCCATATCGGTATCAGTCTGACCGACGTTTGAATCGTTCGGACAGTTATCGCAGCCCGACGGGATACCATCCAGGTCAGGATCGCCACCATCCGTCACTCCCGGGCAGAGATCGCACCCATCCGGAACCCCATCTGTGTCCGCGTCCAACGCGTCGTCGAAGCCTTCACACTGGTCGCATGCGTCGCCAACCGTGTCCAGATCGGTATCGGCCTGGCCTATGTTTGAATCGTTCGGACAGTTGTCGCACGCGTCGGCGATCGTATCGCTGTCGGTGTCGATCGTGTCGTCGCCGAGCGGACACCCATCGCACGCGTCAGGCGTGCCGTCCAGGTCGGTGTCGATCGTGTCGTCGCCCGCCGCACAGATGTCGCAACCGTCGGGGATCGTATCGCCGTCGGCGTCCAGGCCGTCATTGAAAAACGGACACAGGTCGCATCCATCTGGTACGCCGTCGAAGTCGGTATCGACCAGATCATCAAAACCAAGACATCGATCGCAAACGTCGCCGAAGAAATCTCCGTCGTTGTTCTCCTGGCCGGGATTCGGATCCACCGGACAATTGTCGCATCCGTTCGGCACCCCGTCGCTGTCCGCGTCGAACGTGTCATTGAACACGGGGCAAACGTCGCAACCATCGGGCACGGTGTCGCTATCGGTGTCGATCGCGTCATCAAACCCGGGGCACGCATCGCAGAAATCGGGCACGCCATCCAGGTCGGCGTCGACGTTGTCATCGCCGCCGGCGCAAATGTCACATCCGTCCGGAACACCGTCCGTGTCAGCGTCGATTAAGTCATCGAATCCGGCGCAGACGTCGCATCCGTCGGGAACCGTGTCCGCGTCTGCATCGAGCGCATCATCAAATCCCGGACACGCATCGTTCGCATCGCAAACACCGTCCGCGTCGGCATCGAGTGCGGCGTCGCCATTCGGACAGGTATCGCAACCGTCAGGCACACCGTCGGTGTCCGTGTCGATTAAGTCATCGAATCCGGCGCAGATATCGCATCCGTCGGGAACCGTGTCCGCGTCTGCATCGAGCGCGTCGTCAAATCCCGGACACGCATCGTTCGCATCGCAAACACCGTCCGCGTCGGCATCAAGTGCGGCGTCACCATTCGGACAGGAATCGCAACCGTCAGGCACTCCGTCGGTGTCCGTGTCGATTAAGTCATCGAATCCGGCGCAGATATCGCATCCGTCGGGAACCGTGTCGGCGTCTGCATCGAGTGCGTCGTCAAATCCCGGACAGGCGTCGCACCCATCAGCCACGCCATCGAGGTCAGTATCGATCGCGTCATCAAACCCAGGACAGGCATCGCAGCCGTCCGCTACACCATCAAGGTCGGTATCGACAGTGTCGTCGAATCCAGGACAGGCATCGCAACCGTCCGCCACGCCATCGAGGTCGGTATCAATAGCATCATCAAACCCGGGACAGGCGTCGCAACCATCTGCCACACCATCGAGGTCAGTATCGACAGCGTCATCGAACCCCGGGCAGGCGTCGCAGCCGTCAGCTACGCCATCAAGATCAGTATCGACAGCGTCATCGAACCCGGGACAGGCATCGCAGCCGTCCGCCACGCCATCGAGGTCGGTATCGATCGCGTCATCAAACCCCGGACACGCATCGCAGAAATCGGGCACGCCATCCAGGTCGGTATCGACGTTGTCAGGACCACCGGCACAAATATCGCACCCGTCGGGAACACCGTCGGTGTCCGTGTCGATTAAGTCATCGAACCCGGCGCAGATGTCGCATCCGTCGGGAACCGTGTCGGCGTCAGCATCAAGTGTGTCATCAAAACCAGGACAGGCGTCGCAACCATCTGCCACGCCATCGAGGTCGGCATCGAGTGCGTCATCGAACCCGGGACAGGCGTCGCAACCGTCTGCCACACCATCGAGGTCGGTATCGACAGCGTCATCGAACCCCGGACAGGCATCGCAGCCGTCCGCCACGCCATCGAGGTCAGTATCGACAGTGTCGTCGAATCCAGGACAGGCATCGCAGCCGTCCGCTACACCATCAAGGTCGGTATCGACAGTGTCGTCGAATCCAGGACAGGAATCGCAGCCGTCCGCTACACCATCAAGGTCGGTATCGACAGTGTCGTCGAATCCAGGACAGGCATCGCAACCGTCCGCTACGCCATCAAGATCAGTATCGATTGCGTCATCGAACCCCGGACAGGCGTCGCAGAAATCGGGCACACCATCGAGGTCGGTATCGACGCCGTCAGGACCACCGGCACAGATGTCGCACCCGTCGGGAACACCGTCCGCATCAGCGTCTGCCAAATCGTTGAACCCGGCGCAGATGTCGCATCCGTCGGGAATCGTGTCCGCGTCTGCATCCAGAGCGTCGTCAAACCCGGGACAGGCATCGCAGAAATCGGGAACGCCGTCCAGGTCGGTATCGACGCCGTCAGGACCACCAGCGCAAATATCGCAACCGTCCGGCACGCCATCCGTATCGGCGTCAGCCAGGTCATCGAATCCTGCGCAGATGTCGCATCCGTCGGGAATCGTGTCCAGGTCAGCATCCAGAGCGTCGTCAAACCCGGGACAGGCGTCGCAACCATCAGCTACGCCATCGAGGTCGGTATCGATCGCGTCGTCAAACCCCGGACACGCATCGCAGAAATCGGGAACGCCATCCAGGTCGGTATCGACGTTGTCAGGACCACCGGCACAAATGTCGCACCCGTCCGGCACGCCATCCGTATCGGCGTCAGCCAGGTCATCGAATCCAGCGCAGATGTCGCATCCGTCGGGAACCGTGTCCGCGTCAGCATCCAGCGCGTCATCAAACCCGGGGCAGGCGTCACAGAAATCGGGCACGCCGTCCAGGTCGGTATCAACATTGTCAGGACCTCCGGCGCAAATATCGCAACCGTCGGGAACACCGTCCGCATCAGCGTCAGCCAAATCGTTGAACCCGGCGCAGATGTCGCATCCGTCGGGAACCGTGTCGGCGTCTGCATCAAGTGCGTCATCGAACCCGGGACAGGCGTCGCAGCCGTCCGCCACGCCATCGAGGTCGGTATCGATCGCGTCGTCAAATCCGGGACAGGCGTCACAGAAATCGGGAACGCCATCCAGGTCGGTATCGACGCCGTCAGGACCGCCGGCGCAAATATCGCAACCATCGGGAACACCATCCGCATCGGCGTCAGCCAAATCGTTGAACCCGGCGCAGATGTCGCACCCATCGGGAACCGTGTCGGCGTCTGCATCGAGTGCATCATCGAATCCCGGACAGGCATCGCAACCATCAGCTACGCCATCAAGATCAGTATCGATCGCGTCATCAAACCCCGGACAGGCGTCGCAGCCGTCCGCCACGCCATCGAGGTCGGTATCGATCGCGTCATCAAACCCAGGACACGCATCGCAGAAATCGGGCACGCCATCGAGGTCGGTATCGACGTTGTCGGGACCACCGGCACAGATGTCGCACCCGTCGGGAACACCATCCGCGTCAGCGTCAGCCAAATCGTTGAACCCGGCGCAGATGTCGCATCCGTCGGGAACCGTGTCGGCGTCTGCATCAAGTGCGTCGTCAAACCCGGGACAGGCATCGCACCCGTCAGCCACGCCATCAAGGTCGGCGTCTAGCGCGTCGTCAAACCCGGGACACGCATCACAGAAATCGGGCACGCCGTCCAGGTCGGTATCAACATTGTCAGGACCTCCGGCACAAATATCGCACCCGTCGGGAACACCATCCGCATCAGCGTCCGCCAAATCGTTGAACCCGGCGCAGATGTCGCATCCGTCGGGAACCGTGTCGGCGTCTGCATCAAGTGCGTCATCGAATCCAGGACAGGCATCGCAACCGTCCGGAACACCATCCAGGTCAGCATCGAGTGCGTCGTTGAATCCGGGACAAATGTCGCAGGCGTCAGGCACGCCGTCGACATCGGGGTCTGCGCAGGTGGCACCGAGCACATAGGTGCCCGGTCGAGCCAGACAGGTTGCCTGGGGTTCGACGGAGCACAGGTTCGCGCCAAAGCAGCAAGCACCGCCCCCAGCCAACGCTTCCTGGGCTGAACTTGCCGAAACAATCAATCCGAGCAGGACGTACAGGCTTCTGGTCCTCATTGCGTTACTCCCTTGTATTTCGTTTTCGTCACAACCAAAGGCTCGCGAGTCCTGGTGAACGAAAGGCGAATGTGCGACTTCCACGTCGTAATTTCTAATATTTTCGCGCCATCACTGACGGTTTTATCATGCACAAACTCAACCCCAATTTGCGATTGCCCGGGACCGACCGGGCAACGACAGGCAGGCCCTTGTCAGGCCCGAACATACACGACTCATTCGGCGAATCATCACCCGAACGAACAGCCCGCGCATCTAACGAGTGGATTGAGCTTCTTTCAACCCTCGTCGGAATGGAATTCCAGACCGACCCCGATGCCCCGTTTCCCAAATCCGCAATCCGCCGACACCGACCCAACCCTCATCCACCGGCACAACCGCCGTCGGAAACAAAGCCCCCGGAGGTGACCCGGAGCGCTGCGAACTCCACCGTACGGTACCCGGATTTCGCGGATAATGTCAAGATGCAACCGAACAGGATAAGCTGGCCCTTATGTGGACCAGGGGCGTGAAAATAGTGGTTCTGTATCGAATATGCGATATTCCACATCACCCGTGCCGTTCGCTGTGGTTTTTGGAATTCCCCCAAACCCGAGACGGTCGGCTCGCAGAGTGTGTGTCAGACGATTCTCTGGTAGCTGAAGTTACAGACCGCGCCGGTCGCGGGATTGCAGTTGACAAGCTGCAATTGCAGCGTGTTTCCGTTCGGCAGCGAGAAAATATAGGACTCGCCAGCCGGAAAAATGATGGGTGTGCAACCGAGTGGCCCGCAGGTTTGAGAAGGTTCGCCCCGCTGGATGTCGAGCCTGAGGAGGGATTCGTTGGTGAAAACGCGGTAAGTCCCGAAAATAGTGACCAGCGCACCAGCCTGAAAAGCCGTTTGCTGCTGGAAAGTCCCGTTGTTCATCAGGATGAGTTCAATGGTCGCGGGACCAAAACTGGGATCGACAAACCCGACCCGCCAAACACCGACGAGCTGACCCGTGGGAAGTGCGCCGCCACAGCCGTGCAGGAACCCGGTGAAGGGTACGAGCGACAGAACGCACAGTGCGAACTGGAATCGACGACAACGGCCCATCCGAATCTCCCTGGTGGCAGACGCCCTCGAATCCATGATAAGCGGGTGGCTGAACGGTTCAAAGGGTATTTTTGCGTCCATCTGACCAACATCCGATAACACGGTGGACAGCCACCGCGATGCCCGCGATATTCCCACTCGTCCTGCGAAGAACCGTGTGGGCGCGACGGTGCATGACGACATGGTGGAGTTTTCTGGTGGTGGATCATCTCGAACAACTCGTCAGTGAGGCGACGCTGACGCGGTTGGCGGACCTTGGGTTCGGTTGGGACCCGGTGGATCGTCAGACCGTGGCAGCGGTGCGGTTTGGGCGAACGGCGACGGATGCTCCGGTGGTTATCGGACTGATCGGAGGGGCATCGTCGGGCAAGAGCACGCTGTTCAATTCGTTGATGGGTCGGGAAATCAGTCGGGTGAGCGCGCATGCGCATGAAACGGTCGGGGCGGTGGCGTCCGTTCATGCTTCTAAAAATCAACAAGTAACGGATTGGGTGCAGGGTGGGGCGATGATGCCGGGATTGGAGCCGTTTTCGATCAACGGGCAGTCTGCGGTCGGCGGTGAGGTGGGATCGGTTCATTTTTACGCTCATGAGACGGATGACTGGTCGGAGGTGGTTCTGGTTGATTTGCCGGATGTGACGAGTCGGATGTCGGTCGATGAGGGAGCGGTCACGCGGAGGCTGATGCCGTGGTTTGATGGGTTGATTGTGGTGGTGGACGAGGAGCGGTGGTTTGACGTGACGGTTTTTGACGAGGCTGTCGCGTTGGCGCGGTCGATGGAGCCGACGACGTGGATCGTGTTCAACTGTACGGAGCCGGGATTGTCGGTGACCAGGGAGGTTCGCGAGCGGTTGAAGGAACACGCAACCGGTCGGGAAGCGGCGGACCATTGCGTTTCGGGCTATTCGGCTGGGAGCGGTTTTCGAGCGATGTCGGGTGACGTGCTGTCGCGTGTGACCGGCTGGGTGCGGAGTTGCAAGGCTGGCTCGCGTGCGGACGCGTTGGAACGTCGGTTGCGACAGCGTTGCAGCGTGGTGTGGCGACAAAATGTTGAGCGTGCGGATGCGTATCAAACGTTGCGGCGGGAGATTGAGGCATCGTCGGTGGAGGCGGTGACCGATGCGCGGTTGTCGCTGGATTTGCTGACGGGGGATGAGAAATCGTTGTTGGGTGTGGGGCATCGGTTTTTGCCGCTGTACGATGTTGTTCAGGGAATCGGTCGGCAATGGTCCAAATGGACCGGGCGCGGAACTGCGTCGAGCGAGATTGAATTCGACAAGGATGTCGACCGAATTGGTGATGTTCTGCGCCGCAATCTGGAACATCGGTTCGGCGAGGCGACGGGGCGTGTCGATCGGATTGTGGCGGGGAGTGCGTATCTGGCTGAGACGGATTGGCGTGCTGACTGGACGACGCCGACGTTTGACGAACGTGCGTGGGCGGTTCGCGTGCGGTCGCACATCGATGCGTGGAAAAAGGAGACTGGTAAGACGTCGCGTCGGGGAGACGCGGCTGCCGTTGCGCTGGGGATGCCGTTGTTGGTGGCGGACCTGCTGTTTTTGGGTGGGGCGGGGATGACGTGGACGTGGGCGTCTGCGTGGGTGGCGGGTTTTCTTGGGGGGAAGGCGTTGACGAGCGTGTTTCAGAAATCGCCGGCGTTTCGGGAGTATCAGACGACGGTGACGGCGTATCAGAATCTGATTCGCGAATCGTTGGCTGAGCAGTGCGAAACCAATTTTGCCAGGATGCCACGGCGACATTTGTTGATGAATGATCCGCTCGCCCAATCGTTGATGGCGTGGTCGGGTCCGGAGGTGTCGCGATGACGTTCGTGGTGGATGAGCGTGCGGAGCTGCGTCTTTCGCGGATGAATCATGATTTATCCGAACTGCTTGATGTTGGGGAGTTGCCGCTGACGCGCGGTGGTGGGCAGTCGATGTCGGACACGCTGTGGGTGTGGGGGGTGTTGGGGGGTAAGGAGGTTGGCAAGAGCACGTTGATCAATGCGCTGGCGGGTGCGGACGTGGTCAGGCCTGATGATCCTGGTGGGGAGGGGACGTTTCGGCCGGCGTGTTACCATGTGGATTCGGATGGGGAGAAGTTGTCGGCGAGGTTGGCGGGTTTGGAGGGGATGGTGATTGATCGTGTCGGTGGAGCGCCGAGCACGATGGGGGGATTGGTGTTGGTTGATTTGCCGGATTTCGATTCGGTGTTCGTGGACCATGCTGAGCAGGTTCGTCGGGTCGCATCGCGGCTGGATGGAATCATCTGGGTGACGACGCCCAAAAAGGTTGGTGATGCGCGGGCGATTCAGGAGATCGAACGCGTGCTGAAATCGCGGACGAATTTTGTTTACGTCGTGAACAAGATGGACTGGTTGCTGGCGCAGAGCGATCGTTCACCGGGAGAGGAACTGGATCGGGTGTCGTCTGCGTTGGCGTTGCAGCGATCGGTGAGCGGTGCGAACGGGGACGTGCGGCGGTCGTTTTTGATCAGCGCGCGGTGTCGATCGGTTGAGGCTGTCAAGGGTGAGATTTCGCGTGGTCGGACGGATGTGACGGTTGGGGCGGAGGAGGTTGTGGGTGGTGTGGAGATGGATCGTGCGATCGATCGGTTGCTGGGTGATTTTTTGAGGCTTCGATCGGTGTTGACGACGGCACCGTCGGGCGAGGACTTGCGTGCCAATAAGCTCGCGAACTTGACGTATCAGACGCGGAGACAGGCGAGGGGGATGCTGGCGTATTATCAGCCTGGGGCGATTGTTGAGGCGTTGGATCGGGAGGTTTCGAGTGAGCAGATCGAGCAGTTGGTATTGCAGTCGTTCGGTGCGGGGTATGCCGGCGAGGTGGGGCGACGTTTGCAGGATCGACGGGCGTTGGTGGGTGAATGGACGGGGGCGTTGTTTCGGCGGCGGATGGGGTGGTGGCCTCTGTTGGGGATGATTGCGTGGCCTGCGGCGGGATTGGCGAGTGCGTTGTCGGGGCTTCGGTCTGTTTGGCGGCGCGGCGTGGATGGTGAGGCGGTTGATGCGTTTCATGTGGAGGGTGTGTCGCTTGAGGAGCGGGTGTCGCGTTTGTTGACGGCGGTCGAAACGCGGGTCGTGCGGGCGTCGGATCGGATTCGCGCAGGGTTGCCGGGTGTCAATGTTGTGGCGGAACGATTTCGGACCGAGGCGGTGGTCTGGGTTGATGCGCGACGGGAGGGGGTGATTGGTCCGGTCCTGGCGAGGCGACCGATGTTGGTGGGGCGGTTGATGCGGGGGTTGTTGCCGATGGCTGTTTTGCTGTGGTTTCCGTTGGTGCAGCCTGTGCTGGAGGCGTTGTTGGGGGCAGGGGAGAGCGGTTTTGTGGTTGGTTTGGCGATGGTGAGATCGATGGTGTCGGCCTTGTCGGGGGTGAACGTGTTGTCGGGTTTGATGGTGTCGTTGTTGATCATGGCGGGGATGGTGGGCGCGATTTATTCGCGGGCTGTTCGGGATGCGCATCTGGCGGTTGATCGGTTTGAGGCGGTCGAGGGTGGTGACGGAGCGTCCGTGTTGTTGGGGAGCGTCGCGAGAAGTGTTGTTTCGCCGGTGCGTCGGGTGCGTGATGAGTTGGCGGGTATTGCGGATGAGTTGGGGCGTTTGGCGGGTGATGCGAAGGCGGGGGGGTAATTGACGATGGTGGTCAGGTCGACGTCGGCGAGTCTGGTTCGTATTTCGCGTCGTTTGTCGAAGGACGTCGATCGGTTGTCGTTCTCGTGGCCTGTGACGCATGTTTACAATCCGTTGGTTTATGCACGACGGTCGCATGAAAAATTTCTGGGGTTTGCGAGCGATGGGCCTGTCGAGGCGATTTTTGTGGGGATGAACCCCGGTCCGTGGGGGATGGTGCAGACGGGTGTGCCTTTTGGTGAGGTGACGGTGTCGCGAGATTGGCTGGATGTCGCAGCCAGGGTTGACAAGCCTGCGACTGAACACCCGAAGAGACCCGTGAGTGGATTCGATTGTCCGCGAAGCGAGGTGAGCGGTCGGCGGATATGGGGTTGGGTTCGCGAGGGGTTTGGAACGCCCGAGTCGTTTTTTGAGCAGTTTTTTATGGTGAATTATTGCCCGCTTGCGTTTTTGGAAGAGACCGGTCGCAATCGGACACCGGACAAGCTTCCTGCGGGTGAACGCGAGGTGTTGTTTGCAATCTGCGACGCGGCGTTGCGTGAGACCGTGCTCGCGATGAACCCGCGATGGGTGATCGGGGTTGGTGCGTTTGCCGAGGCGCGTTTGCGGATTGTGTGCGACGGACTGGATGTTGCGGTCGCGCGGATTCTGCATCCGAGTCCGGCGAGTCCTGCGGCTAATCGGGATTGGGCTGGTGAGGCGACGAAGCAGATTCGTGCGATCGGAGTGGATTGGCCTGGTTGATTCGGGCGACGAGGATTGGGGTGATCCGTCTGGTTTTGGGACGTGGGTGGGGGGGATTGGGTTTGAGTCCGTCGTTATCGGTACGGCATCGTGAGTGAGTGCGGGTTGATGGGGATGTGCATGCGGGCGATTGCTTTCGATTGCCAGGCGGGCAGCTTTTTACCGGTCGATTCCGGTTGTTTCGTTTTCTGGTCGATTTTCTGAAAAACAGTCAAATCATTTCCGCGAAATTGTACGTTGAAGCTGCACGATAGCTGTGTGTCAAATCGCCGCAAAAAAGGGACAGACAAGATGGATCAGGAACAAATCGAACGGTTGGAGTCGAGCTTTAATCTGCTGGCACCGCGTGCGCAGGAATTGGCAGACCGTTTCTATGCGAAGCTGTTTACGGAGCATCGCGAGTTGCGTTCGATGTTTCCGCGTGAGATGTCGCAGCAGAAACAGAAGCTGGTCGCGTCGCTGGTGTTGGTGGTGAAGAATTTCCGCACGGCTGAGAAACTGCATCAGCCGCTGGTTGAAATGGGCCAGCGACATGTTGGGTATGGAACGGAGCCGGAGCATTATCCGGTGGTTCGCGACACGCTGGTTGCGGTGATGGGTGAGATGGCTGGGGAAGCCTGGAACGAGCAACTGGATTCGGACTGGAAGTCGGCGGTGGACTTCGTGGCATCGGTGATGCTCGAAGGTGCGAAGCAACTGGCGACCGCGGACGGCTGACGGTCAGCCTGTTACAATCTCCTGGGGTGGGTGATGATGCTCACGGGCAGCGCACGCGTCGCTCGTGAGCATCGCTCCGCGCCGGTATCCATACGCCACGCCAACGCGTTTCTGCAAACGACCCTTGTCGTACCGCGAAAAGTCGCTGCGGCGTCTAACGAGATGTCGCTGTTGTGCTGTGCGGCTGTTTCGCCGTTTTCTCCGGTTGGTCCACCCAGTTTCGTTCACGCGTTTCGGAGGGGACGGCATTAAGATCCCAGATGATGCCGAGTTTTGACATGCACCAGAGGACGTAGAAGGTCAGGTCGATTTCCCACCAATAGAATCCCTGGCGGACGGCACCCGGGTAGTAGTGGTGGTTGTTGTGCCAGCCCTCACCGAAGGTCAGCAGTGCGAGGAGCAGGCTGTTCTTGCTCTCGTCCTTGCTCTTGTACCTCGGCTTGCCGAACATATGTGTCAGCGAGTTGATGGTGAACGTCGCCTGCGAACACACGCACGTTGAGATGAAAAACCCCCAGACGAGCATCTGCCAGCCATTCGTCGCCCAGCCAAGAGTCTCCAGCCACACGCCGAGATAATAGATAAGAACCGCCTGAATGACGGGCACGAGGATCTCGTAACGATTGAGGAATCGAAGCTCGGGAAATTTCATCAGGTCCGGCACGACTTTTTTGTCGAAGCTAAACGCCGCCTTCGATGTAATCCAACCAAAATGGCTCCAATACATCCCGTGGCGAATCGGTGAATGGATATCGATCTGCTCATCGGAGTGCTTGTGGTGATGACGGTGCCTGGCTGCCCACCAGATTGGCCCGCGCTGAACGCAAGACGTACCACACACCGCAAAGATGAACTGCGCAAAGCGAGACGTCCTGTATGTGCGATGGGAGAAATAACGATGGTAAAACCCCGTGATGGAGAACATGTGAAACACATACAATCCCGCGGCCACCGCTACCGCAACAGGGCTCCATCCCACCCAGATAACGGCGAAACAGGCAAGGTAGAGGCTGAGGTAGGGCACGAGCCGAAACCAGTCGACATCGTACATGTTGGCGATCTCAACTTCGCTGTACGTTCTAGCAGAATTGTCCACCCAGCAGCCGATCGTTCTGATGATCCTGCCGAGGCGGGTTTTGGGCACCCTGGATTGCTCGCTGCTTTCGTTTGGTGCGCCTGTCTGTTGTGGTGAGACGGGGGCAGCCTCCGAAGGGGCGGCGGTAATCTTTGGGTCGATCACTGTATTTACGGGCATCAAAATCTCCAGTACGTCTGTCGACTCTCCCACCGTCCCACCCGTTTGCTCGGCGGAGAGTCTTGTCACATAGCACGACAATTTTTCAGCCTGACAACGGCAACCCGCAACACAAGGAACCGGCCAGTCCTTGTGCTCTGGTTGTGACTTTCACGGTAAATGACGAGGCGATTTCCGCGCCATGCCTCGTCCGGCTGGGATTCTAGTACTGTCTCAACGACGGGTCAATCAATTGTTACGCGACCCTGCGGTTGCCCTGCCCTGAAGGCCGATTCGTGGTGATCGGCTGGACTCTTCACGTTGTCGTGGAGGCCAGCATCGATCTCGTTGAGTGGGGACGATTCAGCTTTGGTTGTCCAGGGACTTTTTGACGGTGCTCCGAAGCCATGCCCGAGCGATTCGCAGGTCATTCTCCACGGTCGCGATCGACACGTCGAGCGTCTCTGAGAGGGTGTGTGAGAAGCAAGATCATCCTGGTTTTAGCCGGTGAATCATCAGATTGATCATGGTCAATAGCACCATGGCTTCGCTGCTGACGGGCAACATTTCGTAATCTTTGCTCATCCGACGGTAACGGCCAATC
>JAJDDT010000071.1 GCA_029260165.1 Phycisphaerae bacterium | reverse complement strand
CGCGGCAACGCTCGTCCCACCTTGCGAATCTGTCCGACATCCATGCTCTTGCTCCTGCCAGGAATCCAAACTCTTCTCCTGACAGAAGTTATCGATCCACGCCCCCGATTCGCTTGAGCTTACTTTGCGCTGTACTGCTAACCGGGGTCACGCTGATTGAATCTTCCATACTTGGGAAGATATATCCTCGTGCGATTGTAATACCCGCCAGTCTCTGCATCGAACCACAAACCCTGATGTCCAAGCGACGTGGCTAGGACGGGGAAGTAGTCATTGGGAGACTGGGGGAGTTGGATGGCAGTGGGCGTGCCGTTGGTGACTGTTTCGGCGGCGTACATTTCGCCGTAGGGGGTGTAGTGGTATTGTTCTATTAACTCCAGCCTGTCATTCAACACACCCGTCACGTTTAGATTCACATCTGTTAACAAAAACGACGGTCGGCCGGTCTGGTCAATCTGCATCATGGCTTCGTCGATGTCGTTAAAGCCATAGACATACGAACGGTGTGGCCAGACGACCGTACCCTTCAGTGCGAAATCGTCTGGTTTGACGCTGCCTGCGCGCGTGCCGAGGTGGGCGGGGGTGTCAGCCGAGACCCGGCCTCGCTTCGTGCCGCTGCTGACGAGGCGGGCGGTTGGGATGGTGGTGAGTTTGTGGTGTTCGATGACGCGGTGGCCATCGTAATAGAAAATGTCACCGGCGGCGGTCGTCTTGTGCGGACTTGTGCCCTCGTTGATGACCTTGCGGATGCGTCGGCCCAGGGCGTCGTAGTCGTACCAGACGAACGGCTCGCCCTCGACGCCGAAGAGCTGTTCGTCGCTGACCTCGAGCGTGCCGGGTTTGTGCACGCGCACCACGCGGTTCCAGGCGTCGTAAACGTAGAACGACTCGCCGTCAAAGACGAGGTTGCCGGCGGAAAATGTGGAACGGGATTGCATCTACCCTGCACGGCTTGATCACGGCATCGTCGACAGATAGAATTAAGGGCGAACGAATGACGCGAAACCCATCGCTGGAGTAATTGATGCCGTGCCAATCGAAACCGTAAGACTGCCGCTTCCGATTAGCCGCGACTTTATGGACAAGATGGTCCTCGGAAGCCAACGCATGGGTGGTTCAGACCTACGTTACATGGCTGAGTGGATATTGGCGAGGAACAACGCGGATAAGATCATGTTTGAGATTCGTGACGCGTGGCGCCAAAGCGTACTGCCTTTGCGGGACTGGGCAGATGATATACTAGACGTGGACGTGGTGGCTCAGTACGATTCCTGGAAAGGAGAAGCTCTCATCGGAGACTTCTGTTTGTCTGTCAATATCGGTCGCCTCGCCAAACCGGTCCTTCAACAGGCACCAATTGATGAAACGACCGCTGAGCTGTTGAGCACGGACCATCTTCGCGGCGGTTTGACCGCTATTAGAAGATATATTTCGGAACAAGACGAGAATCCACTTGATTTAGCTGATCCGAATCGTGGGATTTTTCCTGTGACAAGCGATCATTATAGCATGGCTGTAGCGCGTGTGGGTTGGGATGCCTATTTACTCGGCGTAAACGGACAGCTGGGATGGTTCGAGAGTGAGCAATACCTAGCCTGTTTGCGATGCAACGTCGGTTTGGACGATTTTGTTGAGCAGTTCTTTCGTGATCCAAAATCGTTAGCCGATCCGTTTCGATTGGGTTGGGCGGAGGATCCAAACCCGTTTTCGGCAATTAGCCGCGCCATTGACGAACTGCACGATGGGGTCAGAGAAAGCCTCGAGTCCCTAACCCACCGCGGAGGGATTGCGCTGGCAATCCGTTGTTACGAGCGGATGCTAGAATATGAAAAATCTGTCATCAAGACGGAATATTTCAGTGAATACAGGTCGGTCCATCAGCGAGTTCTAGTTGCGGCGCGAGAAGTTGCGTTCGGCGGAAGTCTGCTTGACCACAACGAGGCCAAGGCTATGTATTCTTCATACTCGCAGTTTCTGCAGATCGCCCTAGTTGATATTTTCCCGCTGGAGTCCAGCATGACCCATCTTAAGGGGAGGATGCCGAGATGCGGCGCGCGAGCACAAGTTCCTGCGAGACTACTCATGAGCTGTACTGAGCAGTTGGGCTCGAGCATACCTTTTTCCGGAGTATACGCGGCTTCATCAATCGTAAAGAGCCTTTCCGGTCATATCGAGGGATTCATGTCGCAGCGAGCCGCGGACGATTTATTCAGTGCCATGAATGATGATCTCGACATACTGCGTACGATGGACCTCGGGGAGCCGGAGACACTGGGGGCCCCAGTCCCCGAGTCCTTTTTGCAATCTACAGGAACTTGGCACGCGATTGATTGATATTGGCTCTAGTGGTTCATTCCATATGCGTCTGCGGGTACAGTCTTCTCAGCTTGATCCTTGCGTCGGCGGTTTGAAATTGCCCGTCGATTGTCTTCGACCGGCAGTTGCGATCGCTATTCCACAACTGGATGCGCGCCCGCAGGGTCGACTCGTCAGCGACCCGTTCGCCGAGGCATTGTTTCTCCAGAACGCTTAGCTCACACTCAGCCATGTTCAACCAACTGCCGTGTTTGGGCGTATGCACGACCTCGATCTTCTCGATCAACCGGCGGGCCTCGGGCGGCGAAAACGACTCATACAGACACGACAGCCGATGCGTGTTCAGGTTGTCCATCACCAGCGTGATCTGCATCGCGTCGGGGTAGTGGACATCGACGAGTTCCTTCATCTGTTTCGCGAAGTCGACTTTGGTCCGCCGCGTCGTCACGTCCACCTGTCGCCAGCCACCCAACGGTTCGACCAGCATGAACAGGTTCGCCGTGCCGTTGCGGACGTATTCGTAGTCGTGGCATTCGACTCGTCCCGCCGCTGCCGGGATCGGCGTGCAGACTTCCCCGACCAGTTGCCTGCTCTTTTCGTCGAAGCAGACGACCGGATGATTCGCGTCGAATGGCCGCGTATACACGGCCAATACATGCTCCATCGCGCAGACAAACTCGGCGTTACACTTCGGCGGAATGCACCACATCTTATGCTGCCATGGCTTTATCTCGTTTTTTTAAGGGTTCGCATGATCGTCTGCGGCGAACAGTGATCCACGATCTTCAACGCCACAACCTTCTCAGCCAGCAACTCCAGCGTCCAACGCACACGCCCTTCGGGCCTGGCCCCACAGGCTATCGCGATCAGCCTAGCCTCCTTCTCGCCGTCGAACATTTGTTCGACGCTGGGACGAGCCTGCTTCCTGCGCTCCAGTGCCGCGTCGAGTCCCTCTTCAACGAGCCGTTTCCGCAACGACTCGATAGACCGTACCGCTACGCCGAACGCCTCGGAGGCCTGGGTGTCCTTCAGCTTCGGCCCCGCCTCCGATTCATCCACAGCCAGCAGAATGTTGGCGTGACGAATCCGGTACGCCGCGGCTTTGCCGACCCGCACCAGTTGCTCCAGTTGCCCGCGTTCCTCGGCCTCCAACCGAACCACATACTTTTTCATGTCGATCCTCCATGATCTCGGAACAAGCTTCCATCATGCATATCGACACTTTTACCTGAATACCCGCAACTTCATACGGAATGGACCACTAGCCTCGGATTTCGAGCCAAGCTTCCTCATTGTTCTTAGCAGTACAGCGCAAAGTTACTCTCCAGGCATGACCTGATCTGGTCCATGTCGATCTCTGATTTGGACAGAGTTTCTCGCATGGTTTTGGTGTGGCTGAGTTTGGCTTCGGTGTTGCGGCGGCGATGATAGGCGATCAG
>JAJDDT010000008.1 GCA_029260165.1 Phycisphaerae bacterium | reverse complement strand
CAGCCGGCGGTATTCGTCGTCGAATCAGATTCCACTGCGCGTCCGTCAAGTCGCTGGGATAAGCATTCCTCGCCATGGATCAGGCACTCCTTGCCAATTTCCATCCTTATCGGCGATATCCCTGCTTCTCACACACCCTCTGACAGGGGAGGCTGACGTGGTGGAAGTTTTGGTGGATGGGTCGCGGGTTACGCTTGATGCGCTCGACGGGCAGTTTGGTCGGCGGTTGACGGTGGGGCTGACGGATGAGGTTTGGGGGAAGGTGGATGGTGCGCGGGAGCGCGTGGCAGCGATCGTTTCCAGGGGTGACGCGGCTTGCGGGGTGAACACGGGGTTTGGGAATCTGTGTCGCAAGCGCTTCAGGGTGTCAGGCTTCGATAATCAGATCACATCTTCGCTTGAAAAATAAGATCGCTCTGATTATCGGGGATTGCGGTGTACGGTTCCACCCGTGATCCGGATATAAATTCCGACTAAGAACAATTGGGACGCTGCGATGATCTGATACTGTGGAGGGAGTGTGTTGTCCGGGGGCGCGACAATGTACCTGGACCCCTGGGCTGATACAACCGCAGCCGCGGCGTGGGTTCGTGTCTTGTGTGATTGCCTGCGTATTCGCGCATGGTGACAAGGCTGAAGTGGACAGGAAGGGATACTCTCAATGAAACGCATAACGGGGTCCATCCATGAGTCGCTGACGCGATTGGCTGTCCTAGTGGTGGCTATTCTCGCAGGTGCTGTCGACGCTCAGCAGGTCATTTTCGTCGCAGGATCAGCCTCGCCGGGAGGCGATGGAGCTATGTGGGAGACTGCGTTTGACGATTTTCAGGACGGGCTGAGTGCGGCGGATTCGGGTGACGAGATTTGGGTCGCAGCCGGTGTCTACACGCCCGCGCTACCGGGCGGTGATCCGGCAGCGACATTTTTGATCCCCTCGGGCGTTGGGGTGTTCGGTGGATTCGGCGGCGACGAGGTCACGCGTGAGCAGCGCGATCCCTCGGTCAATGTCACGATTCTAAGCGGGGACATCAATCAGGACGATCCGTTGAACGGAAACGTCAGCCCGAATTCGTACCACGTTGTGACCATGGCCGGTGTCGATTCGTCCACACGACTCGACGGTTTCGAGGTGCAGCACGGTGTTGCGTTCTCAGGAACCCCGCAATCCCAGCAGAACGGCGCGGGTCTGCTCATCACGAACGGGGAACCCACGGTCGCCAATTGTGGCGTATCCATTTGTTACACGCGCCGAGGCGGCGGTGTGTACGCGTCGTCGGCGAACGCGACGTTTGAGAACTGCCGCTTTAGTGGAAACATCGGGTCAAGTTGGGCCGGTGCGGGGGGTGCGATGTATGTTGATGGCACCAGCGTGGTGACGATCCGCGACAGCTCGTTTATCGGGAACGAGGCTGAGGCGTTGGGCGGTTGGTCCCAGGGGGGTGCCATCTACACGGGATCGGAGACGGTCGTCACGGTTGAACGCTGCACGTTTACCGGCAACGTCGCGCTGCATCGTTCGGGCGGTGGAATCGACTGGTGTCGCGGTGGGGCCATCTTTTCGCAGGGCAACATGCTCATCAGCCATTGCAGGTTCAGCAGAAACATTTCGAATGTGGCTGGGGGTGTTCAAAGCTGGGCATCGCCCCCGAACTGGACGCGCATCTGGAATTCCACGTTTACCAACAACGACGCAATCGCGCTTTTCGTCAGCGGGCAGGAACGAGACGGGGCAGCGGGAACCATCGCAGGCGGTGGCGAGCTTGAGATCATTGGTTGTGCGGTCCATGGCGGTTTTTCCGACAATTACGGAGGTGCGTGGGTTGGCGCGGGGGGCAAGGTTTCGGGGTCTGTTTTCTGGAACAACACGGACAGTACCGGAAACATTGGCCGGTCAAACATCCGAGCCGATGGTCTTGTCGAGTATAGTTGTGTACAAAATATGTTTGCGGGCGAACCGGGCGAAACGCCACCCGACCCGGCGGACTACCCCGGGTCGATTTCTCTCGACCCGCTGTTTGTGAATGCGGTCGCGGGGGACTTTCGTCTGAGGGCAGGATCGCCGTGCATCGACGCCGGGAACAACGGGGACGTGCCTTTCGGGGTGACCACCGATCTTGATGGTCGCCCGCGCTTTCTGGATGACCCCGATACGGTGGATAGCGGTATCGGGTTCGGGCCGATCATGGACATGGGCGCGTATGAATTCGGACATCTGAACGATGGTGATGTGGACGGCGACGGTGACGTGGACCTCTTCGATTTTGGTCGATGGCAGGTCTGCGTGACGGGTCCCGAAGGCGGTCCCGTTCCGGTTGCCTGCGATCCTTTCGACGTGGACAACGACACCGACGTGGACCTTGCAGATTACGGGAGTTTTCAACAACTCTTTGACGGTGGTCCACCACCTCTGAACCCGCCGGGGAGCATCACCGGCTTGATTGTCTATCAAGGCGCTGACACAGGTTTGATTCACGTCACGGCGGCGAGTTTCGGCTCGGTTGAGACAACGTTTGAAACCACCCTTGCCGCAGCGGGACCGTATGTACTTAACGTGGACATTGCGGCTGAGTATTTTGTGTCGGCCTTTATTGATTCCAACGGTAACGGCGCTCTGGACGACGGCGAACCAGCCTCGGACTACCTGTCCAATCCAGTGGGCATTACTGAAGCGGGGCAAATCGTTGCGGGTGTGGATATTTCGTTGGGTGGGCTTTTCAGCATTAGTGGGACCGTCACGCAGGGTGTCAACCCGTTGTTTGGCACGACGTTGACGCTGTCTGGTGCGTCGGACGAATTTGTGATGAGCGACAGCATGGGCGACTACCGTTTCACCGGTTTGGCTACCGGGGACTACACGGTGACGCCTTCTCGCGCCGGGCGCTATTTCTATCCTTTCGACGCCGGTATTGAGTTGCTGTTTGGGGAGGTAACGGATGTGGATTTTGAGGCACGCATCCTGCCGTTCGGTGAGGTGGACGGACAGCTTTCCGGCATCGTGTCCGCCGTCGATCCTGCCAATTACAACCTCACAGTTCTTCTGGACGGTGGTGGGTCGTTGACGCTGTTTGTCTACGTTGAGACGATTTTCAGCGGTGCCGCCGATACGCTGGAAGACGTGCAGGTCGGCTTCTCGATTCAGTCTGAATATTTCACCTCCGGCAACCTTGCGGTCGAAATCGACGTGGAACCATGACGATGACCGAGCGTTGTGGAACGAGCCGGTCGGCTTGATCCTGAATCCAACAATTCGCATGTCGTGACCCTGGTGGCCCGTTGGAGAATGGGGCTGGGGCATCTATAATCCTGACTGTGACAGATGAAGTGGGAGAATCCGAGGTGGTCGAGGTTTTGATTGATGGATCGGCGTTGGGGCTTGATGCGCTCGACGGGCAGTTTGGTCGGCGGTTGACGGTGGGGCTTACGGAGGCGATTTGGGGGAAGGTGGATGGTGCGCGGGAGCGGGTTTCGGCGATCGTTTCCAGGGGTGATGCGGTTTATGGGGTGAACACGGGGTTTGGGAATTTGTGTCGCAAGCGGGTTGACGCGAATGATCTGGACAAGTTGCAGTACAACCTGATTCGGTCTCATGCGGTGGGGGTTGGTCCGAAGGCACCGCCGGAGGTGGTGCGGTGGATGTTGTTGTTCAAGATTGCGGCATTGTCGCAAGGGTACAGCGGGGTTCAGCGGAGCACGATCGGGTGTTTGTGCGAGATGTTGGGGGCGGATGTGCTGCCGGTGGTTCCGAATCAGGGATCGTTGGGGGCGAGTGGTGATTTGGCGCCGTTGGCGCATATGGTGTTGCCGTTGATCGGGGAGGGGAAGGTCGCGGTTGACGGTGTCGTGATGTCGGCGGGGGAGGCGTTCAGGAGTGCGGGGATCGAGCAGGTGACGTTGGGTCCCAAGGAGGGTTTGGCGCTGATTAACGGTACGCAGTTTATGAGTGCGTATGGTGCGGCGATTCTGGTTCGGGCGAGGCGGGCGGTGAAGCAGGCGGACGTTATTGCGTCGATGTCGCTGGAGGCGCTTCGGGGGAGTATCAAGCCTTTTGATGCGCGTTTGCACGAGGTTCGTCCTCATCCGGGTGCGATTGAGACGGCGGAGAATTTTCGATCGTTGTTGCGTGGTAGTGAGGTGTTGGCGTCGCATGCGGATTGTGACAAGGTGCAGGATCCGTATTCGTTGCGGTGTATTCCGCAGGTGCATGGCGCGATTCGTGATGTTGTGCGGCATGCGTCGGAGGTGGTTGAGCGTGAGATCAACTCGGTGACGGACAATCCGGTTATTTTTGAGGATGGGTCAGCGATCAGTGGCGGGAATTTTCACGGTGAGTCGATCGCGATGGCGATGGATTATCTGGCGATTGCGTTGTGCGAGCTGGCGAGCATTTCGGAGCGGCGGATTTATCTGTTGCTGAGTGGGCATGACGGGTTGCCGTTGTTGCTGATGCGGGATACGGGATTGAACAGTGGTTTCATGTTGCCGCAATACACGGCGGCTGCCTTGGTGAGCGAGTCGAAGATTTTCGCGACGCCTGCGTCGGTGGATTCGATTCCGACGTCGCTGGGTCAGGAAGATCATGTGAGTATGGGGGCGACGGCGGCGACGAAGGCGTGGCGGGTGATGAACAGTGTGGAGACGGTGTTGGCGATCGAGCAAATGTGTGCCGCGCAGGGGATGGATTATCGTGCGCCGCTCAAGGCGGGGGTTGGTCCGCAGGCGGCGTTGGAGACGGTGCGGGAGCGGATCGGGCATACGGAGGAGGACCGGTTGTTTGGCGATGATATTGAGGCGTCGCTGGATTTGTTTCGGTCGTGTCGCATGTTGGAGCGTGTCGAGGCGGTGGCGGGGAAGTTGTCGTGATGGATCATTCGTTGATGGCGTTCGGTGGTTTGGTTGAGGAGATTGGATGATGTCGCAGGCGGGGCAGGTTGGTGTGGTTGGGGCACGGGAAGTTCGATCGCCACGCGGGACGGAGATTACCTGTAGGAGTTGGCTGACCGAGGCACCGATGCGGATGCTCATGAACAATCTCGATCCGGAGGTGGCGGAGAATCCGGACGAGTTGGTGGTTTATGGCGGTAGTGGGAAGGCTGCTCGGACGTGGGGTGATTTCGATCGGATTGTGTGGGCGTTGAAGGAGTTGGCGGTTGATGAGACGCTGCTGGTGCAGTCGGGTCGCCCCGTTGGGATCGCCAAAACGCATGTGGATGCGCCGCGGGTGTTGATCGTCAATTCGATGTTGGTGCCTCACTGGGCTAACTGGGATGAGTTTCGGCGTTTGGAGGCGATGGGTCTGACGATGTTCGGTCAGATGACGGCGGGGAGTTGGATCTACATCGGGACGCAGGGGATTTTGCAGGGGACGTATGAGACGTTCGGGGCGGCTGCCCGGAAACATTTTGGCGGGACGCTGGCGGGCAGGTTGGTCGTGACGGCTGGTTTGGGTGGTATGGGTGGTGCGCAACCGTTGGCGGTTACGATGAATGATGGGGTTTGTTTGTGTGCGGAGGTTGATCCGGAGCGGGTGACGCGGAGATTGCAGACGCGGTATCTGGACAAATCGACGGACGATTTTGACGAGGCGCTTGTGTGGTGTCGGGAAGCGCAGAAGTCGAGGCGGGCGCTGTCGGTTGGGTTGGTGATGAATGCGGCTGACATGCTGGCGGAGATGATCGAGCGGGATGTGGTCCCGGACATGCTGACGGATCAGACGTCGGCGCATGATGCGCTCGTGGGGTATTACCCGACGGGGATGTCGTTTGCGGAGGCGAACGTGCTGCGCGAGCGCGATCCGAAGACGTATGAGGCTGAGTCGATGCGGACGATGGGCGAGCATGTGACGTCGATGTTGGAGTTGCAGAAGCGGGGGTCGATCACGTTTGATTATGGAAATAACATTCGTGGTCAGGCGATTCAGGTTGGCGTGGCGAATGCGTTTGATATCAAGGGTTTTGTGCCGCTGTATATCCGGGAATTGTTTTGTGAGGGGTCGGGTCCGTTTAGGTGGGTGGCGCTTTCGGGTGATCCGAAGGATATCGCGCGGACGGATCGGGCGGTGTTGGAGACGTTCCCGGAGAATGCGCATTTGTGCCGATGGATTCGGATGGCGGCGGAGCGTGTGGCGTTTCAGGGGTTGCCGTCGCGGATTTGTTGGCTTTCGTATGGCGAGCGGGCGAAGATGGGACTGGTGTTTAATGACTTGGTGAAGCGTGGTGAGATCAGTGCGCCGCTTGTGATCGGTCGCGATCATCTGGATTGCGGGTCGGTGGCGTCTCCGAATCGCGAGACGGAGGGGATGAAGGACGGGTCGGATGCGATCGCGGATTGGCCTGTCATTAACGCGTTGTTGAATACCGCCTGCGGGGCGACGTGGGTGAGTGTGCATCATGGTGGGGGTGTGGGGATTGGGTATGCGATTCATGCGGGGCAGGTGATTGTGGCGGATGGGACGGATGAGGCGGCGAAGCGGTTGGAGCGGGTATTGACGGCGGACCCGGCGATGGGGATTTTTCGGCATGTGGATGCAGGTTATGACAAGGCGATGGAAATCGCGCGGGAGCGTGGGGTGAAGTTGCCATGATGGCCGAGCCTCAAAGCACGTCAGGCAGGCTTACAGCCGATACTCTGCAAAGATTGGCGCAAGCTCGATTCGACGACGCTAAAGCGCTTTTCGAATCCAAGCGATTTGATGGCGCGGCCTACATGTGCGGATACACTGTCGAACTGGCGCTGAAGGCCTGTGTTTGCAAGAACTTGAACTTAGCCGAGTATCCGCTGTCAAGTTTGAAGGGCGCCTTCAAGACGCACGATTTCGACGAGCTACTTCTACTCGCCGGAGTGTCCGATCAGTTCGCGATCGCCGGCAACAAACCGCTTGCGACGAACTGGAACACCGTACGAGGCTGGAAACCCGAATATCGCTATTTGCCCTTGGGTACGACCGCTAAGGAAACAGTCGGACAAATGCTGGATGCGCTCACTGATGGGCCAGATGGAGTCTTAACGTGGCTGAAAAAACGCTGGTAGATCAGAACAGCAAGTTTTTCGAACTGTTGCAGAATGTTTCGGAGGAGTTGCATAAAAAACATGGCCCGCTGTATCTTGCAGCGGTGCTGCAATTCACGGGTGAGCCAAGCGACGAATGGGTCTACCTTGTTGGTTCTTCAGAACTCGCGTCAAACCTTCGCACGGGCATCAGCAGAGTCATCGACTTCCTGAGTCAGCTGCCTTCCGAGTACGGGAAGATGATCAAACGAATTGGCGTATTGGAGCCAAAGGATCCATTCCTGCCGCGGTTTGTCTCAGCCCTCAGCACCGGGCCAATTGGTCTGACAATTGTCCGCCGATGCGTGTTTAATGGGATCGCAATTGAAGATGGTGCAGTGTTCGCCGCTCAACTACCAACAGACGAGTCTCGTGACCAACTGAACGGTCCGACAGCGAGTCCCGAGTAACAAAGCGAATTTCAAATGCTGGGCCGGATGTCCATGCGTTTAGGAGTTTTGTCAGCGATGGAAACGCGTAACAAAGAGTCGAGAATGGTGCGTGTGGTTCAGAAGTTCTCAAGCCACGAAGAGGCGGCGAGAGCGGATCGTGCGTATTATCGAAGCCTGACCCCTGAGGAGCGTGTTGGCATTCTTTTGGAAATGGTCAACATGCATATGGATGAAGATGTTGCTGCCCAAGGACTTCAAAGAGTTTATCGCATTGTTAAACGCCCACGACGTTAAGTATGTTGTCGTTGGAGGGTACGCTGTTGCGTTTCATGGTTTCCCGCGAATGACGGGTGATCTTGACGTGTTCGTTGATATTTCACAGGAGAATGCCAGGGCTGTTGTAGCGGTGGTCAGGGAATTCGGATTTGCCGAGCTTGGCCTACATGAGAAGGAATTCGAGCAGGCGGATCAGTTTTTTCAGTTGGGGCATGTACCTCTAAGGATCGATATTGCGACCGGAATAGATGGTGTATCGTTTGCCGATGCGTGGGGGAGTCATCTGGATGCAACCGTTGATGGTGTCCTTGTACATTTCATCGGGAAAGATGAGTTGGTCAGAAACAAATCTGCGACGGGTCGACAGCGTGACTTGTCCGACGTTGAAGAATTAACGCGAGATCCATAGCCGCGCTCGGGGTTACGAAGTCCATGTTGTTGATCCGCAATATCGGAGAGTTGATTCTTTTTGAGACTGAGGCTGCGCCGATGTTGAATACGGCTGGGTTGCGGCGGATTACGGATGCGTATGTCACGATCGAGGATGGGCGGATTGTGGCGTTGGGAGCTGATGCGGATTGTGTGGCGCTTGAGTGGTTTGATGTGGTCGATGCTGGCGGTGGATGCGTGGTGCCGGGGTTGGTGGATTTTCACACGCATACCGTTTTTGCGGGGACTCGTGAGCATGAGTTTGTCATGCGCATCGAGGGGAGGAGCTATGCCGAGGTGGCGGAAGCCGGCGGGGGGATCAGGACGACGGTGAAGTCGGTGCGGGAAGCGAGCGAGGATGAGTTGGTTGCGTTGGCGTTGCCGCGTTTGGCGCGGATGTTGTCGTATGGCGTGACGACCGTTGAGATCAAGAGCGGGTATGGGTTGAGCGTCGATGGCGAACTGAAAATGCTGCGGGCGGCCAAGCGGTTGGGCGAGCTGCAGCCAATTGAAATCGTGGGGACGTATCTGGCGGCGCATACAGTTCCGGCTGAGTTTTCGGATCGGCGGGAGGCGTATCTGGATTTGGTTTGTAGTGACGAGTTGATGGGGACGGTGGTGGATGAGGGGTTGGCTGAGTTTTGCGACGTGTTTACGGAGCGGACGGCGTTTTCGATCGACGAGTCGCGGCGGGTGTTGTTGGCGGGTAAGGAGCGGGGTTTGATTCCGAGGTTGCATGCGGATCAGATCACACAAATTGGGGCGTCGCGGTTGGCGGCGGAGGTTGGGGCGATGTCGGCGGATCATTTGGAAACGATCGATGACGGTGGGATCGAGGCGATGAAGGCGGCGGGGGTTGTTGGCGGGTTGTTGCCGGGGTGTTCGTGGTATTTGGGTGTGGAACAGGCGCCCGCGCGAAAGATGATTGACGCGGGTTTGCCGGTGGCGTTGGCGACGGATTTCAATCCGGGGTCGTCGGTGGTGGAGTCGCTGCCGCTGTGTATGAATATCGCGTGCACGCAGATGAAGATGACGCCTGCGGAATGTTTGATCGGTGCGACAGCCAACGCGGCGGCTGCGATCAATCGCGGGGGGCGACTGGGAGCGATTCGGGAAGGGATGCAGGCGGATTTGGTGATTCTCGACGTGCCGAATCTGGAGCGGTGGATGTACGAGGCGGGGCGGAACTGCGTGCGGACGGTGATCAAGAATGGGGTTGTTGTGCATGATTGTGACGGGACAGGGATTGGCGATTGATGGATCCTGGTGGGCCGGGAATGTGCGCTAGAGAATGAGGATTAAGGAAGTCAGTGAGCGGCGATTGGTGCTGGCTGGTGTGCCGCAAGGCGATCAGGGGTTGTGGCTCTTGCTATTGGTGGGTGTGGTTTTCGCAGTTGGGCCGGGTTTGATGTTTCGGGGGGTGGATGTACTGCCGGTTCAGATTCTTGTGTGGTTGTTCGTCGCGGCTGGTGTGGCGATGATTGTGGGATATGTTGTGATGAAGTGTCGCCGCGAACAGTTGAGGATCGACAAGTTGACGTCCGAGTGCGTGCATGAGCGGTGGAGTATCCTGGGCGGGGCACGCGAGACGACGCAGTTTCAACTCTGCACTATCGCTGGCGTGCGGGTTAGACATCGGGTCGAGAGCAAGCCTGGTTCGGGAACGGGGATGCAGACGATTAATGTTTGGCAGGCGTCGGCGAAGATCAGCAAGCCGCGACGTGTGTTGGTATTGGCTGAGGAAAACACGTCGCATGGCAGGCACGTGCGCGATGTCGGTTCGCGGGTGGCGGAATTTTTGGGCGTCGAGTTGGACGAGGATATTCAAGCGGAGTCGGCATGAGTGACGCGAGAATCAAAGAGCGAGGTAAGCCGCGACTCGTACACGTAAATGTTAATGCCTAAGGGCGCGCTCAATAATAACCTGTTCAATTTTTCCGTCGTGGGGATAAGCTGTAGTTCCATTCGCCATGGAATGGATGAGGCTCCAATCGGAGTTTGACTACTTCCTCGTCCGTGACTTTGACGCCGGTTTCGTATGTG
>JAJDDT010000070.1 GCA_029260165.1 Phycisphaerae bacterium | reverse complement strand
CTGATCGCCTATCATCGCCGCCGCAACACCGAAGCCAAACTCAGCCACACCAAAACCATGCGAGAAACTCTGTCCAAATCAGAGATCGACATGGACCAGATCAGGTCATGCCTGGAGAGTAACTTTGCGCTGTACTGCTAGTGTGGAAATGGCGAGTATCGCGATCAAGCCGATGAACGTATGACAATCGGCATAAGCGCATTTATTGATATTGGGTTTCTCGCGGCAGTTCTTCATTTCTCCTCCGTGGCAGGTGGCTTTGGGGCCGTCACCTTCCTAGTAACCCTCACCGGACATTTGGCTGCCCATCCAAGCCGTTGTACGTGTACGAAGGCTGATTTTTGGGGAGTTACCCAGTTGCTACGCCCGGCCAATCCCTTCAGAAATGCTCCACCCGAGACGACGCGTCATTGTTGCAGAATCGTAGCCCGTGTGTCAACCATTTGTCCAGTCGGCCATTGTGGTAACCATCAGGTCAGGAGTGGGTTGAACCTGCCAGAGAACAGTCCGGCGGGCGGGAAATGCGTGACGCGGGCATTTGATCTTGCGTTTAGAAACCCGATTTGCTATCGTGCATGCACTCATGTTTCGTTGAATTCGGGGGATGATGATGAAGTACCCATCGATATTCGTTTGGTCTTGCATTTTGTGGTGCGCTACGTTGGTGGTTGCCGGCGGTCCAGTCATCGACGGCAACATCGACCTTGAGCCGAATGATGTTTGTCAGGACGCTACGATGATCGACATGGACGGCATCGGCACGGCGTTGATTGTCGGTGCGGAGATCGGCAATGGGCCGATGGGTGCGGGTGATGTCGATTTATTTCAATTCGGAATCCCTTCGCATAGCGCCATCTATTTGCTAACGGCGAGACTGACAGCGATAAACGACAGCTTTGACGGGTATCTTCGACTCTTCGAGGAAGACGATTCTTGTCAGGAATTCACTGAGATTCGGCGTGCCGACGACAGCGGAGCATCACTGAATCCTGTTCTTCGAGAATACGTGATTCAACCGGCGCCATTGAATCACAACTTTTGGTACACGATCGCCGTGTCGCATGCGCGGAACCAGGGATATCGTTCGAATGATTGTTGCAGCCCCCCAATGGGTTTTGAGGCTGACACAAGCCCGTATGTGTTGAGCATCGAGGTCGAGCGAGCGCTTGATCCGGTCAACTCAATCGAACCAAATGACGACACGCCAACGTTAATCGAGGCTGTGCCGGTCACACTCACCAACCAGTTCATCGGCGACGGTCCAAATGGTCGCGATGACGTCGATCGCTACGAGGTAATGCTGGACGGCCCGTCGATCGTGACGGCCGAGGTGATTCCGACCCAGCTGGCAATTCTGGATCCCGTTCTGAATGGAATCCCTGACCACAGTCGGCCTGACCTGCGAATCGCGCGCAGCACATACGTGGTCTATGGCGATCCGTCTGTAGAAATCGTCGTCAGCGATCCCTACAGCAAGACGACCGGTTTCTACAATCTGTCCATCGATGTCCAGCCGATCACGTCCGATGAAGCTGATGGCCCCCACGAACCGAATGATTCGATTCTGCGAGCCACCGAGACCGGGATCGACGGTTTCGGCAAAACGACGATCGCGGCGTTCATCGGTGACGGAAAATACCGCGACACGCGAGGCGATGCGGACTATTTCCGCGTGGTTGTTGACGACGGGCAATTGCTGTTCATCGATCTCGTACCGACCAATGAGGAAGATCCCGTTTTTACCGGAGTCCACTTGTTCAACCCATTGGCTGCTCGCATGGAGTGGTGGCCCGCTGACGAAAATGGCGAGATTCACGCATCTTACAAACCCCCACCGATGTCGGCTGATGAGACGGCATATTTTCTGCTCGTATCAGGCGCGGGTGGACGCATTCCGATGGACCCGCTCGTCCCCAAGGCGAGTTACGAACCAGATGAAGACTTGGAACCGTTTCAACACGCCGACCAAGGCCTCGACGGCGGCCCCGGCGACACCGGTGCGTACGAATTGACCATCACCGTGACGGCCATACCAATCATCACACCGGAATTTGAACCAGACGGCCCGTTCGTACCTTCAGACATTGCTGGCGAACCGACCGAAGGCCGACTCTTCGCCATCCCAGGCGACGACTTCTCTGACGTGATTCTGGAATTCGATTCAGCCACCGGCAACGTGATCCACGAACTGCCCGCCCCAGAAGTCCCCATGTCGTCCTCGACCGGCCTAGCCTTCGACGGCGAGGTTCTGTTCGCAGTCGGAGCCGGTCGATATCCATCCCTTTACGTCCTTAGCGCGGACACTGGAGAGATTCTCAACCAGACAATTCTGTGGTTCGGCTCCGGATGGTTCGGCGACATCGCCGTCCTCGGCGATTGGCTTTACGTCGTCGACATGATCGGTGACGAGATCTATCGAATGTCGACGTCGCTCGACCATGCAATACGTCGACTGAACATCAGTGATATCGCCGCGTTTTCCCCAGCCGGCCCGATCGCCGTCTCCGGTTTTCCACCGCGACTATACATCACCAACGCCCACGACCGAACTGAAGTCCTGGTGTTGAACGAGGTTGGCGACCCGATCCAAATCAGAGCACTCGAAATACCATGTCCATGCGACGCCGATTTCGACGGAGATGGTGACATTGACGACGACGACCGCGCACATCTTGAAGATTGCTACACGACTGAGGATGGATTCCCGGTATTCGAATGCGAGTCAACCGATCTAAACTGCGACGACGCTGTCAACGAACTTGACGAAGATGTTCTGATCTGTCAGCAAATCGGCCCCGACAATCCCCCGCACGTCGATTGCTGCTTCGACGACTTTCCGCCAATTTCCGTCCGCGCCACGAGCCTCACAGCGCAGCGGCACTCGTTGGTCGCCGGCGATTGGGCAGAAGCAGCCATCTATCGATTTGGCACCATCGATCAGGGACAATTGCTCGGCAGACAGGACATCAACCGTCCCGCAACCGCCATCGCAGGAGGCTGGCTGACGGTGTTCGGCGACGCAGACCAAGATTTGGACCTCGACATACTCGATTGGGGCGGATTTCAGGACTGCTTCGAATTACCCATGAGCTACACGCCAACGGACCCGTGCGCCGTGTTTGACTGGGATTTCGACGGCGACGTCGACCTGTTTGACCACAGAATGCTCCAGACGCTGCTCAACCCTGAGGGGGTAAAGTGATACACCGTCGCACACCATTAGCGGCAACACGTCCCGACCGTCGGTCAGCCATCACTTTGATCGAGGTATCCGCAACCACTGCCACGGTCATCATCTGCCTAACCTTGCTGGGCACGTCGATGAAGGAACTCCGTCGAGAAAGCAAAGACGTACGCTGCCTGAACAACATGTCCCGCATCGCCTCAGCCAGCATGTCGTTTGCAATGCAAAACTCAAGCGAAATCGCGATCCCAATCCACCCTCTCACGGGTGTCGGTAACGCCGGTTCGCAGGGCGCCGAAACATGGACATGGGGAGGCAAGAGTGGGCGCGGTGAAATTCTCCAGGGTTCTCAGAGTAGCTTCGAAAACGCTCGATACGGGACGCGATTCGGTCGGGGGCCCGCCACGCGCGGCTTGAATAGCATGGTTTACAAGAAAGCGTTCCCGAATTATCAGCAGGATCCAAGGGGCGACATACAAAACTGGGTTCGAGACACCCTATTGGATACCGACATATTCGCATGTCCCGGCGACTACGGGTATTCGGGTACGCACACGGCGTTGCTTCAGAACAGTGGCCTGACCTCCTACGATCACTACGGCAACAGTTATGCTGCCAACATCTTTCGCGTGTCCATATTTGGTGCTCCGGGCAATGGGCAATACAATTCGCCGTTTGCACGGGCATTGTCACGCGTTCCCAATCCATCTAAGACATATCTCTACTCGGAGAGCAGTGGGATGCTCGGTTGGTACCAAAACTACGCGAATGATGGCTGCGGCGGGACTGATTCTTCCATCAATGTAGATTCTGTGATTTACGGTTGGCATGGAACGCCTTTCGTTTTCAACCTTGCCTTCGCAGATGGTCACGTCGGACGCGCGTACATGAATGGCCATACCCAGCCTCAGCCCGATATCGGTGCCTATCCACCGTGCGGTGAAGGTGAGGAATCTGACTACAACAGGTATCACTGCGTGATCATACGAGGAGACGGCTGGCAGAAAGACGTCATGCCTGCGTTGAATGCTACTTGCTTCGCAACTGACGACACCACGATTGAGTCGTCAGCCAGCTACACGCTCGCGGAATAGCATAGGAACATGAAAAAGAAGACTCGCAAATCGCATACGACGCCAATTCGAGCAGCGCGACAAATAGGATGTCGATTCCCCGCACTCACAATCATCGAGTTGGCCGTCTCAATCGTCACGTTAGCCATCGCCGCAAGCGTGGTCCTGTCAGCCGTAGGCGACCTTCGCCGCAGTTCAAAAGAACTCCGTTGCCTCCACAACCTGGGCCGCATCGCAACCGCCACATCCGCCTACTCCGCCGCCGACGCCAATGAGCAATCCATTCCCGTGCATAGCGAGTTTGAAACGGAAGGACGAGGGCCATTCGGTGAAGTCGAATGGGGCGGCAAGTCCGGCGACTTTGAGTACCAATCGCCGATTGACAGCCATATTCCACGATGGGGTACGGCGGCCGGAAGAGGCCCTTCGACTCGCCCACTGAACCGGATCATCTACAAGAGAAGTTTTCCTGACAACCAAGACGACGCAGGACCGAATAACGAGAATTGGATTCTAGACTCGCAGTTGGAACTCGACGTATTCCACTGCCCCGCGGACTACGGTTACACTGGGCGACATTATAGTCTATTTGAAATACTTGGACAAACGTCTTACGACCAATACGGCAATAGCTACGCAGCCAATCAACTATGGGTAGCAGTATTCGATCAGAACGACCTCCTGTACACAAGTGGCTCGCCATTCTTGAAACCCGTTTCAGGTATTCCTTCCCCATCGCGCACGTTGCTTTTTCAGGAAAACGCGCTGCTATTTGGCTGGGTACCCTTTCCATACACCGAATCGCCGGGATTGGAGCGAAGCAGTGTAACAGCAGGCGATCATAACGATGATCCTCACATCGCCGGATGGCATGGGGCGCCGTTTTCTGGCAACGCAACGTTCGCCGACGGCCATTCCGCACGCATCAAGATGGACGGGCATATTCTTCCTCATCCAGACATCGAGACCTATCCCGCCATTGCTCCATGGTACGAGCAAACTGCCAATCCGCGCCACGCACTGATCCGAGGAGCGGATTGGCAAAAAGACACTCTGCCTTCACCCCTCACATCAACGTCAAGCGAATTTCGTGTCAACGGGATTCGACCTCCAGTTGTAATTCCATATTTCTAATCGATCGAGCATTATGTTGACTCTTCGAAGTCTTCCAACTCCAAGAAAGAGATGACCCGATCGCCCAATGTTGGCACGGGAAGCCGTTCATGCACATCGCAACGTCTGCCGACGGACACCCAGCGCGAATACCGATGATTGACCGCTTACAACCAGGCCCAGACATTGGCAACTATCCGCCGAAAAACAAAGACACGACAAGAAACGCATTCATACGCAGCGTTGACTGGCAAAATTACTCGCTACCCGCGCGCCTCATTCCGTCTGCAATGCAATTTCACTATGGCATCAGGTCGTCTGCCCCCGTGGTTATTCCCTTCTGAATCGCCGTCTTTCAAGACGGGGAGTGTGCTATTTTTAGTTGAAATTTGAGACGAACGGCTCCATGAATGACGGTGATTTTTGACAAATCTATCACACAAGGAGCCGTGTCATGAAGAGTTTCGTACGAATCGGAGTGAATCGCAAGGCCCCAGGCGAGGGGCGTGGAACGAAAGCCGAGGGTGGCCGGGGGGCGATCGCAGAGGGCGATCACTGTCACCGATCACTCCAAAACCAACCACCAAGCGTCGAATCAAAACCAACCAGTGATTTGGTTATCCTTATAGCTCATTGTTGATCATCTACAAACAATTTCAGTTATGCGTCTTTGTCATCATTGGGGTTCCTGCCTGAGTTTTTCTTCGTTGGCTCATCCGTCGCTTTGTTCCTCAGCCGATAGCTTTTCCCCTTCATGGTGATCAATTCGGCGTGGTGCAGGAAGCGATCGAGGATGGCTGTGGCTGAGGGGACATCGCCGATCAGCTTGCCCCAATCTTCCAACGGTCTGTTCGACGTCATCATGGTCGATCGCAGCTCGTATCTTCGCATGATGATCTCGAAGAGATACTCACCGCTTCGCTTGGGCAGGTTTTTCATCCCCATATCGTCTATGATCAGAAGCTCGGGTTTGAGGTAACGATTCAGAACCTTCTCTTCGCCGCCCAGCGCCTCGTCATGCAGGAAGTCTCGCACCACATCGAAGATCGATCGGTACAACACCGTGTGACCTGCCTTGATCGCCTGGTAGCCGATCGCTTGAGCGATGTGCGATTTCCCAGTTCCCGGCGGACCGATTAATAACGCATCGCGGGCCTGATCAATGAACTTGCAGGTCGCCAACTCAAAGATCTGTTTCTTCTTGATCGAAGCGTTGAACGTAAAGTCAAAATCCTCAAGCGTCCTGGCATCCCGGAACGATGCCGCCTGAATCCTCCGCTGTCTGCGTCGATCGGCACGGACAGCCAGTTCATCCTGAAGGACCAACTCCAGGAATTCCAGATGGTTCAGGCCATTGCCCGCTGCCTCCTGTAAGCGGACCTCCAGTGTTTGGGCCAGACCGGACAGTCGCAACGCCCTCAGCGTCGTCTGCATAGCGTCATTCATACTTTTTGTTCCTCCAGGTTTGTGGTTGTGTTTGTTGTTGTGTATTTGAATGCTTCATGGACAAAATCTCCGTAATCGGTCAATGGGCGGATGAGGTCGTGCTCCTCAATGAAGTCGAACTGCTGCTGGCGATCGCCTTTGCGGTGGATGAGTTCACGCAAAGTCCTCAGCCGATAGCTGCCATGGGTGCGGGCGATCTCGCATGCATTCTCAATCGCATCCGCACTGTGCCGGTTGGATAGGTTGAGCAGACCCTGAAGCACGCGAACACCTTCAATGCCGCGATCACGGATCATTTGCTCGGCCCACAGGCCTGCCTCCTGGCCGATCAGAGATGTCTTGCTCAACAGATAGGCGGCTCCTCGCTCGACGCCTGATCGTTTTTTCGCTGGAATATGTGGTTGTTGCGTGCTGAATCGCCCGGGTTCGCGTTTGACATGGAAGGCGATCTGTTCCATGCGTTGGTTGAAGATACGCACCGTACGACTATCCCATCGAACCCATACCTGCCAGGTCAGGTACTCTGGTGGTACTGAGTAGTAGGCCTTGTCCACTTCGATATGCCCGTCTCGATGAACCTTCCGCTTTACCTCCGTGAAGAATGGGAATCGCTCAAGGGGAAGGGGCAACAATGCGGATCGCTCTACCTCCTCGAAGGTCTTCTTAAC
>JAJDDT010000069.1 GCA_029260165.1 Phycisphaerae bacterium | reverse complement strand
ACAAACAGTGCGGGATGGAGCCGATAGTAACCATGCGGTGTTTCTCCCGATTCGGTTGGTTCAACAACACCGATATCGGCCAGAAACAACGCTTTTCCATCGCACTATCCGCCACCATCACGAAAATCGGTCAGTTTGAGTTCCTTACCTGCTCGTTCCGACTACTAACGGGAAAATCAGCCTGTTGCAAGCACCGGTCGGACGGCGCTGTTGAAGCAGGTGCACGACAGAGTCGGCGGATACGGTCGTGGTGTCTTACAAATCCCCCTTCTGTAGCGTCGCCCCTTGTTGGCGGCGCGATGGCAAACGGACATCGTTTCGTGTTTCCGTCACCCCAGGGGGTGACGCTACAACGATCAATGGCGTCCTGCTGAAACTGTCATGCACCCGTTGACGTATATCAGATTGACGTCGCAAGCAACTTGCGAAGCACCGGAAGCAGGGTGGTGGGTTCCAGATACGATTTGGGCAAACGCAGGTGAACGGTGTGTTTGTCGGGTGACCGAGCGATGCCGGGGGCGTTCGCAAAGATTGGATCAACGTCGGCCAACCGGTTCACGGTAAAGATGATGTCCGGACCATGGTGAATGATCTTGCAGATCCCCCGGATGGCAGCGAGGATGCGCAGCTCAGACAACTGAAACAGATTGCCCACCTGCTGCGGGAACGGACCAAACGTGTCGCGGATGTCCTCTTCGAGCTGATGCACATCCTTCGGTGTCGTGCATGACGCGATGCGTCGGTAGAGATCGATCCGCGTGCGCTCCGCGGGAATGTACGCACGCGAGATGTGGGCGACGATTTCGAGTTCGATGTGCGGGCGGGCTTCTGGGTTGTTTGCCGAATCTAGCAGTGCAGCCAACGTGTTGATGTCCGGCTTGTCTGCGGAATTCGTGGCGTCGTCGATTGTTGGCGAATCGCTGCTGTCGCCGCCACCGACGGTCACGGGTTGAGGTTTGCGTTTCGGTGTTGCGGACGACGCTGCGTCGGAGGTTGATTTGGCGCGTTTGCGCTTGACGGCGCGTTCGAGCAGTTGACAGTAAAGTTCGTATCCGACCGACGCGATGTGACCCGATTGCTCCGCCCCGAGAAGATTGCCCGCACCACGGATTTCCAGGTCGCGCATCGCGATGCGAAAACCCGCGCCGAGATCGCTGAATTCCTCGATGGCTTTGATACGTTTGGTGGCCTTGGCGGTGATGGGGCGATCGGACGGGAGCAGGAAATAACAGTACCCCCGGCGGACAGATCGCCCGACGCGCCCCCGAAGCTGGTGCAGGTCTGCCAATCCGAAACGGTCGGCATTGTTGATGAAGATCGTATTGGCGTTCTGGATGTCCACGCCCGATTCGATGATCGTCGTCGCGACCAGAACGTCGGCGTCGCGGTTGAGGAATTTCCGCATGACGACCTCGAGTTCGCCCTGTTTCATCTGACCATGGCCTACAATGACGCGCGCTTCGGGAACGAGCTGCCGGATGCGGTCCGCCACCGTTTCGATATTGTGCACGACGTTGTGGACGAAAAAAACCTGACCCTCGCGGGCGAGTTCGCGTCGGACAGCCTCCCTGATAATGTCCACGCTGAATTGCGAAACGTGCGACGCGATCGCGCGACGGTCCATCGGCGGTGATTGCAACGCGCTCACGTCACGCAGACCGACCAACGCCATGTGCAGCGTGCGCGGGATCGGCGTGGCTGACAGCGACAGAACGTCAACCGAGGTGCGCATCTGTTTGAGACGTTCCTTGTGCTCGACGCCGAATCGCTGCTCCTCGTCGATGATCACCAGACCAAGGTCGGCGAAACCGACGTCCTTGCTGAGCAGACGGTGCGTGCCGATGACGATGTCGACCTGTCCTTTTTTGACCTTCTCAATGATGCGCTTTTGTTCAGCCGGATTCCTGAATCGCGAGAGACAACCGATCTCGAACGGATAGTCCGCCAATCGTTCCCCAAACGTCCGCGAATGCTGTTCAGCCAACACCGTCGTCGGGACGAGAACCGCCACCTGTTTCCCGTATTCAACGACCTTGAAAACCGCGCGGATGGCGAGTTCGGTTTTTCCAAATCCGACATCACCGCAGACAAGACGGTCCATCGGTCGCGGTCGGCAGAGATCACCCTTGATATCGCTCGTGACGACGACCTGATCCTCGGTATCCTCGTAGGCGAACGACGCTTCAAATTCACGCTGCCAGTGGGTGTCAGCCGGATAGGCATTACCCGTGCCTTGTTCGCGTTCGATCTGCACGCGGAGCAGCGAGTCCGCCAATTCGGAGATGGCGTCCTCGACCTTTTCCCTGGTTTTCTTCCATCTCGTGCCGCCGAGTTTGGAAAGTGTCGGTTTGATACCTCCGGCGCCAACGTATTTCTGGATCAGGTCGATTTGAGACGTCGGAACGTGGAGCACAGCCTGGTCGGCGAATTCGAGGGTGATGAATTCCTCGGATTTGTTCGAGGAGGCCTTTTCCATCATTTTCATGCCCACAAATCGGGCGATGCCGTGCACAACATGGACGACGATGTCCCCGGATATCAGATCGAGGGCGGATTCGATTGGCTTGGCTGCGTGGGTTTTGCGGATTCGACGTGTGGGCGTGCGGTGGAAAATTTCGTGATGCCCCACGACGATGGTTTTTCCGTGCAGCCATTCAAAACCGTGGTGGATGACGCCACGCTCGAGTCGGATGGATTCGGGCATGGACAGGTTGGCTTCGGTGATAATCTCGCAAAGGCGGGAACGTTCGCCGTCGGTTGGGCAGTAGACGATGACGTTGTGGGTCTGGGCGACGGTGCAAAGTTCGCGGACAGCCGCGTCGGTTTTGCCCTCAAATCGAGCCAGCGAACGCGTTTCAAATTGAAAAACGTCGTCCTCGCCACCGATGGCGGCCCCGATGCGGGTCAGGTGAATTTGGGCAAATTTTGTGATCGACCTGAAAAGCTCGGCGGGTTTGATCAGTTCGTTGCGACGATCAACGCGATTGAAGAACGTCTGTGCCATTTCCTGTGTGTCTGCAGGCCTGTCGAGAAGAATGACGGTGTTTCGAGGCAGGTAATCAAGGAAACCGGTGAGAGATTGAGGTGTCAGTTTTTGTCGGTGTGGGAGGGCTGTAATTTTTGCGGAGGACAGGGAGATTCGGGAACGCTGTGAAAAAATGTCGAATTCGCGGATGGCTTCGAGCTGGTCGTCGAGGAATTCGAGGCGGACGGGGTTTTCGCGGTCTGGCGCATAGATGTCGAGGATGTCGCCTCGTTTGGCGAAATCGCCCGGTGCTTCGACGCGTTCGAGGCGCTCGAAGCCCCGGTCGACGAGCCATTTGGCGATTTCGTCGGGATCTCGCCGGGTGTCAATTCGCAGCGACAGTGTGTTTTTTTCGATGGCGGCTGGGTTGGGGACGGGTTGGACGAGGGCCTGGACGGGGACGACGATGACCGGTGGGCAGTCGTGAGCGAGGCGGGTGCAGAGCTGGAGACGTTCGTTGTGGATTTCGCCACCGGCTGATCCCTCGCCCGGGGCGGATTCCCAAGCTGGGAGGATGGAGACGGGGTGTCTGGTGGCGGATTGAATATCGTCGGCGATGGTGTCGGCTTCGTCGAGGTGGGCACAGACGTAGAGGATGGGTCTTTTGGACGTGTTTGCGAGGGTGCTCGCGAGGATGGGCGCAGACGATCCCCACAGTCCGGAAATGCCGATAAGCCCGTCGTTGGAGACGAGTCGGTCATTGAGTCGGACGAACTCCGGGTCTCCGGTGATCAGGGGGACCACCATCTTCACGGTATCGATCATACGCCGGGAGGTTGATGAGCGAAACCGCGGAGCGACCGGGGATTTCGCGCCATTCAAAGACAAGATCGGACAACAATCAACAAGGGTATTCTGGCGTCAGGCCCGATGAGAACCTATCCTCTACTGCACAGAAGGTTTTGTCTTGAAAGAGGGTTACGACACCGGATGGGTCGCATACGGTGTCGCGTGGATGGGGTGGGTTTTGCCCCGCGAAATGCATATCAAGGAGTCGTCAGTATGATCCGTTCTCATCGACGGTGGTCGTTTCTTGCGGTTGCGTTGTGTTGTCCCCTGGTCGTCTTTGGGGGCCAGCTTCCGAAGAATTTCACGCTCGGGCGATATGTGCCGGCTGACTCCTGGTTCATGGTTCACGCGGTGCACAACCCGGAGCGTGGTTTCATCGCGGAGCATTGGCAGGAGGTTTTTGACGCCCTGAGTCAGTCCGGCATTGAGCAGGACCTGGCCAATCTCATCCTGAGCATGACGCCTGAATCCAAACGGGAGCAACTTCAAAAAGACAGCAAGCTGGTGACCGACGCGTTGCGGAGCGTGGCGTGGAGCAGTTTGGGGTCGAAGGAGATGGTGTTTTCGCAGCGGATGGCTGCCCCGATGCCGAACTACCTGGTGTTGTTCCGCAGCGACCCTGCCAAAGTCGGCGAACATGTTGCGTCGTTGACGAAGGTCATGACATCCGTGGCGTCATTGTCCGAAAGTCTTCACGTCGAGGAAACGAAAATCGGTGAGACACAAATCTGGCGGTTGGCGGTCAAGGGGCCGATTGTCATCGAGTTGTTCAGGCACAGGGACATGATCGGTTTGAGCACGGGCAGGGATGGCGTTGCAAACCTCCAACCGCTGCTCCTGGGGGAGAAGAAGGTTCCGTCGTTCATCGATACGCCTGAATTTGCGAAGGCGATGGCGGGGGTTGATACGCCTGAGGATATGGTGATGTACTTCGGTATTCATCGGTTGGTTGATCAGGTGCTGGGGATGATGAAGGCTCTTCCGAAGGGAAATGACCACCGGTCGGAGCACAAGAAGAAGTTCGATGGTTTTCGGCGGATTTTCACGCGGGGGATGAGGCATGTGGATTTCATCGATTCTGTCATGGTGTCCACCAGGACGGATGGGCTTCGCGAGCGTACCCATGAAGTGGTGACGTTGTTGCCGGATGCGCAAACCAAGCCATTTACTAAGGCATTGACGCAACGGACAACCTTCGATCGGTTTGACAAATATGTCCCTGTTGATGCGACGGGGTTCGGTTGTTCGACCCTGCTCGACGTCAACATGTTGCACGATCAGGTGATCGATTTCCTGAAAACGGAATTTCCCGAAAAGAGCAAGGAATGGTTGGCTCGCTGGGAGGAAATGCAAACGGGCGTGAATTTCCACGTCAAGGAAGACCTGCTTTCGTGGATCAGTGGTGAGGTAATGCAGGTCTCGCTTCCCGCTGTCGGCATGCAGGCGGGTTCGGTTTTGATGATTCGGTTGAGTGATCCGAAGCTTGCCAAAGAGAAAATCGACGGGTTCATCGCGCGGGTGCAGGCAAAATCCGAGGAGTTGGGGTTGGTGATCAAGCCCATGCCGGAGGTCGAGGCGAAAGGGTTCTACAGCGTGATGCATCCGATGATGATGATGATGCAGGTGAGGCCTGTGGTGGGAATTCATGATGAATGGTTGGTCATTGGGTCCGGTCCGCAGGACGTGAACAAGGTGTTGGCGGCTGGGAAGGCGGGTGCGAAGACGATTCGCGACAGCGAGCGGTTCAAGGCTGAGGGGGTGCGGGTGTCGGGAGCGGTGACCGGGGCGTCGTTCACTGATCTGGAGATGATGGGTCAGCAACTGGCGATGGGGTTGTCGATGGGTGGCATGATGGGTGCGATGGCGGTGCAGGGTGGGGATGAGGTTGCACCGATCCGTGCGATGTTCGCGATGATGGCGAAGCTCGGTCCTGTGGCGGCGGAGATGGATTTCTTCAAATCATCGTCGTCGGTGACGACATTTGATGGTCGCCGCTGGACGACGCGCAGCGTCCTGAACTACAAGCCTCGCGAGGAGGTACAGGCCGACTGACGGCTACGAGCCGTTTTTGACAATCAATAATTCAACCGGCCGTCGGTTTTTTCTGAAAGCCGGCGGCTATTTTGTTTTGTCGAGCAGTTTGTTGTATTTCTTTTGAAGCTTGACGAGCGTTGCGTCGAACGCGGGGTTTGAGCCGTCGTAGCGTCGATGGGTCTGGACGAGGGCGATGAACCATCGGACGAGTTTGTCGTAGTCGTCGAGGCTGACGAATTCCGGGCTTAGTTTTTTCGCCCTGGCATTGACGTTGTGGTAGTTGCCCAAAGCGATGCAGATTCCGGTGGCGTCGTATCCCAGTTGACAATAGGCGCTTGATTCGCAGGTTCCACCGTCCATCAGTTTTCGTTGATATTCAAAGGATTTGTCTTTTTTGTTGAGATCGTTGGCGACGGCAGCGCAGAAGGCGGTCGCGTTGGAGTTGAAGGTGGTGGATTTGTCGCCGACGCGGAGGATAGGCCCGTCACCGATGCGTGCGTTGGAGCGTTCCGCGCTGGTTTCGATGGCGACGACGACGCATTTTTTTGGAATCGTGCGAAGCCTGCAGGCTGCGATCGCACCGATGAAGCCGACCTCTTCAGCGCGGGTGAACAGGAAGTAGGCTTCGCCGTCGGCTTTTCGACGAACGAGGTCGTCGATGCAGGCAAGCATGGCGGATGCCCCCGCGAGATCGTCGCAGGCGCGGGCGTGGATTTGTCCTTTTTTGATGACCGGATCGGGGAAATCCCACATGCCGGGGCATCCGGAGTTGACCGGTTCTGTGACGTCGACGGAGACCGACTCGACGACCTGTCGGCCATTGCGTCCGGCGGTTTTGACTGCGTTGATGCGACCGTGGATCCAGTTCCCCCCTGAATGAAATTTGATGCGATTCCTGTTGAAGTATTCGGCTGCGACCCCGCCGTGCCATTCCGCCTTGAGCGATTTTGAGTTGGTCATTTTGACGGCGCGGAATCCAGGGTGGTCGAGATGGGCTGCGAAGCAGACCGGTCTTGGAACGCGTTTCGGACCTTTTTTGTAGTGGACGAGAATGTTGCCGACCTTGTCGACCTTCGCTTTGACGGCGGGTCGCTGGGCGATGAAGTCGTGGATGTGGTCGACGACCGCGTGCTCGGCGAATGGTGCGGTGGGGAGGTGGAGAACGTCACGAAGGATGCGCTCGGCTGCTTTTCGATTCATGGTGAAACCCGCTGTGGTGATAGACGTTTTTTCGGGGCGTGGTCGCCGCCAATTCGCGCAATCGAAGGACGTTCCGCTCGACTGCGGGCGGCATGATAGGGGGAAAGGGCGGGGTTGTGAATGGGCGGTCAGCCGGTCACGATGGGCATTCTAAGGAAGTAGAATCCGAAAAAAACGACGATCGAAAGGGACATGACGGCTGTTCCGATGAAGAATCCAAGCCAGGATTTTCGGGTGGCGTCGTTGCGTCGCTGTCCTGCGCTGTTGAATCCGAAAATGACACCGAGTGCGGACAGGAGTCCGGCGGTTCCAATGCAGACGAGGAACGCGAACAGGAAGACGGAGTGTTGTCCGTATTGGATGGCGCGCAGTTCGTGGCCGTAGTTTTTCAGGCAGGCTGCGGTGGCGGCGAAAAGCGGCAACAGCGCGAGCACGCTGAGGGTGATTGAATATCGGGCTTGAACGTCGTATCGCCGAAGATTGGGCATGGCCATGGAATTCTTCCCTTTGGGACGCGTCATTTGAGCGAAATTGTGACCGTCGTCGAGGCATTCTAGGGTTGGGTTTGGGCGTGGTCCAGTGGTGGTAATATTGGTTGATTGCGAGGGGTGCGGTTGCGCGCGGACGTTGTTTTGTGTTCCCGTCACCCACGAGGGATGACGCTACATGGATTTGGGTCGTTCCCGGTTGTTGTGGTGATTACCGGACGGCGGCCTGGATGGCGAGAATCGCGTAGGCGGTGACGAGTTGTGGATTGCCTTCATACCACCGGTCGGCTTCGTTGATCCAGCTTCCATCGGGGCGTTGGAGATCGGTGAGGCGGTCGCAGAGTTCGAGTCGCCACGGGTGCCTGACGTCGTTTTCGTCGACCAGAAAGTCCTCGCCCCACGCGTCAAGTGCGCGGGCGAAGACGTGGTAGTAGTAATAGAGACCCTGCTTGTTTTGAGCGCCGGGCATGTTGGGGTTTTCGCTGAGTGTGTAGTGTTGCTGAATCCATTTCATGGCTGACCTGACGCGCTGGTCGTCTCGCGAGAGTCCGCAATAGAGAAGGCTTTTGAATCCTGCATAGGTCATGGATCCGTAGGAGCGAAGCCGCTGTTTGCCGTTGATGTTGACGTTGCCCGCCTTGGATTCACCGTCGCCGACCGGGGTGTAGATGAATCCGCCGTCGGACGTGCCTCTTGCGAACGGTCGGTCGTTGGATTCGGTGAGCATCTGGGATCGGGAGATGAAAACGAGGGCTTTTTTGTAGACGGGGTGGTCTGCGGGCAGGCCTGAGTCGTGGAGGGCTTCGAGCATCATCTGGGTGTTGGAGAGGTCGGGGCGTTTGTGCTTGCCGTATCCCGCGCCGCCATGCCAGGAGCTGTCCCTGTCGTGTTCGTCGTCCTCGTCCCATTGGCCTTTGGCGAGGAATGCCTGGGCGCGCGCGATGGTTTGTTTGTGTTTTTCGTCCCGCGTTGCGGCGAGGGCGGACAGGCAGACGCTGGTTTGGTAGTTGGCCAGGCCTTGTCCCGCGACGTAGATCCCGCCGTCGGTCTGGATGGATTGGGTGATGAATTTGATGGCCCGGCGGGAGATGGGGTGGTCGACGCCGTATTCGGGGAACTGGATGAAACATTTGGCGACGAGGGCGGTGACGGCGGGGTCGGATTCGTCTCGCAGGGGCCAGCCTCCGTTGGCACGCTGGGTGCTCGCGAGAAAGTTCAGGCCTTTCCTGACGGCGGTGTGGGCTTGACGTTGCCACGCGGGGAGCGTGGATTTTGGATCGTCGAGTTTCGGTTTGGCATGCGCGGCGACCGTCATGATAAGTACAGCGCCCGCAACGATCGCGACGCCCATTCCTGTTGTTCTTGTCATTTGGTTGGCCCCTGATGGGTTTGGATCATTCCGGGTGATTATATGGGCGATCGGGCGATGTTGGCGCGTGATCTGACAGGAAAATGCAATCGGCAGGGCGACTAGAAACCACGTTTTTCACGTCGTTTCTGGTGGTATTCCTCGATCCACTCGTCGGTGACGACGCTCTGGTCGGGCGGCGGCGGGTATTTCTTGAGGACCGAAGCGCTGTGGCCTGCGAGGAGGAAGATGATGGTGTTGGCGCCGGCGGTGAGGGTGAAAATGATCACGGCGAACCAGGCCGGTCCGTAGGCGACACAGCAGACGACGCCGATGACGTTGGCGAGAATGAGCAGGGCGGCGGTGACGAGGGCACCGATCCCGCCGGTTCGCCGTTCACCCTGCAGTCCGATGCCGAAGGCTGCCAATGACAATCCGCCGGCGAAACCGACGAGCACGTTGAGGGTGGCGGCTGCAAGGACGATGTTCTCGGGCTTGAAATATTCAGCCACGTTGTCGATTCCGTCCCTGATCGGCAGGTGGAGTCTGCCACTGGCGAACCAATAGATCGCCGTGATGATCATGTAGACAATGCCGACGAGTTGGCAGACGGCACCGGTGCCTGTGGCGAACGCTCGCGGTGATTCGGTTTGCTCTTTTGGATCGTCAGTCTGCATGGGCGGCTGGCTTGGGTGATTCGGTTGGTTGGGGTTGCAGCATTGCATTGGGACGGTGGTCACCCCATCGCGTGCGTCCCAGGCCAATCAATTTGAGCATGGCGTCGCACAGGATGACGAAAGTTGCGATGACGCCGACGACGTAGGAGAGTGATCGAACGGCGGGCGCACGCATGAGCGGGAAGAACCGCCAGACGACGGATTGTTCGAGGATGAGCGTGATCCACCAGACCAGGGTCAGGGTCTGCCAGGTTTGCGTCGTTTCGGGAGATGCGGACGCCAATCCGATCGTTGAGACAACGGCGGAAATCCAGGGCAACAGGCTGAACAAAAACAGAACGAACAATCCGAGAAATACCCGGCCCGGCGTGCCGAACGAGCCCTGGAAAATGCGACTCCACCCGCGTCTCACTGCCCGCAGCGAATCGTACATTTCGGTGACGTACAGGTCTTCATTGTGCATGACGCGGAGGTGGATACCGGCGTTTTTGACCGCGCGGGCGATGGCGATGTCTTCGACGAGGGTATTGGCGACCGTCTCGTGTCCACCGATGCGGTCGTACGCGTCGCGGTGCAACATGATGAAGGCCCCGTTGGCGTAGGCGGTTTTCGTGGCGGGGTTGTTCACGCGCGCGGGCGAATGCCATAGAAACAGGACGGCTGTGCAAACCGGTTGGATAATGGATTCGGCCAGACAGGCGCTCTTAACAATGGGCGTCAGGGTCAGGCAGCCAATGTTTTCCTGCTCCGCATAGCGGACGGCGGTGGAGATGGCGTTGGGGCTGATGAATTCGCAGTCAGCGTCGGAAAAGAGCAGGAACTCGCCGGTGGCGTGTTTGACGGCGCGTGTGATGGCGTGGGGTTTGCCGTACCAGTTGTCGGGGAGGTGTTCGATGTTGACGATTGTCAGCTTGTTGGGGAATTCCGTCTGCAAGTTGGCGAGAATGTCGGCGGTGCGATCCGTACTGCGGTCGTTGGCGACGATGATATCGAAGTTGGGGTGGTCCTGATTGAGCAGCGAGCGCACGCAGGTTTCGATGTGCCGCTCTTCGTCCTTCGCTGCGATCACGACCGTAACGTGCGGAGCGTCCGGAAGGGGCGAGTCCGAATAGGTGTGGCTCGAAAGAGACTGCCGATTTCGTTGGATTTTGGAAACAATTGAATGGCGCACCAGCCACGTCAGTCCGACGAACACACCGACCCACAGCCAGATATTGAATGCGAGCGTCATGAGGATTCGATTTGCTCAGCCATTCTGGTCGTCTGTTTTCGTCGATGCGTCGGCGGCGTCCGATGCGTCGGCGGAGTCGTCGATGTAGATTTCGCCGATGTCAACGAAATCGACGTCGCGTCGCATCAGGAAATAAATAACCGTCGAGCCGCTGAAAAAGAACGATGCCAAAAATGCCCAGACCGCTCCGAGCAACAACAATGTCCAGAACCCGATCAGGTAGGCGGAGACGGTGCTGACGCCGGACAAATCGGGCGGTAATTGCACGAGCGAATCGAAAGTCGGTTTGATCCAGAGGCCTGACAGCTTGTTCGGCAGATCCTCGCCGCCGCCAAAAAACCCGCTGCCGATTCCGACAAACAAGTGCGTCGCCGCAGCGGTCAGCCACGCGACAAACGCGATCGCCAACCAGCAGAAGCTGCCGTAGACAATAGCGAGAAACAGGTACCAGAGAAGTCGGAGCGGCCTGGCAAACAGATAGCTGTAACTGCGTGCGACGGCATCAAACGCGTCGGAGTCCTCCACCGCCAGCGTTGGCCAGAACAGAGGACCCCCGCCGACAAATCCGACCGACAGGACGGCGATGACCAGACCCCCACACAACGCGAGGAAAAACGCGAGTCCGCCGACGATGTCACCAAGCCATGGAATGGAGAGAAACACACCGCCAAGGATCAGCACGATGGCGATCAAACCAACCATGCCCATCGGAATGATCGGAGCCGCGAAGAATCCACCGAGGGCTTTTCGATGCGTAAACCGCAGGCTTTCAAGGGCGGAGGTTCGTTCGTTGCGCGCGAATTGCAACGCGGTGTTGCGACAGATGGCACCGCCCGCGTAGGACCAGCACAGGATAAACAGAGCAAAGAAAATGATGGCGTAAATCGGGTGCGCGGTGAACATCCAGACAACGCCCCGGACCATCAGGACAGCGTTGTAGAAAATTCCCCGACCGTTGTAATCAAAAACATAGTTCGACGTTGACACCCCGCCCGCTCCGGGAGAATGCGAATAGGCCGGGCCGATGAGCGTGCCATGACGAGCGGATTCAATAGCGTCGCGAACCGCCCGAATTTCAAACGCCCGGAACACCTGAAAGACACCCTCGTTGCTGGAGGCTTCGGCAGGGTCAGGTGACGGTACGCCCATGCTTGCAACGATCGCATTCGCCGACACACCCCAACCCGCCGACACCCATATCTTGTCGAGTGCGGATCCGATGACGATCGTCACAAAAATGCCCACAAGTGCGAGCAGAAGCTTGTTGGGGTCGACCGCGATGCGAAACAGTTGCAGGATATATTTCAACCCCGACGCCTCCATCCACTCAGTCCGATCCGTATCCTGCTTCGTTGACATCCGTTTCTCCTGACCAGGGCGGTTCCGGCCGCTGCGTGTCGTGAAAACGTCGCATCCCGCGCCTGCGGACACAACGCCGAGGACATTATAGCCACCGTCGCGAACAGGACAACGCAAAAGGATACCACCCCGCGGATGGCTGATGGAGGTACATAACCGTTTCAGCGGCGCGCCATTGATCGCTGCAACGTCATGCCTCGCGGGCAACGAAATGTTCGCAGTCCACACCGACATCGCCATCGGGCCACAAAAAAACTTCCACAAAAACCCCGATTTCTTGACTCCCCCCATTCTGAATGTCATATTTGTTTCGTAACAGCGACCGATAATCAGATTCATACGAACGCGGCGGCGGGCAGCTTTTCCCGGTAATTCCTCCATGAATGAACAGAAAACGCAAACGTTTGGCCACGGCGACGACGCTGGGTTTCAAAACGCCACGGAAGTCCCCGAAACGATCGGACCCTACAAAATCCTCGGCGTCATCGGCTCCGGTGGCATGGGCACCGTCTATCGCGCACTCCAGAAACACCCAAGCCGTGAAGTGGCACTGAAGCTCATCAGGCCCCACTCCGAACCGCAGACCAATCACGAACTCTGTCGGCGACTCAGAGACGAAGCCGAGCTGCTCGGGCGATTGCAACATCAGGGCATCGCCAGAATCTACGAAGCCGGTTCCATCGGCAAAGGCGCAGGCGAACAGCCCTACTTCGTCATGGAGTTGATCGACGGTCAGCCACTGACGGAGTTCACCGATGCGAAGTAGTTCGACGTCCGCCAGCGGCTCGAGCTTTTCGCAAAGGTTTGCAACGCCGTCCAACATGCCCATCAGAAGGGAGTCATCCACCGCGACCTCAAACCAGCCAACATCCTCGTAACCCGTGAAGGTCAGCCCAAGATTCTGGATTTCGGGGTCGCAAAAACGACCGAGTGCGATCTGCAAGCCACGACGATCGACCTCGGGATGATTCGTCTCAGCGGGACGCTGGCGTACATGAGTCCGGAGCAGGCCGGTGGACGTGCCGACGAGCTTGATACGCGGAGCGATGTTTATGCGTTGGGGATCGTGCTTTTTGAGCTTCTGACCGGGCAACTCCCGCACGATCTCGCCAAGCGCATGATGCACGAAGCCATTCGCGTCATTCAGCAGGACGAGCCGACGCGTTGCGGCGTGTTGAACGCAGCCCTGCGCGGTGACGTCGAGACCATCGTCGGCAAGGCGATGCAGAAGGACCGCGAGCGAAGGTATCAGTCCGCCACCGAGCTTGGCTCGGATATTGAGCGTTTTCTGACGCATCAGCCAATTATCGCGCGACCATCGAGTCGGATGTATGAGTTTCGCAAGTTTGTGACGCGACACAAAGCCGTCGCCGGCGGTGTCGTAGCCGTGATGTTTTCGCTGGCGATTGGCCTCGTCGTCGCGACCAGTTTCGCCATTCTCGCCGAAAATCGCGCAGAACAGCTTTCAATAAGCGAGCGTATCGCCGTGCAGGCACAGCACGAAGCCCAGGACAATCTGGTACTCGCCGTGCAGCGTGAGAAGGAGTTGTCCGAGGCGCTCTACCGTTCGTACATCGCAGATGCTGTGGTAAGCTGGCGAGACAACAAGATCGGGCCTATGAGGCGATCCCTGGACAAATGCCCTCCGCACCTGAGAAACTGGGAGTGGGGATACCTGAACCAGGTCTCGGATACGAGCCTGCGGACACTTCATGGACACAGCGGATCGGTCAACGCCGTCGCATTCAGCCCGGATGGCAAATATCTCGTCTCCGGCAGCACCGACGGCACGCTCAGGATTTGGGACGTCGCGACCGGGCTCGAAATCCGAACGATTTCTGAGAGTGTCTATCCAGTAACATCCGTCGCGTTCAGCCCGGACGGGTCGCAGTTCGTATCGGGAAGCTGGCGTGATGCGCTGCAAGTATGGGACGTCGCTGAAGGCTATGAAGTCCGCAGGCTTGGACATGGCGATGTGTTTGAAGCCGTCGCGTCAAGTGCGGGCATCAGTTATAGAACAGTTTACGGTAGAACAATGCAACATAGAGTCAATTCCGTTGCGTTCAGCCCGGACGGGACGCAGATTGTCTCCGGAGGTCGGAACAAGACCGTCATTGTTTGGGACACAGCCAGCGGCGACGAAGTACGTTCGCTGGTCGGACATAATGATTTGGTTTCGTCCGTCGCATTCAGCCCGGACGGAACGCGGATTGTTTCAGGAAGCTGGGACAAGACACTCAGGATTTGGGATGCCGCGTCCGGCGATGAAATCCAAACGCTTTCGGGGAACGATAGTTGGGTTCTGTCTATTGGTTTCAGCCCGGACGGGAAGCAGATTGTGTCGGGAAGCCTGAACGGAGTGCTCAAAATCTGGGACGCCGCAACCGGCGATGAGATCCGAACGCTTCGAGAAGATGGTGAGAGTCTCATTTCCGTCGCATTCAGCCCGGACGGCAAACAGATTGTTGCCGGAAGCAGCGACGGCACGGTCAGTACCTGGGATCCGGAGGTCGGAGTAGGGTTGATCACCAATGAACGACGACGCGCAAAGAACCATCGAAGACGTGGACAGCCGGGGGGACCCACTTTTATCTGGAGACTCAAACCCAGGAATCGAACACATCTGGGACACGAACGAGCAATCACATCCTTGGCCATCAGTCCGGACGGCGCGCTTATTGCTTCCGGAAGCGAGGACATGACAGTCAGGTTCTGGGCAGTCGAAGGGCGCGATGTGGTCCAGGCGATTCGCGCCCATGAATCCGGGGGCACAACCGTCGCGTTCAACGCGGAGGGGACGCGCGTTTTTTCCGTTGGGTCCGACGACACATTCAAGGTGTGGGACGCCGCAACCGGTGACGCAGTTCAGTCGTATCCCGGCGCGGGGCTGAAACCTGAAGTCATGGCGTTCAGCCCCGATGGTGGGCGAATTGTTTCAGCAAATTCAGATGGCACACTCACTGTTTGGGATACGAAAAATCCTACTGGTGCATTGACGTTTGGAGAACATTATGGTGTCGCGAGGCTTGTTACGTTCAGTCCGGACGGCGCGCGCATTGCCTCCGGAGACCATCTGTTGCTCAAGATATGGGACGCATTGAGCGGTGACGAGCTTTTCACTCTTGCCGAGGATGGCAGCTTGTTTGCTTTCAGTCCGGACGGAAAACGAATCGTATCCGGTGATCTTGTCGTTCGAGATTTGCAGACCGGCAAGATAGTTTTCGCAATCCAGGGTCTTGACTCGCGTGTCCGGTGCGTAACATTCGGGCACGATGGCAGGCGAATCATCTCAGGCCACGATAATGGAAAGATCCGCATATGGAACGCCGGCGACGGTTCGGTGATTCACACGATTGAAGCTCCTCGCTCATTTGATGACGTTGTGATCGCGATCGCCGTGAATCCGGACGGATCGCGCATCGCCTCCGGAAGTTTCGGCGAGGTGAGGATTTGGGATGTTGCCAGTGGTGAGCAGGTGCTTTCAGTTCAATCCACAGGCAGTAGTATCGATTCCATCGCATTCAGCCCGGACGGAACCCAGATCGTTTCCGGAGATTCTGGCGGAGTGATCAGGATTTGGGGCGGGCGAGTCGATCGATAGAGCTCAACCCAACCCCCGCAGCGGCGGAGACAGGTCCATGCCCAACCGTTTCCCCACCGCAGCCAATCGCGACAGCTCGTCGGCGTTTAGCGGCGTCGCACCACCAAGCATCCGCGACAGATACAATATGTGCGCGGCGTGTTCGAGCTTTTCGAGCTTCAAACAGGCGTCGGTGGCCGTCCGACCCACCGTCACCGACCCGTGCCGCTGCAACAACACCGCATCATGATCCACGATATGCGGCGCGATCACCTCCGCCCCCTCCGGACACGCGGGCGTCCCATACTCGGTCGTCGGAATCCGCCCCAGCGTCAGCACCACCTCCGGAATCACCAGCTCGTCCATCGACACGCCCGCGAACGTCAACGCATTGGCATACACCGGATGCGCATGCACCACCGACCGCACATCGTCGCGAATCCGATACACCGTCAGATGAACCGCCAACTCCGACGTCGGCTTCCCACCCTCCAACACCTGACACGTCGCATTCAACCGAACCAGATCGTCAACCGTCGCTTCCCCCAGACACAACCCGCTCCGCGTCACCAGAAACCCACCATCACCGGTCCGACAACTCACGTTCCCATCCGTCGCAGCCACCAACCCCTGCCGATGCATCCGCCGCGCGATCGAAACGATTTCCTCTCGCAACTCAGACTCCGACCGAATCACGGCTGATCCACCTTTCGCGTCACGACTCATCCGCCCTTTCACTCCACGCCTGCTCCGCAGCCAACAACTCCGCACGCGCAACCTCCAGCTCCGCCGACAGCGAAACCGTCTTCTCCCTGTTCTTGTGCACCTCAGGATCAGCAAACCGCTCGTTGATCTCAGCCACCACTTCCTCGCGCTCCATAATCACCGTCTCGATCTCCGCAATCGTCATGCGATCAAACGGCGACTCCTCACGTCGCTTTTCCCTGCGCTGATTCTTTTTCCCACGCTGATTCTGCTGCTTCGCCTTCGTTTGAACCTGCTGCTCGCGTTCGAGCTGCCCGATGTAGTCCGAATAATTCCCCGCAAACGTCCGACACCCTTCAGGCCTCATCACCAGCAAGCGGTCGGCTGTCCGATCCAGAAAATACCGATCATGACTGACCGCAATGATCGTCCCCTTGTAGTCAGCCAACGCCTGCTCCAACGCCTCGCGCGACCCAATATCCAGATGATTCGTCGGCTCATCGAGTATCAACACATTCGGCGACGACAGCAGCAGTTTGACCAGCCGCACCCGCGACCGCTCACCGCCGGACAGTTGCCCCAGCTTCTTGAATACCCGCTCCTCGGAAAAACGAAACGCACCCAGAAGCGTCCGCGTCCGTTCCTCCGAAAACTCCGGTCGCACTTCCCGAATCGCGTCCACGACCGTCTGCTCCTCCTTCAGCTCCGTCGCGTCCTGCGCGTAATACCCGATGTTCGCCCGCCGATGAAACTCGAACTCACCGTCATCCCGCTCGACCTGATCCATCACGACTTTCAAGAGCGTCGATTTCCCCACCCCGTTCGGACCCGTGATGCACAACCGCATCCCCGAATCGAGGCGAATATTGAGATCGCGAAACAACTGCTTGTCGTCGTACGCCTTGGCCAACCCATCCGCCCGCAACACCGGACCATCCAGCTCCAGCCCCTCATCAAAATCAAATTTGACCCGCCGCGACTCTGCGGGCTTTTCCAGCACAAACTCCCCATTCCCGATCCGCCGTTCCAACCGCGTCCGCCTCCCCTGCGCCTCCTTCGTACGCTGACCAGCCATGTGCTTGTTGATAAACGCCCGCTCCTTTTCGATAAACTCCCGATCCTTCTCAAACTGCCGACCCTGCGTCAGAAGCCGCAACTCCCTGGTCTTGACATAATTGGAATAATTCCCCGGATAGGTCACCAGCCGATGCTTCTCCAGCTCCACAATCCGCGTCGCCAACCGATCCAGCAGATACCGATCATGCGAGATAACCACCGCCCCCCCGCGATGCCCCACCAAAAACCGCTCCAGCCACCGCACCGCATCGATATCCAGATGATTCGTCGGCTCATCCAGCAGCAGAAACTGCGAATCCTGCAACAGCAGTTTCGCCAGCGACGCCCGACTCCGCTGCCCACCCGACATCGCCGATACAGGCAGGCCATACTCCTCCGGACCGAATCCCAGCCCACCCAGCACCTGATTCAATCGCTGCTCGTGGTCATACCCACCAGCCGCATCGAACCGATGCTGCAATCGATCATACTCATCCAGAACCGCCTCCCCGGCAGCCATCCGATCCGACAAATCATGCAACCGCTTCTCCATCGCAAAAAGATGCTCAAACGCCCCCATCACCTCATCCCGCAATCCCTTGTTCGGGTCCAGATCAGACTCCTGCGACAGATACCCCAGTTCCATCCCCCTGGAACACGTCACCGTCCCCAGATCAGGCTGCATCTCACCTTCAATAATCTTGAACAACGTCGACTTGCCCGCACCATTAGGCCCCACAAGCCCCACCGTCTCACCACTGTGGAACTCCACCGTGGCTTGATCCAGCACGATCTGCCCGCCGAACTGCTTGCAAACACCTTGTACGTTCACGGTTCCCATGGGCGGAATACTACACGCAACCACACGGTAAGAAAAAAGCCCCCGCCGACCGCAAAATCGCGATCGACGAGGGCCTTGAAATTATCACTCCGTTCCCGGGGACTAAGGCTGCGGATTATTCATCGATTGACCCGCCCAAACCTGCGTCGTTGAGACGCCATTGACCAACTGACGATAGCGGAACAGATCCAGAGGCGACACAACCCCGCTGCGATCGGTATCAATGTAATCGCGCACCAGACCCTTCGGCGGTGTCGTAACGCCCAGCAGATACTGACGGAACACAAACAGATCAATCGGATTCACCGGATTCATTTGGTTCGTATCCGCAGGCAGGAAACCGAAATCAACACGATCAGGCTCGTCCATACCAGGACCCAGATCGCCTGCGTTGATGATCGGATCACCCACAATGTTGAACACCGTCGCACGAATCGTCGTCCATTCCTGCAACGTCGTCGGACGACTCCACGCAACACGATAATGCGTCGGATCTCCACCAATCATGACGACACCCGTCACAATCGGAGCCACCGCACCGCCCGTCTCAGCCATCGAGAAATTCGCGATGGTCAGCGGACCGCCACCGGGCACTCCGAACACCGGCACATTGAACCGAATCTCACACGCTGTCAGACCGTTCGCATTATTCGCGTTGTCAACGTCCTGCCTCGGATCGACAAACCCCGAATGCGGACGCGTCTGACCCGGCAAGCCCAGCTCGTGCACGATCTTCGGAGGATCAGGACATTCAAAATCGTCGCACGATCCCGATCCAAACAATCCACCAGCGAGGGCGCAGCATGTGCGATCCAGATCCTCGCAAACACCACCAGGCAGGCAGCACGCACCAACCATGGTACACTGCGAATTCGGACCACCGGGCGTACCACCCAGCTCGTCGCAACACAGCGGATCGATATTCAGACAAGGCCCATCACCCAGGCAACAAGCCACACGCTGCGTGCAGCCTTCATCGCTGTCCTGAACGATACCACCCACCAGTTCGCAGCAAACAGGTGACCGTTCGTCGCACTCGCCTATAACAGCACCAACGATGCAACAAGGCTTCGGCGGATCACAAACCGAACCAGCCGGCCCGGGAACACCATCAGCCGCCTCGCACTCGATCGGGTTCCGCTCCGCACATTCACCGTTCGGCAGACAACAAGCCACCGGGGGCAGACAGTCACACTCGAACAGGTCAGGCTGCAGGTCACCGTCAACGTCTATCCCGATTCGGCTGCATGTATCCGCCGTCGGACATCCACCATTGCAAATCGGACCACCGTTGGCACCAATCTCAACATGGCAGAAATTCGGCGACATGCACTCGCACTCGACCACCACGCAACCCGCACCAGGCTCGCACGATACCAGCGTCGGCACGCACTCATCGCCGGGAACCGGACACGACGTCGGCAGGCAACGCTGACCTTCAGGATCAGGCTCACAAATCTGATCGACACACGCACACTTGATCCGTATCAGACCACCCGGCAACTGCGTCCTTTGCTCCTCACAAACCGTCCCCGGCGGACAAACACCCTCACAGAACGCACCCTGGCCGGGCACGATCTCAAGATGACAATCCTCCGGATCACCACAATCACAAGCCGTGATCTCACAACCACCGGTCTCAAGGCTGCACACCGCTTCTCGTGGCGAACACGTCTGATTCGGATCAGGACACGTCACCGGAGCACAACGACTACCATCCGGCAACGGCGCACACACCTCCGGAAGACACTCGCAAATATGCAGGATCTCGTCCGTCGGCAACAGCGTTTCCAGTTCGACGCATTCAAAACCATCAGGACAACCACCCGCGCAGAACGGGAACGCAGGCGGATCGAGGTCGACATGACATCGCTGCGGATCCCGGCACTCGCATTCGACAACCCGACAGGGCGACGGTCCCGGACCGCAGATCACCTTCGTCGGAATACACTCCTGACCCGCGACGGGACAGTCAACCGGCATACAACGATCGAAATTCGGCGTCGGACCGCATTCCTGAGGTTCAGGTTCACAATCACAGCAAACCCGCAACGCCCCAGCTGGACCAACCACGACGTCACGTCGGCAGACAAACCCCGGCGGACAATCGCCTTCGCATCCCGGCACACCACCGGTCGACATCCGAATCGTCGCCGTCGTCGAACCTGCCAGACCATCCAGCGCGCTGCCCGGACAACCCTGGAAATCGATCTGATAGGTGATATCGAAAAACGAATCGACGACAAAATCCCCACCCGGAGGACCAAGCCGAGTCAACGTCGTATGACCCGGACTCGGCAGCCCGAAATCGCTCCCACCGGTCACTCGCAACATGCAGAAATCAGGATCACCAAACAACTCACCCTGCAATCGGAACATGTCGTTCGGGAACGATTGAACAGCATCACCCGGATTCCGAGGACCCGTATGCGCCTCGGACAAAACCTGCAGGCCGAGGCTCCGCTGAAACGCAGACAATGCGCCCGTACCCTGTAAACTCAGCACCAGGAAGGAATCAAAGACCTCCCGCTCACCACCGAGATTACCGCCCGGTCCGCTCGACGCAGGATCGATCACGAATTTCGTGTGCTCCGCTCCCAGTTCGATGGTCGTACCCGGTGGCAAACCATCAACGATCACATGAACGTCATCCGGGCTTAGATACGAACAACCAGGCGGCGGCAACGTCACCGTACCCGTACCGTCGTCCGGCACCACACATGTATTCGCCGCCCCGCCAGCCGCCTGCGGAACCACCGGCGGACCGGCCACGCGACACTCATTCGGGAAGCGACAGTCGCACTCCCGCACCAGCGTGTCACCCGTGATCGGATCAAACCGCACACAACGCGGCGCACAACGCTGATCCGGATCATCACAACCTCCCTGCACACAACCCTGACCATCAGGTTCAGGTTCACAAGCAGGCGCGCAAACGTTCGCATCGCAGTTCGTCCCGAATACCGTCACGCCGCCAAGGTCGTCACAGCACGAGGGATCCACATCAACACATGTATCACCCAGGCAACACGCACGAGTCGCAGTGCAAGTCTCGCCCGGCGGCTGAGAAACACCACCCAACACCTGACAACACTGCGGATCAAGGTCAACGCACAACGCCGCCGCAGCCCCGACAATACAGCAGGGCCGAGGCGTCCCGCACATGGTTCCCGCGCCCAGAGGCTGACCACCCAGCTCCGTGCACGCAGCCGGCGATACCTCAAGACATCCATCCAGCGTGCAACACGCCTCCGTCACCGGAACGCACGCACACTTGTGTACCGTAAAACCGTTTGGTTGTGTCTCAACCTGCTCTTCGCAAATAGTCCCCGTCGGGCACGCACCCGTGCAGAACGGGAACGCAGGCGGATCAAGGTCGATATGGCAGGTGTTCGCATCGGTGCACGCACACGCGGTGACCTCGCAAAGTCCCAGACCGTCCTGGCTGCACGTCACCTCCTGGGGCACGCATCGCTGCTCCGGAATATCGCAAACAGCGGGCTGGCAGGCTGTCCCATCCGCCATCGGTTCACAAGCAGGCGGAGGCTCCTGGACGCAGTCACACCGGAAGAAATCCGGAATACCGTCACCGCTCAAATCGTCAGCAAACTCCTCGCACACGAAGCCCTTCGGACAACCCCCCGTACACACCACGGGCTGCTCCGGAATCACCGATGGAACCGCATGGCAATCATTCGGGAACCGGCAATCGCACTCGACCACGAGGCACCCCTTGCCCGGGAAACACTCGACCGCGACCGGGACGCACTCCTGCCCCGCCACCGGACAATCGAATGGCTCGCACAAAAATCCGTCGATCGCCGGCTGACATTCCGGAACCACCGGCTCGCAATCGCAGCAAATATCCACCGTACCGTCCGTCCGCTTGACAACCGATTCGTGGCACTCTGTTCCCGCAGGACAGTCGCCCACACAGAATCCCTCGTTCGGGCCCCCGAAGTCCGGGGTTGGTTGACACTCAAGGGAACGCCGACAATCGCAGTCCACCACACGAATACTGCCATTGGCAGGGTCCCAGTTGATGCACCGCGGAATACACACGTCCCCATCGTTCGGGCACTGCGTATCCGAACATCCCTGTCCGCCGGGATTCGGCGCGCAGCCATCCCCCAATCCGATGGCCTCCATTCGGATGGTCCCGACCGTCGTCCCCGCCAATCCATCCAGCGCCCCACCCGGAGCACCCTGGAAATCGATCTGATAGGTAATGTCAAAAAAGCTGTCGACCTGAAAATCGCTGCCAGGCGGACCAAGCCGCGTCAACGTTGTCTGACCCGGACTCGGCAACCCAAACCCGCTACCGCCGGAAATCTGCAGCGACGCAAAATCAGGATCACCGAAAATCCCCCCCTGAAGCTGCACCATCTCCGTCTCAAAAGTCTGCACCGCATCTCCGGGCGTCCGCGGACCAGTCGCTGTTTCAGTCAGAACTGGAATATCCAGTTGCCGCTGTAGTCCCGCCAACACCCCCGTTCCCGTGAGCTGCATATGCAGAACAGAGTCAAATCCCTCCGTTTCTCCTCCCAGCGGCCCACCCGGACCTCCGCAGTGCACCGGGCTGGCCGGCATCCGGCAAATAAATTCGCGATGAATCGGCGCGAGGCGGATCTCCGTTCCCGCAGGCAACCCATCGATAATCAAATGCACCTCGTTCGGACTGAGATACCCGCAACCCTCAGGCGGCAAACTCACCGTCCCGCTTCCATCGTCAGACACGACGCACGGATCCTGGGCTGCAACCCGGGAATCCATGCCCCCCAACACCAAGGCCAATGCAAATACAGAAGCACAACACCACCCACGCATCTTAAACACAGACATCAATTCTCGTCCTTTCACTGGAATGAACGATCGTCCCGGCCGCCTCATAAACCCGGAAAATCGCGATCCTGGCAGACCACAACCTGTTCCTGTCGTAAACTGGCACACTTTACCTAAACCCGCGCACAAGACACCGGAACCGTCACGCGGGATCAACTAACCTGATGAAAACCCTCTTGTTTGCCGTCAATGCCACTATGGCTTTTCAAACCCCTTACCCGATCTGAAATCAACTATTCGTTTTCGTAAAAATGCTCTGACCAGAAGTAGTCGCAAGTAATCCAAAATCACACATTCCCCGGAAGGTTTAACAACAGCCACCAGACCCCAATCAGACAGACCCCAAGCCACCCCGCTTAACGTCGCCCACCATTCTAGGCTGCCAAAGTTGCGGATACAAGCCGAAAATGACTACCCGGAATGAATCCGGCTGATGATCGCATCAGTGCCACTGAGACGTCACTTCCAACGGTGTCACAGCCTGACACTACTCTCATGGCAACACGACGAACAACCGTTCCAGAATAGACACGAACGGAAGAGATAGTGTCACACGATCACCCATCGATTGGTGGAATATTGCAATCGGTCGCGATAGTATAGAGAACATGGGATAAATACCTATTTCATTGCGTGCGCGGGGCATTACGATACGCGCCGTTCGGGAATCAGTGATCACAGCGTCGGAGGATGTTTGAGCATGGGAGTGGACCCTACAGTTTTCGTCGTGGACGACGACCCTGCCATTCGCAAAGCTCTGTCCTGGCTTGTCGAGTCGGTCGGCCTGAATGTTGAAACCTACGCTTCCGCACCTGAATTCATCGAGAAATTCGACCCCTCAAGAGCGGGCTGTCTCGTTCTGGACGTCCGCATGCCGGGTGTCAGCGGGCTGGAGCTTCAGGCGGAGATTGCTGCGAAAAACAAGGACCTGCCCGTGATCATGATCACCGGGCATGGTGACGTGTCGATGGCTGTCGGCGCGATGAAAGCGGGCGTGTACGACTTCATCGAGAAACCTTTCAACGACCAGCGGCTTCTCGATCGCATTCAGCAGGCCATAGGTCAGAACTCCGAAGCACGCCAGCGAGAGGCCAAACTCGCCGAAATTCGACAGAAGATGGGAAACCTCACACCACGCGAGCGGGAGGTCCTGCGTATGCTCATCTCAGGGCTGCGTAACCGGGAAATCGCCGAGGAGCTGGGCGTCAGCCAGAAAACCGTCGAGGTTCACCGCGCCAACGTGATGTCCAAGCTCGAGGCAGACCGCCTCGCCAACCTCGTGCACCATGCCATGCTCGTCGGTGTCGAACGCATCGACCATTAGTACTTCATTCACCCGTCATTCGATGATTGGGTGGCCCATGGCTTTAGCCGTGGGGGGAGTTGAATCCAAACCAGAAATCGAGTCCCCCACCTCTAAAGAGGTGGGCCACCCATGGGCCGATGATGCATCAAACCATTTGTCATGCACCCGACCTGCAGCGCCGGGGTCTCGTTCGACGGACTGATTTGCCCTATGATGGCCGCATGCAAAGCAGGGCGAAAACGGTCGATGAATACCTCGCAGAGCTTCCCGACGAGCGGTGTGACGCGATCCGGGCGGTTCGCACCGTCATTCTCAAAAACCTCCCGAAAGGCTACGAGGAGGGCATGCAGTACGGCATGATAGGCTACTATGTGCCGCACAGTGTCTACCCAGCCGGTTATCATTGCGACCCGAAGCAGCCCCTGCCGTTCGCTGGGTTGGCGTCACAGAAAAACCACATGGCCATTTATCTGATGTGTATCTACGGTGACCCGGATCATCAGGTGTGGTTTCGCGAAGCGTGGACCCGGACCGGCATGAAACTCGACATGGGCAAATCGTGTGTGCGATTCAAAAAAATCGAACAGGTGCCCCTGAAGGTGATCGGTGACGCTGTCAAACGCGTCACGGTCAAAAAGTTCATCGCACAATATGAGTCAGCCACTGCAAACGTCGGCAAGCGCGCAAAGTCAGCCGGCACCCGAAAGTCAGGCAGGACCGGTTAACGAATGGCGACAAACCATCCGGACACCAGGAACACGAACGCGGTCACGCCACAGGCAAGCTGAATATTCGATCGTTTTTCGATTCTCCAGTGCGTGACGCCAAGGACAACACCAAACGCAATTCCGCAGACCAGTCCCCACGCATGTGCCAGAATATCAGTCCGCGCTCCACCCGTTCCGAAGTATCCGAACAGAATCAGCGCACCGACCATAGGCCTCCACCGACGAAACCGGATCAATTCGAGATCACTGCGTCGAATCCAGACGTAGGACGCGACCAGTCCAAGGGCGGCGAAGACAGCCGTGGACGCACCGATCGAAGTGTGAGGCTCTTCACGAAAAAAACCGTTGGCCAGGTTTCCCGCAGAACCGGACAACAGGATGGTCAGCCATGCGAGTCCCGGCCCCAGTAACTGTCCGGCAAAAAATCCGAACAGTCCACCGACGCAGGCGTTGCCGATCAGGTGCGCAGCGTCAGCATGAAGCGTCAGGGCGGTGATCGCTCGCCACCACTGACCAGCCTGAATCGCCAACGCGTCTGTTCTGCCATGCCTGACCCAGTCGATATCGAAGACGTGCTGCACCTTGAGAATATCAACGGCGACGATGGTCGCGACAAAGGCACAAACCCCGATCCATGCACCGGTGTGGTAGCGAAAATGTTCCACCTGCGGCGGTTCAATGCGATTCTCGTTCAGGTACGCGCCGATCTCGACGTACGCAGCGCGTGTCTCCGAGGCATGGACGACGATGACCCAGTCGATGCCATCCCGGATGGTGCGAAATCCAATACCGGCAGCCTCGAGCACAACGGCGATTTCCCGGCAATCCCCACGCACGCGCGAACGGTAGACAATTTCGAGTTCATTCGGGTCAGGCGACATCGGTGCGGATCATAACCGACCGCGTCGTTTTTTTCGCATACGACTGTTCTGTGCCGGCGAACCCGGTTGCGTGACAGAATCGGCGGGTACGATCGAAATGTTCTGCAGGTGCCCATTCTGTAGCGTCGCCCCTTGTGGGCGGCGCAATTGCAAACAGACGTCGTTTCGTTTTCCCGTCACCCGCAGCGGCGTAGGGCAGGTGGTTCTCGCGGCTACGCTGCGAGGTTCATCTGCCGCGCCGGCTCCCGTTACGCAGGTCGGCAGCACTGAACCACACGAAACCTGTTGGCCACAAACGCGGTGTCGCAAATCGTTGCATTCCCGGAGGGATTCAGGCCCGAAACATGGAAGTCGCTGAACGCAGCCGTGTGATTGACCAGTTTCTGACCCGTCAGGTTGACGCAAACGGGCACGCCGCAGCATGTCAGAGCATCGGTTGCCTGTCGTTCAACGTCCGCGTTTGTGGTATGAACCAGACCCGTGATCGACCCCGTTTCCCGGGCACATCTCGTGGCCAACTCGATGCTCTCCGAGGTGTCTTTCGTTGCGACAAAACAGACGATCGGCCCGAAAAGCTCCTGCATGAAAACATCCGTCTCCGCGGACGACGTCGCAAGGATCAAGGGCGATCGTACGCGTGCATCGGGGTGCGTCGGATGTCCGATGACAGATGATGGCCTGAGCACCCTGGCGGATTCGCCCGCCTTTTCGATGCGACGAAGCGTCTGTTCGCCTTGAATCGCACCCAGGATTTCGCACGCCATCTTTGGATCGCTCAGAAGTTTGTCCACCGCCGAGACAATCGCAGCCGCGACATCGTCGAAGCTCATCGTCTCGTTCCCAGCCTTGATTCCATCACGCGGAACAAAAATGTTCTGAGGCGACGTGCACATCTGCCCGGAATACAGACACATCGAAAAGGCAAGGTTGCCAGCGACCCGTTTGATATTCTCGACACTGTCGAGGATGACGCAGTTAACACCGGCTTTTTCAGTGAAAACGACAGCCTGCTTCGCGTTCTCCTCGATCCATTTTCCAAAGGACGTGCTTCCGGTGTAATCGACAATCTTCACTTCAGACCGGGTGACCAGTTCTTTCGCAATCGGCGAGGCTTCGTCGTCAGGGGCAAGCGTGACCAGATTCGGATCGAACCCAGCCTCTGCGATAACCTCTCGCGCAATTCTGATAGTAATCGCAAGCGGAAGAATCGCCCCCGGATGCGGTTTCACAACCACCGCATTACCGGTGGCAAGATTCGCAAAAAACGCAGGATAGGTGTTCCATGTCGGAAAAGTCGAGCAGGCGACGATGACCGCCACACCGCGGGGGACGATTCGTTGCGTCTTGGTAAATGATTCCGTGTCGGTCTTGCTGATGCGTTTTTCCCAACGCACCTCGCCTGGAAATCGCGTCATTGCCACATGGGCGAACGCGAGCGCCTCCAGTCCGCGATCCTGCGCATGCGGTCCGCCCGCCTGAAATGCCATCATGAAACCCTGGCCTGTCGTGTGCATCACCGAGTGAGCCAGCTCGAAACTGCGCTTGTTCAGGCGATGCAGAATCTCCAGACACACGCCGGTACGCACATCCACATCCGCGTCACGCCACGATCCCATCGCCGCCTGAGCGGCGTGCAGAAGTTTGTCCACGTCTGCCTTTGGATATCTGATTTTCAACGGTAATCCGAATGGGGACTGCTCGTCACCGATCTCGCCTTCCGCACACGGCTGACCTGTATCAAACGTCGAATTCAGATACGACTCAAAGGCGCTCTGACCATCCGCCGCCGCCGATTCCCCGTAAATCCTTCCGCTCGGAATCTCCGGAAACGGACTGACGTGGTTGCGGCTCGTGAGGGCGTCGGTTGCCGTTTTCAGGATGTCCTGGTGTTTCGCAAAAAAGTCCACACTCGCCGTCGTCGCTGAAACATTGCTCGCCGTCGTCGTCATGTTGATTCACTCCTGTACCATGTTGCTCACGTTCCGGAGGCAGGTCCGCTAAGGAACGCAGGATTCTAACCGGCCGGCCCCAACTTGTCGTGCACCCAACACGCTGTGTCTCGTGTCCGGGGGCGATTTATTATCGGCATCCGCAAAATCCCGTACGAAACTTTGCCCGCAAAATAACCCCAGGCAGTTACCCCAAACATCCGATCAAGACCACAGAGGAACTCGTCGCCTGACAGGACAGAAGGCGTCCAAATGCGTTGCTTCAACGAAAGAGGTCCGTACTTTGAGTCGGTACGGAACCCTCCCGAGCGGAGAATCCATGAGCTCGTCCTCACAACTAATCCGCACCATCAGGCTTGAAGACGAAAAGCTCAACGAGCTGATCGGAAAGCTCGACGAACTCGCGCCCAACGATTCCCCCGAAGGAAAACAGCGCAACCACGTCCGATATTCCTTTCGTGCCCATGGCTGCGTGATCCACATGCAGCAACCCGGAGCCGCGGGCACCACCGCCTACCAGGTGGTCACCCGCAACATCAGTGCCCAGGGAATGGCCTTTCTCCACGGCGGATACGTCCACACCGGAACCGAATGCTTCGTTCAGCTCGTCTCAACACACGGCGCGTGGATCGACGTGAAAGCCAGGGTGGTCCGATGCACCTTCGCCCAGGGCAATATCCACGATGTCGGCGTGTTGTTCGACGATGAAATCGAACCAGGCGACTTCTGCCCCGACGCAATCACAACCCGCGTCCTGCTCGTCGAGGACGAACCGACACTCGCCAAACTCACCCTGCTATATCTGCAACGGCTCAACGCGGAAGCCGACCACGCCGAGAACGGACAAATCGCCGTCGAAATGACCTCAAAACAGGTCTACGACGTCGTCTTGATGGACATGGAAATGCCCGTCATGGGCGGCCTGGATGCAACCAGGAAAATGCGCGAGAATGGTTACTGCGCACCCATCGTTGCTCTGACCGCCCTGACACGACCGGAGGATCGCGAGAAAAGCCTCCAGGCAGGTTGCAACAGCCACCTGAACAAACCCACGACCCAGGAGGCACTCGCCGAGGCCCTTGACTCGTCAAAGACCGAACCGCTCATGAGCATGTTTCGTGGCGACGAAGCCATGAAACCATTGATTGATGAATTCGTGCAAAGCATTCCAACAACGCTTCGAAAAATCGAGGAAGCCGTCGCCGCGGATGATGCAAGCCAGATCGAATCGATTACCCGATCTCTGAAAGGCGAGGGCAAAAGCTTCGGGTTCGATCCCATCAGTGAGTTGGCTGCGAAAGTGGAATCGGGCATACAGGCCGGCAACGATCTGAACGCACTGAAGGGCAAAATCAGCGAACTCAACGAAATGTGCGTGTTGGCGCGGGCCAGCCACTGATGCCGACAGTCAAAAACGCGTTCGCCGGAAATCAGGTATGAGTTCACAGAATTCCGTCATCCGAACCATCCGCCTCAGCGATGAGAAAACCATCGAGCTGTTGAACACGCTCGATGAAAAGCAAAGCGGCGACGATGCTCACGAAAACGAACGCAGTTTTGAACGCTTTCCTTACCGCCCTTTTGCGTGCGTTATTCAAATGCAACAGCCGGGAGCGGCTGGTACGACCGCCTTTTACGTCGTTCCCAGAAACATCAGCGCTAATGGAATGGCCTTCCTCCACGGTGGCTACATTCACGTCAACACCAACTGTCTCATTCAGCTTGTGTCGACGCACGGCGCGTGGACCGACATCAAGGGCAGGGTGGTTCGCTGTCACCTCCTGCAGGGAAACATTCACGATGTCGGCGTCTCCTTTTCCCACGTCATTGAACCGGGAGATTTTTGCCCCGAGGCGATCAAGACACGCGTGTTGTTCGTTGAGGACAACCCGACGCTGGCCAAACTTATCACGCTTTACCTGCAACGTCTTAACGTGGAAGTGGAGCATTGCGAGAGCGGCGAAGAGGCTGTCGAAAAAACCTCGCAGCAGGTGTACGACGCGGTGTTCATGGATATGGTCATGCCAGGCATGGACGGGCTGGAAGCGACGAGAAGAATCAGATCGAATGGCTACACCGCTCCCATCATCGCGTTGACCGGGCTTTCGCAGACTGCGGATATTGAAAGGAGTTTCGAGGCGGGCTGCAATTCGCATATCTGCAAGCCGGTGACAATAGAATCCTTGTCGAAGGTTGTCGATACGCTGAAACAGGAACCGTTGATCAGCCGGTTCCAGAATGACGCCGGTCTGGCGTCGATTATTGACGAATTTGTCAACAGCATTCCCGGCAAGCTGCACCAAATCGAAGACGCTGTAAGAGCAAGGGAAGCGGGCGACCTGCAGTCGGTCATACGTGTTCTCCGGGCGGAAGGACAGAGCTTTGGATTCGACCCGATATCCGAAGTGGCCGGCGAAATTGAATCCGCGATGAACGCGGGACAGGGTCTGGATGGACTGGTGTCGAAAATCCAGGAACTGACCGACCTTTGTTCGCTCGCACGTGGCATGAAAAAATGACGTCGTCGGTCTGATGATTTCTCCGCCAATTGGTTTGAATATACATCTCCAGTCTGTTCATTGTTTGATTGTCGGCTGCTGACGTCGTTTCCTGTTTCCGTCACCCACAAGGGGTGACGCTTCTATGAAAGTCCGTTGCTCGTCAAGTCCTGGATCGGGGGCGGACTCATTCTTCTATCCGAGCATCTCCCGGCTTTCGGGATAGCCCAGGTGGGTGCTTCGAGTCTGCGATAACTGCCCCATCTACAAACGAGCGTTGAATCCCAGCGTCACCTTGAGCTCATCATCGCCGGCGAAAGTCGTACCCGATCCCTGACTGTTTCGTCCCAAGCTGCCGTGGATAGCGGTTTCATCTCATGGAACAACCTGCGAATCCACCGATTTCCAATCGCCGCTACAATGACATTATGCGCTTTGCCCCTGCCCTTCATCTGCTCCGCCATGGATTGCCACCGTGGTTCGTAACGCCCTAAACGCTGGGCGGCCTCCACGATCGTCGCGCGAAGCTGACGATTGCAGGCGAAAATCAAGCCGGCGTCTGCCTGACGTTCACCACTCGACGCATTGCGCGGCG
>JAJDDT010000068.1 GCA_029260165.1 Phycisphaerae bacterium | reverse complement strand
GAGCGTCGCGACCGCGCCGATCGCAAACAGTATCGCCGCGCCGCACGTCGGCGCCACACCCCCAAGCCCACGCACTGAACGCACCCCGCGACCCAACCCCGCCGCCCCACCGCCAGCACCATGGTGCCCGTGGGCGCTTACGCATTGTGTTCAAAGCGCCGCAGTACAACACTGGAATCGATGAATCAGGTGGCGTCTTCACGCTCGTTCCGCGTTCAAAAAGTGCGAAACCGGGCGGTGTCCTCGAGGTGGATGTGTACGCCTCGAATGTGTTCAGCCTGATCGGTTTTCAGGCGGGGTTGGTTGCTGAGACGACGGACGGTGCGCCAATTAGCCCTGACCGTGTTTACATCGACGAGTCGCGAAAAGACTTCGTCTTCGCAGGCTTCGGGGTTGTTCCGCTTGTCGATCAGGAATTCGGCAGAATCGGTGGTGCCTTGCTCGGGTCGGGTGTTGAGATCGGCCGTGACAAGCCGGCTTATCTCGGAACATTCTCGTTTCGGGTTCCAACCGACGCGACAGGCGTCGTGACGGTGAAATCATCCGCCGAACACGCAGGCTTGTGGACAGATGGAAACAGACCGGCGAGGCTGGAATCGACCCGTTCCGTCACACTCGCCGTCAGGACGGTCCGCAACGCGGAGTAGTTCGCGACTATCTGCCGGTAAAGGAAAACGGCGGGCTAAAACACAGTGTTTTCGCCCGCCGGTCAATTTCCTGGAACATCGGCTTTCTTATTACTCAATATTCCCGAACACGGCGCCACGCGGATTGCCACATTCGATGACGGTCCGAACAGGCGGAGCAGGCAGTGTGTCCATCTGCCAGCCGTCGCCACGAATCGTGACGCAACGAAAACGCCGGTAATCATCATCCGGATCGTCCGACGCACTCGGGTAGGATCCCAGACGCGGCTGAGGATTGTTATGTCCGTCCATCGTCACCGTTGACGCATGCCCGTCCACAAACGAAACATTGAACACCCAGGGCTTCTTGTGCCAACCAGTAGCTACCGGGAGATCTTCCGTCGTCGCACCGCCCCCACCACAAGTACCGCCTTCCCCGTAGTTGGATCGCCAGGCGAAACGGCCAGCCCCCTCAAGCACATATACGGTGTTGGCCGGATTGGGGATACGCGACATCGGTTTCAAAAAAGCTGAATTACTGCGAAGACGACAATCAGGGGGGTTCGGAACCAACTGGGTCCAAAGGATATTGGCCGTGTAGCTGTTTCCATAGTGATCGTAGTGTGAAAGCCCACCGTTCCTGAACGACTCGTAGTGGTAGCCGGTATAGCCTTTGTCCGAAGGACACTTAAAGATGTCCAGTTTCATTTCGGCGTCGTTGATCCAGTTGACGTTGTTCGGGCCGGGCTGCGGTGGAGTTCCGTAATCGGTGAACCCGCCCTTGTAAACGGTGCTGTTCAAGCCACGAGTCGCCGGCCCACGACCAAGCCTCGTCGACCACAGCGACCCTTCGTAGGGGTCGTTCCCGGAAATGATATCGCCCTTGCCTGCCTTGCCACCCCACTCAACCTCGCCCAATGCGCCATCGACTCGACCCATGAAGCGGTGCACCGGAAACGACAACTCGCTGGAATCCCCTGCGGCGAAGGTATTCCCCGCTGTGGCGATACCTTTCAAGCTCGCGAGACAGACAGCCGACTTAGCGGTCTCCCGCGCCCTTTTCAACGACGGCAGCAGAATCGAAATGAGCAGCGCGATGATCGACACGACCACCAACAGCTCGATCAGGGTAAAACCACGCGACAACCACGCAGCCCCTCCCCGACGGACCCTCGGGTGAGATAATCTGAACATGACAGACTCCTTAAAAAAACGATAAGAACGATACGAATAAAATCGTAATTAGAATCTCAGTGCACCACAGAGAAACCGGCCCGCCACGGAAAACAACCGCGACGAAGGAGTATCCCGAATCCCAAAGGCCAAGTCAAATGATTCCCGGACCATCGCATTCCGCGAATGCCCGGGCACCACCTGACCCCTCGATATCCTATCGACCAACACGTCGGATGAGCAATGCCGGGGCGGACTGCTTGAATCAATTGAACCGGATTCCATCGGGAGCGGCATAACGTCAATATCGCTTTAATTTCGCGCGGGCATGTCGATACCCCGTCAGGGGTGCATGACCGTTTCGGCGGCCCGACGTAGCCGCGACGGAACTGTCCCGCGTTTTTGGGGTGGGCGTTACCTGACACCCGTCTGCGCGTCAAAAAATCCAACGATTATTTGACCGTTGCAGAATCGCGTGATATATTCGAGGTATCGCACTTAACTATCCTTTTGGGCATTGCCTTTGTAATCGCGGACAGACTGACGGGCGTTCATTGGTGCCGGGGGCGGGCTTTGGCTGTCCCTGTGGACAACTGGCGGAAACTTCGCAAGCAGCTGGCGGGAAAACGATTCTTTGACCGACCCACAAGCCATCAAGGAACAGGTTCGCGCCCGTGTCGATCTGGTGGACCTGATCGCTGAGCACACGTCTCTCAAACGCCGGGGAAGAAACCTCGTCGGCCTGTGCCCATTCCATGAAGAGAAAACACCCTCGTTCTCCGTTGATCCGGATCGACAGTTTTTCAAGTGTTTCGGATGCGGAAAAGGCGGGGATGTCTTCACCTTCGTACAGTTCCGCGAGTCGGTCGATTTTCGCGAGGCATTGCGGATATTGGCTGATCGCGTGGGAATCAGCCTTGCGACAGAATCGTCCGGGAACAGCCACGGACCGAGTCGGGCGGATATCAGCAAGGTCAACGAATGGGCGTGTGCCAAATTCCGCGAGTGGTTCGCCGACGAGCGTGTCGGACAGCGTGCCCGGGACTATGCGAATCGTCGTGGGATGTCTGACGAAATGGTCGTGCGGTTTGGGCTTGGGTTTGCACCGGCAGGTGGGACAGCCATTCGTGATGCCGCCGGTGCGGGGGGGCCGGGTCTGGAGGCGTTGATTTCAGCAGCGCTTTGCAAGAGGGATGACAACGGACGGGTGTACGAGACGTTTCGGGATCGTTTGATGTTCCCGATCCGCGACCCGATGAAGCGGTGCGTCGGTTTCGGCGGGCGTATTCTGGGCGATGGACACCCAAAGTATCTGAACAGTCCGGAGACGGCGTTGTTCGAGAAAAGCCGTTGTTTGTATGGAATTGAGCTGGCGCGGGACGCGATGTCGGCTGAAAAGTCCGCGATCATCGTTGAAGGCTATACCGATTGCATTTCCGCCCATCAGTTCGGGTTTGAAAACACGGTGGCGACACTGGGGACGGCTGCGACGGACGGTCACATGAAACTGCTTCGCCGCTACTGTGACACTGTAATTCTGGTGTTTGATGCAGATGCGGCGGGGCAGGCGGCTGCCGATCGTGCGCTGGGTGTGGCATTGCGTCATGATCTGGCTGTGAAACTGGTGTGTTTAACGGGCGATAATGATCCGAGCGACATTTTGCAACGTTCTGGTGACAAAGCATTTAAGAGCCTGTTGCTTTCGGCGGAAGACGCGCTAGTATTCAAGTGGAACCGCACCCGGGAGCGATTTGCGGGTGGCTCGTCTTCGGCGGACCGCCGGGGTGCGGTGGAGGAATTCGTGTCGCTGGTTTCGGAGCTGGCAAGTTTCGGAGCATTGGACACGATTCAGCAGGGAATGATTGTCACGCAGATATCGGACCTGTTGTCAGTCCCGACCGGTCAGGTGCAGCAGCTTTTGTCGCGCCGGTCGATGAAACGAGGTTTGAGCCAGGATCGTGGAGAGGTGTCGCGTAAAGCGGTACTGTATCCGCCAGATGGTGAGCAATCGGCGTTGATGACCCTGCTGACGGTTCTGGTGAACGAGCCTGGGTATTTTGATCGCGTGTCGCGATGGTTCGAGCCGACCCGTTTTGCGGATGTTGTCAGCATTCGGGTGGCTGAGCGCGTTCGTCGATTGGCGGAGACACTGGGAGAGTTTCAGGTCAGTGAGTTGTTGGCTGAGACGGACGATCCCGGTGAGGCGTCGTTGATTGCGGATCTGGCGTTGCGTGGCGAGCAGATGCCGGACATGTCGGGTGCTGCTGACGGTGCGATGGCCCGTCTGGAGCGGATTGCGGCGGACCATGCGACGTCGCGGTTGACCCGGGAGGTTGTTGGGGGTGGCGAATCCGGTGACGAGGCCGGTGTTGACGCTGCCAGGTTGGTGGAGATCGGCAGGCAGTTGGCAAATCGACGTGGATTTGCGGGCAGGCGTGCCGTTGAGGGATTTATGACCAGTATGCCGCCGGATACGGTTGGCGATTGATTGTGGTTTCTGGAAAACAAACATGATTGAATTGGCAGACACGAACGCAGTGATTCCGACGTTGCCTGATAAAGTTCCCGACAATGTCGTTGAGCAGGCGATCGAAGCGCTTGTCGAGCAGGGCAAAAAGCGAGGTATTCTCACCTGGGAGGAGCTTAACGACTCCATTCCGGACGAGGCTGTCTCGCCGGACAAGCTCGAGCTTCTGATGATGCGTCTTGATGAGGCGGGGGTCGAAATGCTCGATGAGGCGGACGCCGCCAAATTCGATGCGAAAAACAGGAAGGCAGGAGGGCGCAAGGGGGGTGCTGACAGCGCGGACGAGGAGGCGACGGGTGATGCCAGGGCGGTCGAAAAGTCTCGGGCAGAGGTCGCGGAGGCGGGCAAGCGAATCGACGATCCGGTGCGGATGTATCTTTCGCAGATGGGTGAGATTCCGCTGTTGACGCGTGCGGAAGAGATCCGGCTGGCCAAGAAGGTTGAGCTGACGCGGATGGCTTTTCGTCAGATGGTTCTGGAGAACCATTACTGTGCGTCGCAGGTGGTTGATATTCTACAGCAGGTTCACGACGGTCGGTTGCCGTTTGATCGGACGATGAAGATTTCGACCTGGGAGCATATGGCCAAGTCGACGATTCTGGCGCGTTTGCCGAGCAATCTGGAAACGGTTCGGGCGTTGCTTGGAAAAAATGAGGAGGAGTTCGAGAGTCTGTCGACTCCGCGATTGTCGAAGACTGCGCAGAAGGAGATCGAGGGTCGGGTGCATATTCGTCGTCGCAAGACGTCGCGCCTTTTGGAGGAGTTGTCCCTGCGTACGAGTCGCATTCAGCCCCTGTTCAAGCGGCTGGTCAGTCTGAATCGCAAGATGAAGGAGCTTCAGCGTCGGATCGAGTCTGAGAACAAGCGGCAGACGCTGTCGGACGAGGATCTGTTTGCCATGGAGGATGAGCTGTCGGGCATTCGCACGATGGTGTTGTCGGGCAGTCCCGAGCTGACCGATCGGATCAATGCGATTCGTCGTGTTTTCGGTGAATATGAAGATGCCAAGCGGAAGTTGTCGGGTGGTAACCTTCGGCTGGTGGTCAGTATTGCGAAGAAGTATCGGAATCGTGGTTTGAGCTTTCTGGATATTATTCAGGAGGGCAACACGGGTTTGATGCGTGCGGTGGACAAGTATGAGTACAAGCGTGGTTACAAGTTCAGCACCTATGCAACGTGGTGGATTCGCCAGGCGATCACACGTGCGATCGCGGACCATGCACGCACGATTCGCATTCCCGTTCACATGATCGAGACGATGAGTCGTCTTCGCAATATCAGCAAGCAGTTGCTGCAGGAGCTGGGCCGTGAGCCGACGATTGAGGAGATTGCCCAGCGTGCGAAGATGCCGGTGGGCGAAGCCCGTCGGGTGTTGAAGATCAGTCGTCATCCGATTTCGCTGGATCGTCCCGTTGGTGAGAGCGAGGATTCGTACTTCGGTGATTTTATTGAGGACGCGCGGGCGGAGTCGCCGGTGCAGTCGGCTGGCTCGGAGATGCTCAGGGATCGCATCGAGGAGGTTCTCAAGACGCTGACCTATCGTGAGCGTGAGATCATCAAGCTACGGTTTGGTATTGGAGATGGATACACCTACACGCTCGAGGAGGTCGGCAAGATATTCAAGGTGACGCGAGAACGCGTTCGCCAGGTTGAAGCCAAGGCGATCCGAAAGTTGCAGCATCCGGTTCGTTCCCGCAAGCTGGAGGGGTTCCTGACGGCAACGTCGGACGAGGAGCAGCAGGAGGAACAGGAGCAGCCGGAGCAAAAGGAACAACAGCAACCAACTGCCTGATCGCGGCGGCTGGCTGATCCCGAAAAATCGTCAAAACGGTGTCGCTCGCAGGAGAGGCACCGTTTTGTTATTGTATGGAACCATGATCGGTTGGGATGATGAATGAGCGTCGTGCATTGACCATGCCTCGTGCGGGATGGCGTCGGCTTGCGTGGGCGGGTGTTTGTCTCCTGCTCGTGGTGCTGGTGGCGGCGGTGAATATGGCACCGCCGGCGACATCGGGTGCGTCGCCAAACGCGCTGCGGTGGGGGGTGTACCAAATCTATTGGGGCGGCGGTCGGTTTGCGGGTGCGCTGGATGAGTCTTTGCAACCCCTGGCGTCCAGGCCTGACTATGTGATGTTCTATCGGGATATTGGTCGGGGTTATCCCCGCAGCGGGATTGACGTGATTCGCAAGGTCGGTGCGACACCTATCATCTCGTTCGAGCTTTGGAACTGGCACAAACCGAAAGTAAAACATCTTCCCAAAATCGTGGCCGGTGACTACGACGACTATTTTCGCAAGTGGGCGAGCGATGCGAAGACGGACGGTCAGCCGGTGTTTTTGCGGTTCGGATTCGAGTTCAATGGCGACTGGTTTAGCTGGGGTGGTGAGCCTGAGCTGTTTGTGAAGGCGTGGCGGCGTGCGCGTGGTATTTTTCGCGAGGTTGGGGCTGACAATGTGAAGTGGGTCTGGTGTCCGAATATCACGAGCCATCCGTCGGGCGACGGCAACAGCATGCACCGGTATTGGCCTGGGGTGGAGCTTGTCGATTGGGTTGGTGTGGATGGATACAACTGGGGTGATGGTTATCGTGAGTGGCATCGTTGGACCTCGTTTGAGAAGTTGTATGAAGGGGTGTTGGCTGATTTGACGCGGCGATATCCGGGCAAGCCCATCATGGTGGCTGAGACGGGTTGTCCGGAGGATGATGATGATCCGACGCGTAAAGCCACATGGATTCGTGAGGCCCATGCGTATTTGTCGCGTCGGTCGGCTGTTCGGGCGGTGGTGTGGTTCAACTACGACAAACGTCGCGAGGGGGAGTTGAACTTCCGGGTGGATTCGTCGGTTGGGGCAATGGCGGCGTTTAATAAGACGTTTGCGGCACCGTAGTTCGTGCGAGAATCATTCCTCGAAGACTGCGTCCGGTCCTATGAAGGAGAGGACTTCTTCTTTGGTGGGGGCTGGGGCGGAGCTCATCCACCCCATTCCGATCAGTCCGGAAGTCTGTGGCAAGGCGGTCAGCACCCTGAATTTGTGGCCGTGACGAACGGTGATGATCGTGGATCGGTCCTCAAAAATGTACAGCGGTGTATCGCTCGGCGTGAGAAGAGTGACGCTCTGATGTTTTTGCCAGGCTCGGCGTTTGCACATGATGATGCCTCCAGGAACAAGCCACCATTTGGTTTCCGCGATTCCGCGGATCGGGTGGGGAAAGAACCGCCTGAAAGCGGTGAATGACAGGATTATCGCAACCGGTATTGCCCAATTGGCCGAGCTGAAATAGAGCCAACCCGTAACCAGAAGTATGACGGCAATTTGACGAAACCAGATAAACGATGTTCTGGCCCGCCCGCGAAATGACACTTGCTGTTGTTTTACTTGTTCAACGTGTTGCTCAATATGTTCGGATTCACCGCAAAGCATTTCCTGCAACCTGAACGCGTCTGTGTAATCTGTCTGTAGGTCGGCTGGCTCAAACGGCGTACTTGAATAATGATGAGGACCGATGGAGTTGGTCTTCCTGCGTTCATGGATGTTGCAAACAACAACATTTGAAGGAATTTCTCGAAGAATGCGGCGCGTCGCCGACCACTTGCGACGTCCTGTGTACTGTATCAATTCGATCAGACGGTGTGGCGCGCGGGTGGCGGCGTCGTCTCGGCAGGAAATCCACATCAAACGCTTGCACCGCACTTTGCGCAGTTTGCGCAAGAAGAAAGCGTTGACAATCTCCGCCAATTTGAAACAAAGTACTGTCGGGGCCAACCCCGCAACCATCGACAGCATGATGGTCCAGCGCTGGGGTGCGCTCTGTGCTGAAAATCCGCTGGTGACAAGATGGATTGCAATGAAACACAAAGAACCACCGATGACCCACATAACGATGGTCGCGACGGCCAATAGTGGCAGCGTGAGAATGCGTAGCGGATTTCTTCTGGTCCAGAATCCGAAGAGCTTGACTTTGGGGCGAACAGGCAGCACGATCATGGTGGTTGCACATGGTATTCAGATATTTCATGACGGCAAGTATCAAGTGGCATTGACCAGGGGGCGGGCCATGCGGACTGCATTCAAAATCTGATGAAAGAAACAGACTGAACAAGACAGGCTGGATGTGTCGCCTATGCAGATCGTGCATCACCCATCGACGCCGGAAATCGACCAGCGCACCGGCACTGAATCTTCAGCCGGCGTATCGTTACACGTCGCGGGAGTCGTGTCGACGTCGGGCGATCATAATATAATTGACATCATCCTCATCGAGGAGGGGGTTATGAAAACGGCATTCACAAACCTCGACATGTGCGAAGACCCCACGCAGGACGTCCGCAAACGGAGGCTCAGGCGGGTCGGCAGACCAGAGCGCAAAGACACCCTCAGGCTGGAGACGCGTACCAAGCCTGGTCAACCCCTCGGGCGAGTAGAATTCGGCGTGGGACGGCTGCAAGAGGGCTTGGGGGGAATGATCAATATCCACAAGGATAGCGTGGTATTTTTCATGACCCAGCGGAGAGTTTTCCTCGGAGATGGCCGCAAAAAAGTCCGCCCGGATGAAACGACACCTCGGGTCGCCGGTCAGTCGGTCAGCCAATGGAACCAGTTCCCGTCGGTGCCAGTCGATCACGCGATCGATATATTCGACGACCGTTACGGAGCGAACATTTTCAAAATCGAGGGCGGCTGCCACCGTATATCCAAGGCCCAGACCACCCACGAGAACGTCGCACGCGTCGAGGTCCAGCGCGGAGAGGGTCGTGCGAGCCAGCGCGATTTCGGCATCGTTGACCAGGCTTGACATGAGGAATTGCCCGTTGAGCCTGACCTCGAACACATCAACTCCGTCGAGTGACAGAACCTTTCGCCGGCGAAGCACGAGTTCGCCGATGGTGGTCATACCGTAATCCAGTTCTTCGTACGCCTTGCTCATGATTGCTTCTCATACCGGGATCAATGTCACGCATCCAAATGCGAATGATCGTCCCAATGCGCATGAAAAACGACCCGCTACCAAAATGGAAAGCGGGCCGCCATGTTTTTCACGTTACCGCGAGGCGACTACCAGGCCACCGACCACTGAACGTTGGTCGACCAGCGTGGGCCTTCCTCAAAACCACCCTTTGTATCGTTGTACCGGGTGGCCAATTGCAATTGCTGCGTATCGCTCAAATGATGAACCCAGCCAAGCTCCAGCGAGTTGGTCGTCTTGTTGCCATCATACTCGCTGGAACGGTTCATGTAGTTGACAATCAGCAGGTTCTGATCATCGACCGCGAAGTCCAGACCCGTACCAACGCCCCACTGAAAATCACGTCGATCACCAATCGAGTTCAGATCCCAGTCACCGCGCGAGCCATTGGCGGTCTTGACGAAACCGGTCAGATGACTGCGAACGCCGTCGGCAATCGTCTTGGTCGTGTTCAGATGAAGTGTGCCATCAAATTTCTCCGAGTTATCGCCCGAAGGAATCCGAACCTCGGACCAGAGTGCGACAGCCGGTGCAATTCCCTGCTCTTCAGCGAGTCGCCAAAAGAACTTGACATTCAATTCGCCCAATCCGTCCTTGGCATCATTGTCATTCTCAAACAGGCCGGTGCCGCCGTTGAACTCCTCAACACCGTCAATACGCGAACCATCACCGAGGTTGATCGGCAACACTTCCAGCTCGATGTTCATATCGTCGGAGATGCCGTACTTGATACTGGGTGTGAGGGTGAAATCGTCATCATGTCCGTCGCCGGACTTCCAGATGTCCCAACCCATGGCCAACTCAAACTGCCACTGTCCGGCACTGATATTGGGATTCGCTTCACGGATGAGGAAAACGTCGTCCACACCACGATACCCTTCAACCACGACGTCAAGCTGATACGTCTCGAGCATCGGCAACTCGACCTGCGTCTTCCCCCACCTTAGTCCCATAACCTGAGCGGAACCACCATCGCCGTTCTCCTGTGCGAGAGCAAACTGACACGACAGTGCAACCGTAGCTGCGAAACCCATGCGCCAAAATTTAGACAACATGTCCATAATCCTCCAAATTGATCAAATCTGCGTTGTGGAGCCAAACCCGCGCCGGATCGCCCCCCAATGACCGCCTGTGCGCCCGTATGCTGGACGCTGGACTGCTTATCGTCAACCCATTTCCCGTTCCGCTACAAACTTTTTCAAATAGTGGTTTTTTCACGCCTGAGAGCCGGTCAGGCACACCCACCGCCCCTTTCACGCCAAAAACAGGGGTTTGCGGGTCGATGGTCATGAACGGAGCCACCAAAGTTGGCCGGGTATGGAAAGTGCGTTTTTCGACCGTCATGCACGATTTCGGGGCGACAGTACGTCAGTTGCATTTTCGGGAGGCCTTACCCCCAATTCCGAGGCTCAACCGGCTTGACCGGTTTTCATACGCGACCTAGGCTGGCCCGGTTGGGGGCCGTGAACCTGCCGGACCCCTCCAAACGTCGCGCGGTTAACGTCAACATCATTACAAAGAGGTGAAACACCATGTCCATTCGAGTAGGTATCAACGGTTTTGGGCGTATCGGTCGGCTCGTCGCTCGCGCGCTTCTCGCCGATCCGCAGAAATTCACTCTGGTAGCCATCAACGATCTGGGTAAACCCGCCGCCCTGGCCCATCTGCTCAAATACGACTCATCGCACGGTCGGCTTGACGGCACGGTCGCCGTTCAGGGCGATTCGGAAATCGTCGTCAACGGACAATCGATCAAGGTGACCGCGATCCGCAATCCGGCTGAGTTACCCTGGGGCAAAATGGATGTGGATGTGGCTGTCGAATCGACAGGTATTTTTACCAAACGATCGAGCGATCACGGCGGGTATGGCGACCACCTCAAGGCTGGCGCGCGGAAGGTTGTTCTGTCTGCTCCCGCGTCGGACGAGCCCGATCTGACGGTCGTTTTAGGCGTCAACGACGATCAACTGACCAGCGAACACAACGCCATTTCCAATGCGAGTTGCACAACAAACTGCCTGGCACCGCTTGCCAAGGTGTTGAACGACAATTACGGGATCATCGACGGCTTGATGACGACGGTTCACGCATATACGAACGATCAATCGACGGCGGACATGCTGCACAAGGATCCGCGTCGCGCCCGAGCGGCTGCGGTCAACATTATTCCGACCACGACTGGTGCCGCCCGCGCGGTTGGCAAGGTGATTCCCGCGCTGGAGGGAAAGCTGAACGGATTGGCACTTCGCGTCCCGGTGGCGGATGGATCGCTGACCGATCTGGTCGCGCGGTTGAAAAAGAAAGTGACCAGGGAAGAGGTAAACGCGGTGATCAAGGCTGCGTCGGAAGGTCCCATGAAGGGTATTCTCGAATACAGCGAAGATCCGCTCGTCAGCAGCGACATCATTGACAACCCGCATTCGTCGATCTTCGACTCCCTGTCCACCATGACGATGCCGCCCGATGGTGGCGACATGGTGAAGGTGCTGAGCTGGTACGATAACGAATGGGGCTACTCGATGCGGACGGTCGATTTGATCGAGCGCGTCGCGGCCTTTTAATGCGTCATGGCGGATGGGACGATGCATCATCAGCGCATGGTTCGCCCACCTTCGTATGGGTGGCCTACTTTCGTATGGGTGGCCCACCTCTTTAGAGGTGGGGGACTCGATTGGAGTTCCGGATTCGACTCTCCCACGGCTGAAGCCATGGGCCACCCGACGAGCGCGTCGCGGCTTTGTATATAGGGAATATCGCACCAGACGGATGGACCGTGTCTAAAAAAACGATCGACGATATTGATGTTCGCGGCAAACGCGTATTGGCACGTCTTGACCTGAACGTGCCCTTGAATCCGGATCGGCAGATCACCGATGACGGGCGGATTGTGGCTGCGTTGCCGACGGTGAAGAAACTGCTCGGCGATGGTGCGCAATTGATTCTGATGACGCATCTCGGTCGTCCCAAAGGCGCCCCGGAAACTGATGGAAAGTTCGGGTTGTCGCCTGTTGCGAAGCGATTGGAAAAGTTGCTCAATCAGCCGGTCGGGTATTGCGGCGATTCGATCGGTGATCGCGTTCGTGCGATGGTGGACGATCTGACAGACGGGCAGTGTTGCCTGCTGGAGAATCTGCGTTTCAACCGCGCGGAGACGATCAAGGACAAGGAGGCTGCCAGGGACGCGTCGTTGCGCAAAGCGAAGGACGCGTTCGCGGCTTCGCTGGCGGGGTTGGCGGATGTTTACGTCAACGATGCGTTTGGGACGTGTCACCGAGATAATGCGAGCATGTTGACGGTACCGCAGCAGATGACGGGCAAGGATCGGGTGATGGGCTATCTTGTGGCCAGGGAGCTGAAATTCCTGGGTCAGGCGGTGTCTGATCCGAAGAGGCCTTTCGTCGCGATTTTGGGTGGTGCGAAGGTTTCGGACAAGCTGAACGTCATTGATTCGTTGCTGGAAAAATGTGACGCCGTGCTGATCGGCGGTGCGATGGCGTATACGTTCGCGGCGGCTGATGGGATCGCGATCGGCAGGAGTCTGGTCGAGCCTGATCGGTTTGATCTTGTGCGCGGGTTGCGTCAGAAAGCCGGCGACAAACTGCGACTGCCCGTGGACCATGTGGCTGCCATGCGAATTTCGTCGGAGGCGGACCGTGGTATTTTTGAAGGCGCGATCCCGGACGACATGATGGGTCTGGACATCGGGCCGCGGACCGTCGAGGCGTTTTCCGAAGCGTTGCGGTCTGCGGGAACGATTGTCTGGAACGGGCCTATGGGTGTTTTTGAGAAACCCCCGTTTGACACGGGAACCATGGCAATTGCGGTGGCGGTCGCGGAGGCGACCGACCGTGGCGCGATCAGTGTGATCGGTGGTGGCGACAGTGCAGCCGCGGTGCAGGTTGCGGGCCTGGCGAATCGGATTACGCATGTTTCGACCGGCGGTGGCGCATCGTTGGAGTTTCTGGAAGGCAGGTCGTTCGCTGCCATCGACGTTCTAGATGATGCATAACCACATCTGAGTGACTGATTCATGAGTGATGGCCGACAGTTCGGATTGAAGACACCCGGGTTGCGGATGGCGCCCTCGCTTTTGGCGGCGGATTTTTCGCAATTGCGCGAGCAGGTGGCGATGGTGGAAGCCGGTGGGGCTGACCTGTTGCATCTGGACGTGATGGATGGTCATTTCGTGCCGAACATCAGTTTCGGTCCCGGAGTAATCGAAGCCATCCGGCCGCACTCGAAGTTGTTTTTCGACGCGCATTTGATGATCGAGGAGCCTGCGCGATATGCGGAGGCGTTCGTCAAGGCGGGTTGTGATCATGTGACATTTCATATTGAGGTAACCGACGAGCCTGCGAAAGTGATTGATACGATTCGCGGGCTTGGTGCGTCGGTGGGGATTTGCATCAACCCGACGACACCCGTGTCTGCCATCGAATCGGTTTTGGATGCGGTGGATATGGTGCTGGTGATGAGTGTTTGGCCCGGATTCGGTGGACAGGAATTCATCGCGGATGTGCTGGAAAAGGTGTCGGAGTTATCGGACCGGCTGACGCCTGCGCAGCGGTTGGAGATCGATGGTGGGATCGGTCCTGCGACGATTGGGTTGGCTGCGGGGGCTGGGGCGGACACGATGGTGGCGGGGTCCGCCATTTTTGGAGAGAATGATCCGGTCGCAGCGATGGAAGCGTTGCGGTTGGCTGCGACCGAGGCGATCGCGTCGCACGGGAATGGCTGACACGATTCGGGCATGTTCGATGGTGAATGACGATGGTTGAGCGACGTGAGATACCAGCCGGTGTTTGGGACAGTTGTGACGCTTGTGGGCATATGGTCTATCACAAGGAGGTTGCGGAAAACCTGCACACCTGTCCGGAGTGTGGCCACCATCAGCGTGTGAACGCGCGGACGCGGATTGATATGCTGGTCGATCCGGGATCGTTCGAGGAGAAGGACGCCGATTTGTCGCCGGTTGATCCGTTGAAATTCAAGGATCGGATTCCGTACAACGAGCGGTTGAAGGCGGCTCAGGACAAGACGGGGGAACGAGACGCCGTGGTGTCGGGACGGGCATTCATTCGCGGCCGAAAGGTGGCGCTGGCAGTGATGAATTCGGATTTCATCATGGCCAGTATGGGGTCGGTGGTTGGTGAGAAGATCACACGGGCGATCGAGCGGGCGACAGATGAGGATCTGCCGTTGATCGTCGTGACCGCCTCCGGGGGGGCGCGGATGCAGGAGGGAATGGTCTCGCTGATGCAGATGGCCAAGACGAGCGCTGCGCTGGCGAAAATGGACGATGCGGGAGGGTTGTACATCGTGGTGGCCACCGATCCGACAACAGCGGGTGTGGCCGCCAGTTTTGCGAGTTTGGGCGATTTCATTCTGGCGGAGCCGGGGGCGATGATCGGTTTCGCCGGTCCGCGCGTGATCGCCAACACGATCAAGCAGGAATTGCCCGAAGGGTTTCAAACAGCGGAGTTCATGAAAGAGCACGGCTTCGTCGACCGAATCGTGAAGCGCCAAGACCTGCGTCGTGAGTTGGCGAGATTGATTGATTATTGTGGGAAGTAGATTCGCTTATTCTTGACTGTGACTCGATTCGACTGCAACTCAATTTGACCCGTTCCCGCTGACGTTCCGTTCAATGAAGTGGCTTTGATCAATAATCAGCGATTTTGTGCCGCAATGACAATGGTCTCGTACCCGTGACTTATGGTGCGGCGATTGCCCCACGGGTTGTGATTGCTCTCGTCCGAGCAACTGCCTCTGCGTGCTATCGAATGCCCGTTGTCCTTAGCAAAAACCCCATCCGGCGCGTTTTTGGCCTTCGAGCTCCCACGATGGGTGACTGCGTCGGGCGTTTCACGCGACGGCTTGCCCTGCGAAGCCGGCTTCGACCGTGTGAAATTCGCGGAATCGACGTGCTATCTCGGGGACTGGGCGGTGGGATCCAAAAACTTGTATGCTCTGGGTGCGACGTCGTTAGGCCGCGCGGCGATAGCGGTGATGCAAGCCACCGACCTGTGGGATGGCGATCACCTTACCGTTTTCAGGTGGTTCATGGTCTCGCGGGACGGGCGAATTGCGTTGCAGTGAAAGATGAGTGCGTGAGCCATGATAATACTCGAAATACGAAGACAGAATTCTCAGGAGATGTCGCTCGCTCAGCACAATCACATGATTCAAGCACTCGCGGCGGATACTGCCGATCATGCGTTCGACGAAAGGATTTTGCCAAGCGGATTTTGCAGCCGTGACGACTTCTTCGATGCCCATGTTTGCGACGCGCGTCTGAAAATCCAGACCGTAGATGCCATCACGATCGCGAATGAGGAACCGTGGAGCGAACTCTTCGGGGAACGCTTCAACGATCTGTTGCGCAGTCCACATCGCCGTCGGATGGGCGGTCACGTTGAAATGAACGATGCGCCGACGATCGTGGCGGAGGATTACGAAAGTGTACAAAACACGGAACGTCGCTGTCGGGACAACGAAAAAGTCGACAGCCACAAGGTCAGTCAGATGATTGTCAAGGAATGTCCGCCGCGTTTGAGAGGGTGGCTTGCGCTTTCGGATCCGATACTTGCGTACGGTCGCTTCGGACACGGTGTAACTCAGCAATGCGAGTTCGGACTGGATGCGCGGCACACCCCAACCGGGATTCTCACGGGACATCCGTCGAATCAGTTTGCGGATTTCAACGTCAATGCTTGGTCGTCCTGGCTTCCGTCCACGGGACTTCCATCGCCAGAACAACTTGAAGCCGCTGCGGTGCCAACGGACGACGGTGTCCGGTTGCACGATGAGAAGGGCGGAACGCCAATTCGACCAGACCTGGGACAGGATCGCCCAGAATATCCGGTCACGCTTTCGCAATCGCGGGCGCTTGGATCGGTACTCCAAAGCGGCCAGTTGTTGGCGGAGCGCGAGGTTTTCAGTCGCGAGGTGAGTTCGGTCGCTAAGAATCCCACGGACGAACAGCCACAGCATACGGATCAAGCCCATTTCATCGTCTCCAGGAACTCTATCATTGCCTGAAGACGATAGCCGAGCAGAGAATCCCGTCAAATCGTAAGTGCTTTGTTGACAACGCGTACGGAGTTTTTGGTGTCCTTCCGGCAAGGGTGTATGACCCGATTTGAGCGGTCCGGTATGGTCGTCGGCAGACCGATGGTGGTCTGGAGGACGGCTGATGCGATCCAAAGACACCGGGCCATTCAGGCCAATCAGCGTTCTCGCTTTGAATCCCTTGTGTCGGAGCGACCCGCCTTGCGGCGAAAAAGGGGGCGCGGTACTGCCACGCGATCCACGCTCGCCTGCAACGTTCTGGACGCCAGTTGCCGTGTCAAAGCATCGATCTTCTCTTCCCGTTGCTCCAGCGTGCCATCGACCTCCTCGATGACCTGATCCACCACTTCGCCATCCACCTCTACCGTGATCTTCACTTGTTGCATCGCAACCTCCTTGTGCAAACACTCCGGCAGCCACACGCCACCATAGTACACAAGAAGCGTAACTGTAATTTTTCGATCGCGTCGCCCCAAATGGGATGCACCCAGCCTGCATACTTAGGCGGGCATGCACGTTTATCGCGGAGTTTTGGTATACTCAAGCGAACCGGTCCACGAACTGGTCGTGGATTTCGCAATGGAGGAGAAGGACGGATGACGATTTCTGAGGCCCAGCGGCGATTCTTCGCCGTCCTGGTGTGCATGACGTTTGTTTGTTCAGAAAATGTTAGTGGCCAGCCGTCCGGAATCACGCTGTTCGTCGGGAACAACGTATCGGACGACGTTTCAGTTTTTGCGGTGCAAAGGGATGGCACTCTGGTCGAGATTGTGAATTCGCCGTTTTCTGCGGGTGAGGACGTTCAGGCGATCGCGCTGACAGAAGACGGCACCCATTTGGCGGTCTCAAACGCCGGAAAATCGATGTTTTTCGAGGAATTGTGGCTTTTCAACATTGATTCAGCCGGGGGGATGACGCCGGTACCAAACTCGCCATTCCAGACAGGAGACGCTCCGCTTGGTATGGCCATCGGCGGCAGCGAGCTTATTTTCGTCCCAAGTGCGGCCGACGATGTGGTTTGGGTGTTTGAAATAGACGGCGATGATTTGACCTCGCCGCCGGGGAACCCATTCCAGTCGACGATCTTTCCGAACGAAATCGCCGTGACACCAGACAATCGATATGTATATACGTCACATCTTTTCGGGGGAATCAGCGGATGGCGAGTGAACGCAAATGGTTCATTGACGCCCTTGCCAGGATCACCGTTCGCGACCCCCAACGATGGTTTCGAGTTGCTGGTTACTCCGGACGGGCGGCACTTGTACCTGGCCGGTGGTTTGAGCAACGATATTGCAGGCTATGACATTCGGGACGATGGCGTTCTTGTTCCGCTCCCCGGGTCGCCATTTGCGAGTGGCGGGACGAGTGCCGTCAACCTCGCCATGAATCCCGGTGGTGATTACTTGTTTGTCGTGCATGTCGTCAGCGAAACCGTGACGAATCTGGCGCGGGCGGTCGATGGTTCGCTGACGCTTGTACCGGGCAGCTCGCAGTTTGTCGGTTCCGACGCGCGAAAAGCGGTGGCCAGCGACGACCATTTGTTCGTCACCGACGACAGTTCGATTTCTGGTGGTGTGGGCGTGATGGTCTATTCAATCGGTGAGGTGGGTTTGCTGACGCTCGTGCCCGGATCGCCGTTCGCCGCAGGTTCCAGGCCTCAGGATATGGTCTTGTTCATTCCGCCAAACGGTTCCGGTGATGGAGACGGTGACGGCGATGTCGATTTGCGTGATTTCTTCGCACTTGGGAAATGTTTCTCCGGGCCTGACGGCGGTCCGATTCTTGCAGGCTGCGCACCGTTCGATACAGATGGTGATAGCGATGTCGATTTCGCCGATTTTTCAATCATGCAGAGACTGTTTACCGGTTCACTGTAGCTTGGCTGGATAATCCCAGCGTCCGGTTCCATACTGCGTGGCTGTGCTAGACCAACACAGAGGCAGGCATGTAGTGCTCGAGAGCGCAGATCAAACGCCGGCATCTCGTCGGCGAAACACGATTAGTCCGGCTGATAAGAGTAACAAAGTCAACACAGCTACGGCCCACATGGATGCTGCGGGAACCGGTGCCATTCCGTTCAGGACGACGAATTGATTGTTATCGAGCGCATTCAAGTCGATCGGAACAGTGCCCAGGTCGGGCGTGCCAAGTCCGAGACCGGGCAACATTTGATTTCCCACGTTGCCGTCCGGGCGGACCAGCATGGCCAAGACGCGAATTGGCTGGTTGCGCACACCAATGTTAAGGTCGTTAAACGGTAGTTCCAACTCAAATCCCGATACAGACGTCGCCGCTTGCGACGCGCTCACGGCCGAAACTCCGACAACGTTGCTGTTCTTTAGCGCGACGAGTGCCCCGTTCGGGTTGTTTCCGCCGTTCAGAAATCCATCGCCGTCGCCAACAGTACCGCTTCCAATGTATCGCTTGCTACCACCCCCGTTTGTCGATAATTCGTACAGATCAACGAATATCGATCCGCCAAATGCGTTGGTGTACACAATAGAATCCGGCGAGAACCCCGTATCCATCACCATGCCATCGAGCTGCGGGATGCCCGACGGCGGTTCGGAAAACGTCGCCGTGTCCAATATTTCCTGGCCTCCCGCGCGCGAATCGATGAGCAACGCAAGCCCGGTCCCGTCCGTCGCGAGGTTACCCGTGATGCCCATACTCAAAACGTTCTCGCCAACGGCGGCAAACATCTGGTTTAGCTCGTTTACGTTGTCGCCCATCGAAGTGAAATTGCTCTGCGTCGCCCGAAGTGCCGGCGGGCCAAAGTCGGTCGAAATCAGATCGCCGTCGACTGCCCGATCCGGAGCGTCGATGGTCGCATTGACTTCCAAAACATGGTAGCCATAGGGTTCCATCGTCAATGCGTAGGCCGACTTGTTGGCCGTCGTCAGAATGTCTGGCAGATCGACATTCGCGATCACGTCGTGGACCAACGAAGCATCGCCAACGATGTTTGCCATGGAAAGGTCCAGATCGATGCTCAGTGTTGCATTGAGCAGATTGATCGCCACAAGAACCGTTTGTTCACCCTCGGCATGACGCAGAAAACTCCAAACGCGGCTGCTCGAGTTTGACACAGCGTGGTAGCCTCCGTGCCGCAACGCGATGTTTCCCCTTCGGGCAGTGACCAGCGTCTTGTAGTGTTCCAGTAACGAATCCGGGACGCCGGCCTGCTCTTCCACGGAGCGACCATCGTTGTCTTGCGAATACGCGTTATTGAACGCCTGATTGTTGAGAATCCAGTAATTGCTCATCGGCACGCCGGCCACCGCATTCCATTTGAACGGCTCGCGCATTGGAATATCGTTGGCGTCGCTACCGTAATTCCCCTTGACGCCGCGCATTCCGAGTTCGTCACCATGATAAATGATCGGTGGGAACGGCTGCGTCAGCAACACAGCCGCAGCAACACGGCCTTTGAGAAGATTGTCGCCAATGACGGACGCCAGTCTGTCGACGTCATGATCACCGATGATGCACATGAATTGTTTGCCCGCAGGGAGCGATCCGATCGCAGCACCCATAGCCGAATAAAGCGGTGCGGCGAATTCGTCGCGCAAAGCATCTCGTGCGGCAAACTCGAACGGTTTGGTAAACGATGCATCAAACGCCGAGTGCAAATCTGCACCGGTGCTGCCCCAATCCGCTTGTTCGGCGAAGATGAACACGTCGGGATTGATGCTCTCCAACGCTGCGTTCCAGTTCTCCCACCAACCAATATTGTATCCCCAGCCATTGGGACCGTTCGGGTATTGGTTCCACACATGGTCGAGTCGATAGCCATCAATGCCATCCGACGGATCACCGTCGTTGTTCGGGTCAAGCCACTTTCTTGCCCATGCTGTCACCAGCGCCGTTGGTCCCGCATCGCGCAAATCCCAGTGTATAAGACCGACGCTGCTACCATTCCAGGTCGAATAAACCGATCCCAGATACTGGGTGTTTGCGCCGTTTTCAAATGCCAACCAGTCGTCATAGGCACTTCCGGGGGTTCCGAACGCACTCTGAAACCAGACGGTATCCTGGCTGATACCGTACACAACCAGATCGACGAAAACCTTGATGCCTCGCGCATGCGCTTCATTCACGAAGTTAAGAAACGAGGCTTCGTCGCCAAGACGCGAATTGATCTGATCTCCCCGGCCATGTTGATAACCGTGATATGCAGCCGACGGAAAAATCGGATTCATCCAAACTGCGGTGATACCGAGGTCCACGAGATAGTCGAGCGAGTCCGTCATTCCGTCGAAGTCGCCGAATCGAAAAGAGTCGCCGTCGCTGTCTCGCCATGCGATCGGCATGAAGTGGTAGAACACGTCGTCGACAACGGAACCACCGTCAGACTGACCGCCGTTTGTAGCTGCGCTGCACAAGAAAACAACGACTGCTACCCTGCCCAATCGCCTCGAAAATCTCGTCACTACGATTGCCCCTGCCGGAAAAACTATCCTGATTTCTCCGTGGATATTCTAGGGAAATCCCGCCTGCGTGTACAACCGACACTTTCCGGCTGACCTTTCCTTCGTGTCCGTACCAGACCTATGCTCGTTCCATCACGGCGTCCTTGTCAACTGCTTGGGGTATCCTTAGCAAAAAACCTCATCCGACGCGCCCTCTGCTCTTGATCCACCGGGCTGAGCGATCCTTTCGGGCGGCGTCCCAGACGAATTCTGGGGCGTATTCGTCTTCAATCGGTCCGAATCCGTGAAATCGACCCGCAAGCGCGGAGACCGAGCGGTGGAATTCGGAGACTTGTATGCTCTCGGCGCGAGGTCGCAACGCCGCGCGGCGGATCTGCCCGTTTCCCGACTGTGGTTCTATCGGTCCAGTCCGTTTCTCGGACAGACTCCTAGTGATTGGACAATTTGGAGAGCGTGGGAAGTAGGACGTTTGCCTTGTTTGAGGGCCTTTGAAGCTGCAAGACCGAATGGCAATGAGCTCAGAGCAGCGTGATTAAAGCGATCAATGTAGTCACCAATGATGACGATGGCTTCGGAGGAGTGTTCGACTACCCACGGAATTAGAATTTCAAGATGCTTTCGATTGGACATTTTATTTCGCAGGCTAATTCCGAGGGAGGCTGGAAATCGGCCCTGACCGGTGGTGACGAGGTCGGCGAAGGGGCCGGATGTGTGTGCGGGAACGGTCGTCACGGATGGGCGACGTTCAGGTTGATTGCGTTCGGCAAACATGGTCCATTGGATCCGTATTCGTTGTGCAGGTGATCCTGCCGTCAATAAGGATGTGGCGACAATTGCTGGGAGTGTGCTATTTTTAGTTGAAATTTGAGACGAACGGCTCCATGAATGACGGTGATTTTTGACAAATCTATCACACAAGGAGCCGTGTCATGAAGAGTTTCGTACGAATCGGAGTGAATCGCAAGGGCCCAGGCGAGG
>JAJDDT010000067.1 GCA_029260165.1 Phycisphaerae bacterium | reverse complement strand
TCAATCCTGCGGTTGGTCATACCGTTTTTTTGAGCGTGCGTCGAACGGTTTCGTGGCTGACCGTATCGGCGATTTCCAGTTCCACAACCTTGCGTGCCAAGAGCCGTAAGCTCCAATTCGCGTAGCCTTTCGGTGCCGGGCCAAGTCGCATGGCGATGATCTTGGCTTCCTGCTTGCCATCCAGGAGTTTTTCCGTCGGTGGCGTCGCCCGCTTTTTTCCATCGAGCGCCTCGTCAAAACCGCATTCAACCAAACGCTGGCGAACCTTCTCGACGGTCCGGATCCGGCAGGAGAACGCATCGGCAATTCTAGCGTCGGTCCAGCCTGGTCCGTTTGCATCAGCCTTAAGCAGTACCTGGGCACGCCGAACCTTCTGGCCCGTCCCTTTGAGTTTCTTGACCACCTCGTGCAACGTATCGCGCTCTTTTTCACTCAATCGCACAATGTACTTTTTCTGCATCGGGAAACCTCCTTGTCTTCCGAACGTCAAAAACAAGAAGGCAGGATAACCCGAACGCCTAGCTATGACAATGCACTAGAGCCAAAGTAGCGCATTGCAAATTGTTGATGATTTCTCTGCGGACATGGATGCCTCGGTTGAGGTTTGGGGGGATAGGCGTGGATGCGGCGTTGGTGCGTGGTTGGGGGACTCACTTCGCGCGATTGGCGGTTGTTGTGGGTGGTTGTTTGGGGCGACGTGATCTGCGGCGTCGGGCATTGTTGTAAGTTCGTAGACTCTTGGGGCCTGCTCGGCGTAAGGACGGGTGGCAGTTGGCGAAACACATTGGTGATGCAACGCCTCACGGCAATCAGCGTCTCCTGGGTCGGGCCAGCTGGCGTGCGAATGATATGCGTGGTGTGTTGCGCGCTTACGCGCGTGAGCAATTGTTAGCCGACGGCGATTTTGGTGTACTGATCGTCGCCGAAACCGGGTTTCCAAAGAATGGTGACGGGTCGGCTGGTGGGCGGCATTGGTACGGTGACACAGCACTACCTTACTGGTTCGTGCCCCATTAGCCCGGTCGCTAAAAATCTTCGGATTTCGGATCAAAGTGGTGGTTTTTCAGGACCGGGTTGAAGGTGACGTCGGTGAGGATGTAGCTTCCCAGGAGTTTTTGGGCGTGGAGGTCGGCGTAGCTGAAGACAGCGGTGGGGACGAGCCATTCCTGGTCGATGTGGAATCGCAGGAGTCCGTCGGGGTATTGGCTGTCGTCGCCGCTGTAGGGGAGAACGCGGTCGAAGACGAACGTGGGGCGTCCGTTGACCTTGCCCTGGCCTGTGCAGATGATTTTCAAGTCGCCGTTTTTGCGACCCAGCTCGGTGTATTTGAGGATGAGTTCCAGGCTTCTCCTGAACCCGAACTGGTCGATGGTCCGCCGAGCGGCTGCCTTGGCGCGTTTCCCATGGATGGGCTGCTTCGTTTTGGGCAGAACGATCCGAATGATCCATCCGTGCGGTTTGATCCACGCGAGCGGCTGACCGTCGTCGTCGTTCCACGCGCCTTCGATGTACATGGCGCGGTCGGCTTCCTTTGCGTTGGCGATCCAGGTCATGTCAACGCTGAATGGTTTTTCGCGGAGCCTGACAGCGATGACCTGGACGTCGGTCAGCCGGGTCTTGACACGCTCCTGTTTTGTGAAGGTGCAGGTGTAACCATTCACGTCGGCGTTTTCGTAGTGATTGAGGCAGTACTTGAGAAAATCCAGTGGCGAATGGTGGGCGAGTTTTTGGGCTGGTCCCTGCAGTGCCGGTGCGAAACTGCCTGACTGCTGTGATGGGTTCACGACCGATGGTGTCGTGGGTGGGTCTGCCTGGGCCGCGCAGGTGGCAGCCATGGTTAGAAACACGGGCAGGAGAAATCGCGTCATGGTTTTTTTCATGGTGATTGTCGGGCGGACACCCTGCTGCTGGTTGGGTGCACCGGTCTAATGTTGATCAAATGGGTGCTGCTCTTGTTGCCACCACCCCGCCCTCGTTTATCGGCATTCGACGTCGAAAACCTGCACCCCGGGGTGGCAGGGTGGCGGTCCGTCCGCGCCGTGTCCTGATTATAACAGGACCGGACGAATCGACCAAAATCAGCGATATGGGTGTTATGACGAGGGGTCAGTCGGTGTTGTTGCTGCCTCAAAGCGGATGGTGACTGTGGTGCCTTCGTCGGTGGTTGACTGGACGGAAATGGTGTGTCCAAGAACCTGGAGCAAGCCATGGGCGACGGCGAGACCGAGTCCGGGGTGGTGTTCGAAGTCGGCGTTGACGTCGGATTTTGTTGAAAAGAACGGCTCGAAAATATGTGGAAGTTGGGCTTCGGCGATACCACATCCCGTGTCGGTCACGGAGAGTGTGACGGAGTCGCTGTCACGTCGTGTGCTGACGACGATGTTTCCACCGGATTCCGTGGCATCGGCGGCATTGTGAATGATGTTCTCGAGGACCGTGATGATCTGCATTTGGGGGACAAGGGTCTTGGGGATGGGTTCGAGCTTGAGGTCGAGGGTGATGTTCTGGCGGGCCAGTTCGGGTCCGACGTATGAGGCGACGTCGTGAATAAGCTCGGTGAGTTCGGATTGGCTGCTGTGACGTTGGTCTCCCTCTGCAAACGAGAGAAGGCTGTCCAGGAGTTTGGTTGCTCGCGCGAGGGCGTCGTTGGTGTGTTTGAGGGTCTTGGCCTGGAGATCGGCGTCGTCGGAACTGAGTGCGTAGCTGACGGAGGTGACCGCCCCTCCGAGGATGTTGTTGAAATAGTGTGCGAAAGCGCCAGCCATCCTGCCAAGGTAGGCGAGTTTGGTGCGTTGGATGTTGTTTGTGGCGGGGTCGATCCGTTGGGTAATCTCACGGATGGTGACGAGGGCGGCAACGGGTTTGTTGTGGTCGTCGGTGATGGGGCAAACGGTCGTGCCTAACGCGTTGGGGTTGTTTGGTCGGTTGAACAGGAATTCGGTTTTCTGGGCATTTTGGATGGCTGCGGTCAGCGCTGCGGTCATCGTGTCGCGCATGTCTTCGGAGAGCATGTGGATAATTGGTTGGCCGATGACGTTTTGCGGTTGTTCCTGGAACAGTTTACAGGCGGCGGCGTTGATGGATTGGATGTTGTGGTGTTCGCCCGTGGAGATGAGGGGAAACGGGGCGTGCTCGAGCACGCGTCGGTGGTGGTCGGCGGCGGCGGAATGTGCGTCTTGTGTCGTCATGGCATCGAATCGTCCTTTGGCGGTGCTTGTTTGTAGGGTTGTGGAACGATGCAAATCAAGGTTTCCCATTTTCTGCCGGCTGAGAGGTCGGTTAACAGGACGTTTCCGAGGGCGGATTTTGCGTCTTGGGGGTCAGAGGGTCCGATAATGAGGGCTTCGCCAGCCTTGAGTTCGATGTCGGTGGCGAGTTCCCGGAAAACGCGTCCTTCGTAGAGTTTTGAATAATCGACGGTACCGTCGCGGACCTGCCAGTGCGGTTGCTGCGTTTGTTTGAAAATTTCGGGGGTGACGCGGAGGGTGGTGTGGCAGTTATCGGGGCAGACAACATCGAAATCGATGTGGAGATGTTTGGTGGCGTTTTGGAATGACGTGCCTTCGAGGGTGCCGTCGGGTGCAAAAATGAAGATGGATTTGTTGCTGGGGAGTGATCCCAGGTCGAGCGTGATGGGGAGGCCCGACTGGGCGATGTGTTGAATGCGTTCGCGGGTGGCGTTGAGGTGGTCGAATTGGTCGCGCAGGGCTTCGAGACCGGCTGCGTCGGTCACGCCGATGCGGAATCCGTTTCGGGCGAGGTAGGCTGCGAGTTTCAGTCCCTGTCGCGATTCGTCCATGTAGGTCCGAAATTTCTCGCGTTTTTGGGCGGCGATGTGGTCGGGAATGAGGACGCGTTCGACGTCGAAGAGCATGCCGATGGTGACGACGTCGGACCGCGTGGTCGAGTTGATGGTGGGTGGTGGTCCTTCGCTCACCGGGTTGGGTTCAGGTTCGGCGGTTTGCTCGGGTTGGTTCCAATTGAAATCGAACCATTGCCAGCGCTCGCAACCTGTCGTGGCGAGGAGGACCGCGGTAAGGAGGACCGCTGTTTGGCGCGAGGGGTGGCTGGCCATGTGTGTTATTGTCGAAAAGCCGGGCAAGGACGTCAATGTGTGTTGGTGGATTGATTGTGTTTGAGCGTGGAATCAGTCGAGGTCGAAGAAGCGGTTGTCGTCGGATCGTCCGAACCAACCGATGCGGAGTTTTTCGGTGTCGCCGTCGTAGAGTCCTGATGAATGGGTGAAGGTCAGGGGTTTTCGATCGACGTGCCCGTCGGACCATGCGACGTTGGCGTTGTTTTGGTGTCGGAAGTGGATGGAGGGGTCGGTTCGTGCGGGGTATTCGGGGTGGAATCGTGGTTCGGCGAAGCTGTATTCGATGGGTTGGGTAGCTGCAAAGGCTGCGTCGGCGAACAGGAGGGTGTTGGCGGGTGCGTGGACGCGGGTGAGGCTGACGCCGGATTGGTCGGATTCGACGGTGTAAAGGGTGGGGGTGATTTTTTTGAGTTGGCGTCCGAGGAAGGCGTTGTTGTATCCGTATCCGCCGTTTCCGAGTTCGAAGGCGTTGGTGGCGAATTCGGAGAATCTTCGGAATGTCGGGCAGTTGCGGATTTTCTTGTCGGCGGACAGGTATGGGACGAGGGGTCCGCTGGTGGGGTTGAACGGTTGGTTGACGAAGGGTCGGGAGCCATGCCAGCGGTGCAGGTTTGTGAGGAAGTTTTTGGCGCCGGGGCAGAGGTGGTCGTTGTGGTCGATGCTGTAGGCGAGGTTGGCGATGGTGATTTGTCGGATGTTGGAGGCGCAAACCGTGGTGCGGGCTTGTTCGCGGGCGGATGAGAGGGATGGGAGGAGAATGGCGAGGAGGAGGGAGATGATGGAGATGGTGATGAGGAGTTCGACGAGGGTGAAGGCGGATTGGGATTGGCGTGGTGGACGTTTCATTCGGAGAGGTCTCCGGTGAAGGCGATTTGGAGGTCGGCGTAGTCGGTGAGGTCGATTTGGTGGTTGAAGTTGAAATCCATGACGCGGCAGCGTGGGGCGAAGTTGGGTCCGGGGTCGGTGAGGCAGGTCCGGAGGAAGTTGAAATCGTCGAGGTCGACGTCGTTGTCGGCGTCTGCGTCGCCCATGAGACCGGGGGTGACGTCTGAGACGGCGTCGATGTCGGTGGATTGTTCACCAAAGGCAGGGTCGATGTGGTTGACGGCGGTGGTGATGCGGATGAAGTCGAATCCCGGGAGGTTGGCGGGTTGGTTGGTGTTGGGGTCAATGGCCCATGCGATGTCGAAGGCGTCTCCACCGCCGGATCCGGCTCTGATGCCGACGGTGAAGGGGTCATCCGGTACGGTGTAGAACTCTTCGGGGGTGATGTTGTGGTCGTCGACAATGTTGTCGACGTTGAGGTCGCCGAGGACGAGGGTTGGGGTGTTGTCGGCGTAGCCGAAGATGGCTTCCTCGGTGGCGACGGGTCCGTTGGGGTTCGAGAGGACGATGTCGTTGAACGGGTCGGCTGGGAGTCGGTAGGCGGTTGTTTCGTACATGGATACAGGGATGACCGGGTACCACGTCGGGAGCGTCGGTGGATGGGTTGGGTCTGCGAAATCGTTGTCCCATACCTGCGTTGTGAATTGGTTGGCCGGATTGGTGATGTGTGAGCCTGGGATGAGGTACCACGGGTCGTCGGGTTGGCTATTCTGGTTGGTGTCCTGACTGATCTCGATATGAGCGGATTCCGCCCATTTTCGGTTTGGGTTTCCGCTGACGTGGAAAGCGTTTGAAAAAACGATGGCATCGAGACCGAGGGGGTTGGCGGGGTGGTCTTCGACCGTGTGGTCGAAGGCGAGGACGATATATCCACCGAATCCGCCGAGGGTGACGATGCCGGAGTTGTCGGGATTGAGTGTGCCGCCTCCGGTGGGTGGTCCAAGGGCGTGGGTGGGGTCGTTGAAGGCGGGGTTGTTGACGAGTTGGCCTGGGGCGGGCGTGTAGTCAGGAACAGTTGCAGCGAAAGGGGATTGGGCGGTTGCGCGAGGGGCGATCGTTGCGCAAAGGAGTATGAACGCCGTGATGCCGTTCGACATCCGACGGTCATTGAACATTGGTTTTGCCTTCGCGCCACCCACGAGGCGTGACGCTACATTTCGGTACCTGCTCCGGATGGTTTTGATTGCGCATGCGAACATCAAGAGGATCATGGTGGCTGGTGCGTAGGTGTTTGTTGTGGGGACGGCGGACGGGGTGTCGGTGGCGATGATGTGGATGGTATCGGAGTCCCATGCGTAGGTTTCGTGGGTGATGGGGTTGTGGGCGAGGAAATAGAAGTTGCTGTTGATGGTGTCGGGGTCGAAGCGGCGGACTTGTGTGGTGTCGAGCGCGTCGATTGGATTTCCTCCGGAAAGCACGTCGTTGATGGCTGACGCGTTGACGAGGGCGACGTTGTCGGCGTCGACGCCGAAGTTTCCGCCGCCGACGAAAAGGTTGTTCATGGCATCGAAGGCGAGTGGTGATGCGGAGAGGATGGTGGCGATTTCGATGCCTTCGAGTTCAAAGTCGAGTGGTGTTCCCGTGGTCCATGCGAGCATCCAATCTGTGTTTGTGAAGGCTTTGATGGTGCCTGTGGTGCTTGTGGTGACGGGGTTGAAGTCGTCGAATCCGTTGCCGGTGTAGAGGTTTCCTGTGTTGTCGATCGCGATACCCGCGCTGGCGCCACCAATGCCGTTGATGATGGTCGGGTTAATGGGTATCGATGCGTTGGGGCTTGTGATGTCGAGGATGGTGACGACGGCGGGTTGTCCGAAGGTGCCCGCAGTGAGTGCGATGTTGGAGTTGTCGAACCATTGTCCCAGGAAGTGGCTGGCGGTGAACCATTGCCCCATGAAATCGGAGAGGTTGAAAACGCCGACCTGGAAATTGGTGAATGACGTACCGCCGCCGTTGCCGACGGCGATGCGGGTGCCATCGGGTGACACCTTCAGGAACGATCCGCCGAATATTGAGATGTCTGCGCCCGGGAGGGTTCCGGCAAACGTGAACGATCGCGTGTTGAATGCATCTTCGATGTAGAGGTCGGCGACAGAGAGAATGATGAGTCTGCCGTCGGGGAGGTTGTCGATGAGGGTTGGAGAGGCTGGTGCGGTGAAGGAGCCTTGTTCAGTGTAGTCGTTGAAGTTGGCTGCGTTGGTGGAGACGGTGACGGTTACCAGGGTGACAAGGGTTGCGAATAGCGCGTGCCTGGACATGGTTTGTCCTTTTTGTTGGGCTGGGCGTGCGACTTGTTCGACCCGCGCGAACGATGTCGCAGCCCGGCTGCCGATGGAGACCGGGTGATGTGTCAGGAATTGCGTCGTGGTCGCGCGCGAAAACGGCGCGCGTGGATCAGGACAGTGTTGGACCGGTGCGTAACGGGTTTGAATTTCCGTATGGCATGAGCCGCGACTCCTCCCACGAGAGTGCAAAAGCCTTCAACATCGTTTGATTGGCAGGTCTTCTGGCTTGCGAGCGTCCGATTGACTCGGTCCTACTGACCGCCCCTTCTCGACTCGGTTGAGTCAATGGGTTCGTTGCGGTTTTCGTTCTCGCTTACAGCGGCGGGGCCGCTCCGGATTTTCACCGGTATTCCCTTTTTCGATCCGCCGAGGCGGATACCAATCCGTTCGGAATGTTAACGCTGCTGTAATGGGTGTGTCAACGTTCTCGTCGCATTCATTGGCCTGCTATGTCGCGTCATCGTCACCCTGGGGGTTGATGCCCTCAAGGGTTCGGGGTCTGGTTTCGATGACCACGGGTGGTCGGATGGGGACGGCGGCGTGGATGGTTTTGAAGATGTCTGCGGCGGCGTTGAGACCGGCGTCGCCTGCGTCGGTGTCTGGTAGGAATTGCGACTGGGTTTCGGGATTCTTTTTTTCACGTTGAATCTGGAGCGTTTGCGTGGGGAATGCGAATTCGACGCCGAGTTTGTCGGATAGTCGGATGATGTCGAGAAAAAATACGTGTTTTTCGCGTAGTTCGGTGCTCCAGTCGGGCGTTTCGAAGAACATATAGACGAGGACGTCGAGCGAGGCGGCTGCGAATGAGTTGAAGTAGACGTGGTAGTAATCTTTTCGGGTGTATGGATGGAGGCGGATGAGTTCGCGGACGCCTTCGCAGAAGGCTTCGATTTTTTCGGGAGGCGTGGCGTATATGAGGGAAAGGGTGAGGCTGCTACGCCGAAAACGTCTGGCCCCGTAGTTGTCGACGCTGGTGCTGACCATTTTTGAGTTTGGGATGGTGATGAGGGAATTGTAGAAGGTGCGGACGCGGGTGGATCTGAATCCAACGCGTTCGACGGTGCCTTCGACGTCCCCGATGACGACCCAGTCTCCGATACCGAAGGGCCTGTCGAACAGGACGGTCACGGATCCGAAGAAGTTGTTGAGGGTGTCCTGGGCTGCGAAGGCGAGGGCGACACCTCCGATGCCGAGCGCGCCGAGGACGGTGGTGGGTGTGAGTCCGAACCAGTCGCAGACGAACAGAATGACGACGATGACAATGAAGAATCGAAGGACGCGACGAAGAAGCGGGATGAGAACGTCGTCAAAATTTGTGAGCTGGATGGAGGTGTCGGCGGTGATGTGTCCACCGACGACGTCGACGAGCCGGTATCCCACCCAGACGCAGGCGGCTGCGAGGGTGAACTTGGTCACGGGAATGAGGACGGCGAGCCAGCCCGTCGGCAGCAGCAGGAAGTTGGCTTCGATGACGAACCACGCGACGGCGGTGGCTGCGATGGTGCCGGTGGAGCGCAGAGCGGTGAGTTGTTCGGGTTGGTCGATGACGATTTTCCTGGCGCGGAGAGCTAACCTGACGAGCGTGGCGATGAGGAATCCGGCGATGTGTCTGACGATCCACGCGATGACGAGGGTCGCGAGAAGCCCCAGCCATTGCCAGATTTGCAGGGCGTGGGATTCGCTGACGATGGGTGGAAAAACGCGGCGGAGCGATGGTGGCGCGTTGCGTTGCAGCCAGAGTCCGAGGGTGAGGTGTTCGTGTTGACCCGGGAGGGGTTGGATGTCTTCAAATTCCGTGTAGAGCGCGTCGATGGCGTTGACGGTGGCGGGGGTGAATCGCCATTCGCCCTTGCGCTCACCGTCCTGAAGCGGTGCGAGTTCGATGGAACCGGCGGAGTGTGCGTACCACAGGAACGGGATTTGGTTGGGTTCTGTGGGAATTTCGGCTTCGACGACGTATCTGGCCTTGCTGATAACGTTGAAAAGTTTCTGAGCAAGACCGTCGCGTTCGACGGACCAGGCTGCGGGGTCGCGGCCTGTGGGGTCGAGAGATTCCGCGGCGAGTTCGAGGTTTTCGCCGGTCATGGCGACGTGGAAAGTCATGATGGCGGCGCGCGGGCCGGCGAAGGCAGGTCGGACGTTTTCGGCGACCGTGGTGGCGGTGCTTTTCTCGGCGAGCCGGGTTTCGATGGTCGGGAGGGATTCGAGTGTTCGTGCGGAGAATCGCCAGATGTCGGCGTCGGGGATTTTGAAGAGGGCAATGGTGGGTGTGGGTTGACCGCTGCCCGGCGCGTCGGACTGGTAGAAAATCCATTCGTCGCCATCGAGCGTTGTGGGGATATCGTCAATCTTCAGGCCTATTTGCTGGATGACGGCGTGAAGGCGCCGGGTCTGCTCGCGGAGTTTGGCAAGCTCGTCTTCATCGTCAATTTCGTCGATGTCCGCGATGCACCGTGCGGCGTCGTCGATGCGTTTGGGATTTTGGGATGCGTCCTGTGCGGCAATGAGGAACGTGCGCATGGTGTCCTGGGGAGTGGAGAGGTTGACGACCGCAGCGGACTGTTCGGGGGCGGATTCGGTTTGCGCTGCGTCGGGTTTGGGTGAGTCAGGTTCTGGTGCGTCGGGTTGTTGAGCTGCGACGGGGATCGCGATGGTGAGAAACAGGAGGATTGCGTCGGTCGTTGCTGATCGAGTCGTATTCTTCATGATGCCCGGATGGTAACGGACGTTGGGAATCGGTCCAGGGAGCGACTGAACAACGTCTTCCGGGCAATGAGTGGCTTGTGTTTATGGCGCGGACCGACGGGGGCATTGTATTGAAACTTTCTCCACGACATCGCAGGAATTTAAGACTGTTTTGGGGTATGGGTTACGGTTCGCTGTTTTTGATGGCGATTTCGAGCGTCCGTACGAATTCGTCGGGGATATTCTGTGCGACGTGAAGGGCGGCGTCCAGGGGCGTGACCACGACGTAACCGTCGAAAACGCCCGCGACGTCGTGGTCGGGTGTACGCGTGCGGGATTCCCATTCACCTGCGTACTGATAGGTGGTGAGGCTATCCTTTTTTTCGAGTGTCTCGTATTGGAGTGGAATCTGATCGAACGACGGTGGGAGCAGTCGGACGCCTTTGGGTTGCTGACCGGGGCCGGTTCGTGGCAGGTTGACATTCCATAGTTTGACAGGTGGAGCCGATGCGTCGAGCAGGTGGTCGAGGATGGTCCGTGCCCGCCGGAACGCAGCGGGCCAATCGGTGGGTTGGTTTTTGAGGAACATCTGCGAGATGGCGATGGCGGGGATGTCGAGGAATGCGAGATCGCGAGCGGCTGCGAAGGTTCCCGAGGTGGCCAGATCGACCCAGCCGACGTTGGCGCCGTGGTTGATACCACTAATTACGACATCGACGGGTTCGGTGACAAGTTCGGTGACGGCGAGTCGTGCACAATCGACGGGTGTACCGTTGACAGAATGGGACGGCCCGAGGGTTTCGTGGTTGATTGCGTGGACGGTGATGGGTTGGTCGTAGTTGGCGGTGTGTCCGGTGCGTGATTGTTCGGACGTTGGCGCGACGATCGACAGCGTGTGTTTTTCGCGAAGCGCGGCGTGTAAGGCCGCTAATCCCGGTGCGTTAATGCCGTCATCGTTGGTGAGTAGCAGGTGCATTATCAGACTGTGTTGACCTGTAAATGGGGTGTTATGTCGTGCGGAGCCCAACCCGATGAGCGAATGGTACGGTGTTTGCGGGCGTTCTAAAAGGGGTGGTTGCCTGATTGGGCGATCGAGGTTGGTAGGTGGATTAATGGCAGACAAGTTGTCAAATAACGATCGGTGGGGGAAGGGTGACGCAACGGCGGGTGAGTGCCTTGATCGAATGGCTGACGAGACGGAGGCGATCCATCTGTGGACAACCGACCTGCACGCGACCAGCGTTGAACACGAGCAAACGCAGGTTGGAAAGAGTCGACTCCTGTTGACATTGCTCCGCGGTTTTCAGGAGTCGATTGATCGGGCGTTGTCGGTACCGGGTGTCTTGCAACCATCGGTGTGTCAGACGTCTGTCCGGCCTGCGCAGTCGAGTGCGATGCGGTCGGAATCGAATTCAGGTTCAGGTTAAGAAGAAATCAGGAGACCTGTGATGGTGGCTTCGAATGCGAGCGAGCCATCCACCACGCCCTGGCAGCGGCAGACGATGCGTCGTGCGCGGGCTTCGATGCGTTGGACGAGCAGCCAGAGTCGCGAGCCTGGTTCGACAGTTCTGCGAAATTTGCAGTCGTCGATCCCCCCGTACCCAACGAAACCATTGAATTTTTCGTCGGCGTAGCGTTCCATGTAGGCTACGAGCTGGGCACCAGACTCGAGCATGAGCACGCCCGGATAGATGGGTTTTCCGGGAATGTGTCCCCTGCACCACCACTGGTCGGATGTGATGTCGCGGTAGGCGATGGCGTGTCCGTTGTCGCGGTCGAGATGGGTGACTGCGTCGATGAGTCGGAACTCGTGCTGTTGGGGCAGTCGTCGATAAATCGCTTCGTGATCCACGAGGATTGTTTCGTCGGCGAGATTTTTCTCTGCGAAAAGGATATTGCTGGCCATTGGATTCGGCGTTCGCGTCCTGTTGAGGGGCGTTCTGTGTCACGTCAGCGTGGCTGTGCGAGACGGGCACGGCTGGCTGACCGGATCACCTCGGTCGCTTCGGCGTACGTTCGAGCATCACCGACGGCGAAAAACGCGGTCAGCCCCTGGGAACCAGTCTGTCGGGTCTCGACGATCTTCGTTGGGAGCAGGCCCCCCGGCGAAATCGTTTAGAGCTGTGATGGCTCTGAACGGACCTCGAGGACGCGTTTTCGCAGTTCCTGCGCGGAGGACTTGACGTCCTGCATGGCCTTTCGGACGCGCGTTCCTGCGGCTTTGTTCCCACCGGCAGCCTTGGCGACGTCCTCGGCGGCGGTTTCGATGAGCTGTTTGAGTCGTTCGTATTCTTCCATCATGTTGGTCTCTCCACGAGTATGTTGACCCCGTTTTTCGGTCCTGACGGGAGTCTATCATCGCTGTTATCGGTCGGCAAAGCAAAATCGGCCCGGAAAATCGCCCCTGGCAAGCTGTCAGGACTGACCCGGCGGGTGCCTGCGGCTGACCTGCCCGCACCAGAAATTGTCGTAACCTGTTTATTAGTAAAGCATTACAGTCGAATCGGGCAGGATTTCACCGCTTGCCAAGTATCATCAAGCGGGGTTGTCGGCACGTCCGATATTTCCGTGAGGCTTTGATTTTCAGGCGAAGGACGCGGTATCGATGCAAAAAAAAGAGCGACGCTGGACGTTGTTGGGGCTGATTTCGGCATGGTTGGGTTCGGCGCTTGCGTTGGCGGGCGCGCCTGGAATCGCGGATGTGCCGTTATTGACCGTTCGCGGGTTTGACGTGTCGTTCGAGGTGGCGGACGCGGGTGATGGGGATCTGGTGACGTTGTGGCATACGACGGATGATGGAAAGACGTGGTCGCGCGGGGAGCGTGTTCCTGCGGTGGATGGGAAAATCGGCTTCCTGGCGGATCGGGATGGGATGCATGGTTTTCGATTGACGGTCAATGACGAGGATGGTGCGGTTGCCGGCGATGTTGAGACGTTTTGGGCGTGGGTGGATGGGTCGCCTCCGGTGTTGCAACTGCATCCGTTGCGGGTGGAGGATGAGACCGCGATCAGGCCTGTGGTGTTGATAGGCTGGACGGCGATTGATGTGGGATTGGTGGACAGGCCCATATCGTTGTCGTATCGCAGCGGGTTGGAAGGCTCGTGGATTGGGATTGAGGCGGCTGTTGCGAACACAGGTTCGTATGATTGGCGTGTGGCTGAGGGGACGACGGGGGAGATGACGGTGCGGGTGCGTTGTGTGGACCGGGCGGGGCATAGATCGTCGGCGGTGGCGGTGGTGCGGATTCCGGATTTTCGTCGGCGGGAGATACCTGATCGAGTTGGACGGGGTGGACCGGCGCGGGCGTTTTCGGGGCGGGAATTTGAGCGTATCGGAGAGGACAGGTCTGAATTCGGGGGTCGATCCGGAATCCCGGAGGCGGACCGATTGCGGGCGGATCGGATTCTGGAGTTGGCCCGGCAGCATGCGGATCGGGCGGAGTATCGGTTGGCGGCGTCTCGTTTGCGGGACGTGTTGGCGATTGATCCGAATCGTGCGGAGGCGCTTGTGACGTTGGGCGGGGTTCTGTACGCTCAGGGGAAGCCTTCGGAGTCGTTGGAGTCGTTTGAACTCGCACTAGCGCAGCGGCCGGATTCGTTCGAGGCGTTGGAAGGTTCAGCGTTGGTTCATATCGGTCAGCAACGATTTGGGGAGGCGGTTTCACAATTGTCGCGTATCGTGCGACATCGTCCGGACCATGCGCAGACGTGGTTGCATCTGGGTGACGTTGCGATTTATCAGGGGGATGAGATATTGGCGCGGGAGCATTACAAGCGGGTGTTGGATATCGGGTCCGCCCCTGCGGACATCGTTGGGCAGACGCGGTTGCGACTTGCGAATCTGGCGCGGCTGGCGACGGATTTTCGGCAGACGAATAAATAATGATGGCGAGTCAGACGACATTGCATTTCATTTCGGTGGTTCACGGGAAGAACGCGTATGTACGTCGGCAGGTATTGGAGCGCGTGATCGAGCGTGAGCTGGACGGCGGGGACCGTTCATTGAACGTGATTCAGATCGAGGGGGTAAAGGCTGACGGTGCGTCGGTGCTGGATGACGTACGGACGTATTCGTTGTTGGGGGATCGGCGGGTCGTTGTGGTTCGGGAGGCGGACAAATTCATCAGTCAGAATCGCGGGGTACTCGAGAAATTTCTGAAGACCGGGTGCGACAGCGGGTGTTTGATTCTCGTTTGCGACGGGTTGGACAAGCGCACGAAGTTCGCCAAAGCGGTGGTGTCGGCTGGGGATGTTAACGAATGTGCGGAGATGAAACGGAAGGACCTGCCGGGCTGGATTTGTGAAACGGCGAGTACAGTGTATGGAAAGCGGATGGGTTATCCGGCGGCGGCGCGGTTGGTGGAACATGCCGGGACGGGTCAGGAGGGACTGGATTCGGAATTGGCGAAACTGTCGCTGTTCGTGGGGGATCGGGAGGAAATTGGTCCGGATGACGTGGACACGCTCGTGGGGACGTATCGGGAGGAAAACGTGTTTGCGGTGATGGACGCAATCGCGGCGGGTGATGCGCCAACGGCGCTGACGCAGTGGCAGCAGGTGTTGATGACGGATCGGGCAGCGCCGGGGCGGGCGATCGGTGGGTTGGCCTACGGTGTGCGGCGATTGATGGAGGCGCGGTGGGCGTACGATCAGGGTGGCAGTCCGGCGTCTCTGGCACGTCAATACTGGATGAGGCCTGATGAGTTCGAGCGGAGAATGAAGCGGTTTTCGGCGGAGCGATTGGGGAATTTGTTGCGTGATCTGTTGCGCGCGGACGTTCGCACGAAGACGGGTCTGGGCAGTGTCGCGCGGGAGATCGAACGGTTTATTGTGAAACACAGCGCGAGGGTTGCGTAGTTTCTTTGGGACACATCTGACAGCGAAGGATCGCAGAGTCATGACGAATGGATTCGTTGGACACGTTTTGTTGGTAATGGTTGGTTGCATCGGTCTTGTTTGCGGTTGCACCGAGGATGACTGGGCGCAAAGCGACGGCAGTCGGTGGATGGTTCAGCAGCGGCCGACAGCGGAGGCGGAATCCCGTTCACAAGGCGTGGCGAAATCCGGGGCTGTCGTACCCGAATCTGTCGTTGTGGATGGAGTGTCCGATCCGGAGGAGGCGGAGCGTGCCCGGGAGCAGGTGCTTGCGTTCGTGAAGCGTCTGGAACGCAGGGAACCCGAGGCGATGGCTGTTGCGATGGGTGAGCAGCGAAAGAAACCTTACTATCGCGATGGACGAAAATTGTACCCCCTGCAGGAGCGTTCTTTTACGGGCGAGGGTAAACCGGGCGGTGGGGGTGAGCGCGAAGCGACTGATGATACTGAGGCTGATGACATCGAGGCGGAGATGTTGCAGGCGTTGGCAGGCGACGGGGTGAAGGAGTTATCGGTTGGGGTTTCGCCGAACGTGGCGTTGTCTGTGGATGACGTCGTGGAGCCTGTGCGCAGACCGAGAATTACAAAGGTGGGTTTCCGCGTTCCGGATCATGTGGTGGATGTCGCGCCGGCGGATCAGGAGACGACGCCTAACCGGGGTGTTGCGAAGGTGGCGATCGCGGTTCACGCGACGCTGGCGGACTACATCGAGCAGTTGGTGACGCAGGTTGAGGCGGAGTCGGCGAACATGGAGATTCGTTGGCGGTTGGCGCTTTTGTATGCGGCGACAGGGGATCATGAAAAGGCGGTGAGCTTGTTCGAGGAGTTGCCGGTGGGGACGGCGACGGTGATGACGGGGGGGCTGGATCTTTTGTCGGGGCTTCGGTCGATGGTGGTTTCGCCGGCGCGGGGAGCGGACGAGGTCTATGCGGCAGCGGATCGTTTGCGGTCGGCGGCCGCGACGAAGGCGTCCCTGGAAGTTCCGACGGTGAGACTGTGTTTGAAAGTGAATGCGTTTGCGGTGTATGAGGAGCTGCCGACGGGGATTCTGCGACCCGGACGGGCGAATCAGGTGATTTTGTATTTTGAGGTTGAGAATTTCAAGTCGGAATTGCAGCCTGGCGGAAGGTATCGGTCGTTGCTGAGCAGTCAGGTGGAGATCATGTCACCGTCGGGTGATGTGCTGTGGCGTGTGGACGAGCCGAAGATCGAGGATTTGGCGAGGCGGGTGCGTCGTGATTTTTTCGTGGCCAACAAAATGGTGATTCCGGCGACGCTTGTTTCCGGGGAATATGTGCTGAAACTGACGGTCGAGGACAAACTGGCCGGCAAGCGGACGCAGGCGATTCACCCGTTTTCGGTCGGAGACAAGCGACTCAGCGCAGCCAATACCCTGCGGGGATCGACCACCTCGAAACGCTGATCTGTCGCTGGATTTCGGGGGGTTGTGATGTTTTGCCTGAACTTGCTATCATACGGTGATGACGAATTCAGGATTACCAACCATTGCCCCGCCTCGTCAGGAGCGCAAATACTTCACGCTGGAAGATGCCAATCGGGCGCTGCCACTGGTGCGGCGGGTCGTTTCGGACATCTCGGATGCATACGCTGAGTTTCTTCATTCGCAAATCGTGTTGCACGAGTCGGAGGGGAAGACGACCGATGACGAGCAGTTCGTCGTGGAGAAACAGGTCGAGACGGCGGCGATGCGGCTTGACAAACTGATCGACGAATTGCACGCGATTGGGTGCGACTTGAAGGATCCGCAATCGGGGTTGATCGACTTCTGGGCCAGGCATGAGGAGCGTGACGTGTTGTTGTGCTGGAAGTCGGGCGAGAAGCAGATCGGATTCTGGCACGAGGTTGAGGCGGGATTCGAGGGGCGCCGGGCGGTGAGTGAGCTTGCGGGTACGACGCGGGCATAGAAAATCGACTCCCCGAATTCGCAGGTTCGCCGGATAACTGAAAGAGCCGACCGCGGTTAAACGGTCGGCTCGGTTCACACAGACGTGCCTGTGGTTGGCACAACGCCCTGAAGGGAGCTTTGTTGGGTTATGGCAGTGACGCACCCGCCCATGATTGCGTGGCGGGGGTGACGCCGTTGATTAGTCCGCGGAATCGGAAGAGGTCGATCGGTGTGATACTGCCATCGCGATTCGTGTCGATGTAATCCTCGCTCACCCCGATGTCCGGCGTCGCAAGGTTGTTGACCAGTTGCCGGAACGCAAAAAGGTCGGTTGGCTGGACCACGCCGTTCTGGTTGACGTCGCCGGGTAGAAAACCGATTCGCACCGTTGTTTCACCCTCGAGCGGTTCACCGGAGCAATCCGACACGGCCCCGATATCAACCGTCGTCCATTCACCCGGCGTCAACGGGCCATTGAGATTCAACGTGATAACGCGAGCGTCCTCAGTAAAGAGAGACTGAACAACCGGAGCGTCCCCGCCACCCGTCTGAGTCAGCGAAAACGAATTCGGTGTGATAAACTGGCTGCCCGCGTCGCGAACCGGCAGATTGAACTCGAGCGTGATCTCCGTAATACCAAGGTCGAAATCAACACCGTTCGAGCTTTCAATACGGGGATCAACGTAACCGTCAAACGCCCGCTCGCCAAATGACGTGCCGGTGGCCGTATCCTGAAGAAACGTCGCGCAGTCCTCGATCTTTTGAATCTGCATACCGTTGTAAGACGCACCGATCGCGAGGTCCGCACCGGGGACGTTCCCGGAGTGCGTCCCCATAAATCCGTTGGGACCAACCTCGACGACGTGAACGGCGTAGGTAACACCCTCGACGTGACCACCAGGCCACTCACCCCCGACATCCGGTGTCTCGAGGACAAAATCGACGCGAACACGGCTCCTGGTCTCAGGATGCAGGGGCATCCATCCGTAGCTGATGACCTCGTAAAATCCGGGTTCGAGATTGTTGATGAACATGCACGATTCCAGACCCGAACTGTGCGTCAGCAAGGTGTCGTTCATCAGGACAGCGTCATCTCCGGACAGGCTCGGATCGTTGAAAACCTGCAAATCCGTCCCGCCAAACTGATGCAGCCTCACGTCCGTCTCGTTGCCGTCCAGATCGACGAGCTGATAGACGGCGGTGGGATTCCCGATCGACGTGTGTTCCGCCTCGATACTGTTCCACACCCCCGCAACCCCCGCAGCCGCGTAATCGGCAGAAGGCCCCGACGAATCGGAAGGCCCGAAATCGATATTGAACGATTGCCCCAGTGCGGTTCCCGCAGTCACCAATCCCAGTACGACAAAACCTGCAATCCGTGTCATTCCTTTTCTCCTTTAATCGCCGACCTGTGTTGCACCAATCAAACTTTCAAATCTGCGCGCCCGGGACCAGGCCAGCCAACCATCCAAACCCGAACTCCCATCAGGTCCGATTATGTGGATACGCATCCGCAGATGCAATTGCATATTGCCAAATGTTGCCCCGCATGCGTTGTCCCGCCACTGTCGGTCCGGTAATTACAGCTATACTGCAAAATCGAGGCCGTCTGAATCGACGTGACGCAAAAAGGTGCCGTCTCGCTCGCCTGACGCGGTAATTCCCGACCTACGCGTGAGGTGAACGATTGGCGGGGGCTGGGTGGAGCGAACCAGCCGAGGTTGATGTTGGCAGACTTCCAGAAGCTGTTGCCGCGGAAAAATCACCGACGATGCGCGCCCGAACACCCAAAACCAGCGAAAGCAGTGTCGGAACAACGAAGAGCGTGAAAATCGTTGAAAAAAGCAAGCCCCCGACCACCACGCTTCCCAGTCCACGATACAACTCGCTGCCGGCACCGGTCATCAGCACCAGCGGAAGCATCCCGAAAATGCTCGTGGTCGCCGTCATGAATATCGGCCGGGTCCGGGTCGAGACGCTGCTCTTGACGGCGTCCGAAGCGGACATTCCGTATTCGCGAATGTTTACCAGTGACTGATGCACCACAAGAATGGCGTTGTTCACGACGATTCCGAGCAGGATGACGAAACCGAGCATCGTCAGCACATCAAAATTCTGAACCGGCACCGAAATGTCCGTCAGGCTCACGACATGCACCCACCGCAACGCCGCAAAACCTCCAACGGCTGCCAACGGAACGCTGAACAGGATGACGAGGGGGTAAATGAACGATTCAAACAGCGCAGCCATCAACAGATAAACAATCAGCACCGCCAGCGCGACCCGCGACTGAAACAGCATCAGAGAGAAATCGGGATTGGCGAAAAGAAACGCGAGCAACGTCAACACGAACAACCCGCCACCGAGGTTGATCGCCCATCGGAGGTTCCCGACGAGAAACGTTGCAGCCACCACAAGACCGATGCACGCCAACAGAATCAGCAACGTTTTGCCAACCGAGCCTCCGAACCACACGGGCCAACGAACCGTGTTCCTGAAATCACCAATCAGCGCCCGTTGCGTCGTGGTCAACTTGTCCGCATTGCCCGCCATCGAAACGATGACCGACGGATCGATCACGCCGGACTCCCGCAACGGTGCAATGATGTCATTGCGTACGCGGTCCATGGCAGACTGCAACGGTTCACCCTGGGGCAAACTGATCGCCAGCGTGACCGCGTCCATTTCCTCGACATGGTTGATCTGCTGAGCAGCCGTTGACGGAACCATATCGACGGTCGCTTCCAGCGGAACAATGCTTCCGGAAGGCGTGTAAATCGGTATTTGCCCAATCTCCTGGACCGTCGCGTTTTTTGTTCCCTCGACAAGTAGAACAAGGTCGATCCGATCACCATGGTCATTGAACTCGCCGACGAACGCACCGTTGGCACAGGCTTCGATGTTGAAACCGATGTCGCGCACGTTCAAGCCGAGGTCCGCCGCCTTGGCCCGATCGGGGATGATTCGGATTTCAGGTTTGCCCTTGCTGAAATTGCTGGGGCTCGGACGCGGGTAACTGAACCCGGCGCGCATGATTTTCATCTGCACCGCTTTCGCAGCCGATACGACTTTCTTCTGATCACTGGCGCGGATTTCCAACTCGATCGAACTTCCGCCGGACAAGCCTCTTCCGAACAGCGAGCTTTGCGCGAAAAACGCGTAAACGCCCGGTATGCGCGCACCAGCCGTTTTCATCACTTCCACCAGCGGACTAACCTGCGAATCGACCTTGCTCGTACAGCCCATGAAACTGCTGTTCCCAAACGTTACGAAGAAGAAGTTGTCGATGGGCGGGGGCCTGACCGTCACCGCCTGTCCCTGCCCCGAAGGCAACGGCACATCGATCTCCGCGAGATTGGCTGCCTGCGGTGAATCAACTTCCGCCTCCCACGCGGGCCTGATTCCGTCGTCGGGGTCGTCCGGAGCACCGTCTTCAACGATATTGGCCATGTGCCTGAATTCGTCGAGTGTGTATCCCGGTGGGCTGACAAGAAAACCGAAAACAAGATTGCGGTTACCCGCGGGTAGATAATCCGTGGCTGGCATGAGCTGCCAGCTTCCGAGGACAGACAACCCCGTCAGCCCGACGATGACCGCGAGGCGCGTCGTGACACGACGATTGATCCAGCCAACGACGGCGGCGAACCAACGTGCGAGAAACCACGCGCTGTCGTCCGTTCGTTGATTCGCCCCCTTGCCGAGCAATCGAGCCGACAACGGCGGAATCACCAGGATCGAAATGATCAACGAAAGAGCAACCGCGCTGCTGATTGCGACCGCGATGTCACCGAACAGTTGCCCTGCCTCTTCCTTGATAAACACGACCGGAAGAAAAACCGCCATCGTGGTCAACGTGCTCGCCAGCACCGCACCCCACACCTCGGTGGCACCGTCGTAGGCTGCCTGACCCCGCGTCTTGCCCATTTGTCGATGGCGGAAGATGTTTTCCAACACGACGATCGCGTTGTCCACGACCATGCCGACGGCGAACGCCATTCCCGCCAACAGCACGACGTTCATCGTGCGACCGAGCATGGCGATGATCAGAAACGTACCAATGACCGAAATGGGAATCGCGACACCGACAATCGCCGTGGCGGAACCACTGCGCAGAAACGCGAGCAACACCACAATCGCGAGCAACCCCCCGACCAGAATGTTGTTGGTCACCAACCCGATGGCTGACTGAATATAGATGGTCTCGTCATAGACCTGATCGAGATGCAGATCGGGGTGAACCGTCGGCAGGATTTCCGCGTTTACGATATCAATCTGCCGCTTGAGATTCTCCATCGCGGTCAGAACGTTGGCACCGGTTTCGCGACGGGCGGGGATCGCGATGACGAAATCTCCCTTGCTCCGGACGAATGCCGTCGGCTTCTTGAACCCATTCACAACCGTTGCAACGTCGCTGACCTTGACAGGACCACCTTTTCGATACGCGATGACCGTGTCGGCTATATCCTCAACACTCGTGAACTCGCCGATGGTACGATAGGTGTAATCTCGCTTTCCCTGCGAAATATCACCGCCGGAGATGTTCTCGTTCTGGCTTCGAATCGCCCGCTCAAGATCGCGGAACGTCAGACTGCGGGCTGCAAGCTTGTACGGATCAACCTCGATTTGCATCTCGCGCTCGCGTCCGCCGTAGACGTCAACTGACGAAATGCCTTCCGCACGCTCAAGAATCGGTTTGACACGATCCTCGACAAACGTCTTCATTTTGGCAACGTCGATGCCCGCCGGTCCACGCATCATGATCCACGCGATCGTGCGCGACATATCCGTACTACCAGCCGTCACCGTCGGCTCATCGACCTCCTCGGGATAACCCGACACCTGGCGCAGCTTTTCAGACACCTCCGACAACGCGGTGTCCTTGTTGACACCGACGTTGAATTCAAGCGAAACCTTCGCCTTTCCACGGATCGACTCGGACGTCATCTTCTGCAGTCCGGAGACGCTCTTGAGTCGTTCCTCCTGACGATCCACGATTTCGCTGGCAATTTCCTGCGGGCTGGAACCACTCCAGAAGGTCTCGACGGTTACCACGGGCTGATCGACGTCGGGCGTTAACTGCTTGGGGATTTCGAGAATGCTCAGCACACCGAATATGCAGAGCAAAATCGACCCAACAGCCACCTTCACGGGATTGCCAATAGCGAACCTGATGATATCCATGCGCGGGGGTCTACTCGTCCAGTGCTTCGTTACTCATTGTTCGATGATTGGGTGGCCCATGGCTTCAGCCGTGGGGGAGTCGATTTCAAACCAGCAATCGAGTCCCCCACCTCTAAAGAGGTGGGCCACCCGTCCTATGTCAGCATAATCATGCGTCTCGATAGTCATCGTATCACGCGTCGTCCCTAATGACTGCTGCCCGTCGTTGACCTTGCTGAATGGGCTCCGTCGGAGGGCGATGCACTCTTGTCGGGCGGTGTCATTTCAATCGGTGTGCCGAATTCGTCAACCACGCGGACCGGCGCGGGAAATGGTAGCAGGCGTTCATTTCCGCGAATCACCACGTCCATACCCGCGGTCAGATTGTTTGACGTGATCGCAATCCAATCATTGATGTCTTTCCCCGTTGTGACGGGTTTCAAAAAACCATTTGTCCCGCCGTGCTGCCCCGGCATGACCAGCCCAACGTATTCCACACCGCCCATCACGAAAATGGCGTCCTTGGGAACAGCCACGACGCTCTCGGACGAGCCAGCCGTCACCGTCGCGCGAACGAACATACCCGCCGCCAGCTCGTTCCCGCTGTTATCGACCTCGATTTCAACGGGAAAGGTCCGGGCAGCCGGGTCCGCCTGACGTATGACGTGGCGAATGGTCCCCTCGAAAATGCGGTCCAGCGCCCCAACATGAACACGGGCGGAATCGCCCTGCCTGACGAACGGGATCGCACGTTCATGAACGTCAATACGCACCAACACAGTCGACAAATCAACGATTTCGACCACGCCCCCGCCCCGGTCAAGCCATTCCCCGACTTCCGTATGACGCGCCACAACAAATCCGTCGAATGGCGCGACGATCCGGCTCTTGGCCAGATCGGTCTGGAGTTGGTCAACTATCGACTGTCGTTCGCGGACGGACTGCTCTGCCACGGCGAGGTCAGCCTCGGTCCGGTACAATTCCATTCGGCCCGCCTGGTTGTCGCCGTGAAGATCGCGAACCCATTGCATTTCAAACGTCCAGCGTTTGACCTGCGCTTTGGCAGCTTCCACGCGCGCGTTCGCCTCCGATAATTGAAGCTCCAGTTTGCGTGTATCCAACTCGACGAGAACATCGCCCTTCGTGACCCGATCGCCCTGCCGGACCTGCATAGCCACCACGATGCCGGCGATTTCCGTACCGACCAGTGACCGCGTCCGAGGCTCGACGGTACCGACCAGCGTCGCCGTGCCTGGCAGATCGCGCATGGCAACCTGGGTCAACACAACGTCATTTCTCGGCTGGGCGAGCAGGACGGACGCCGCAAGGAAAAATGCAAAAATCGAACGCACGAGCCAGTTCTCCTGATCTGGAACCACAATCCGGTGCAGTATACGCCAAATGGTCGCGAAGTGATATATTCTTACCGTGTTAAATAATCGTGCGGGCGAGTCGTGAGGCGGCGATGATCGGGGCAAGTGGGCGTTCAATTAGCAAATTGATAACGAACGCCGGGACATCGCTCGCCGACCTGATCTACCCGCGACGCTGCGCGATCTGTTCGACCGCCATCGACGGTTGCGTGCGGGATGTTTGCAAAGGGTGCCGCCGCCGGCTGGACCTGCTGATTGCGCAACCAGCGTGTTGGTGTTGTGGACACTCGATCGGGCCATTCGGGTTGGACGAAAACGGGCGCTGCCTGAACTGTCGTCATACCAAAGCCGCGCTGGATGGATTGGCGCGGGCGGGGCCGTATGTCGATGAGATTTCCACGTTGGTGCGGGTTTTCAAATACGGCGGGCGCGACGAGCTTGATCTCATGTGCGCCGATGCGATGGTGGGTGCGCTGGAGCTTGCTCCATGGTGGGACCGGATTGAAGCGCTTGTTTGCGTGCCGACGCATTGGCGACATTCCGTCACCCGACCGTTCTACGCTCCGCGTGCATTGACGAAAAATCTGTCGCGGCGGACCGGAATTCCGATGGCGACGGTGCTCCGGCGTGTGGTCGGCGGACCTCATCAGATGGACCTGCCGCGATCGCAGCGAGCAGCCAACATCAAGGGGAAATTCGCGATGGCTGGCGGAGCAAGCGTCACTGGCGCGAGTCTCTGCATGGTGGATGATGTCTCAACAACCGGGGCGACGCTGAACGAGTGCGCGAAGGTGTTGAAGGCTGCAGGTGCAGCGGTGGTTTTCGGGGTCGTGCTGGGGAAGGTCAACACGGCGTTTGAGGGCAAACGAAGCTGATCATTCGTTCGTGTCGGATTTGATCAGAACCCGATCACACCTTGACCAGCAACTTCAGCAGTTTCCCCATCTTCGATCTGCCCGTCCTGACGAACGCGTTGAACAGCGAGTTGGCGACCGTGAAAAACTCCTGCATGTCCGTCAGCCGCTCGTCGAACACACCCCCCGCCTCGACCTGCTCAGCCGATGCATGATTGCCCTCAGCCAACATCTCCCGACACTTGCCGATCGTCTCGACAATCGGTTCGATCTCGCGCCGCCGCCGTTCGCGTGAAATAATCTCAAACATCTGCCAGACGTCCGACTCCGCCAGAAAGTATTCCCGACGATCCCCCCGATGATGAACGCGATGTACCAGCCCCCACGCGATGAGCTGCCGCACGTTCATGCTCGCGTTGCCTCGCGAAATCTGCAAAACCTCCATCAGATCGTCCGCACACAATGGCTTGCTCGACAAAAACAGCAAAGCGTGAATCTCCGCCATGGTGCGACTGATCCCCCAACTCGCAGCCATCTCGCCCCAGCGACGAATGAATAGCGCTCGCGATTTTTCATATTGCGATTCCGGCATGATGATCCTTTCAGAAGTTACTGAAACGATTATAGCGATTGCATGTTGCGAATACAACCATGCGGCAGGCTGGCAGAGGGGGTGTCGCTGCGCGTAAAAAATTACCAGGCTTGTTCCGCCCCGTCGGGTGAAACAAGCCTGGTAGGGAGAGAGAGAGATTATGTCAACCTACCGACACAGCGGCAGGATCGATCGCAAAATTGCCGGGCGAAACAGCCCCGTCGGGCACCCTCGCCCGGCAGGGAGAGAGAGAGTCTATGTCAACCCACCGACAACGCGGCGGGATCGATCGCAAAATTGCCAGGCGAGACAGCCCCGTCGGGTTCCCTCGCCTGGCAGGGAGAGAGAGAGATTATGTCAACCCACCGACAACGCGGCGGGATCGATCTTAAATTCCCAGGCGAATTAGCCCCGTCGGGCTCTCTCGCCTGGGAGGGAGAGAGAGAGCAAATTAACAAGCTTATGTGCCGGTCTTTCCAATCTCGCTCGACCGCAAGGCGTCGCGAGTCGTATCCACCACGTCGAGCAGCTTCTCAGCCGGCACGACCAACGGTGCTGCAATACCAGGCACCTGCACGATCACAAAACCATCACGCTCAACGCCGCGATCGCTCTGCAAAACGACCTCACCCATCACTGCGAGTTCCGGTCCCATTTCTGAGATGATCCGGTCGTACTCGGGGCAAACCACGTCGATCAGACGAAAGCTCACCCGGCTTCCAGTTGTCGGGCGTCGGTCGGACAATGTTCTCCTCCATGGCACCAATGCCATTACAAAGTCGACAGACAGTAAGCACACGCCGTGCCAGTTGACCCGCAATCGTGCCCGAATCGTAAGTGGTTTATTTCGAGCAGGTTACAGTAGGTGCCGGATTATCGGACGCAGTCCGATGACCAATAACCCGGGGTATTCCGGAAAAGCAATGCAATCGGCGTGCATCTCGTTTCCGATCCCTGCCTCTGATATGGGTTGTTGGTGGGTTATGCGGTTCTTCGTCTTGCGGTCAGGGCGAGGGCTATGGTCAGGACAATCATCATGGTCGCTTGGCCCCACGGGGTCAGCGTTGGAATCGGGGAGCCGATGTCGCAGCCGGGGATCGGCTCGTGGACGGGTTCGCCGTTCTGGTCACAGGTGTCGATGGTGCAGGCGTTGGCGTCGGTGCGCAGGACCAGCCGGGCGGTCGCGGGGTCGCAGCAGAATTCGGCGCGTATGAGGTCGAGGCGACAGCAGTTGTTGTTGTCCGGTTGGGAGCCGTCCGGGCATTGCCCACCGATGTCGGCGCAGGTGTCGGTCGTGCAAAGGTTGAGATCGACACAGTCGGTATCGTCGAAGCAGCCACAGGTGCCATCCGGGCGGAACGTGCCGCCAAGGTTGTTTTCGCATTCGGTGCGCGTGACGTCCGGGGTGCAGGTGTCACCGGCGAGGCAGTCACCGGTTTGGATCGTGACGATGAGGGGGATGACGATGTCGAGTGGGGTGATGCCGTAGTCAAGGATGGTGAAGCTGACAACGCATCCGCCGTCGGCGACGCCGTCGCAGTCCGCGTCGTTGACGCAGCATTCGGGTCGGAATGTGTAGGTGCCAACCGCATCTTCGTGGATATTGTATTGCATTTCGCCAAGATAGCGTGGCCCGGACGGCGAGAGCGGGCCGACCAGGCTGCCGATGCCCAATATCGGAGGAGAGATCGAGCAAACTCCAAGCTGACACAATGTACCTCCAGGGCAAGAATCAGGACTCGGAATGCACGGGATGCCGCACGACCCCAGGCTTGGATCGGGGCACAGATCCCCGCACGAACCCTGTTCGCGAACGCCGACTACCGCGCCGTCCTGCCCGAACCAGTCCAGCCGTGATCCGTCCTGAACGACAGAATTGGCGACCAGTTGCACCGCAGGTGCGGTGGTTTGGTCGCTGAGGAAATCACATCTACTCTGTATGAGAATTTTCCTGACAGCGACGTCGTTGAGAAAAACGAAGGCTTCGATCGTGAGCGTGGTGCCGGCGTCCACGACGTGTTCAAAGTTCGGGTCGAGCAGTACGTCGACAGGATCGACCCCGGCGGGTACGAAAAACACGCGGGTAGGCCCCGGCCCACAATCCGGTGTGATGTCTATATGAACGGGACCGCCGTTGTCATCGCAAACGTCCAGTGTGCAGGGATCATCATCGGACAGTATTCTCGTGTATCCCGTGGCAGGATCACAACAACGCGAGGTGACGTCAAAGTTGAAGCCGTGAACACAGACGAAGCCGCTGTCGAAGGTGCACAAGTCATTCGTGCAGGCGTTACCATCATCGCAGTCCTTGTCACCGGTGTAGCAGTCGCCGACTGCGAGGAGTTGCGTTGACATAACGACCGACAAAAGCGTTGCGAGAATGGATTTCATCTTCCAGCCTCCGGAATGAGTTGTTACGCGGTCGCGGCTCTGCCTGCGATGGTAACGAAACACGCTGACAGAATCAATTCGGAACGGGCAGTCTGCTGCGATCAAGCGGTGCTTTATTCAGTTGGCGGTGTTGCGACGATTGCGGGATATCGCCGGAATTCGGTCATCGCTGCAAGGTGGCCAACAGGTGAATGGTGAATTTGTGTAAGATTCGTTACAGCCCGTACTTGCGACGTTTGTTGTAAAGCGTGCGCGTGGACAGGCCTAGCTGTCTGGACAGATCGTTGTGGTCGATTTCGTTTGTTTTCATCGCGTGAGCGAGCACGAGTCTTTCACACTGTTCGATAAACTCGGGGAGTGTGATCCTGCCCGATGTAATCAATTGACAGGCGTTCTTAATAGATTCCCTGTCAATGATCGGAGCCTGCTCGACGAGGTTCTGCCCGTGTCTTGCCAACAGCGAGGCGGGCAGGTCAGCCAGGGTCAGTTCGTCGCCATGATCCTTGATGGCCAATGCACGGCGAATCGTGTTTTCCAGTTCGCGAACGTTGCCCTCCAGCGACGTGTCAACCAACAGCTCGTAAACGCGCCGATCGACGCGACCGATGGGCTTGTTGTATAGATTGGCGTATTTCTTAACAAAGAAATCGATCAACAGCGGGATGTCCTCGCGGCGTTCGTGCAGCGGAGGCAATTCAAGCGAGATGACGTTCAATCGTTGATACAGATCGAGGCGGAAGTCGCCGGCTTCGACGAGCGCGGGGATGCGTCGGTTGGACGCAGCGATGACGCGGACGTCGACGGCGTGCTCACGGTCCGACCCGACCGGCATGACCATGCCTTCTTGAAGAATGCGAAGAAGCTTGGGTTGAAGCGTCGGGCAAAGCTCGCCAACCTCGTCGAGGAAGACAGTCCCACCGTCGGCTGCCCGGAAGTAACCCGCCCGAGCTTCGGTCGCACCGGTGTAGGCACCTTTCACATGCCCGAACAGGGCGCTTTCCGCCAGCGATCCGGTGATGGCAGCGCAGTTGACCGACAGAAACGGTTTTTGCGCACGTTTCCCGTCGAGGCGATGGATCATCTCAGCCAGCAGTTGCTTGCCGGTGCCCGATTCACCGTAGATCAGAACGGGCGCGTCGGAAACCTCCGCCGCTCGTGCGGATTGCGAGAGAATCCGGGCCATTCCGTGACTGACACCGATAATGCCGGTTCGCTCTGCGAGCGACCCGTCGTGAATTTGGCGGGCGTCAGCCACTGCGCGCTCGTAGCGAGCCAACGCATGATCCAACCGGGACTGAAGTCTCTCGGTCGGGATTCCGTCGTTTTCGTATTCAATAAACCCAGCCACGCCGTTGTTGATCGCGTGGCAGCACCAGGCAATATCGACGCGCGAGTCGCAGACCAGCAGAATCTGGCTGGTCGCAGAGGCTGACTGCAACGACGCAATTCCCTCGACAAGTTCGTCGTAGGCGGACCGCATCCGCGAAGCGTCACCGCAGGCGACGACCAAAACGACCGGAAACACAGGACCGCCGGTCAGCAGGTCAATACCTTCGTCGATCGTCTCGACACCGCGCACATTACAACCGACACCTGCGAGCTGACCGCAGAGATTCCGGCGCACGGGCGCGTTAAAATGGACAAGCAGCAGACGTCCTGCTGCGACGTGAGATGGGTGCAACCCTTCTCCCTCCCCAGCGAATCGAGCATCCCGCAGTTTTACCAGGCGGGCGACAGATTGGCCTTCTCTCTACTCTTCTCCCCGACGTGATTCCCCTCCCTCAAGCGAAACCACGGTGGTCGACGAATACGACCACGCAACCCGATGGTACAGATTCGCCCTTGCAGAGTCAACGGTTTTTCGGGTTCACAACAAGCGCTCACACCGGACGTTACGCTTGTTGGTCCCGTTCGGTCAAAGACGGGGCGGCACGATCGAATCGTCGCCGTGGCGTACCAGAACGTCCGTGCGAATTCCACCGCGAACGGTCCAGTGAGACTGTATCTCCATCCAGCGAGGCGAACAGGAAGCCACCAGGTCGGTCAAAATGCTGTTGGTGACAGCCTCGTAGAAGATACCCTCGTTGCGGTATGAATGTAAGTATAGCTTTAGGCTGCGAAGTTCGATGCAGGTTTTGTCTGCGATGTAACGGAGAGTGAATTTTCCAAAGTCAGGCTGTCCTGTTACGGGGCAGAGACTGGTGAATTCCGTAGCAGTGTGCGTGATGACGTAATTTCGGTCGGGGTTGGGGTTTTCAAACGTCTCGATGATGGATGGATCGGGCATGGTCAACAGGCCTGCTTTGCTGTGTGAGATTAACGTGTTGGGGTTATTGTGACAGACCTGCCACGATCATCCAGCCCAGCAGGGCGCCGTAGATGGCGCCTGTGAGCGGGTTCAAGGTTCCTCAGCCACCCCCGGTGGCACAGGATTTTTTGTTTTTTCCGACGAACCAGGCGAGCGATCCGCCCATTCCCGCGCCGGCGAGCGTTGCGATGATGGCCAGTGGTGTCATGATGATGATTCCTCGTCAATTGAACGTCTCTCGTGGAGATTTTATTCCGGATTGATGCGGTCGCCAACCCTGCCCGCGTGAAAGACGGGGCGGGTCGTGCAGGTTTTTACCGATATTGATTGGAAAACGGGTGTAACGTAGAATGTTTTATGGGCGAGTTTGGTTATGATAGGGATGGGTTCGTTTCCGGGCGGGCCAGAGATTGATATACAGGTGTCATCGAGGAGATTGGTCATGTCGTGTGCCAGCACAACTCGGCAATTCGGATTCGCGTTGATTGGTCGGGGCATGGCTGTGGCTGCTTTGGCGGCGGTGGTTGTGTCGTCGGGGTGGGCGAGTCCCTGTCGCGCGGAGGGGATGCCGCCCGAGGTTTTTGAACAGACGAAACACGCTGCGGTGATGGTGATTACGTCTTCCTCGAAGAACAAGGAGGGCGACACACCGTTCGGTTCCGGAAGCGGTTTCTTCGTGAATCGTACGGGGATGGCGATCACGAATAACCATGTGGTTGATCCCGGGCATCAGAAATCGCCACAGGAGAAATTTGCGCTGAAGAACCAGATGAATCGTCTGGTTTGGACGGTTGTGACGGATGGCGGTACCGAGGAAGAGAAGGAATGGAAGGCTGACGTTCTCTATCAGAATGAGCGTGCTGATATCGCGGTGTTGCAAACGCGTGACAAAGATGGAGAGTATCTGGAGACGCCGAATTTTCTGGAGTTCTTCCCATCCACATGGGTTGATGAAGGGATGCGGGCGTGGTGTTTCGGTTTTCCAGGTGGTGATCGTCGCAAGGGCAACGTGGGTGATCATGCGCGAGTGGCTCGAACGTGGGGAAACATCACGGAGATGCAACGCACACCATCAGGTCGGTTGAAGATGATTCAGACGGACGTGTTGGCAAACCAGGGCAACAGTGGTGGGCCGTTCGTTAACGACAAGGGTCAGTTGATCGGCGTATTGACGTTGGGATCGCAATCGGAAGCGCAGGCGAATACGACAATGCTCGTGCCCGGCGATCTTGTGCATGAGATGATTCAAACCTCGTTTCGACGGGGAAAGGTTCAGGCGGGGGTTGACCTGCGACCGTTCTACAAGCTTTTCCTGACCGAAGAGCGGGCATGGGATTTCCCCATGTTCGAGCGAGAGGCAAATCGGGACTGTATTTCGGTTGAGGGTGGTGCCCGGATGTGTGGTGCGGTAGCGGGTGAGACGATCACTTTACCCACGCCTCTTGGTGAGATTGAGATTCCGACCTCCGCGATGGCTTATATTGTGGCGGAGGAGGATCGGATGATCGCCTTTGTTGAGGGCGGCGATATGTTGCCCTTTGACCCGGACGAAACGACGTTGATGTTCAAGCCTCCGGGAGGCAAGCCGCGGGAGGTTCCTCTTGGCGATGTGACGCACATTGGTTTTCGCCAATCGACGGGGGACGTTCGTATTCCATCAGGGGAGTCGCATGTGTTGATGGGAAGTGGAATGCGTTTGTCGTTGCAGGACGTGACGGGCAAGGTTGCGTTTGAGGATGAGGTATTTGGTGAGGTTCAGATTCCCGTATCCGACGTTCGCAATATATCGGGTGATTTTGATCGTGTATTGGCCACGGCCGGTGGTTCGCGCATGACGGGGTCTTTTGCCTCGCATGAGTTGGGCGGCAAACTGAGTTGGTGTGATCGTCGCGGGATTACGTTCTCGTTTGGCGATTTTGACGAGGGAGATTGTGATATTCGGTTGGTTGATTATTCCGAGAACATGAGGGTTCGGGAGATTACGCTGACTGAGACGATTCAGACGTCGGATGAGCGTTTGTTGCGGATTGCAAGGGCGCTGGACAAGGGGGATATGGATGCGGCGGAGTCGTTGACCAGGCCGTTGATCGCCGGCGATATGTACCGTTCGTTGACCGAGGAGAAACAGCAACAGTTGCGTTTCCTTGATGGGGAGTTGATGTTCCGTTCCGGCAAGCTGAAGGAATCGTATTCGGTGTTTCGTAAGCTGGACAAGGACAACACCAAAACGGCGAATATTCGCTGGAGTGCCAAGGCACGGATGGCGTTGATGGATCGGTTTGAGGATGGCATGGTCGATGGTCAGCCTCTGTCGCAGCCAGCCACATACGAAGGGGCTGGTCAGCAGTTGGCCGAAGTCTTCGTCAGGGAGGCGAAGCTGACGATTGAGACGTTGGAGACGACGCAGGTTGGCAAGCGAAGCGAGTATAACAAGCTCTTGAAGCGTGCGGAGGATGCGGAGGACAAGCTGTTGGTGTCGAGTCGTCTGACGGCGGGACAACCTGAGCAGTATCTCGTTCGGCTTTGGCGCGTCGTTGCGAATCTGCACCGCAATGAGCTTGGCCGCATGCAAGCCGACCGACAGAAGGTTGAGGAAGAGTTGAGACAACGGGGAGGGCGGCGGAATGAGTCCCGCCAGCGCCTGCTGAATCAGCGGTTGGAGCGTCTTGCTCGCGACTCAGAGAAAGCCACCGCAGGAATCCAGGAAACGCAAATCAAGATTCGCGAGGCGGGCTTCATCATTGATGATCCCAACAAAGACAAAGATTGAATCGATCGCGTTTTGACCGCGCGATGTGACGGAACAGAATTGAAGGCCGCATCACCATGAGTCTTGAATACATGGTGCTTGCGGCCACCGCTTTTGTGACATCGACTATCTCGGCCATCATCGGGATGGGTGGGGGGATGTTGTTGTTGGCGGTGATGTTCAGTTTTCTGTCTCATGGCGAGGCGATTCCGATTCATGCTTCGGTTCAGTTGGCCAGCAACGGGACGCGCGTCCTGGGGTATTGGCCTCATGTCGATTGGCGGACGGGTGGGCGGTTCTGTCTGGGGATGTTGCCCGGGGCGGTGGTTGGAGCGGGTTTGTTGTTCTGGTTGGGTGAGGTGACCGAGAGCGAGCCTTACCTGAAGATGGTCGTCGGTGTTTATGTGCTGGGTTCGGTGTTTGTACCGAAGCCGACGAACGGGGCGCGTCCGGGGACGTGGTGGGATTTCCCGTTGATTGGGTTTGTGGCGGGGTCGGCTGCCCTGACGGTTGGTGCGATTGGTCCGTTGATCGCGCCGTTGTTTGTGCGACGCGATTTCGTGAAAGAGCGGTTAGTGGCGACCAAGGCGGTGTGTCAAATGATGACGCATTTGGCGAAGCTGCCCGCGTTCCTGTTGCTGGGGCGACTTGAGGTGGGGCGGCTTGGTGAGCTTGGGGTGTTGATGATCGTGATGGTGATTCCGGGGACGCTCCTGGGGACGCGGGTGATGAAGTACGTCAGTGAGTCGTTGTTTCGTCGGCTTTATCTGGCCGCGTTGTTTTTGGCGGGGACGAAGGTGTTGCTGGTGGACGGGATTTGGGGGGCGGTCAGTGCCCGTGCGGTTGGCTGATCAATCGAAGCCGAGGGTGAGTTGGGCCTGCGGCGATTTTCTTCGTGCTGGTTTGATTTTGATGAGACGGCGGGTGTCGGTTTGCAAACCTGCCTTGCGGGCGGCGATTTGGAACAGTTTCTGAATGGTCTCCCAGTAGTTGCCCTGGCCTGTCATGCGCCGGCCGAATCTTTTGTCGTCAAGTTGTCCACCGCGGATGTCGCGGATTCTGTTTTCGATGCGTTCGGCGCGGAGGGGCATCGCTTTTCGGAGGCGTGACAGAAAGACCTGTTCGACGCTGCCGGGTAGTCGCAGGGCGGTGTTGGCCGCTGTTCTTGCACCCGCTTCGCTCGCCTTTTCAAGAATGGCTGGTATCTGATTGTCGTTGAGTCCGGGAATGATCGGTGCGACGAAAACGCCGACGGGCACGCCTGCTTTTGTGAGTTTTGCGATGGCGTCGAATCGGCGTGAGGGTGGTGGTGCGTAGGGTTCGATAATGCGGGCGGTGGCGTCGTCGGCGAAGGGGATGCTGACGAAGACAGCCGATCCTGCGCGATCGTTGATGTCGGCGATCAGTTCCGCGTCACGAATAATGAGGCGGGATCTCGTAACGATGACGACGGGATTGGCAACGTCGCGGCAGACCTCGAGGCAACGCCTGGTGATATTCCAGACGGATTCGATGGGTTGGTAGCAATCGGTGACACCGGAGAAATTGATGCATTCCCGGTTCCATTTGCGGTGGGCCAGCTCGTTGGCGAGTAGTTCTGCGGCGTTGATTTTGACGACGATGCGGGTGTCGAAGTCGGTGCCTGCTCCGTAGCCGAGGTATTCGTGGTAGGGGCGGGCGTAGCAGTAGGCGCAGGCGTGCTGGCAGCCGCGATAGGGATTGACCGACCAGTTGAACGGGATGTCGGGGCTGTCGTTTTTGGCGAGGATGGTGCGTGCGGTTTCCTCGTAAATGTGGACCTCCGCTTTGGGCGGTTCCTCGAGCCACTCGCGGTGGGCGGACTCGTACGGGTTGGGTGGGTTTTCAACGCGTCGCATGATGCCTGCCCTTGTTCACACGCAAACATATACCAAACATTCGAGGTGTATTCAAGCCGGGTTGGCTGGGTTGGCATCGTCGATCATGGTGTGCGCATGAAAAAAGGCGACCCACACAAATGGGGTCGCCCGGAAGGCATGTCACGTGATTTGCGCCGGTCCTGCTGTCGTGTCGGATCGCATTGCGATCCGGACCGGCCTGGTTTGCCTCGGCAAACTAGCTGTTCGGGAAATTAAACGGCTTGCCCTTCGCGACCGAGGAACAAGCAACCAGGAACGAACCACTCTTGTCCTGACAGACAGCCTTGATGGTTGTCTTGCCGAATGTCTTGCACAGGGCGTTCTTCACAGGGGCAGGCGTCTTGAATGCACTGGACTGCTTCGTCCAACGCTTCACCTGAGCGGCGCTGACCTTGCGAATGACCGCACCCTTTTCGACCCACTTGGCCAACGTGTTCAACGTTGCCGTTGAAGGACGCGACTTGCGAGCAGGACCCATTGTCTGTGCGCAGAGAGTCTTGTAAGACTGAATGCGCTGGTTGAAAGAGTTGCAGCAGGTCGAGTAACCGGGTGCAACCTTGCGGGCAGTGCCCTTCGTTTTTGTACCGCTCGAACGAGTCGAGCTCCAGCTTCCACTTCGAATACTTGTAGCCATTCACGGTCTCCTTTGTGCTTTGCGTGTACCTTGATTATTGACGTGACTTTGCCAAAAATTTCCGTTCCTGCCTCGATCATCGGAACCAAAAACGCGAAACTTGAAATAACATTCAAGTAGCCCTGATCCCTGGCAGGAAAATCACGCCAACCAACCACCGATCGACCACATCAACCCGGTCCGCGACATCCCACACATCCCGCAAAACCCCACCCCTTGCCCCAAAAACAAACCTGCGTTCCAATGCCCACGCGAAATCATTGCAACAACGTGCGCAAGGGCGAATCAGTGGCCAGCCAATTCAAAAATCTTCTTCGCAACACTAATTTCGTCCTTCTCTGGTGCGCCTACGGTATCAGCGCCATGGGCGATCACCTCTCGGAATTCGCCATCCTCGCAACCCAGAATGCACTCGACGAAAGCGTTGACGTCACCCCACTCGCCGCACGCATCACCTTTGCCCTCATGCTCCCATTCTTCTTATTCGGTCCTTTAATGGGTGTGCTCGCCGACAGAATCTCCAGACGATCCCTCATGATTTCCGCCGATCTTGCAAGGGCAGGCCTCCTTGTCGTCTTCTTCACGCTGATCAATACCTGCACGAGCAACTTCGGGCCTGCCTGGGGGCCGTTCGTCCCCATCCTCGCCCTCGGTTTCTTCGCCTCCATGTTCGGACCCGCAAGAGAAGCCATGGTCCCAACGCTCGTCAAACAGGACGAACTCGTCTCCGCAAACGCGACCATCGCAGGCCTGGGACTCATCGGTACCATCGCGGCGCAGGTCCTCAGCGGAACCCTCGCAGACAACAATCTCATCCAGGAAGCCTTCTACCTCGACGCGGGAACCTTCTGCTTAAGCGCGGTGTGCATCTCGCTTATCAGCCCCAAACGCGGACACATCCACAGCCACAAACACCACGGCGACGAATCCATCGCCGCAAGCCTTCGCCAGGGATTCCGATATCTGAGAGGACACAGACGCGTCATACAGCTCATCGGCATTGCCACCGTCGTCTGGTGCGCCGGGGCAGCCGTCAAATGCCTCATCCCAGCCATCGTCAAAAACGTCTACGGCGGCACGTTTCAGGACTTTGGAATATACCTCGGCTTCCTCGGTCTCGGATTCATCGCAGGTTCCATCGCACTCTTCGTGCTCAGCCTCGCCCTCCGCAGCGAAATCGCCATCACCTACGGCATCCTCGGAACCACCGTCTCGCTTGTCCTTCTCGCCGCCACCGTCTTCATCCCGTTTCCGACCGCTCTGGCTGCCACCATCGGTGCCGTCGCGCTGTTTTTCTGTGGATTCTTCGCCGTCATCATCATGGTCAGCTACAACGCCATGATCCAGAAATTCGTACCCAACCAATACCGCGGACGTGTCTTCGGTATCCTCACGCTAACCACCATCGGCGGGCTTCTCATTGCGACAGGAACCCTCGCCATCCCCAAATGGGACAACCTCGACCAGTGGACGGGATACATCCTCCTGCTCGCTGCCTTCATGCTCGCCGTCACAGGCCTGCTCACCCTGTCCAGACGGATGAGAACCACGCAATTCTCAAAACACTACATTTTCTACCGGAACCTCGCCGAGTTTATCCTCAAATTCTGGTACCGGCTCGATCAGGTCAACCGCTGCACGATCCCCCACACAGGCCCCGTCATTGTCACGTCAAACCACGTCTCACCCATCGACCCCCTCTTTATCTACGCCTCCTGCAGATACCGGATGCCCGGTTTCATGATCGCCGCCGAGTACTACACCGTCCCCATCATTTCCCACTTCGTGCGAACCGGCGAATGCATTCCTGTCCGAAGAGGCAGGAACGACATCGGTGCCATCAAGGAAGCCATCCGCCGACTGCGGGACAACAGACTCGTCGGTATCTTCATCCAGGGCGGCATCCGAAACCGCGGTGACCAGGACGAACTCAAAAACGGCGTCGCCATGATGGCCCTCCGCACCGGTGCCACCGTCGTTCCAGTACACCTCAGCGGCGTCCGATACAAGGAATCCATGATCAAATGCTTCCTTCAGAGACACCACGCCCGTATCGCCTTCGGAAAACCCGTAGACCTTTCAGATTTCAAGGACCGAAAACCCGAATCCCTCGAAGCCGCCAGCCAGAAAATCTTCGACGCCATCCAGTCCCTCGCCCCATAGCACCCCCGCCTCCAACAGCCCGACCCTGTCGCATGGCGCGGACCGGACCGGACGAGAAACCAGGAACGTCCCACAGTTGAATTGTCGAATGACAGGCTTCCCGGGATGGGGCTGCCAGGATCGGTTTCACCCAACGCCGTATGCTTCATTACGCACGGAACGCACCCAACATGCGCGCTACGCTTACTTCCGCCCCGCGCGTCGGCGGTCGGATTCCTTCAGCAGCCGCTTGCGGATGCGATTCCCTTCGGGCGTGATTTCGACCAACTCGTCGTCCTCGATAAACTCCAGCGCGAGTTCCAGCGTCAGTTCCCGTGGTGGCCGCAACACGACGGTCTTGTCCGCGGACGCAGCCCGAACATTCGTCAGCTTCTTCTGTCGACACACATTCACCGCCAGGTCGTTATCCCGGCAATGCTCGCCGACGATCTGTCCTTCGTACACCTGATCGGTGGGTTTGACAAAAAACTCACCCCGACTCGATAACGCTTCCAACGCATGCGCGGTCACCTGCCCCGCCTCGCTGGCCATCAACGACCCGTTCGCCCGCCCCGGAATACTTCCACGGAAAAACTCATACTCGTAAAAATTGTGGTGCATGATGGCTGTCCCGTTGGTGGCGGTCAGCATCCGATTACGCAACCCGATTAACCCGCGCGCGGGGATCGTAAACTCGATCAGCGATCCCCCGCCCCGGTTATCCATATTCCTGCAAATCGCCCGTCTCGCACCCATTAGCTCCATCACCGGCCCCACATGCTCCGCCGGTACGTCAATCACGCACTGCTCGATAGGCTCGGTCTTTTTCCCGTCCAGTTCGCGATAAATCACCTTCGGCTTGCCGACCCCCAACTCAAACCCCTCGCGACGCATCGTCTCCATCAAAACCGACAAGTGCAGTAACCCGCGACCCGAAACATGAAATTCATCGGGGGTCGCACCCTGCTCCACCCGCAATGCCACATTCGTTTGCAACTCCCGCTCAAGACGATCGCGAATGTTTCGACTCGTCACAAACTGTCCACTCCGCCCCGCATTGGGCGAATTGTTCACGCTGAACGTCATGTGCAGGGTCGGCTCGTCGATCCGAATAATCGGCAGGGGTTTCACGTTCTCGGGGTCGGAGATCGTGTTGCCGATGTCCACGCTGTCCAACCCGACCACCGCACAGATATCACCCGCCGAAACCTCGGACACCTTCTGACGCGCCAAACCGTTGAACAGAAACAATTCACCAATCCGTTCCTTCTTCTCGGTCCCGTCACGATGAATGACGACGACTTCCTCACCCGAATGAATCGTCCCGGCATGAACCCGTCCGATCCCGATCCGTCCGACATAATCACTGTAATCCAGCGTCGTGATCAACATCTGCAGCGGGGAGTTCAGGTCCACCTCGGGCGGCGGAATGTGCTCGATGATCGTGTCGAACAGTGCAGTCATATCCTCGGTATTCCTGTCCGGATCATGGGTTGCGAATCCCTGCGTCGCAGAAGCATAGATGGTCGGAAACTCGAGGGCTTCATCATCCGCCCCCAACTCGATGAACAGGTCCAGCACCTCGTCCAACACCTCCGCAGGCCGACCTTCAGGCCGGTCGATCTTGTTAATCACAACCACAGGCTTCAAGTGTGATTCGAAGGCTTTGCGAAGAACGAACCGCGTCTGCGGCATCGGACCTTCAAACGCATCGACGAGCAGCAGACATCCGTCCGCCATCATCAACACGCGCTCAACCTCCCCGCCGAAATCCGCATGGCCCGGCGTGTCGATCAGGTTGATCTTGATGTCCTTGTACTGGACCGCGATGTTCTTCGAGAGGATTGTAATCCCCCGTTCGCGTTCCTGATCGTTTGAATCGAGAATGCGCTCACCCTTGAGCTGCCCCTCGCGAAATTGCCCACTCTGTCGAAGCATCTGATCGACCAGCGTGGTCTTGCCATGATCGACATGAGCGATGATGGCTACGTTGCGAATCCTGGTGTCATTCAATTCCCTGCCAGCTCCACCGTTTCAAGTATTCCAGTTCCCGAACAAAAAACGCCCGCCGCCGAGGTCCATCCTCAGCCGCAGGGCGAACCCGCGGATCATACCCAAACCGCCGATTTCGGGCCAATCCCCACCGTCGGTTGGTAAACACCAAACGACCGCAAAAAGACAATCACACGGGCCTGATCGTCACCTCCGCCTTGACCGAATTCGCGATAAAACAACCCGCGTGCGCTTTTTCATGGATCGCCTCCACCTCCTCGGGCGTCGGCGTTTTTTCCCCGGAAAACACAATTTTGGGTCTCAACACAACCCGCGTAACCGCCATTTTGCCGTCAGCATTCTTCTCCAGAAACCCCACGGCATCGTCCGTATAACGATCCACCGTCAACCTCTTTTTCGACGCAATCGCCAACACGAACAGCATGTGACAGCTCGATAACGATGCCACAAACGCCTGCTCGGGATCGACGCACTCCGCCTTGCCGAGATAGTCCGGTGCCGACGACGCTTTGACCTCCTGTCCGCCCTCGAAATGCCACACATGCTCGCGGTTGAATTCCTCGTATCCAAATCCGACCGACGTCCGTGCCCATGTTGTGGTTACCTTGTGCTCTGACATATCATTCACCCCTTCGGTTTCTCTATGTCGCTTCCAAACGTCCGCGTTCCAGCCGATTCACAACAATCGCGCCGACCGAATCGCCAAGAACGTTCGTCGACGTCCGGAACATGTCCAAAAATGCGTCCACGGCAAATATCAACGGAATATAATGAATCGGCAGATGGACCGCGCTCGCGACCAACACCATGGTCACCAGTCCCGCATCGGGAACAGCCGCCGCCCCGACGCTCGCAAGGACCGCCGTGATGAAAATCAGCAACGTCGTCATCATCGTCATCGCGATCGACACGTCGTCCAGGCCACCATAAATCTGTATCAGGAAAATAATCGCCACACCCTCGTACAAGGCTGTCCCATCCATGTTCATCGTCGCACCAAGCGGCAACGAAAAGTTGGCCACCTTCGGCGACACCTTCAGATTCTCGGTCACGTTCGCAATGGTAACGGGCAGCGTGGCTGCACTCGATCGCGTTGTGAATGCGATCATGATGGCTTCCCGCAATCCGACAAACAGTTGAATCGGATTGATCCCACCGATCGTCGCACAAATCGCGACCAACAATCCCACATGGACGAAAATACCCGCCAAAACAGTCGCGCAGTACCATCCGAGTGTCCCGAAAATGTCCGGTCCGTTCTCCGCGATCAGTCCCGCCATGATGCAACCCACCGCAAAGGGTGAAATCGCCATCAGCCAGTGCGTGACGCGCATGATAACGTCATTGAACCCATGAAAAAACCGCACCACAGGCTCGGCTGACGGACCAACGACCGTGCAAGCCACACCCAACAGCAACGCAAAAAAGATGATCCCGAGCGAGTTCGGCGGGTTGGCGGACAACGATTGAAACGGATTGGTGAGCAGGGGTTTGATGATGTCATCCTTGAACATGGAACCCGGCGACCTGCCAGCCGCCCCTTCCAGCTTGCCGATCAAAGCCGCGTCATGCCCACCCGACCCTTTCACGCCCTCCCTGGCAGCCAACCACGCGCGATACGACGGATTCGGGTGCTCCGATTCGTCCAACGCCTGCAAACCCGTCACAGATTCGTACTCCACGCGCAATTCCAGCAGCTCGTCGACGCGATGCTGTCGCGTCTCGACAGAAGCCGCCTTCTTGCCAGGCTGAATGGTCAGAACCAGTACCAGACCGATGAACGCCGCGACGCTGGTCGTGCAGACGTAATAGACCATCGTCTTCCAACCAATCGCCCCAAGCTCGCTCATGTTGGGCAGAGACGTCACCCCCGAAACAATGCTGGCCAGAATGAGCGGTGCGATGATCATCTTCAACGCACCCATGAACAGCGTCGGACCGAACAGATCAAGCCACCACACAATGTGGGAGACCGTCGCACTCTCCTCATCGCCATTCTGCTTCTCAACCCACCAGAGCGTCAGCCCGAGGACCACGCCAACCAGCATGGCCACAAAAATGAGATTGTGTAATTTGATCTTCATGTCGCCCGATTCCTCCACGAATGCCCGCGAATCTAACCGCACAGCACGGAATTGTCATCGAGTGATTGCGTCGTGACAAAGGCCTGTTCCTGCTCACGCCACGACAAGGGTTCGCTTTTGACGTTGCAGAACCGGGTCGTTATCTTCCACGGGTGCACACCGAAACGAGACACCACCAACGAACCGGAATGACCCCGTGAGTGTCGTCGTCGTCATTCCCGCCCGCTACGATGCCACCCGGTTCCCCGGAAAACCCCTCGCCAACAAGACGGGCAAGTACCTCATCCAACATGTCTACGAACGTGCCCAACAGGCCAGGACCGTCGATCATGTCATCGTCGCCACCGATGACAAACGAATCGCATCAGCCGTCGCATCCTTCGGTGGTCGATACGCCATGACACGCAAAGACCATCCGTCCGGGACCGATCGCGTGGCGGAGGTCGCGCGGGAAGTTGAGGCGGAATTATTCGTCAACGTCCAGGGCGACGAGCCTGAAATCGAGCCTTCGTCGATCGATACGCTCGTCAATCTGATGAAAAAAGGGGGCGAGTCGATGGGGACGCTTGCGTGTCGTTTTGACGACGTCGCAAGGCTTGGTATGGACGCTGACCCTGACGACCCGAACTGTGTCAAGGTTGTCGTCGGCGGCGACAGGGCGATCTACTTCTCCCGGAGTCGCATCCCACATCCGCGAAATCCCGAGAATGTCCCAACCTACCTGCACCTGGGAATCTACGCTTATCGTCGGGAATTCCTGTTAACTCTTTCGTCACTACCACCAACCCCGCTGGAAAAAGCGGAAGGGCTTGAACAACTTCGCGTGCTGGAGAATGGTTTCCCCATCGCCGTCGGTATCGTGAAAACCGCCGCTGTCGGTATCGACACACCCGCGGATTATGAAGCATTTGTCGCTCGCCACCAAACACAATCCGAGCATATCGAGGCCCGTCATGACTGATCGCCACATCCTCTCCTCCATCAGTGACGTGTCCGAGGAAACGGAATTCCACACCCCCATGCCCGCCAACTACAAACCAGGCCAATGCAAGTACGTCGTGGTTTTGGGCACCGTCATGAGCGGACTCGGCAAGGGCATTTTTTCAAGCTCGCTCGCAAGGGTCTTGCAGGACAAAGGATTCTCCGTCACGCCGATCAAGCTCGAAGGATATCTCAATCGCGACGCGGGAACGCTCAACCCATTCCGACATGGTGAGGTGTTCGTGCTCGATGACGGGTTGGAGTGCGACATGGATCTGGGCACCTACGAACGGATGCTCAATCAGAATTTGTCGCGACTGAATTTTGTGACCAGTGGGCAGGTGTTCTCCCGTATCCTGGAAAAGGAGCGACGCGGCGGATACCTCGGACGGGATGTGCAGATGATCCCGCACGTCACCGGCGAGGTCAAAAGCTGTCTCCGCGAGCTGGCTGTCGCCAGCGCAGCCCAGGTCGTTTTTGTCGAAATTGGCGGGACCGTCGGCGACGTCGAAAACGCGTACCTCATCGAAGCCGTCCGCGAGCTCGCGTTCGAAGAAGGCCCGAATTCAGTCTGCTTCGTCGCCCTGACCTATGTGGTCAAACCCCCGATGCTCGGCGAGCAAAAATCCAAACCAGCCCAGCTCAACCTCAAACAACTGATGGGCGCGGGCATTCAACCCCACATCATCGCCTGTCGAGCCGGAAATCCGGTAACCAAAAAAGTCCGTGAAAAAATCGCGATGCACTCCAGCGTGCCGCTCGACCGCGTTTTTTCCATGCACGACGTGGACAGCGTTTACGCCATCACCGAGTTGCTCCGGGAAGCGGGTATCGACACAGCCGTACTGAAACGCTTGAAACTGACCGAGCAGATCGACGCCGTTCGCGAACAAAAACAACGAGGCGTCTGGAACGACTACATCCGGCGGTATCGCGAAGCCGCGACGCCCGTGACAATTGGCATCACCGGCAAATACACCTCGCTGCGTGACAGCTACGCCAGCATTATTCAAGCGCTGGAGCACGCCGGCGTGCATCTCGGTGCTAAGGTGAGAATTGAATGGATCGACAGCACGGAACTGGACGAAGCTGGTGTGCAAAAGCGACTCGCCGGTGTCCACGGCGTCATCGTGCCAGGCGGGTTCGGCACGAGGGGGGTAGAAGGTAAGATCATTTGTGTCAAGCATTTACGCGAGCATGGAATCCCATATCTCGGATTGTGTTACGGTTTCCAGGTCGCCGTGATTGAATACGCCCGCCACGTCTGTGGCCTGGAAGATGCGCAAAGCACCGAAATCAACACCAATTGCGTGCACCCGGTCATCGATATTCTCCCCGAACAGCGTGACATCACCCAATTGGGGGGCAACATGAGGCTTGGAGGCCACGACATCCGCGTGACGCGACAATCACTCGCAGCCAACCTGCACGGAAACCCTGAAAAAATCCGGCTTCGCTTCAGACATCGCTACGAGGTAAATCCCGACTACATGTCGCAAATCGAATCGGCGGGCATGGTTTTCTCGGGAAAATCGCAGGATGGCGGAATCGCACAAATCCTCGAGTTACCACAAGACGTGCATCCTTTCTTTCTCGCGACACAAGCCCACGCTGAACTGACCAGCCGACCACTCGATCCCGATCCGATGTTTGTCGGTTTGGTCGAAGCTGCGGTGCGGTTTTCGCCTCCACCAGCCGTCGTTGACACTCATGAGACGCGCGCCTAGCATTGGCCTTCGTGCTACGGGGCGTAGCTCAGCCTGGCCAGAGCGCTGCGTTCGGGACGCAGAGGTCGCTGGTTCGAATCCAGTCGCCCCGATTAACCGATTGGTGATAAAGGGGTTACAATTCCGGCCATGGTAGCGGTGGCCTGAGTCCCTCTTTGGTAAGAGAATATTTCAAAACACATCATACAGCCGTCCTGGGCAGGTTCCAGGCGTATATGGCAGCTACCTGATTGCACAAAAGAAGCCCTGAAATCTAGATGTCGCACTCATCTGGAATAATGAAAAGCAGGGGGGCTCCTCAGAATCTTGTGGAAAATGAGGATTCTCGGGAAGTTGGTCTACAGGGTACGGTAAAGTCGGCGGGCGCCTGTGAGCACCGTTATCTGACAGCGGAGGCCGTGAGGGTGGTGAAATCTGTTCCTGCGTCGTAACTGGCCTTGAGTTTGCGAATTCGTATCTTGTGGTGAATTCGCCGGCACCGATTGGGCGGTTACCAGATCGCGAAATCTCGCTACTTCTGTCGCGATGGATAAACGTGCGCAGCTTTATCGCATAAATACGCGGCCAATGGCTTACGAAAGGTCCCTCAAAGTCAACCGGCAAACCGTGTTTGGCATGGGGGAATCCGTTCTTGCTTTTTTCGCGTCCGAAGAAACGCGTGATGACATCAGAGCCGGGGTAGAGGGCGTCGAAGTGGGTTTCGTCGGCGGTGTCGACGTCGCCGTCCAGGTCGTAGTCGAACATGCGGCAGGTGTCCGGGACGGTGCTGGCGATAACACAGGTGTTGAGTTGGCTGTCGTCGCTGGAATCGAGATCACCGTCGCCGTCGTAATCGCCGTTGACTGTTTGCGTATCGAATGTTGGTTGGCCATACGGCGTGGTGGTGACGCGATCCAACACGATGCCGCTGAAGCCGACGGCACTCGTCACGTTCCAGTTGGCGTCCTGATAGACGAACATCCCGCCTCGCCCGACCTTGCCGAAGCGGACGATCTCGTCGATGTACTGCGTCCCGTGCACGATCTGCATGTCGAGGCTCTCCGACCCGTCACGCGTTTCCAACAGTTGCCAGCGGTTATTGTAATAATACAACGTCGTCCCGTCCAACTCGCCACGATTCTCGACGACCTTTTTGATCCGCCGGCCAAGGGCGTCGTACGAGTAGGTGGCGATAATGATACTATCGTCATTCGACGATTTCACCTTCACCAGCCGGTTCCAGGCGTCGTAGACGTACTTGAACGTGCCGTCGTCGGTGAGGTTGCACTGTCCAACCAAATCCTAGGTCGCGACCGGGCCTATTTGGCTGAATTCATCTCGGACCGACGGGGTGGCCGCATTCTGGGCAAACCGCGGATTCGGAGCCGATTAGACTATAGCCGCAATTCTCACACAGGGGGGACAACCTAAGCGATTCCGCATACCTGCGATCCTTCACGTAAGCGTAAACAAAGAAGACGCCAAAAAACAGGATGAACGACGCTCCTATCACTCTGCTCCTAAAGGCGGGCGCATTCTCCCTCGATCCCCCCACATTTAGCCGAATTACGAACACCCAAAAGAGAATCGAGGTGTGTCCCATAATTGATGCGAATCCTCCAACTATTGCTGAAACTAGAACGCGATGATTACGGATGATTGCCCACCTAGCCCATTGTTTATCTCCCGCATGCTTGCGAATGCAGATCACGGAAAATGAAATCAACGCCAGTCCAGTGAAGAGACATGAAAAACTGAGGACGTGTTTGCAAGAACGATACCTTCCTAATGCACTTGTAGGAACGAGGTACACTACGCCACCAAAAGCGCAGATCAACAACACTCCCAAGACAAAATTGAAAATGTCTTTTCCAGAAACTGGACCGGCGCGCATATTGGCCTTGTTGTCCACCGCCAACAAATCTTCTTTTCGAATACTCATGCAGTGTCTGCCAAATCGATGTCAGTAGGCTACAACGAATCCTGCCCAATCTGCGCTTTCCTAGGGCTCCATGGTTCCATTGCGATCCAAACCCCCGGACTTTGCAAGTACGCGAATATGACCAGACTCCTGGGTATTGGGAACCCCAAGTTACCTAGTCAGATTCTTCAGAACCCCCAACGATCCGATCTACCTACCCGACCCAACCGAAGAAACCAACGACACAGTCGGTCCCAAGGTCTCCGGGAAACGGCCACAAATGCAACTTGCCTATGGATGCCACTGCTAATCGCAAGTACGACAGCCTTGTCGATTGCACGTTGGGCAATCCGTTAGACAGTCATATAAGTCCTCCAACAAGTGATATTCTACAATTAACTGGTGCAAAGAGATGCCGATTATTACGTCTACAGAACCGGTCATAAGTCCTGCTGCCCCCTCCGCAACAAAAAGCTGATTGTTTTGCGTCGAATCTCTCGCAAATGTACTGATGCAATTGTTGCGGCACTGCCAGCCCGCTATGCATACATGCGTGGGGTGGTGAATTGGGATTTCCACATCGCCAGGGTCTGGATCATCATCCGGCGGACCAAAACACACTACGTTTCCACTGGCGTCAGTCCAACAATCTGGTTTGTCAAACGGATCACACACGCCGGTGTTAGGATTAACCAAGCATATTTCAAAATCCTCCCATTCCGGTGGTATTGGCGATATCGAAGGTGGCGGTCGATCCCCGGAAACTGAGCCGTCTGGCGAATTATCGTCTGATCCTACAGGCCCTCCCGGAGCTTCAAAGTCGTAACATCCCGGGTAGTCGGGATTCTGGGCGCAGATGTCAGGTGCCCCACCTCCTGGAGGGGCCAATCCGAGCGGATCGATCAATCCGATCGGGTTTTGCCTGACATAGGCGAGGAGATTCATACCCGGGATATAGCCGAGTGGGTCTCTTGCGTTGAATGTTCTGAGACCTGGCATTAAGTTTCGGAATCGGTTGTAGGCTGACTTGGATTCGTGATCCATGAGCAGTCCCTGATGCGCGAACACCAGGTTGTTGAAGCTCTTTTCCTGCCCCATGCGTCTTGTGATGACGTCTGTGCCGGGGTAGAGGTTGTCGAAGTGGGTTTCGTCGGCGGTGTCGACGTCGCCGTCGAGGTCGTAGTCGAACATGCGGCAAGCGCTGGGGGGCGTGCCGGCGTTGATGCAGGTTGTTAACTGGCTGTCGTCGCTCGTGTCGAGATCGCCGTCGCCGTCGTAATCGCCGTTCACCGTGTGCGTGTCGAACGTCGGTTGGCCGTAGGGCGTAGTGGTGATGCGGTCTAACACGATGCCGCTGAAGCCTACCGCACTCGTCACGTTCCAGTTGGCGTCCTGAAAGACGAACATTTCACCGCGTCCGACCTTGCCGAAGCGGACGATCTCGTCGATGTACTGCGTCCCGTGGATGATCTGCATGTCGAGGCTCTCCGACCCGTCACGCGTTTCCAACAATTGCCAGCGATCATTGTAATAATACAACGTCGTCCCGTCCAGTTCGCCACGATTCGTCACGACCTTCCTGATCCGCCGGCCAAGGGCGTCGTAGGTGTAGGTGGCGATAATGATACTATCGTCATTCGACGATTTAACCTGCACCAGCCGGTTCCAGGCGTCGTAGACGTACTTGAACGTGCCGTCGTCGGTGAGGTTGCCGTTGTCGT
>JAJDDT010000066.1 GCA_029260165.1 Phycisphaerae bacterium | reverse complement strand
ACGGAGGGTACCTGCACGTCGTGCACGCGTCGTTATGGAAACACCTGTTCGTCGTTCCAGGCGTTCGTCAGTACGGACGATATTTCCTGTGCGGTGACCGGTTTTGGTAATTACTGTGCGTGTCCGAACGGTGACCTGATCAATGGCAGTGCAACCGGCTGTGCGCCCGGGACGCCTGAGAATTGCAAGGGGCCTAACGGTATTCCGATTGGTACAGATGACATCCTTGCGATCGTCGCCGCTTTCGGTGGTGCCAATCCGTTCACCTGTGCCACGCCCGCTGCGGCGAGTTGTGAGACGGGCAACCAGCCAACACCGGGTGGATGTGGTCCAGCGTCGGCGTCGTCGGTTGCTTTGGTGCCGTCCACTGCGTCGTCTGCTCGCTGGGTCGATTCGTATGGATCGGAAATGACGTCCGGATTTGTTCTTGTTCCGCGTCAGCGTGCGGTCAGGGCGGGCGGAACGATCGATGTTGATGTTTATGTCAGCGGTGTGGACAATCTTGGTGGTTACGAGTTTGGTGTGACGTCGAGCAACGGTCGTCGCGGTTCGCTGTCGCTGGAGGATGTCCGGGTCGATACGGCGCGTGCTGATTTTGCGTTTGCCGGTTTGTACAGTTTCCCGGCGACGGATGGCAAGCTTGGTCGCGTCGGTGCGGCGGTCCTGGGTACGGGCGAGTCGATTCCTGCAGACAAGCGTGCTTATGTTGGTACGTTCACGTTCCGTGCGTCGGACAACGCGACGGGTGCGTTCACCATTTCGGCAGCGATGGAATACGCCGGTTTGTTCTCGTCGGGCAGTCTGGCGTCGCAGCCGATCAGTCCGGTTGATGACGCGGTCATTCTTGTTACGGGTTCGACGACGGATGTTCGTCGTTCTTCGTTGGGTGCCTCGCGGGTTCGCGCCGGGAAGTAGCCTGGTTGAGTGTTTGAGATAATCGAAGGGGCTGGTCCGGTTTTCGGGGCAGCCCCTTTTTTCGTTTTTGTTTGAAGTGTGTGGCTCGACAGCCTATGGTTGGGGTTTGTCGGGTGGGGTTTTCAGGGTATGCCCGAAGGGTGTGAAATGGGTATCTTTTCTGAGGGATGAGGAGTATCTGATGTGGAATAGCAGGGGTCGGATTGCGGTCGGCGTGTTGCTGTCGCTGGTGTTTGTCGGTGAGGGGTTGGGGTTTGATCCGGCGAACGGGAACTGGTCGAAGTCGGATTCGGATGACATTCGCGTGATGACGTGGAATGTTCTGGATGCGATTCGGCGTACGAATGACAAGCAGGATATTGCCAATAACTGGAATGCGATCGTGCGCATCATCGCGACGATTCAACCAGACATTCTGATTGTTCAGGAGGCGGGGGACAACACGACGCAGGGTGAGGTTGGCGGCGTTGACACGGTGAATGAGTTGACGACGGTGCTGGAGTTGATGATGCACGGTGGGGCTGACCCGTTCGAGGGGGTGCAGGTTACCTCGTACGTTCAGTTGTTTGCTCCGGGCTACGATATGCCGTTTATTTTTGTGAACGGGATTACGGATAATTTCAATCGTAACTTTATCATGAGTCGCTTTCCGTTCGGTGATCTGAACGGTGACGGTCGTGACAGCTACAACGACATTCCGTTTGTCAGTCCCGACCTGTACGCGCCGGGTGGGGATGGTGATCTTCGGGGTTTTCAGTTTGCGGAGTTGGATCTTCCCGATTCGATTTATCTCGGCGACCTGGTTGTGGGCGGGGCGCATTTGAAGGCAGGGGGAAGCAATTCGGATGAAATGCGGCGTCGCGTGGCAGCGCAGAACGTCGCCTATGTGATGGACTACTGGTACAACGGTGCGGGTACGGGTATGCCCGATCCAAACGGAAAGATTCTGGATTCGCCGGCGGCGACAACGATTCTGGGCGACAATACGCCGATTGTCATTGGTGGTGACTGGAATGAGGATGAGGCTACGAATGGTCAGCGTGGTCCTGCGTTGTGGTTGACGGCGGCGGAGTTTACCGGTGGTACGGATGGTACGGACCGGGACCGCACGGACATGATTCTTGACAACCCGACGGATCAGTTTACGGGCAGCACGATTACGCGTCCGGCGAGCGGTCGAAAGCTTGACTACCTCGCATGGCAGGACAGTATCGCGACGCTTCGTCGATCATTTGTTTTCAACACGGTTGTGATGGGTGGTGTTTTTCCGCCGGATGTGGCGTCTTATCCGGGTGTTCCTTCGCAGGCTAACTCGATCGCTTCGGATCACCTGCCGGTTGTCGTGGACCTGATCGTTCCGGCGAATCGCAGCGGTATGGTCATTTCAGAGATCATGTACAACCCGAACAGTTCTGAGGCGGCTGCGAACGACGTTGAGTGGGTTGAGGTTTTTAATACGAGTGACGTTGCTGTCGATCTGAACGGGTGGTCATTGTCAGATGAGGATGGCTCGACGGGTTTGATTTCGGGTGTTTCGGTGGTGGCATCGGGTGAGGCGGCGGTTCTGATTCCGGATGCGCAGTCCGTGGCGGATTTTCAGGCGGCGTGGGGATCGGGGTATCCGATTTTTCGATTGAGCAACTGGAGTTCGATGGGTCTGGAGAACGATCCGAGCGGTACGAATGAGGTTTTGGCGCTTCGGAATATTGAGGGCATCGTCGAGGACATTGTGAATTTTGACGACGAGGGTGACTGGCCTGTCGATTCACCCGACGGGGCGAGCATCTACGTTTTGCTTGGGCATCTTACCCTTGATGGGAATAACGACGGGAACCATTGGGCGCGGTCTGTCGTCGGCGTCGATGACGCGGTGGCTAATACGGTGACGGTTGATTTTGATGGTTCTGATGTTGGATCGCCGGGAAGTGCTCCCAAATGCACGTTGGCTGCCGAGTGTGACGACGGGGTTTTTTGTGACGGGGACGAGTTGTGCGTGGGGTTTACATGCATTGAAGGCGTGCTCCCCTGTAGCGGTCAGCTCTGCGACGAAGGCGGAGATGTATGCGTGGATTGCCTGTCCAACCAGGATTGCGCGGATGCGTTGTTCTGCAATGGTGTGGAGCTTTGCGACAACGGGACTTGTGGTCCGGGTTCGGATCCTTGTCCGGGGCAGCTTTGCAACGAGGCGTCGGACAGTTGCGTGGATTGTTTCTTCGACAGTGAGTGCGACAACGGGATTTTCTGCGACGGTGTGGAGGACTGTGTATTCGGCGCATGCATTTCGCTGGGTGATCCCTGTGCTCCGTTTCCGTGTCTTGAGAGTACGGTTGAATGCGGATGTCTGGCTGGTACGGACTGTGATGACGGCTTGTTTTGCAACGGGGTTGAGACTTGTGGTTTGGATGCGCGGTGTGCTGCGGGAACGCGACCTTGTCTGGACACGGAGTTTTGCGACGAGTTCGCCGACGGATGCGTCGAAGGATCGCGGATGATTCTGGTGGCGGCTGGTGATGATCCTGCCGCGACGACTCCCGGGCAGGATGCGATGGTGGGTGTCAGTCCGGGTGATACGTTGACGGTTGAGGTTTACCTTCAGGATCAGACGGACCTCATGGGCGGATTTGAGGTGTCGCTGGCGTGCTCACCTGTCAGCAGTGTGTTGGCTGCGCCCAATCTGGATTTCGTTCCGTCCAGTGTCGTTGTTGACACAGCTCGACCGGACTATGTTTTTCTGAGTCTGGACGCGTTTCCGGTGATCGATCAGGGGCAGTGCGACGGGAGCATTCCCTGCACGTCGAGCGTTGATTGTCCGCCGGGGAATTCGTCCTGTGATATCGGCGGGACGGACATGTGCACGGTGATTTCTCCGCGTGCGGGGGCGGTTTTGTCCGGGGGGGCGACCGTGTTTCCCAACGGGGTTCGTTATCTTGGTCAGATGGATTTTGTGGTGCCACCTGATGCGGAAGGCGAATACACTATTTCCCCTGTCTGCACACCTGAGGATGGGTGCCCTTCGGTGTTGACGGTTGTTCGGGATTTGTCGTTTTTTGCGTTGCCTTTTACGGCTGACGGGTTGGTGGTTGTCGTTGAGACGGGCAAGTGTTGTGTCGCCGCGATGTGTACTCCAGACCTGACTGCGGGGGAATGCGACGTGCTGGGTGGAACGTTTTCGGCTGGTCTGACCTGCGACGGTGTGGACCCGTGTGCGTGTATCGTCGATTGTGATTGTATCGATTCGGACGTGTGCACGAACAACCAATGCGAGGGTGGGTTGTGTGTCAGCAAGGACGTGCGCTATGGCGACGTTCTCGAGCCGTTCACCTCGCTCGTGGCGACGAGCGACATTTTGTGTGCGGTAAATGGTTTTGGAAACTACTGCGACTGTCCGAATGCGGATATTGATGGTTGTGTGTCTTCAGGTGTTCCGATTTCGACCGGCGACATTCTCGAAGTTGTGCGTGCGTTCGGTGGTGCGGATCCGTGTGGATGTGGTGTTCCGTTGGCTGCATCCGCCGCCTCGGTTGTGTTCGGGCCGCGAGCTTTGTTGGAGGATCGGCATTCTCAGCCAAAGGTGATCATGGTCCCAAGGGCGCGGTCTGACCGGGCCAATGGGCGGGTTGTTGTCGATTTGTTCGTCAGCGACGTGACGACGATGGTGGGATATGAGGTGTCGATGGTTGCGATCGATCGAAATGGTGAGGCTGTGCTGCCGTTGCGTACTGCGGTCGATGATGATCGTGGTGATTATGTATTCGCCGGGCTTCATCAGGCGCCGCTAACCGACGCGACGTTTGGTCGGGTTGGTGCGTTGGTGCAGGCGGCTGCCCCTGCCGTGCGGTTGGGCGAGCGGGCCTACCTGGGAACGTTCGAGTTTGAGCTTTCGGAAAAGGCGGCTGGTTCGACATCATTCAGGATTGGTGAAACGGGGGCGCTATTCTGGAATGCGTCGAGGGAGCGGTCGAGTGGTGTTTTGTCTGTGAAATGATCGCGCGCCGTTGATCGCCCGGAGTTCGATACGAATAATTGAGATTGGTCCGTTGTCTGCGGATGGCGGGCCGGTTTTTTGTCGTGTCCGGGGCTGACAGAGGGGGGTGCGTGACACAATCGGCGGGTACGATCGTGGTGTCCTGCAGGTGCCCGTTCTGTCGCGTCGTTCCTTGTGGGCGGTGCGATTGCAGGCTGACATCGTTTTGCGTTCCCGTCACCCACAAGGGGTGACGCTACAACGAACGGTCCCTACCGCGACGCAACGATCTATGGCGCGCCGCCGAAACGGTCATGTACCCGACAGAAGGGGATGGCGGGGTTGGTTCGTCCGGGGATTGGTGATAATCTCCGCCGAGCAATTGGAATGGGCTGACAGGTCTGTGTTGCGGAATTATTTCGCGAAACCCTGCAGGAAGTTGTGATGAAGTCTGATCAGGTTCGACAACAGTTTCTGGATTTTTTTGCGAGCAAAGAGCACGCCATTGTGTCGTCATCGCCGGTGGTGCCGCATGACGATCCGACGCTGATGTTTACGAACGCGGGCATGAACCAGTTCAAGGACGTGTTTCTGGGGACCGGTTCGCGATCGTATACGCGGGCGGCGGACACGCAGAAGTGCATTCGGGCGGGTGGTAAGCACAACGACCTCGACGATGTCGGGCAGGATACCTACCACCAGACGTTTTTCGAGATGCTCGGGAACTGGTCGTTCGGCGACTATTTCAAGCGGGAGGCTATCGCGTGGGCGTGGGAATTGATGACCGGGGTTTGGGGGATTGAGAAGGATCGGCTTCACGCGACGTATTTCGAGGGGGATGAGGCTGAGGGGTTGGAACCCGATGATGAAGCGTCGTCTTTGTGGCGGGAGGTTACCGACATCGACCCGACGCATATCCACCCGGGTAACAAGAAGGACAATTTCTGGGAGATGGGGGACACGGGGCCTTGCGGTCCGTGCAGTGAGATTCATATTGATCTGACGCCTGACAAGAGTGGGGCGCACCTGGTAAATGCGGGTGATGCGAGTGTGATCGAGCTTTGGAACCTGGTGTTCATTCAGTACAACCGCGGGGCTGACGGGAAATTGACGCCGCTGCCAGCGAGGCACGTTGACACGGGCATGGGGTTCGAGCGTATTGCGGCTGTCTTGGCGGGGAAGAAGAGCAACTACGACACGGATGTGTTCACGCCGATTTTCGAGACGATTCGGAAGCGTTGCGGGGCGGGTGATTATTCGGGGGCGTTGCCGGGTGATGATAAGGATGGCAGGATTGGTCGCGAGCAGTTGATGACGGATGTTACCTATCGCGTGATTGCCGATCATGTGCGGTGCCTGACGTTTGCGATTACCGATGGTGCGATGCCGTCGAACGAGGGGCGTGGGTATGTGCTGCGGAGGATTCTGCGGCGGGCGGTGCGGTATGGACGGCAGTATTTTGATATGCATGAGCCGTTCATGTGCGATTTGGTCGCGCCGCTGGTGGGGCAGATGGGGCACGTTTTTCCGGAGTTGAAGGATGGGCCTGATGCGAGGCATCCGCGTGACAACGTCGCCCATGTGGTTGAGGTGTTGCGTGATGAGGAAGCGTCGTTTTTGAAGACGCTTGATCGTGGGATACGGTTGTTTGATGACGCGGCGGATCAGGCGGTTAAGCATCATCATGGGCGCGTGAGTGGGGAGGATGCGTTCAAGCTGCATGATACCTATGGGTTTCCGGTTGATCTGACGGAATTGATGGCTGAGGAACGCGGGCTGACAATTGATATTGGTGAGTATGAGCGGTTGATGGAGGAGGCGCGGGAGAAAGCGCGTTCGACGGCGCAGTTTCGTGATAGGGATGCGATTGGTGCCGAACGTTTCAGTCCAACCAACGCCAGAGACCTCGAGAGCCTTGAGTGTGAGACCGTTGTCGAGGGTGTGTTCTCAAGAACTCGGGACGGCATAGAGTTGGTGGCTTCATTGAGTGTCAATGAAGAGGGTCTTCTCATTCTACGCGATACCAGCTTCTATGCGGAAAAGGGTGGTCAAGTTGGCGATGCCGGGACAATCGTCGCCAAAGACGGATCGTGGGAGTTTGCGGTCGAGACAACAAGGGAGCAAGACGGTTGCTATCTGCATGTGGGACGTTGCGCCCGTGGTGAGATTCGCGGGCGCGGACGAGCTGACGTAAGCGCGAGTCCAGGAAAGTCAATTCGGAAGCCGCCGTTTCAAGCGGAGGCGATTTGTCGTGTTGACCCCATGCGTCGCGAACCGACGACGAAGAATCACACGTCCACGCATGTTTTGAACTGGGCGTTGCGGGAGGTTTTGGGGGGGCATGTGCAGCAGAAGGGGTCGTTGGTTGATGCGGAGAAAACGCGGTTCGATCTGTCGCATCCCAAGCCTGTCTCGGCGGATGAGCTGGCGAAGATCGAGCGGTTGACCAACGAGCAGATCGAAGCCAATCACAGGGTTTACACGCAGGAGGTTGATCAAGCCAAGGCGCGGAAGATCAACACGCTGCGGGCGGTGTTTGGTGAGAAGTATCCGGATCTCGTGCGTGTTGTGTCGATCGGAGTGCCGATTGGAGACGAGAACAATCCAGCGGCTGACACGCTGCTTGGTACTCCGGATGATCCGAAATGGATGAAATATTCGGTCGAGTTTTGTGGTGGGACGCATCTGACGGAGACGTCGGCGGCGGGGCGGTTTGTGCTCATCGGTGAGGAAGGGGTGGCCAAGGGTGTTCGGCGGGTGACGGGTGTTACCGGTTTGGCTGCTTGTGATGCGGAGGCGATGGGGAACGAGTTGCGCGAACGTGCCGAGGAATTGTCGAATGCACCTGCGGCGGAGTTGGGGAAGGAGTTGGCTGACTTGCAACAGGCGATCAGCGAATCGGTGATACCGGTGTGTGTTGCGATCGAGCTTCGTGACAGAATGGCGGAGTTGCAAAAGGTCGCGAAAAAGCATGAAAAGGAGCAGGCAGGTGCGTCGGCGGGGGACGTGATGGCCAGGATGCGGGAGCTGTTTGCGTCGGCAGGGACAGTTGGTGGGACGACGGTGGTTGTGGGCGAGGTGCCGACCGGGCAGGCGGATGCGTTGCGGGGTGCGATCGATTGGGTGCGACAGAAAAGTGAATCGTCGGCGGTGTTGTTGGTCTGTCGTGATGGGCAGAAGGTGACGCTCGTGGCGGGGATGAGCAGGGATCTGGTCGGTAGGGGGGTCAGGGCGGGTGATTTGATCAAGGTGACTGCGCCGGTGGTTGGTGGGAAGGGTGGTGGTCGTCCGGACTTGGCGCAGGGGGGTGGGGGTGATCCTTCAAAGATTGCCGACGCGCTCGAACATGCGCGCTCGTGGATTGTTGGGAAGCTGGATGGGTAGCCTGTGTGTCGCAGGTGACGTCGGAGTACCGTTTTCGCGTCTGGGTGTTGGGTTGTGGCAGCTTCAGACCGAGCAAAGCGTGGTTGGCTCGCCGACACCTCCTGGTTTTCCCGTCACCCACAAGGGGTGACGCTACACCAGAATTGAAGCCTTCCAATCCACGTTCCCTATTCCATGTTGAATGTGACGGTGCTGCCGTCGGCGCGTGTCATGTTCAATCTGTTTGCCTTTAGTGCGGTGCGGAATTTTGCAATGGTGTTGACAGGTTTCCCGTTGACTTTCGTGATGATTTGACCGGGGCGCAGACGTTTCAAGTGGGCGTCTGAACCATCGCGGACCTCGTCGACGCGGAGTCCCCTTGCGTCATCGGGCAGGTCAATCATCTGGCGGAGCGCCGCATTGATCTCGAACAACTCGGCCCCGCGCCAATTGGTTGACCTCAGCCCTTCGCTTGCGAGTTGTTTGTCGGTCGCGTTGTGGTATTCAAAACGATCGCCGAGCCTGATTGTTGTGGCTTGGATGGACGAGTGGCGAACGAATTTGGTGATGACGGATTCACCGACCGGGGTTGCTCCGACGACGCGGACGAATTGATCGATGTCTTCAATCGGGATGCCGTCGAATTCAACGATCACGTCGCCGGTCTGCAGGACCGAGTTGCCCGCGGGTGAATCCGGAACGATCCGGTTAATGCGAGCCCCGTGTACCTGTCGTTTTCGGACGTCGTATGTCTTTCGAGATCGATTGCGTTCGATATTGACGCCGAGGTAGCCATATTGAACTTCCTCGCCGCGCGTGAGCCTTTCGATGATTTTCATCGTGCGGTCGTTGATCGGAATCGCGAAACCCAATCCCTCGTTGACGCCGCTGGCGGTTTCGATGGCGGTGACGATGCCGATTATTTGGCCGTCGATGTTGAACAATGGTCCGCCGCTGTTTCCGGGGTTGATGGCTGCCGACGTTTCGATCAATTGGCCGTAGTAGCGTGTGTCTGACCGGTCGAGCTGGTCTGACAGATTGCGTCCCAGGGTGCTGATGTTGCCGATTGTGAACGCTGTCCGGCCCGTGAAGTTGGCCAATCCGAAGGGGTTGCCGATGGCGATGGTCCAGTGGCCGACACGGACGCCATCAGCGTCTGCGAATCGGGCGGCGCGAAGGTGGTCTGCATCGATTTTCAGGACAGCCATGTCCGCGCGCTCGTCGATCTGAATGATGGTCGCCTGATGTCGGTTGCCGTTGAGCAACGTTATCCGGATGTCGGAAAAATTCTCGATCACATGGTAGTTGGTCAGGATGTAGCCGTTGGATTTGAAAATGACGCCCGATCCCTGCGACAGTGGTTTGAGACGAATGCGCGGTCGATCCTCGGCAGAGCCCTCGTAGGCATGAATGGCTACGACGCTGGGTCGCAAGTCGTCTGCGAGTGGCGCGAAGCTGTTTTGCAGCGTGCGGAGGTTGATGAGTGAGAGATGATCGTCGCCTGCCCATATCGGACGTGGCGTAGCGATCACCGCGGTGATGGTGGCCAGTGTGAAAATCCAACGGGTTTTCGATTGTCGCATACAGCAGCTCCGGATAATGAACGTGGACTCTGCATTATAGCCGCATGACGGGAAGGTGAAGCAAAAATTTCCTTATCGGCGGCGGGGGACGGTTGTCGGAAGATGTGTAAGATGGTGCGACGGGATCGGGATTGTGAGGAATTGTCCGCGACGGCTGATTGAGCGATGAACGAGAAGATACTGGAAAAGCTTGAATTTCAGACGGTGCGTGATGCGTTGGCTGAGCGGTGTCAGTCGAGTCTCGGCAAGCCGCTGGCGGGTCGATTGATGCCGTCCCCATCCGCGTCGCAGGTGGGCAAGTGGCTTGAGCAGGTGCGGCAGATGCAACAGGTCAGGGAATTGATCGGATTGCCGCCGCTGGGGTCGATCCGCGACGTTCGGCAGGTTGTTCGTGATTCGGGCAAACCCGCGGGACTGGAGCCTGAGATGTTGGCGGACATTGCGTCGTCGCTGGAGGGGGTCTGTGAGTTGTGGCGATGGGGGCAGCAGGTTTCGGACGAGTTTCCCTTGTTGCAGGCAATGGTCGGGAGGGTGCTGGATCTGACTCCGTTGGCGGAGAAGATTCACGAGTCGATCGATTCGCGGGGTGAGGTGCGGGATTATGCCAGTGCGAAACTGTCGTCGATTCGTGGTACGATCGCCAAGGCGAAGTCGCAGGTCAACGTCGTGTTTGATCGAATTCTTCGCCACCAAACGGTCACGAGATATTTGCAATACGCCGGGGTGACGTTTCACAACGATCGAAAGGTGCTGCCGCTGCGCGCGGAGTACCGTGGGCGTGTGAGCGGGATTATTCATCGGAGTTCGGATTCCGGCGCGACGTTGTTTGTTGAGCCTCAGGAGGTTGTCGAGCTGAACAATTCGATCGTCCGCCTGCGGAATGACGAAGCCAGGGAGATCACGCGGATTGTTGGCCAACTGTCACGACTGGTTCATCAACAGGAGGATGACGTTCTGCAGTCGCTGTCGGCGGCGGCGGTGATCGACCTGCTGATTGCGAAGGTCAAATTTGCGCACGATTTCGGTGCGATCGTCCCGGAGTTGAGCGACGATGGTCAGTTGCATCTCCGGGAGGCTCGGCATCCGGTGTTGCAGATTCTGTTCGAACGTGAGGCTTCTGATGGTGGGGAGAAGCGCGACGTTGTGCCGATTTCGGTGCGTCTGGGTGATGATTTTGATATTCTGATCGTTACGGGGCCCAACACGGGTGGGAAGACGATTGCGTTGAAGACGGTGGGTTTGCTGGCGATGATGACGCAGGCGGGTGTTCCGATCCCTGCGGAAGTGGGCTCGCGATTGCCGGTGTACAAGAGGATTTTCGTTGATATCGGCGACGAGCAGAGCATCGAGCAGTCGCTGAGTACGTTCAGTTCCCATCTTCGCAACATACTTGAGGTGTTGCAGCGGGCAGGGGCAGGGTCGCTGGTGTTGATCGACGAGATTGCGGCGGGAACGGACCCGGACGAGGGGGCTGCTATTGGAAGGGCGGTTGTTGACGAGCTGCTCAGCCTTGGTGCGTCTGGGATTATTACGACGCATCTGTCCGCGCTCAAGGCGGCTGCTTTTACGCAGGATCGCGTGGACAATGCGTGTGTGGAATTCGACGTGGCAACGTTGCAGCCTTTGTATTATTTGAAGCTCGGTGAGCCGGGGAACAGCAATGCGCTGGTGATTGCGCAGCGACTCGGGTTGCCAAAGGCGTTTGTAAACTCCGCGCGGTCGCATCTGGACTCGCGGCATCAGGCGTTGCAAAAGGCAATAGACGGGACGTTGAAATCGCGTCGTCGCGCTGAGGCTGCCCGTGAGCAGTCCGAGAAGTCGCGTGCTGACGCCGACCGTGAGCGAATCGAGATGGAGCGGCAGGCGAAGGAGCTGGCCGATGCCCGGAATGCCCACCAAGTGTGGGTCGGTTGGGTCAATCGGCTTCGCGAGGGGGACGAGGTTTTTGTGCGGTCATTCGATCGAGCCGGAAAAATTGTTCGGGTTCAATTCCAGAAACAGACGGCATTGGTGAATTCGGGGGCGGTTGAGATCGAAGTAAGACTACAGGATTTGCAACCGCCCGAGCAGGAAACCAGTTCTTCGTGACAGATGGTTTGATGCAACATCAGCACATGGGTGGCCCACCTCTTTAGAGGTGGGGGACTCGAATTCTGGTTTGGATTCGACTCCCCCACGGCTAAAGCCATGGGCCACCCAAGCCCATTGGTTTTCTCGTCACCCACGAGGGGGAACGCTACACCGGGACTGCAACGAAGCACCGGCCACGTCCTGACTACATGCCCGGAGCACCCTCATCCGGTTGCGGTTCCGGCGGAGCTTGTTGCCTTGGTGCACCCCCCATTTGCGCTGCAAAAGCAGGCGTGGCCACATTCTTGATCGCGATGAGCAGGTCCATTGGAATGAACAACTCGCCGCCCGCGGATTTCTCGTCGACGCTGTGGCCATGCACGAGTATGGGTGCGTCTACCTCCGGCATTTGCATGGGTCCCATTCCACCGGGGGCGATTTTTGACATCACCTGAATCAAACGGTCAACGGCGAGGTACATTTCCATCGTGCGTTTGCTGCCAACCCTTTTGGATAGCGTGGAAATTCCCTTGTCGCCCGCGAGGGCGGCGTTGTTTGAACGGGCGGCCGAGATTAGCCGGGCCGTTTGGTTCATGCCACCACCGATGGTCATCACAACGACATTCTTGTCGATCGCAGCGACGCGTACGGTGACGTCCGATTCGCCGAGGATGGTTTGGATCTGTTCTCGCACATGCGCGTCTGCGTTCTCGGGCAGTTTGAATTTGAGATGATCGACGCGGGTACCCTCGTGCTTCTCGGCATTCTTCTTGTACGACAGTAGTGAGACCATTTCCGTCGCTTCGGAATTCTTGCCCGTTCCGATCGCGGATTTCGTCTGTTCCACCAATGCAGCCAGGGCGGACTGGAATTCAGCAGCCTCGCCATCTGTTCTGATTACGACGTTGGCTGACATCTGTCCGGTCTTGTCGTTGGGCAAGGCAACCACGTCCGCCGAAAGACCAATGACCGACCGCGACAGGGTCATGAGCGCCTTCCGTGCCTGCCCCCACTTTTCTGCGTCGATCTTCCTGCTATCAAGAAAACTCTGAATGGCCTGGTCGAGCGACCTGGCGGATATCTCTGTGTATGTTTTGTTCGACTGAAAACCCACCGCCGCGAGATATCGCTCGTTCGGCAGGCCTTTCAGCAGCGACTCATTCGTGCCTTTCACAGACGCCATCGCCCTGGCCAAATCAGTTCCGGGTAGCGCGTCAGCATAGCCACCCAGTGAGAGGCCGCCCGGCTCGAACGATGTGTACAACTGAATCTGGCCGAGTTGCTCCAGCTCCTCGGACGAGGTGTTGATGCCCAGTTGCTGCGCTGACTGCAACGCTGCCTTGACCATCGGGTGGGAGAATACCGTCTTGGCGTCGACCCAGACGGTGATATCGGTGTTGTTCCAGAGACGACGCTGCTCGTCGCTCAGCCTCGAGCGAAGCGTGCCCTTCATCGCCGTCAGACGATTCAGGACCGCACGCGACTTTGAGATGGCTGCAAAACCCTTCCTGTATGGAATTGCGTACGATTGCTTGTCCATAAAAAAGAGCTTGTTGGCACCGTCACCCGTCGCCTCCGCGGACATGGCCGTCATCAATGCGCCATAGTCAGTCACGGGCAGAAGAATCACGATCGACTGCGTCGGGTTCTCTCCCTGCGGCACCGGCAACATCGAAATAGCCACGCCGCCATTGTCGTCGAACCCCGCTTGCAAACCGAGCATCATCCTGGCCATCATGACGGGCGGGCCCATCATCATCGGGATTTGCAATGGCTGAAGAAATGCGGTCAGGTGTTGATCCATCCTGGCGACGTTTGGAATGCACACCGCGCCCCACGCTTCTGCGGGAACCGCATCCAACAAATCGACCGGGGCAGGTTTCGTTTCCTGTTGGGCCAGGACTGACGTGCCAATAGACGCGAACGCCAACACCAAGGCCATCGCGCGTGCAATAGTGCGATACATATCGTGCTCCGTTTGAAAATACCGACGCGACGTATCCTATATCTGTCGGTTCACCGCCGACCCGACCCGTCGCGAGACTGTTCGTACAAGGGACGTATCTGAATGTCAAAGTGTAGCCGACAAACTCGTCGTGGGCGCGTCGTCATTGGTGGGAAATTGTAGGAGTTCGTCGGCGTGGTGGCAGGCGACCCGGTGATTGTTTGTAAGACCGGTTTTGGGCTCCAATGCGGGGATTTCCGCGCGGCAGCGGTCGGTTGCGAACGGGCAACGGGTGTGAAAGGAACAACCCGTTGGGGGACTGATGGCTGAGGGCACCTCACCCTCCAATACGATGCGCGAGCGTTTGCGGGTCGGGTCCGGTTCCGGGACGGCTGACAGCAACGCGCGCGTATAGGGATGCCTCGCGGAGTCGAAAATCCGGTCAGCGGGTGCCTGTTCGACAATCTTACCAAGGTACATCACCGCGATGTCATCGCAGAAATGGCGTACGACGGCAAGATTGTGTGCGATGAACAGGTAGGACAACCCATTGGATGCACGAAGGTCGCTCAGAAGATTGATGATTTGAGACTGAATTGAAACGTCCAGCGCACTGACAGGCTCATCACACACGATGAATTTCGGGTTTAACGCAATCGCCCGCGCGATCCCGATGCGCTGTCGCTGCCCTCCGGAGAACTCGTGTGGATAGCGCAGACGATCGTCGGCGTTTAACCCGACGCGTTCCAACAACTCCATCGTTCGAGCGCGCAGTCTTGCGCCGCGGGCCACTCGATGAATAACGAGCGGCTCGGCGACGATCGACCCGACCGTCATTCTCGGATTCAGGCTGCCGGCTGGGTCCTGGAAAACGATCTGCATATCCCGGCGTAGTTTTCGCATCTCAGAGGACGACAACGAGAGCACGTCCGACCCGTCGAACACGACCGAGCCGGATGTCGCGGGCGTCAGTCGCAGGATCGTTCGTCCGAGCGTCGTCTTGCCGCATCCGCTTTCACCCACCAGTCCGAACGTCCTGCCCGACGCGATGTCGAGACTGACACCGTCAACCGCGCGCAGATGTCCGTCAACGCGCGAAAACACCCCCTTGCGAATCGGAAAATGCGTCTTGAGGTCGCGGATTGAAAGCAGGGGTGCTTCCGCTTTCGGAGATGTTTCCCGTTTTGCATCAGTCATGGGACGATCCCGCCTTCGAGACGCACGGCGACGAAATCTCCCAACAGGCGACGTGATGCTCGGGTCCGACCTTCGACAGGGTTGGCATCCCCCCGCTCTCGTCGCCCGAATCGCGAACGCATCGTGTCAAAACGTCGCCGGTCGACGTTCGATCACCACCGCACGATCGTTCACGCGTCAGAGAACAACGTGGATGAAACCTGCACCCTTCAGGCCAATGCCGCGCATCGGGCACCGACCCGGGAATCACCGTTAATCTCGCTCGCTCGCTCGACATCCGCGGCAGGCTTGCCAATAGTCCCTGCGTGTACGGATGCAACGGGTTGGCAAACAGCTCGCGGACCGGTGCCACCTCGACAATCCGTCCCGCATACATCACGCAAACCCGGTCGGCTGTCTCAGCCACAACACCCAGATCATGCGTTACCAGCATCACGCTCATCCCGCGTTCGGTCTTGAGCGTGGTCAACAAATCAAGAATCTGCGCCTGAACAGTGACATCCAACGCCGTCGTCGGTTCATCCGCAATCAACAAGGCCGGTTCGCACATCAATGCCATCGCGATCATCACCCGCTGTCGCATACCACCTGACAACTGATGAGGATAATCCCGCGCTCGCTGCGCAGCACCGGCAATTCCAACCTTATCGAGCATCTCCACGGAACGATCCCACGCCTCGCGACGACCGCACAACCCATGCGCGAGCAACGCCTCTGCCACCTGATTTCCAACGCGGTGAATCGGGTTCAGCGACGTCATAGGCTCCTGGAAAATCATCGCGATGCGCCGACCCCGAATCGACCGTATCCGTTTTTCGTCCAGCGACAGCAAATCAACATTGTTGTCATTGTCGTGAAAGACGATCCGCCCCGACGTGATACGACCCGGGGGGGTTGGGATCAACCTCATGATTGACAACGCCGTCGCACTCTTGCCGCACCCGCTTTCGCCAACGACCGCCAACACCTCGCCGCGCCGCACATCAAACCCGACATCGTCCACCGCGAGGACCGTACCCTCGTCGGTGCGGTACTCCGTTCGCAATCCGTCGATTGTCAAAACAGGGGTGTCGTTCATCGGGTTTTTAACCGCCATTTGCCATGATGACACTATACCGTCCGCGTTTCCGTTCGTGGGTCGATCGCGTCACGCAACGCGTCGCCAACCAGGTTATACGCTAGGACCGCCAGAAAAATAGCCGCGCACGGTGGGTACACCATATGAGGACTCCAACGCAATTGCACATACGCACTTCGTAGAATGTTCCCCCACGAAGGGTTCGGCTGCTGAACACCAAACCCAAGCCAGCTCAACGCCGCCTCGAGCAGTATCGCCTGCGCCACACCAAACGTGATCGTCACCAACGCAGGGGCGATCGCGTTCGGGAGCAAATGACGCACCGCAATGCGAAATGGTCCTGCTCCGCTCGCGCGTGCTGCCAACACGAATTCCTGTTCCCGGAGTCGCAAGAATTCGCCCCGTGTAAACCGAGCGATCGAGGTCCACCGCGTCAACCCGATGATTACCATCACATTGACGATGCTCGGTTCCAGCCAAACCGTCACCGACAAAATCAGGAATAACACTGGAAAGCAGGTGACGACCTCAATGAGCCTCGAAAACAAGGCATCCACCCAACCCCCCGCATAACCCGCCCATCCCCCGATGGACAGACCGATCAACGTCGCGATGCCCATCGCAACGAAACCCACCGTCATCGATACCGTCGTCCCATGCACCATCCGCGACGCAAGGTCCCGACCGATCCTGTCCGTCCCAAACCAGTGGACGGACGATGGTGGTCGCAGGGAATCGCTCGACGTCTCCGTCGGACCAAACGGTATCAAGGGCCAAAACACCACGTCCTCTTGCGAGAGATGCGACTTCGCATCGACGCTCGGCAAACCAAACGGTTTCGACGGGCTGATCCATTGCCCGACGACTGGAACACGCCGAAATGTCTCGACAATCGCCGGCGCGGACCATCGCCCCTGATACCTGCAAACGATCGGAACGTTTCCCGCAATCAACGGTGCGAAGAACGCCGTTAGCAACAGAATGACAACGACACCCAATCCCACCAATCCGCCGCGACGGCGTCGAAACCGTCGCCACGTTCGCCCCGCCCCGATTTCCATGTGCTCAAGCCCGCGCGCTGTCATATCGCACCCTCGGGTCTGCCAATCCGTACGCAAGGTCCGCCAACAGCGTCGCCAGGAGGACAAGCATCGCAGTCAACGACGACAACCCCATCACCGTCGGGAAGTCGCGCTGCAGCACGGCGTCATAAAACAGCTTCCCAATTCCCGGAATCTGGAACATGACCTCCAGAATCACCGATCCGCTGATCACTGTCGGCAACAGCAGCCCCAGCAGCGTGATCATCGGAATCAGCGTGTTGCCAAACCCATGTCGCCAAATCACGGCTCGTTCATTCAACCCCTTCGATCGCGCGGTTCGAATGTAGTCCTGTCCGAGAACATCCAACATGTTCCCGCGCACGAATCGTGACTGAAACGCCAACGATGGATAGGTGAAGCAAATCGCAATCAGAAGTAGATGCCTGGAAATATCTCCGATTTTCTCCAACGGCGTCATCGACGCAAAATGATCTGCACGCACGCCGGAGATCGGAATGGCCTCGATCGGAATCACCACCACCGCCACGATCAGCAACATCGCCACAACGTAACTCGGCACCGAAAACATCGCGTACAACAGAACACCGCTGATCCTGTCGAAAAAACCACCACGACGAGCCGCCGATCGAATGCCGATCGGAATCGAGATCAACAAACCGCCCACGATGGAAATCGTGGACAGCAACAGCGTCCAGGGAAGCTTCTCGGCGATTTTTTGCAACACCGCACGACCGTCCGAGAAGGATGTCCCGAAATCCAACCGCACCGATCGTGTCAACCATTGTCCGTATTGGACGTGGAGCGGCCTATCCAAACCAAAATGCGATTCGAGCCGCTTCCACGACGCCTCCGACATCTCCTGCGAACCGCCGTCAGAACCGTGGAAAAGCGTCGGACTACCCGGCGACAAGTGAATCACCCCAAACGTGACCGCCGTAATGCCAACATAGGTGGGTATCAAAAGCAGCAGTCGTCGAAGGGCGTATGTGATCATTTACCGGGGCAATCCTCAAGCTAGTAATCATCGCACGCGACGTCGGATGAGACTACCGTGCGGAGACAGGCATCCACCAGTTCCGAATACCAGGCTCAAACATGAACGGGCCACGCGGACTGAATTCCACACCGCGAAGACGATGGTCAAACGCCCACAGAATCGGAGAATTGACCAGGAACACATACGGTGCGTCGTCGTAGATGATTTTCGACAACTCCGCGTAGTAACCCATCCGCTCATCGTGATCGAAGCATTTCCGCCCCTTCGCAAACAGATCATCAACCCGCTTGTCGGCGTACCCAACGTAGTTGCGTTGAGATTCATAGGCTGTGCTATGCCAGACGTTCCAACCATAGTCCGGATCCACCGGTGGGTTCCACGCCGACATGAACGCTTCAAACTCGCGGTTTCGCAGATGTTCAAGAAACGTCGCCCATTCCAACACGCGCGACTTCATCTCCACCCCGATTTTCTTCAAATCCTCCGCAACGATGGCCGCCACCAACGGCGACGTGGTGCTTGGCTGAGCAAGATTCACCGTGAACGTCAGACGCGTCCTGACCTTCTCACCCCCGACCTCCACCGTCTTGTATCGCCAGCCGTCGTCTGAATCGATCGCCCATCCCGCCTTGTCCAGCAGCTTGCCCGCCAGTTTCAGGTCAAACGAAAACAGATCAATTCCGTCGTGATACATCGGTGAGTCAGGATGAAAAATACCACGCGCCCGCCGGGCCAGTCCATGAAATACCTGAGATACAATTCGGTCGTAGTTGACCGCATGGGACACCGCCCGTCGAACGTTTCGATCCGCAAAGAACGGATTCGACCCATCTCCACTCAATCCGATATAGTTGAACCTCCAATGCGACCCAAGTCCTTTCACGCCCGCCTTGCGAAAAGACGTGGTATCCGACCCGTTCGCGAATTGCTCCGGGCTAAGCTCCGCCTCATCAATCTCCCCACGCTCAAATGCAAGAAGCCTCGCCTGGGCGATCGGGATGATGCGCAGCGTGATCTTCGCGAAGAATGGTTTTCGCCCCGGATAGTCTTTCCATCGCTCGAGCACAATGCGGTCATCGCTCTCCCACGAAACGAACCGATAGGGACCGTTGCCGATCGGTGACCGATTGTGTGTTACATGGTATTTGCTCCTGGCGAGCGTAGGGTCGTCCGTCTTGCCAACCTCATAAATGTGCCTGGGAATAATCGCAAAGAGTGCGCCCCATTTGTTGGTTGCGTAGGGTTCCGCAAAGTCAAACCGCACCGTCTGGTTATCGACAGCGGTGCATTTGGCAATCTGATCCGTCCCCCCGCGTGCTGACCGTGCGGGGACGTCTTCGTCCATGATCTGTTCCCAGGAAAAAACGACATCATGCGCCGTCAACGGTGCACCATCGTGCCAGGTCAATCCATTTTTCATGACAAGCGTTGCAGATCGATGATCCCCCGATTCGACAAACGACTCGGTCATCGCAGGGTTGATCGACCACCGAAATTTGGCATCGAAGATGAACGGATAATCAAACAGAAGTTCCTTGAGACGCTCCTCAACAGCCGACGACATCAGCACCGGATTCAGCGTATTGGGGTTGCCACGCAACGAAAGCCTCAGTTCCGCGTCCCAATCCACCTTCGTCGAATCCGCGGGTGCCCGCTCAAACAACCACGGCGGATTCACGAATGCGTCCGCCGCCGTCGCAATCCCCGACGTCGCCGATCCCGATGAATTCCCCGACGCACCAGCCCCACCCTCATCGGGCGTGTTTGTCTCGGGAAGGTCCCGTCGGCAACCACCGCAACAGGCCGAAATCAACAGCAACGCCAAAAACGTCCGGTATCGCCCAAACATCACGCGCATCTTCACCATCATCCTGAACCCACCATCCCGCACTTCCCACGCGGATCAAACGCGTCACGCAATCCGTCGCCCAAAAAATTCATCGCCAGCAACGTCGTGAACAGCATCCCACAAGGAAACACAATTAGCCACCAAAATCCGACAAACGCATTCACTGCATTCACGCCGTCCGACGCCAACGTCCCCAGCGACGGCAATGGCGACTGAATTCCGATTCCCAAAAAACTCAAGAACGACTCCTGCAGGATCGCCTGCGGCACGATCAACGACGCGTACACAATCACCACGCCAACCACGTTCGGAAAAATATGCCTGACCATAATCCGCACTGACCCAGCCCCATTGGCACTCGCCGCCTCCACAAAACCCTGCGTTTTCAACGACAACACCTGCCCGCGAACCACCCGCGCCATCGTCAACCAACTCACCGATCCAATCGCCAACACCACCAGCACCACGCCCGCCAACTGCGACCGACCGCCAAGCCAATCCGTCATGGGATCAGCCAACACCACACGCAACAGCACCACAAACAGAACATAGGGCAGCCCATACAGTATATCCACGATCCGCATCATCAATTGATCAATGGCACCACCCGCCAATCCCGACACGGTCCCCCAACCCACACCAATCACCGTCGCCATCACCGCCGCCCCCGCCCCGATCATCATGCTGATCACCCATCCCAGCCCAACCCGAAAAAACACGCTGCGTCCCAAATCGTCGAAACCAAAAACCCCCGCCACCGAGTGCATCATCGACCCAAACCCCACAAATCGTGACCCGAGTAAGGACTCCGACAAACTTACCGAGTAAACATCATACGACGTCGGCATCGCGATCGTCGGATTCGCCCGAACCGCACCATGCAGGTCCTGAACATTGAACCAACTCGTCGAAAACGGCAGCAACAGAATCATTGTCACCCCGATCAACCCCAGACTCACGCCGCCCGCAAACCCCAACCGATCCCCACGAAACCGTCGCCAGGCTCGTCGTGAAACCCAAACCACTACGCCACCACCTCCGAAATCCGCGGATCGACCATCCCATACACCACATCCACAACCAGATTAAACACGATGATCATCGCCGAAAAAACAAACACCGTTCCCAGCACCATCCCCCGATCCAGATTCAAGGCTGAGTCCACAAAATGCTGCCCAATCCCCGGCACCCCGAACACCTTCTCCACCACAAACGAACCCGTCATCGCCTGGGCAGCCGCAGGTCCCAGATAACTCAGCACCGGCAAAAACGCATGACCAAACGCATGTCGCCGGATTACCCGTCCTCGTCCCAATCCCTTCGCGATCCCCGTGCGAACGAAATCACCCGACAAAACATCCAACATCCCAATCCGCGTCAACCGCGCGATGTACGCCGCAAAAGGCGTCGCCAACGTCAACGCGGGCAACGGCAAATGCATCAACGTCCCCCAGCCACCGATCGGAAACATCTTCAAATACACCGCAAAAACAGTCAGCAACGCCGACCCGATCACAAACGTCGGCAAGCTCACACCCACCAACACCAACCCCAACGTTGCCCCGTCAAGCCACCCATCCCGCCGAACCGCGCTGTACACCCCGGCCGGTACCCCAATCAGCACCGCCAACAACATCGCCAATAGTCCCAGCGTCACCGACACCGGCAACGACTGCGCGATAATCTGCGTACAGGTCCAGTCCCGATACTGAAACGACGGACCGAAATCCAGCCGCACCGCCCCAGCCAGATACTCAAAAAAATAGGCTGTGTTGTCATCCATGTGGTACCGCGCCAAAAGCGCCCGCTCAACCTCCGCCGGCATGTTCCGATCGCCCGATGCGAACGGATTTCCAGGCACCACAATCACCATCCAGAACGTCAACGCATACACGCAAAACAACGTGACGACCCCCAATCCCAACCGATACAACACCCGCCGCATCATCGTTTCGTCACACCGCCAAACAGAAACAGCAACCGCGCGTTGGGCCGAATTCCCGAAACCCCCGGTGCAATCGCCAGCAACTGCGTGTACTGATACAAAGGCAACACCGCCGCCTCCTCCACAATCAGTACCCGCTCCGCCTCACCCAACACCGCAAACCGCTCCGCCGGGTCCGTCATCGCGCTCGCCCGTTCCAACAACCCATCAAATCGCGCGTTTGAAAACCCCGCGTCGTTGTTCCCGTTCCCCGTCGCGAAAATGTCCAAAAACGTCGACGGATCCGCATAGTCCCCATACCAACCCGCCCGCGCGATCATGAATCGCCTGGTCTGTCGATCCTCCGCAAACGTTTTCACCTCCTTGCCCCTCGCCACAACGTTCACCCCCAACTCCCGTCGCCACATCTCCGCCAGTGCGTCGCACACCTTCCCATGCACAAACCCCGTATTGTACAACAAGTCGATCGGACCCAATCCCGCGCCGCCCGGATACCCCGCCTCCTCCAGCAATCGCCTCGCCCCATCCGGATCAAAACCCAACCCCGTCGGCGACACATAACCATCAATCACCCCCGGAGGCACCAGACAATCAATCGGCCCCTCCCCCCGATTCACCACGCGCTCCGCCAACACCCGCCGATCAATCGCCATCACAAACGCACGCCGCACCCGCGCATCCACAAACGGATTCACCCGCCCGTCCACCAACTCATCCGCGCAATTGAACAAATAGTAATACGTCCCAAACACAGGCGGACAGTAAAAGTCATTCCGCTTCCCGGTTCGACTCAACCGCGCCAACTCATGGTCATACCCAACACCCATCTCCGGCAGGAAATCCACATCACCCGCCTCATACGCCATGATCGCCGCATTCAAATCTCGGTAAACCGCCATCTCCACCGAACCGCACCGCACCGCTCCCGCCGCACGATAAAACCCATTCCGCTCCATCCGCAATCGCCGCCGAAAACGCCAATCCACGACCTTGTACGCCCCGTTCGTCACCAATCCTTCATAACCATTCGCTCGATAGTCAGGCTTGGTCCATTGCGGGTCAAACGCAACCAACCCCGCCCCCGTCAAGCCCGTCCCCTCGATCCCAAGCCGCAACCGCTCAATACTCTCATGCACCGGCCCCAGCGTCGGAAACGCGCACAATTCCAGAAAATAGGAACAAGGCCTGTTCAACCGAACTTCAAACGTCGCATCATCAACCGCCCGAAACCCAACCTTCGCGAATCGCCGCTCCCGCTCCGCCACATGCTCATCAAACGCAACCCGCCACGCATCGCTCCCCGTCTCCAGCCCCGCCAAAAAACCAACCCCCTCACTCCGCCATTCATAGTAGTCCACCGCCCCCGTCACATGATCCGTCAGCAACTGCGCATAATCCGCCGCCGTCCCAGGCTCCATCGCCCGTCGCCATCCCCGCACGAAATCCCGCGCAGTAACCTTCTCCCCATTCGACCATCGCGACCGGTCCCGAATCCGAAACGAGTACGTCAGCCCATCCGCCGACACCGCAGGCCAATCCGCCGCACCCGCCGTTAGTTCCAGCGTCACCGGATCATACGTCGTCAGCCCCTCCCAGATATTCCGCGCCACCCGCAAATCCTGATTCCACGTCATCGCCGCCGGATCCAGCGTGTTGATCCCCGACGAATTCACATAGACCAGCTCCGCCCGGCCCGCCCCCTCGCGCGCACCGAACACAGCAATCAGAATCGCTGCCAACAACAGTCCCGCAACCGCAAAACCACGCATACAAGACCCATATCCGCTCAACACCCGGGACGCAATCCCGCTCCCCGTCCTCGCAGTCTTCCAACATCCCGCCAAACGAATTAAAGCACCACTTCGCCGCACCCCCCTTAGCCGCGCGCATACAGGTGATCGAACAAAAATTTTTCTTCGATCGCCTGCAACGTTATTAAGGTGGACGAGGAGATCAACCCGCTCGGGTACCTCGTCGACAAGACAACCGGCAGGAGTCTCGCACATGACAACATTCCCAATCCGAAACGCCACGCGAAATCCTCACACCCCGCCCGGTGGTCCAAAGCCGGGTGGCCCATGGCTTTCAGCCGTGGGGGAGTCGAATCGTGATCCGTGAGCGGTTCAAATTGTTCGGGTCCGCGGCGTCTGACCGCTCCTCGGGGAAGATGCGTTGAATCGGCCAAACGGGTGCCATGTGCGCTCGCGATGGGGTAAACTGCCGGAATGGATGCTAAACGATTGCGGGAGATGTTGGCGGGTGTTCGCGACGGGCGGATGGACCTGGACGAGGCCATTGAGTCGCTGCGGGGCTGGCCTTTTGAGGATCTGGACTATGCGAAGGTGGATCATCACCGGGGGATTCGGTGTGGGTTTCCGGAAGTGGTTTATGGGGAAGGGAAGACGGTCGATCAGTTGGCGGGGATTTTTGCGAAGTTGGCTGCGGTTGGGGGAAATGTGTTGGCGACGCGGGCGAGTGCGGAGCAGTTTGAGCGCGTGAAGGGGCAGCATGCGGAGGCGGAGTATCATGCGTCGGCGCGGGTGATTTCGTTGCGACAGCGGGAGGCGACATGGTCGGCGGGCACGATTGCAATTGTATCAGCGGGGACGAGTGATCAGCCTGTGGCCGAGGAGGCGCGGGTGACGGCTGAGATGATGGATCAGCGGACGGTGACGATTTACGACGCGGGGGTGGCGGGGATTCATCGGTTGCTGGCGCATCGCGAGACGTTGCAGTCAGCCAATGTTTGCGTCGTGGTGGCTGGGATGGAAGGGGCGTTGCCGAGCGTGGTGGGGGGGTTGGTGGCGTGTCCGGTGATCGCGGTTCCGACGAGCGTGGGGTATGGGGCGAGTTTTGGTGGGGTGGCTGCGCTCCTGGCGATGTTGAACAGTTGTGCGTCGGGGGTGACGGTGGTGAATATTGATGCTGGGTTTTCGGCGGGGTATGCGGCTGCGATGATCAATCGCGTTGGTGAGCGGGCGGGGGGTGACGGGTGATGGAGGTTCCGGCGTTTCCGAAGCGGGCGGACGGTGTGCACAAGGGGGATGTTGGGCGGATCGTGGTTTTTGGGGGGCGGTTTGATGAGGTCGGGATGGTCGGGGCACCGGCGTTGGTGGCCAATGCGGCGTTTCGGGTTGGGGCGGGGTTGGTGCAGGTTATTACCACCGAAGCAGCCCGGGCGGTGGTGGCTGGCCTGGCACCGTGCGCGACGACGCGGGTGATGGGTGCGGCGGATGGAGCGCGGTTGGCGGAGATGGCGACAGAGTTTCGGGCGGATGTCGTGGCGATTGGTCCGGGGTTGTCGCCGACGGTGACTGGGGCGGATGTGTTGGGGTTGGTTGAGGGGTTCGACGGCGGTGTGGTGATCGATGCGGACGGATTGAATGCGTTGGCGACGGTGGGCAAGTGGTGCGTGCCGGCGGGTCGGGTGGTGGTGACGCCTCATCCTGGGGAAATGCGCCGGTTGGTGGACGGGTTGGCGGTGGAGGTAGCTGATCGTGAGGCTTGTGCGAGGGCGGTGTCGATGGCGACCGGGGCTGTGGTGGTGTTGAAGGGGGCGGGGACGGTTGTTTCAGATGGTGGTGAGGTTTATGTGAATAGTACGGGTCATTCGGGGATGGCGAGTGGCGGGATGGGGGACGTGTTGACGGGGGTGATTGCGGGGCTGATGGGTCAGAGGATGGATTCGTTCGAGGCGGCGGTTTTGGGGGTATGGCTACATGGGAAAGCGGGTGAGATCGCGGGTGAACGCGTGGGGCGGGTTTCGGTGATGGCGACGGATGTGGTTGATTCGGTGGGGGAGGCGATAGTGGAGTAGAAACGCAAGAATACCTGCTGAATTGGGAGTCGAATTTGGTTTAGGGACAGATGACGGACTGGCGAACCTTCGGCGTTGAATGATTCGACTACCCCATCGCTGAAGCGATGGGCCACCCTGCCGACCGCCAAGCTGGTAGTTCCTATTTTCTGCCCATCCTGCCGACCAGACCCTGGGCGCTGGTTTTGATGCCTTTGACCTGGCTTGCCAATGCTTCGCGGCTTGGGGCGTATTGCATGGCGGTGTCGTAGTATATTTTTTCTTTTTCTATCAATTCACCCAATGACATTGTGAAGCTTCTCATGCCCTCTTCGGTGGATTGGGCGATGATGGCGGGGAGGTCTTCATCCTCGCCTCGGCGGATTTTGTCTTTGACGACGGAATTATTGAGAAGCACTTCGGTGGCTGGGATGCGGGAGCCCTCGTCGATGCCCGGGATGAGCCGTTGGCACATGATGGCGGAGAGGCTGTTGGCGAGCGAGGAGCGGATGAAATCGTGTTCCTCGTGTGGGAAGAATTCGAGGATTCTGGCGAAGGTCTGGGCTGCGTCGGCGCAGTGGACCGACCCCATGACGAGGTGTCCGGTTTCGGCGGACTGGATGGCTGCGAGCATGGTCTCCTTGTCGCGCATTTCACCGATGAAGATGACGTCGGGGTCCTGTCGGACGACGTATCGGAGGGCTTCAGCGTAGTCGGGGATGTCGATGCCGATTTCGCGCTGGCTGATGATGGCGGTCCTGGGGGTGAAGACGAATTCGACGGGGTCTTCGATGGTGATGACGTGGACGGGTCGGGTCTCGTTGATGTGTTGGAGCATGGCTGCCAGCGAGCTGGACTTTCCGCTGCCGGTGACGCCTGAAACGAGGATCAGTCCGTCGTGGGTTTTGTGGATAGATTCCTCGTAGATTTTGGGTAGTTGGAGCGATTCAAAGGATGGGATTTCGCTTTGGACGCGGCGGACGGCTGCGTGCATTTCGGTGGCAGCGCGGAAGACGTTGATGCGGTATCGGTCACCGGTGGAGCCTTTGACAGAGAAATCGAGATCGCCGTGGGAGTCGTACTCGTTGCTGCGCGATTCGGGGATGAGGTCTTTGAACATCTCGCGGACGTAGCTGGTGTCCGGGATTTTCGGCAACTCAACGTTTCGGAGATGGCCTCCGACGCGGTAGGTGGGGGCGTATCCGACTTTGATGTGGAGATCGGAGGCGCCGAATCGTGTCATTCCGACGAGTAGGTTTTCGATCATTTCCTTGGGTGTCATGAGCGTGGACCTGTTTGTTGTGACGTGTTTTGCATCTGTTTCGACAATTATGACAGCGCGATGATAAGAACCCCGGCGGCCATCACGATGGTAACGGCGATTCCGACGATCATCAGCGCGGTGAATTTCTTGTTTTGGTCCTGCAGGACGGCGATCAGGTCGTTGTCGCGATTGGCGGAGGCAGCCTGGAGTTCCCTGAGTGACTCGGTGGCGGAGACGGAGGCGGAACCGAATGTCGAGACGGTTTCTTCAAGGGTTGTCATCGACTCGGAAACCTGCTGCTGAATGGTGGTTGATGACTCGATTTGCGTCCGGACTGCGTCGAGAGATTCGCGGTGCGATTCGGCGATTTTGGGGAGTTGATCGGCGGTCTCATTCCATGCCTTTGAGATGTTGTCCAGGGAATTCAACCGGAGGTTGATCGTCTCGAGCGATTCGAGTCGCCGGGAGATGGTGTCGAGGGTTTTCTGCTGGTTTTCGAGTTGGCTGGGGAGCCTGGACAGGTTGGTAACGGTTTCGGAAAGTTCATTGACGGCGGTCACGATGTGCTCGGTGCCCTTGTGCTGGTGTTCCAGGTGGCTGTTGAGGTTATCGACCAACCCGATGAGTTTTTCGTAACCCTGTTCGAGTTTTTCGATGGCCTGAGCGCGGGGCTGCACCCGTGCGACGTTGGTTGAGCCGTTGCCGGGGCTGCCCCTGTTGATTCGCAGGTCGTCATTGAGACCGTTTTGCCTGCCGTTCGATGGAGCGTGACGTGGACCTTCGTAGAGATCGTTTGTGAACCACTCGGTGAGGCGTGCCCAGATTGATTGATGCTGCATTTTCCCTTCCCCTTGCGTGTCGGAATCCAACGGAACGACCATCTTTGGATCGTAGCCCGCGCCCGAATAGGCGTCAACGCGGTCGGTGGTTTCGGACGTCGCAGGACGCGCCTACGCGGTGTTTTCAGCCTGCAGGAGGGGGATCAATTGTTGGGGATGGTCGATGAGGTGGTCGGGTTTGGCGGCGATGAGGTGGTCGCGGTCGCGGAGTCCCCAGGTGACGGCGACGCTTGTCATGCCGGTGTTTTGGGCGGTTTGGACATCGACGTCGGAGTCGCCGACGAAGACGATATTTGTCGGGTCGCACTGTAATTTCTGTGCGAGTTGCAGAGCAGCCGTCGGGTCGGGCTTTCGAGGGATGTTGGGGCGGTGTCCCAGGAACTCGACGAAATTCCATCGGGCGAGGTAGTGCTCGCAGATGGGTCTGGTGAATTCGTGAGGCTTGTTGGACAGGACCGCCATCGGGGTTTTGCGGTCGTGGAGGGTGTTGAGCATGTCGGAGATACCGGGGTAGAGATGCGTGCGGTCGAGCATGCACTGGGCGTAGTACGGGCGGTAACCGTCGACGAGCTTGCGGACGACAGCGGTGTCGTCGGTGTTGGCTGCCTGGGCGAGCAGCTCGGACAGACCTGTTCCGACGAGGAGACGCATCTGTTCCTCGGTCAGTCCCGGGTATCCGTGCCCGGTCAGGACCTGGTTGGCAGCGTGGGTGATGTCCTCGAGCGTGTTGATGAGGGTGCCGTCGAGGTCAAAGATGAGGCCGTGGATGTTGGGAATGGTCGGAGATGTCAAGGCGATGTCCTGCGTATATGGTGGTGATGGAAAGAATGCAGCCGTGGTACGCCGATGCGCCCCGAACGGTGATTGTATCGTGTCGGTGCTGGCAAGTCGAAGGGGGTTACTCTATGATTCCCCGTCCTGATGACTGACAAGCGGGTGAAAATCGGAATCTGGCTTATTGGTGCCTGCGGCGGTATCGGCAGCACCGTCGCGTTGGGGTTGGCTGCGCTGAAGAGGAAGCTGACGTCGCCGGTGGGGATGGTGACGGAGCTGCCGGAGTTTTCGGGGTTGGGGCTTGTTGGGACGGATGTGATGGTATTCGGAGGGCACGAGGTGCGGGACGTGTCTCTTTTGGACGCGGTGCGGTCGTCGCATCTTGAGTCGCGGATTTTTTCGGCTGATTTGATCAAGTCGTGTGCGCCGGCGCTTCGGGCGATGCAGAAAAATGTGACATCCGGCGTGGCCTATGGGGTTTTGCCGGCGGTTGCGAAGCGGGGGGCGATGACGCGTGTGCGGAAGGTTTCGACGCCTGCGCGGGCGGTGTTGGTGGTTCGTGACGATCTGACCGCGTTTAAGAGCAGGAACAAACTGGACCATGTGGTCGTGGTGAACGTGTCTGCCACGGAACCGCCAATGAAGCGTCACGCGTCTCATGCGACGTATGCAAGGTTGTGCAAGGCGCTTGGCAGGTCGGGGGCGAATGTCCTGCCCAATAGCGCGATCTACGCGCTCGGGGCGTTTTCGGCGAATTGCTCGTATGTGAATTTCACGCCGTCGGTGGGGATGAACGTGCCGGGGATCGAGGAGTTTGCGCTGGAGCGTGACGTGGTCTTCATGGGGCGTGACGGGAAGACCGGGGAGACGTTGTTGAAATCGGTGTTGGCACCGATGTTCGCGATGCGGAACCTGCGGTTGATGAGTTGGGTGGGGCACAACGTGCTGGGCAATGCGGATGGGGCCAATCTGGCGGACCCTGCGGTCAAGGTGTCGAAGATCAAATCCAAGGATCAGCTTGTCGGGCAGATTGTCGGGTACAAGCCGTTGACGCATACGTCGATCGAATATGTGCCCTCGCTGAGCGACTGGAAGGTGGCATGGGATTTCATTCATTTCGAGGGTTTTCTTGAGACGAAGATGAACATGCAGTTCGTCTGGACCGGGAGCGATTCGGTACTGGCGGCGCCCCTGGTGATCGATCTGGTGCGGTTGGCTGCCCTGGAGTATGCGTCGGGTCGGCGGGGACGGATGGATCACCTTGCCTGCTTTTTCAAGGATCCTGATGGATCGAGCAAGCACAATTTCTTCGAGCAGTGGGCCGGGCTGATGGAGCATGTGCAGAAGCATGGTGGTTCGTCGTGAGGTTGGCGTACAGTTCCAATGCGTACATGCGGGTTTCGGTGGTTGATGCGATTTCGCGGATCGCGGGGATCGGTTTTGCGGGCGTGGAGTTGATGGCTGACACGCCTCACGCCTGGCCTGAGACGACGACGGATGAGGAGATTGATGCGATTCGACATGCGGTCGATGGCGCGTCGATCGAGATTTCAAACATCAACGCATTCATGATGAATGTAGTGCAGGATTTCTGGCATCCGTCGTGGATCGAGCCTGATGAGGCCTATCGGGCCAGGCGGATCGAGCATACGAAGCGTTCGTTGACGATGGCGCGGAAGCTCGGGGCGCGGTGTATCACGACGGAACCGGGTGGTCCGTTGGAATCGGGCATGACGCGTGCGTGGGCGATGGACGTTTTTGTTGAAGGCTTGACGGAGGTTCTTGCGCATGCGGAGCGTGAGGGTGTGCTTCTGCTTGTCGAGCCGGAGCCTGACCTGCTGATTGAGACGGCGGATCAGTTCCTGGAATTGGCGGACCGGATTGATTCGCCCGCGTTCGGGTTGAATTTTGATGTGGGGCATTTCTACTGCGTTTCCGATCCGCTACCGGAGACGGTTGAGCGGTTGCGGGAACACACGCGTCACTATCATTTCGAGGATATCGCAGCCACTCGCGTGCATGAGCATCTGATTCCGGGTCGGGGGGCGATTGAGTTTGCACCGTTGGTCGAGGCGATTGGCCGGACCGACTACGACGGGTGGTTGACGGTGGAGTTGTACCCATATTTGTCTGATCCCGACGGTGCGGGTCGGGAAGCGCTGGATTTTCTCACGCCCTTGTTGAAAACATCATGACCCGGGTGCGGTCCTGGATGCAGTTGTTTCGTCTGCCGAATCTGTTCACCGCGGCTGCGGATTCGTTGGCGGGATTCCTGTTTGTTGGGGTGGGGTTCGAGCGGGTTGGGGTGCTCGGGTTGCTGGTCGGGGCGTCGGTGCTTTTTTATGCGGGCGGGGTGGGGTTGAATGATGTATTCGACGCGGGCCGGGATGCCCGGGAGCGTCCGAATCGCCCGATTCCGTCGGGGGCGGTTTCGCGGGTGGCTGCGCTCGTTGTTTCGTTGTTGATGCTCGTGGCGGGGCTGGTGATGTGCGCTCAGGTCGGGATGACGACGCTGCGGATTGGGGCGATTCTGGTTGCGGCGATCGTTTGCTATGACGGTGTTTTCAAATCGATGTTTGTAGCGCCGGGGTTGATGGGGGCTTGTCGGGCGTTGAATCTCCTTCTGGGGATGAGCGTGGTTTTGCCGGTGGCGACGGCGGGGAATGTTTTCGTGGTGGTGGTCATGTGGTTGTATGTGACCGGTTTGACGGCGTTTGCGCGGAACGAAGCCGTGGAGAGTTCGCGGTGGAAACTGGTGTGGTCGTCTCGCGTGATGATGTTCGCAGTCGTGAGTCTTGTGGCGTTATGGACGTTGCTGGAGCAGGCAGACTGGGTATTCCTGTTGTTGGTGGGGGTGCTTTTGGGACAGGTTCGTGTGATGGCGAGGCGGGCGGTGGCGACGTGTCATCCCCAGGATGTTCAGGCAGCCGTGAAGACGTTCGTTCTGATGATTGTTGTGTTTGACGCGTGCCTGGTGTTCGCGGCTCGTGGTCCATTGCTCGCAGCGATGGTGTTGGCGTTGTTGGTTCCGACGGTGGTGGCTGGGAAACGGTTGGCGGTGACGTAGGTCAGGATTTGTGTACACCGAAGGCTTGTTGTCCGGGTCCGGTGCCTCTGAATATTCTGGTCTTGTTGGACGTTGCGTTTTCGTATTCGCCGAGGATATGTGCAAGAAGACTGTGTGTTTCGGGTGTGTCGTCCATCATGACGACGACAAGCCCGCCGCAGCCATAGCCTGAAAAACGAACGCCGTGGATGCCGGTCCCTTCGCGACGGTCCAGAATACTCTTGACGAGTAGTTCCGCTTCGACACAGACAAAACCGCATCGCTGCGTGTAACTCCAGTGTGATTTGCACATCAATCTTCCCGCGTCGATGATGGTGTCGTGGTTGTTGGTTCGGCCGGCTTCGGTCATTAGTCGGGCGAATTGCAATGCGCGGTCGCTGTCATAAACATGGTGCGCGGTGCGGGAATGGATTTTGTAAACAACCGCAGGGTCCACGGTCGTGAGTGTGTCTTCGATGGACTTGAACTCATCCAGGAACACTGAGCCAATCAACTTGTCCGGGATGCGCTCGCTGTAGGCGGACTTGAATATCTTGTGGCAGATCGTTGCCAGCGGCGGTACGGGGAGTTGATCGGCGAAACCGCGATTCCGCAACGCCTGTTCGATAAATCTTCGACCCATGTAAGAGGCTGTTCGGGTTTCGCGATATTTGGCGAGGATGTTCCTGCTGTGCGCACCCGTGTCGATTCCGACGATGGTGACACCGGCAGGGAGCCTGATGTTGTGCGCCGACGATGGTTTCTCCGTGTCAATTTGAGCAAGATGCCCTGGTTCGCACAGCGTTGCAACAGCCGCATGTCCAACGCCGCAGGGTATTGCGAACATGTCGTTTTCAGCCCGAGCCGCAAGGAAGGACATTTCCATCGGATCGGTTCGCAGGCTCCAGAGTTCGGTTAACGCGCCAACAGTGGCGACGGTGGAAGCGGCACGATAAGACGGGTTATTCATGACGGGCATATCGCCGTCAACGACGATCGACACCCCGCCGATGTCGTCGCCGATTTTGGACGTTACCTTCATGGCGTGGACAACGCCAATGACGGGCGCCGCCCACAGGAGTGCGCCGCTGTCCGGTTTCCCGTCAACCTCAGGATGGCCGTTGCCCTGCACGGCGTCTCCTGAAAGCATCGGCATTTTGTCGACGAGGTTGTCGCTCAATGGAAAGGCGATCGACGCGCCGGGTGTGCTGTCGTGGTTGCCGCCTTCGGATCGATCGCGGACGACGATCATGCCGTCATTGCGACGTTGCGCGGTGACAAAGACGCGCGGCGCGATGGACATTCCGACGATCGTGCCGCCCGTGTAGTCGGTGATACCGCCCATGACGTCGAGAACACCCGGAGCGGACGCGACGTGCTGTGCACCCTCACACGCATTGTCGTCCGCGAGAACGGTGTTCGCACGACCGATAATGGTTGTGACAGTCTCGGCAGGGGACGAACCCCACCCTTCCGGCGAATATCGTTGCGAGTCAGACATCTGGGAAGCTGATCTCTCTCGCAAAGAGTCTCGTTTCGTGCCCTCCGATCAACTAATCGTCGCCATCGTCGTCGACGTCTGAGTCGTCGGTACCAACCGCGTGTAAAACGCTCTCCTCGACAAACAACGGTGTCTGCCGGGTGACGCCGAGCGCAATGGCGTCGGACGGTCTGGAGTCCACAGGGATGAGGTCACCATTGCGGCGGATCATCAGCGTCGCAAAGAATGTATGATCCCGCAAATCGCTGATAACGATTTTCTCAAGTTCGCCGTCAAGTCCCTCAATGATACGCGCCATCAGATCATGAGTCAGGGGTCTCGGCGTCTCAATACCCTTGACACGCCTGTCAATGGCCACCGCCTCCGTCAGACCGATCAAAATCGGAAAATGACGGTGCCCATCCCGCTCACGAAGAACGATGATCTGTGAATCCGCCGTTTCTCGAATAATCACACGCGCGAGATCCACCTGTACCAACATCGTTTGGCCACTCCGGTTTACCGACCTGGTTCAAAGTATCTACCCACGGTTTCCATGTCAAGGTAATCGACAGATTCAATGACAATCGTTACCCGTGTTCGTTGCGCAGATTTTGCAGTTGCGTTAATTCACGTTCCGACATCGTGATGCTGTTAGATTCCGACGGAAACTGACCGGTTCGAACGTCGTCCATGTACGCTTCGAATGATTGCCGAAGTGTTTCGTTGAGATTGGTGTAAATCTTCACATTTTTCGGGGGATGTCCCGCACCGAATCCCAGGATGTCGTGCATCACCAGGACCTGACCATCACAATGTGGTCCCGAGACGCATCCGATCACGGGAAGTTCGGTATTTTGGGAAACGAGTCGCGCGACCTCGTACGGGACGGCCTCCAAAAGCAGACTGCACGCGCCCGCCTGCTCCATGATTTTCGCGTCCTCGAGCAGACCGTTCGCGGTGGCAGCCGTCGTCGCCTGCGCTTTGTAACCCCCGATTTGATGAACGGATTGCGGTTTCAGGCCCATATGCGCCATCACCGGGATCGTTGCGGCGGACATGGCAGCCACCGTGTCCGCCAATCGACGATCGACCTCGACCTTGACGCAATCGCAGCCCGCTTCCGCCATAAATCGCCCGGCGTTCTGAATGGCGTTGTCCTGCGAGCTTTGGTAACTGAGGTAAGGCATGTCGCCGATGAGAAAGACGCCCGGGGCGCCGCGCCGGACACCGGACGCAATCGTCACCATGTGGTCCATCGTTGCGGGCAATGTCGTATCGTGACCGAGACAAACCTCCGCGTAGGTGTCCCCGACGAGGATGGCGTCGATCTGTGCCTCCTCCATCACCCGTGCGGTGGAAAAATCGTAACAGGTGAGAATTGTAATTTTTTGTCGCTCGCGTTTGAGGGCGGCGAGTTTTGAAATGGTGACCTTGGCTCGGCGAGTCATCATGACAACAGGATAGTTCACTCATCGCCATGGGGCAAATAATGGGACAATTGGCGTCGTTCCAGCCCCCGTGATAGCATGAACGGGGCGATTCCGGGTAGCGGAATTTCGGCAGGAGCAACCCGTGCAGCGGTCAGACGATACGCTTGAAAAACTGTCCAGGCAGGTAGACGCCATGATGGACGAGCTGATGGGCAACAGCCTGTATCGGTTGGTATCGTCCGATGCGTGGGAGCCTCAGATCAACATCTACGAAGCCAAAACGTGCTATTGGATCTGCGTGGACCTCCCGGGCATGCTGCCGAGCGCCATCGACGTGTCCACCGAGGGCAATCGGCTGATGATTGCCGGTACGCGGGAGCGTCCCGAACCACCCGGGGAGACCGGGTCGCAGAGCATCCATGTGATGGAGATCGATTCGGGTCGGTTTGAGCGCGATATCGAGCTGCCGTCGCGTGTGGACCGTTCGTCCATCGTCGCACAATATCGAAACGGGTTTCTTTGGATTAGCCTCGCAAAGAAGTAGGCATCGCGGTTGAGCGAATTTGATGATTGAGAAAAACCCACCAGATCAGGCGGATCGGTCGCAGGTCATTTCCGACGACGACCAGGACGTGGGCGGTAACGTGCCGATCAAGCTGGACACGGATGACGCCCCGGATTCAAAAGGACCGCGAATCCCCGATGAACTGCCGATCCTGCCGCTGCGGTCGTCGGTGGTGTTTCCCGGAACGGTCATGCCGGTCAAAATCGTGCGCGAGAAGGTGCAGCTCGTGCTTGATTCCGCGCTCTCCGGCTCGCGTATCGTTTGTGCTGTTCCACAACGACACTCCGAAACCGAAGACCCCGAGCTGAATGATCTATACCGCGTTGGCACCGCCTGTGTGATTCTCAAGCTGATTCGTCTTGATGACGGTGGTGAAACGATCATCGTTCATGGCTTGAAACGCGTCGGTATCGTCTCGATCGCTCAGGAGTCGCCGTTTCTGGTCGCGCGTGTTCAGCCAAGAGACGACACGTTCGAGTTGACGCCCGAAATCGAGGCGTTGATGCACGCCGTGCGAGAAACAGCCGGTAAGGTCATCGAGCTTTCGCCCGATGTGTCCGACGAAGCCGCCCGAATTATCGAGGACATCCATTCACCGGCAGGATTGGCGGATTTTCTGGCAGCCAATCTGTCGCTGGAACTGATCGAAAAACAGGAGTTGCTCGAAACATTCGAGATCGTGGATCGGCTGAAGAAGGTTCTGGAGGCGATGAACCGGCAATTACAGGTGCTGGAGATTTCCGAGCGGATTCAATCGCAGGTCCGTCAGCAGATGGACCACTCGCAACGAGAGTACTATCTCCGCGAGCAGCTCAAAGCCATTCAGCAGGAACTCGGCGAAAGCGACGCGCGAAATACAGAGGCAGACAAGTTCCGCGATCTGATCGTCAAAGCCAACATGCCCGAGCCGGTCGAGGAACAGGCGAACAAAGCCGTCGAACGCCTTGAAACAATCCCGCAGGCGTCCCCGGAATACAGCAATTCGATCGACTATCTCGATTGGCTTTGCGCGCTTCCGTGGGCGTTGAGCACGACCGACAGACTGGATATCAAACGAGCGGGAAGGATTCTTGACCAGGACCATTACGGTCTCGACAAGGTCAAGAAACGAATTCTCGAGTTCCTCGCGGTCCGCAAACTCAAGCCCGACGGCAAGGGGCCTATCCTTTGTTTTTCGGGTCCACCCGGTGTGGGCAAAACATCGTTGGGCAAGAGTATCGCCAGAGCGCTTGACCGAAAATTCGCGCGGATCGCCCTTGGCGGGGTGCATGACGAAGCCGACATTCGCGGGCACCGACGCACCTATGTGGGCGCTCTTCCCGGTCGCATCGTTCAGGAATTGCGCAAAGCCGGCTCGAACAATCCTGTGTTCATGCTCGACGAGGTGGACAAAATAGGGCAGGACTTCCGTGGTGATCCTGCGTCCGCGCTGTTGGAGGTCCTGGATCCCGCGCAGAATTCGGCGTTCGTTGACCATTATCTGGATGTCCCGTTCGATCTGTCGCGCATTCTGTTCATCGCGACGGCGAACTACATGGACGCGATCCCCGGTCCCCTGTATGACCGAATGGAGGTCATTCGCCTGCCGGGATACACCCACAGAGAGAAATTGCAGATTGCCAAACGTTACCTCGTTCCACGCCAGTTGCAGGAGAATGGCCTGACCCCTTCCAAACTCAAACTGGACGACAATGTGCTCGCGACGATCATCGCCGGGTACACGCGCGAGGCGGGCGTGCGCGAGCTTGAACGCAAGATCGGTGCGGTCTGTCGCGCCAGAGCAGCCTCCATCGTCGCGGGCAGGAGACGCACTGCAAAAATCACGATACGCGCCATCGAGGCGGACCTCGGAAAACCGATGTTCGAATCCGAGTTGGCCGAGACCGACGCCATCCCCGGTGTGGTAACAGGTTTGGCGTTTACACCCGTCGGCGGCGAAATCCTGTTCATTGAGGCGACGCGCATGCCCGGCAATGGTGGATTGAATCTCACGGGTCAGATCGGCGACGTCATGCGCGAAAGCGCACAGGCTGCTTTTTCCATCGCGCGCAACAAAGCCACCGGCTGGAACGTCGATCCGTCTGTGTTCCGCGAGAGCGATTTTCACATTCATGTGCCCGCCGGCGCGGTGCCCAAGGACGGTCCGTCCGCCGGTGTCGCCATGGTGGCGTCGTTGGCATCCCTGTTGAAAGACAAGCCCGTTGATCCGGCGACCGGCATGACCGGTGAAATAACACTACGCGGAAAGGTCCTGCCCATTGGCGGCGTGCGTGAAAAAGTGCTGGCTGCCCATCGTGCCGGCCTGACGCGCGTGGTCCTCCCGGATCGCAACATGCGCGATATCGACGACGTGCCGGACGATGTCCGTCGCCAGATCGAATTCGTGCCTGTCAAGAACATCGACCGGCTCATCAAGGTTTTGCTGTCCAATGGTTCCACCAAAAAGCGCAAGACGACCCGCAAGCGAACCACCAAAAAGAAAAAGCGCTGAACCCCTTGTCCTCTCTCACGCCGATCAACGCGAAGAACAGCAGCCTGCTCGCGATCTCGCCCGACATGTTGCGCGAGCGTTTGACCGCCATCCAACAACCCAAATACCGCGCCGACCAGATCCTCGATTGGATCTACCGGAAACAGGTGAGCAGCATTGACGAGATGACCAATCTGTCGGCCGAGCTGCGGAAACAGCTTTCCGAGGGTTGCCATCTTTGCGAGTCAACTATCGTTTGCCAGGCAGCCTCGTCCGACGGCACGCAAAAACTGCTCCTGAAATGGCAGGATGACGCAACGACCGAATGCGTTCTGATTCCCGACGGCGATCGCTGCACCGCCTGCATCTCGACCCAGGTTGGCTGCCCGGTCGGATGCGTTTTCTGCGCCAGCGGACTCGACGGACTGCAACGCCAACTGACCCCCGCACAGATCGTCGAACAAGCCCTGTGCATCAGCCGACTGTGCCGCGAATCCGGTCGCCGATTGTCGAACGTGGTGTTCATGGGACTCGGCGAACCGTTGCACAACTACGACGCCACCGTCACGGCTGTCCGCACCATCAACGCCGATTGGGGCATGAACATCGGCGCGCGAAAAATCACCATCAGCACGGTTGGCCTGCCCAAGCAAATCAAACGACTGGCAGACGAATCGCTACAGATCACGCTGGCCATCTCGTTGCACGCACCGAACGACGAATTGCGTCGCGAAATTATTCCCTGGGCGGAAGGCGTCGATATCGCCTCGCTGATCGATGCAGCCCGCTATTATTTCGATCGAACGGGACGCGAGGTGACCCTTGAATACATCCTGCTTGCCGACCTGAACGATGCACCATCCCACGCGCGCGAACTCGCCACGGTCGCCAGGAAAATGCGCAGCAACATCAACCTGATTCGGTACAACCCCGTCACCGATTTGCCCTATCGCACACCGTCAACCGAAGCCGCCCACAAATTTCAATCCATTCTCCGCGACAAAGGCCTCAACACCCACATGCGCAAGAGTCGAGGCACCGACATCGACGCAGCCTGCGGACAACTACGCCGCCGACACAATCAGCCATAGCGAGAACACCAGTGCAATCACTCGAATTGGGAATCTGTTCCTGGTCCATCGACCGCTGCGATCCGGTCACCGCCATCCAACGCGCCCGCCGCGATCTCGACCTTGGTGTCGTCCACGTCGGTTTTTTCGGCAACGTGACGCCGGCGGCCGAAATCGCGAAGGCAGCCGCAAACGCTAACGTCGAACTGTCCGCCACCTTCGTCGCATTCGAAAACGAAGACTATTCCTCGATCGCCCGCGTGGCAGCCACCGTCGGATTCAATCACGACGAACGTATCGACGAACGTTTCACCCTGCTTCGGGAGGCGATCGACGTGTCCGCCGCGCTTCGTGTCAACATGCTCGCGATGCACCTCGGCACCATCGCAGACGACCCAGCCAAACTCCGACAGCGCGTCCAACAAGCAGCCGACATGGCCGCCGAGAAAAACCTGACGCTGTTGGCTGAGACCGGTCCCGAATCACCCGATGTTCTGAAATCGTTTATCGAATCCGTCGATCGACCCAACGTCGCCGTCAACTTCGATCCCGGAAATCTCGTCATGTACGCAACCGGCGATCCGGTCTCCGCCGTCACCACGCTTCGCCGGCATATCAAACACGTCCACGTCAAAGACGTGACCGCCTCCGCCAACCCCGGCGTCCAATGGGGAACACCCGTTCCGCTCGGCACCGGCGACGTCTCGCTTCCACGCGTGATCAGCAAACTCCGCGCCCGAGGCTACGACGGTCCGCTGATCATCGAACGCACCGCCAAAGACGGCGACCTGCGACCGCTGACAGACGATCTCAACTACCTCCGCTCGATGTTCGCATGATTCACGCAGCGCTGATCGACTCCGCCGCCAGCAATCCCGCGCCAACAACCCCCGCGTAACCACCCAACGCACACAGCTCGATGCGCATCGAGTCCGCCACCAGCGTGCTCCCCGATTCCGCCGCGATCCGTCCCGCCGTCCGAACCAGCGACGGCAACACCTGAACAACCCCGCCACCAGCCACCAACACGTCCAGCGCAAACAGATGCGCCAGGTCGATCAACCCAAACGACAAGCGTCGGGCAGCCTCATTGACAAACGACACCGCCGAAGGCTCACCGTCCTGATACTCCGACTCGATGTGGTCGATACCCTCTTCAAATCCCATCTTCCTGGCCGATTCATTCAACGCAGTTCCCGCAACAATCGCCTCCAGACATCCACGCGTCCCACAGCTACACAACGGCGCATCCACGGACGTATCGCAAATCAGATGACCAACGTGACCGATCGTGTTGTGCGCATGGCGGAGAATCTCACCGTTCAAAATGATCGTCCCCCCAACTCCCGTCCCAATCGTCAGATACCCAAATCGCCTTGGCTCGCGCTCGCGCGCACAATACTCGCCCCAACCCGCAGCCACAGCATCGCTGTCCAGAATCGTGCGAAGCCCGGTCCGCTCAACCAACCGATCCTGCAGCGGCAACCCCTCAATAAACGGCAGATTCACCGCACGAATCACCGCCGTCCGCGCCGGCTCCAGAATCCCCGGAATGCCCACCCCGATCGCCTCGGGATTCGGATACGCGTCCGTCTCACCGAGCAGAACGTGATAGGTTGCGACAAGCCGTTCGACCAGATCCTCACCGAAATTGCCCGTCGGCGTCGGTTCCTCCCGGTCAGCCAACACCCGCCCCAGATCATCCACGATCGCCATCCGCGTCCGCGTTCCACCAATATCCACCCCGACAAACGTTCGCCTCTGCGGTTCCGTCATGGCTTGTCCTCTTGACGCTGCCGCGACGGAATCGGCCGGAAAAATCGTTGCGCCCACCCCGCGGCGTCTTCTGTAGCGTCGCCCCTTGTGGGCGGCGTGATCGCAAACGAACGTCGTTTCGTGCTCCCGTCACCCACAAGGGGTGACGCTACAAGGATTGGCTGCTCTACGCCCGAATGGTCCCGGACTCCCACCCGATTCACCAACACCTCGCCCCTTGACAATCGCCCCACAAAAACGCCTACTCGACCCGCAACGAACGCAGGCCCTGGAAGAATCGCAATGGCTTTTCTCGACACGTTGGTTCTGGTCATCTACTTCGCTGCCATTCTGGGCGTGGGGTTGTGGTTCGGGCGACGCGAATCCAGTGCGAATGATTACTTCCTGGGTGGCAGACGTCAACCGTGGATCATCGTCGGACTCTCCATCCTCGCCACCGAACTCAGCGCCCTGACCTTCATCGGCGTCCCCGCGAAGGCATTCAATGGCGACTGCCACTACCTCCAATTCTACCTCGGCACCTTCGTTGGAAAAATGATCGTCGTCTGGCTGCTCCTGCCCGCTTTCTACCGCGGAAACGTAACCACCGTCTACGAATACCTCGGCCAACGCTTCGGACCCTGCACCCGCGTCACAGCCTCGTTCCTGTTCTTCATCTCCCGCATCATCGGCAGCGGGCTGCGACTGCTGGCTGCCTCAATCGCCATCAGCGTCGTGTTTCACTGGAACCTCAACGTCGTTATCTGCATCTCCGCCGCCGTCGCCATCGCCTACACCACCTTCGGCGGCATCAAAGCCATCATCTGGACCGACGCCTTGCAAGCCATTGTTTTCATCACCGGTGCCATCGGCGCACTCGTTTTTCTATTCCTCAACATCCCCGGACACTGGATCGACAACCTGCAATCCGCCAACACCCTCGGCAAGCTCGACGTCCTGCACGCCAACCTCAACCCCAACGACGAACGCAACCTCCTCGTCATCTTCGTCCACACACTTTTCCTCAACGCAGCCATATTCGGCGGCGACCAGGACATGACCCACCGCATGCTCACCTGCTCCGACATCCGGGCGGGCAAACGCTCGCTCACCTTCAACGCCTTCGTGGGACTACCCGTCGTCGTTCTCTTTCTGCTCGTCGGCGTCATGATGTTCACCTATTACCAATCGCAGGGAATCGCGCCCGCAAGCGTCGTCGAAAACAACGACCACATCTTTCCCAATTTCATCGCCACCGTCATACCCGCCGGTTATGGACTTCGCGGATTGCTCATCGCAGCGGTCTTCGCAGCCGCCATGTCAAGCCTCGACTCCGCGCTCGGCGCCCTCTCCGCGACCGCCGTCGTCGATTTCTACAAACCCCACCTCGCCCCCGACAAATCCGACCGACACTACCTCACCGCCGGAAGATGGTTTGTCCTCGCCTTCGGAATCCTCCTCACAATAATGGCCATCCTGCTCGCCAATCAAACGGACCTGCTCTTCGAAGCCTTCGAGTGGGCCAGCCTGATTTTCGGTAGTCTGCTCGGCGTCCTGCTCCTCGGCGTCCTCACCACGCGCCGCGGGAACGACAAACTCAACGTCGCCGCGATGCTCTCCGCCGTCGCAATCCTCGCCTGTTTCAAAGCAAGACAGGACGCGCAACAAACCACCGTCCCCTGGCTATGGTGGATCGTCATCGGCACTGGTTGGACATTCGCCGTCGGTTCACTCGTCCGCACCAGCAAGAACATCACCAACCCGCCCACCACATCGCGCTAACAACCCCTCCGCCGCGCTGCGATCGACTCGACGCAACACCATCACGATCGCAGTCTTCACCCGACCCCCAGCCCGAGCCAACACCTCCGCCGCCTCATCCCGACCCAATCCCGTCACAGCGCACAACACACGTCTCCCGCGATCGCCGAGCTTCGCACACACCGTCGCATTCATGTCCACCATCAGGTGACCGTAAACCTTCCCGATCCCCACCATGCTCAACGTGCTGATTATGTTCAGCACCATCTTGGTCGCCGTTCCCGCTTTCAACCGCGTACTACCAGCCAACACCTCCGGACCCGTCAAAACCCGAATCGAAACGTCCGCCTCATCGACCACCTGATCCGCCGACACGCACGCGAAAAAAACCGTCCTCGCGCCCAGCGATCTCGCCCGCGCGATCGCACCATGCACGAATGGCGTCGTCCCCCCGGTTGTAATACCCATCACCACGTCGCCTGCCCCAACCCGTTTCTCGTCCATCGCATCCCCACCCGCCGACGAATTATCCTCCGCTCCTTCAATGCTCCTTTTCAACGCAGCCTCACCACCCGCGATCACACCCTGAACCATTTCGGGATCGCTCAAAAAAGTCGGCGGACACTCCGCCGCGTCCAACACCCCCAATCGACCACTCGTCCCAGCCCCGACGTAAATCAACCGACCACCCGCCCGAAACGCTGCCACAACCAACTCAACCGCCCGACAAATGTCCGTCTTCGACGCAGCCACCGCCCGCGCGACCGTTGCATCCTCCGCCGACATCACGTCAAATGCAGCCGAAACCGACATCCGATCAATACCAGCCGATCGGTCGTTGCCCTGTTCAGTCAAAAGATGTCCGCGATCGTCTGCTGTTGTCATTCTGTTACCACTTCAATCCGCATCGACTCGAAATAGTGATGCAAAATCGTCCGATAATCATGCCCCAAAATCCCCATCCCCAACGCGCCAATCTGACACAAACCAGCCCCATGTCCCCAACCAGCCCCAACCAATTCAAATCGCACAGGCCAACCATCTTCGCTACGCTCAATCCGCAAATCAAAAGCACTGCTGTACAAAAACGACCGACTGAGCGCATCGCGTATTCGATATTGATCCTCGATCAAAATCGACCGTCGTCGGTGATTGTTGTCATCGTAAAGAATTTCCAGATTCGTCGCGCGCCCGCTCACACCACGGCGCGTCACCTGCAAATCCCAAATCCGCGAGGCTGACAAATCACGCTTGCGATTCAAAATGTCCGCCAATTCGTACGCTTCGTAAACAACCCGCCAACGAAAATGCCCACCACCGTCGTCCACGCGTCCCAGATATCGCGGCAGGTCGTCGTCGGGGACGACGTTCGGACTGCAATAGGCGCAGGTTTGCTTCAACCAGTCACCATCCACAAACTCCGCCATCGATTCGGCGCCCACCGGAAAAAATCGACCCACGCCGTCAACATCAGGCCCATCGACAACCGCGTATTGCCCCGGTTTTGAGCGACCCCAAACCGCCTCGGGTGATTCCACGATTCCGCCACAACATTTCGAATAATTCGCGTCCACCACCACGCCGGTTTCGTGGATCATTACTTGGCCGGTCGTCGCCTGGGTTGCATTTTTTGCAGCTTCGCTTAACGCCGAAATACCCTGGAATCGCTGGCAACAATCGTCGTTGCAAAAATCGATACCGAGCTTGGCGTGTTTTCGTTCGGTCGCTGCCAGCATCCACGATCGGGCGGTCACGCACTGGGCCTTCAAGAATTCAAGTGGACATTGGCCACTCATTTCCGCGGTAATCACGCAGGGCAAATACGTTTCCAACGGCAATTCATTGACGACCATCAACACGCCATCGCAGGACTGCACTTCCACGACGCCGGGCAGCATCAGGTCGATGCGCTGTTCCCAGTGAAACCCGCGACCGGCGCGACAGTTTCTGACGATGATGGTTGATTGCGACGGATCGCGATCCGGCTCGAACCGGATCAACGCGACGCGGCGCCGTCCATCATCGACGGTGTCGCCGGCGGATCGCAATATCCAGTTTCGCGCGTCGGATCGCTCGCCGTTCACGCGGTAGGCACCGTCTGCGATGGCGAGACGTACCTCGCGAGCCTTGTCTTCCGGTAATATGATTCCAATTCGCATAGCGCTCACCGAGATCGCCCTGACGACAGGCACTGGAACATCGTTATCCAATGCGATAGTCTGTGGGTCATATTACCGTCAATCGTTGTTCGTGGTCGAGGCATGATGAAACTCGTTGTTGCGACAACTCTTCTGGGGATGGCGCTGCCTGGTGCCTGCTCCACGTCCGGAACCCGACCAACTCCGCCCCTTCCAGCGGCGTCGCGGGCGATCGTTGTCTGCGGCAGGGAATTTCCGATCGACGCGCGCATTATCCGTTGGGATAATCGCGGGGGATACGATGGCTATCTCGAAACAGGTTTTTTCGATCGCTCGAACGTGCTGCCGACCCAACCCGCGTACGACTGCAACACACCGCAACGATATAGTGTTCGTGCCGGCCTTGTTGAAAACGACGACACCAAAATGACGGACGAGCAGTTGATTCGCCGGCACGTTGACCAGATCGTCATTCATTACGATGCAGCCGGTACGAGCAGGCGGTGTTTTCAAACACTGCACGACATACGCGGGCTTAGTTCGCATTTTCTCATCGACCGGGACGGTACGATTTACCAGACACTCGACGTTCGTGAACGCGCTCGCCACGCGGGGACTGCGAATGACCGATCGGTTGGTATCGAGATTGCCAACGTCGGTGCCTACGAGTCGCGGAAGGATCTGGTGCGGGCAGTGTCAGAGGCAGGGCTTTCCTTTTCCGAACAAGCGATCACGGGTGTTGTGCAGGGGAAATATCTGTATCAGTTGCCGTTTACGGACTCGCAGTACGACGCGCTTGTGGCCTTGATCCACGCGCTGCGAGATGCGTTGCCTGCTGTTGCGTCGACTATTCCGCGTGACGAAAGGGGTCGGGTCGAAACGCGGGTTTTGTCGCGAAACCGACAATTGCGATTCAAGGGAGTTCTCGGTCATCTGCATGTGACAGATCGGAAGGTTGATCCGGGGCCTGCGTTCGACTGGGTGCGATTGAAGGTCCGGTAGCGCCCATTTGAGTCTCTGGTGTCCGCGATTTTCCTTATTGTGACGGGTGGCTGGACGAGTTCGATCGTGTTCCCGATTCCGAACCTGCATTTGAGCGGTTTCACTGCGAGCGAAACGGTCAGTACAAACCTGCATGGATTGGTTTTCCCGCCACCCACAAGGGGTGGCGCTACGTTGTCGGTTGGGTCACTGTCTTTGGCGATATTGAATGGTGATGCGTTGCAGGCTCTCGCGACTTGCACTGTTCGCGAATGGTGAGCAGGCAACGATTCGACTCCCCCACGGCTGAAGCCATGGGCCACCCGACGGTGACTGGTTTTTCCGCCCACCCACAAGGGGTGGCGCTACATCGGATTGGAAACGCTCAGGGTTTGGGGGGTAGTTGTTGGCCTGCCCATGTGCGGGTGGCGGGTTTGATTCCGTTGATGAGTTGTCTGTAGGCGAACAGGTCGATTGGGGTGACTTCGCTGTTGCGGTCGGTGTCGAGGTAGTCGGCTACCACGCCCATCGGTGGTGTGGACAATTCGTTCAGGTATTGTCGAAAAATGAACAGGTCGACCGGTGTGACCGCGCCGTTCTGATCCACGTCTCCCGGCAGGAAACCAATGTCGATTGAAAAACCGGATAGCGGGGACTGGTCGCATTGGGTTTGTGCGTTGAGCGTGACCGTTGTCCACTCGGCGACGGTGAGCGTTTCGTTGAGGCGGATGGTGACGACGCGGTTGTCTTCGGTGCTGATCCGGGTGATTGTCGGGGCGGACGCGGAGGAGTCGGTGAGGGTGAATGCGCTCGCGGAGAGAGTCGAGCCGTCGGGGTTTTCGAGTGGGGTGTTGAAGACGAGGGTGATTGCATCGAGGCCGACGTCGAGCGATTGGCCGTCGGTGCTTTCCGCGCGCGGGTCGATGTAGCCATCGAAGGCGTGGTCGCCGAACGCGGTGTGTTGGAATGCGTTGGCGAGCGCGGGGGCCGGACAGGCGGGCAGTGGTGCGGCGACGATGGCTGACACGGCGTCCGGCGTGCCGGGTTTGAACAGACCGATGTTGAGGGTCGCGGGTTGTGGGGGTGTGTCTGCGTCGAATCGGAAGTTGTAGAGCGTGCCCCACCGGAGGGCGTTGGCGAGCGGGTCGTTTTCGAAGGGTTCGGTCGCCCATGTGAGTGTGTTGTCGTTGCGGTCGGCGGGCCAATCCTCGATGGCGTGGATTTCGCCGCTGTGGGCGTCGATGTCGTGGAAACCGATGTTGGTGAGGGTGACGTCGGGGGGGATCGGGATGGAGAATAATCCGACGGCGCGGTCGGAGGTCAGGTTGTGGAGGGCGTATTCGTAATGCCAGGTTCCGTCGTCGTTGGGAGAGGCTTTGTAGGCGAGGATGAGTCTGCCTTCGTTGGGGATGTCGATGTTTTCGAGTGTGACGGACGGGTCGTTTTCAGGCCAGGCGTGGATGGCGGCCTGACCCCGGATGGTATCGCCGGTGATTCCCATGAAGAACGTGTTTTGATTGACGAGGGCTTGTCGGTATGAGGCATTGTCGTTGTCGAGTGACATGTCGGCGGCCTGGGCATCGTCGGCGGTGACGATTTGCACCTCCGCGAAAAACATGGCGTTTGATGATGGGCCAACATCGACGTCGGACTCTTCGACAATGACGCGGCCTCTAAGCGCTGTGGGGCCTTCCGGGGACGAATGGACTCCCTGATTGGTTCCCGGATGAACGTTGATTTCCGAACGCGGACCGATAATGCCAAACAGCCCGGTGGTATCGACGGCATTTGAAGTGGAACAATTCGGCCCGAGTCCGGCGCAGCAGCAATTTCCCACCGGCTGACAGGTACCGCAACCTCCTTGCTGCAAGGCGCAAAGGTGGTGCATGACCCAGCCCCGCCCGATTTGTTCAAAGCGCCCGTCCTGCAGGCGATAGAGATTGGGGGCGGTGACGGGGTGGGTCGGGTTCGGGCCTTGTATCCAATCGAGTGGTTCGTCTCCAATATTGCAGGTTCTTCGGCCTATGGAATACGCATGTTTTCCATCAACGGGATTTCCGATCGTCCAGTTCTGGATGCTGGTCAGCGAGCTGAGGTGTGCGTCGGGCTGAGCGACTGCGGTTGGTGACATGACGACATACACCGTTCCCGCAAGGGTAAGGATCGTTAGTCGTGTGGGGGACGCGGAAGATTGATTCATGATTTCAGAAACCTCAATGGGGATCGTTTGTCTGTTTATGGCGGGAGCCTGCTCCTCATGCTCGCACCGTCGCCCAAGCCAGCCGTATTGTAACACAAACGGGCATCGAACCGAATGGGTTATTTGCAGGCAGGCTGGTGCGGGTGCATGACAGAATCGGCCGGCACGAAATACCAAATGGCAGGTCATTGTTCCGAGTGAGCGGAACGTTGACCTGCTTTTCCAACTGTCATTCCGGCGCGGCAGGTGAACCTCGCGGCGTGGCCGCGAGAACCACCTGCCCTACGCCGAGCCGCCCAAACCGTCATGCACCCGGCTGGTGCCCGCTGGTGTGATGCAGCCGTATGTTCTGCCCGATGTGCGTCATGGCTTGGTGATGGCAAACTGGTCAGAGAATGGTTTGCGGTTCTTTGCAAATCGGTCGGGGTGGCGGTAGGGTTGGGAGCGTTGGTGGAATGACGGTTTTCGGACGGGATTGATCAGCCATGTCAGACAACATTGCGTTGGAAAAGGTGTATGAACCCGCGTCTGTGGAGCGGGAGGTGTCGGGGTTGTGGGATCGCGAGGGTGCGTTTGATGCGGTGGCTGGGGAGAAGGGTTGTGACAAGTCTTTTGTGGTGATGATCCCGCTGCCGAACGTGACGGGGTCGCTGCATCTGGGTCATGCGATCAACAACACGTTGCAGGATATCATGACGCGTTGGCATCGGATGCGGGGTTATCGGGCGTTGTATCAGCCCGGGACGGATCATGCGGGAATTGCGACGCAGGCGGTGGTGGAGCGGCGGATTCTGGAGGAGGAGGGGAAGAGTCGGCACGATATCGGTCGCGAGGAGCTGGTTCGTCGGATATGGGAGTGGAAGGAGGATTACGAGCAGCGGATTCTGGGGCAGCTCAAGCGGATGGGGTGTTCGTGTGATTGGCGTCGGGTGCGTTTTACGCTGGATGAGAAGTACACGGCTGCGGTGCAGGAGACGTTTTTCCGCTGGTTTTCGGATGGGTTGATCTATCGTGGTGAGCGGTTGGTGAACTGGGATACCTACCTGCAGACAGCCGTCGCGGATGACGAGGTTTTTCACAAGACGATCAAGGGACATTTCTGGCATTTCAAGTATCCGTTGAAGGACGGGCCTGCGGGCGGTCCGACGCATCTGGGGTTTGCGACGACGCGACCGGAGACGATGTTGGGTGATGTTGCGCTGGCGGTGAATCCGAAGGACGAGCGATACAAGGGGTTGATTGGCAGGACGGTGTTGTTGCCGTTGTTCGATCCGCCGCGTGAGATTCCGGTTGTGGGGGATGCGTGGGCGGACCCGGAGAAGGGGACGGGTTGCGTGAAGATCACGCCGGCGCATGATCCGAATGATTATGAGGTTGGTCTTCGGAACGGGTTGCCGATGTTGAACATCATGACCCCTGAGGGGAAGGTCAATGAGCATGGGGGCAGGTATGCGGGGTTGACGTTTCCCGAAGCGCGGAAAGCGGTTGTGGGGGAGATGGAATCGCTGGGGTTGCTGGACAAGATCGATGATATGGAGGTGGATCTGCCGTGTAGCGATCGGAGCAAGACACCGATCGAGCCGTTTTTGTCGCCGCAGTGGTTTGTGCGGATGTCGGACGTGGCAGATGGAATTGCGCTGAGTGATGGTTCGAAGGTTTCGGGGTTGGCGCAGGCGGCGATCGACGGGGTTCAGGATGAGCGGGTGAAGGTCTATCCGACGCGGTATCGCAAGACGTATGTGGATTGGTTGAGCGAGAAGCGGGACTGGTGCATCAGTCGGCAATTGTGGTGGGGGCATCGGATTCCGGTGTGGCACGCGGGTGAGGCGGTGGCTTGTGAGATTCGGTCGCGTGCGGATTGTGAAGGCGTTCTTGATCAGCTTGACGGGTGGGCGAAGAACGAGCGTGTTTGTCACAAACGTTCTGATGACGAGAACGTCGTGGGTGATTCGGATCGGGCGGGGGGTGTTGTTGGTTATTGGTGCGTGAAGTCTGACGTTGAGGAGGAGTTTGCGAAGTTTGTCGAGCCGTTGGGTTTCGAGCGTGACCCGGATGTTCTGGATACGTGGTTCAGTTCGCAGTTGTGGCCTTTTGCGACGCTGGGTTGGCCACAGGAAACGAAGGATTTGGATTTTTTCTATCCGGGGTCGGTGCTGATTACGGGGCGGGATATTATCACGCTGTGGGTGGCGCGGATGGTGTTGAGTGGGTTGTATCTGCGGGGGCAGGTGCCGTTTGGGGATGTTTATATTCATCCGAAGATTCTGGACGGTCGCGGGGAGACGATGAGCAAGTCGAAGGGGAACGGGGTGGACCCGCTGGATATTATTGCGGTGTATGGGGCGGACGCGCTGCGGTACACGATGGCGGACATGTGTACCGAGACGCAGGACGTTCGGATGCCGGTGGATTATCGATGTCCGCATTGTGAGAAGTTGTTGCCGCAGACAGCGCAGAATATGTCGGCTAGGAAACTGGTGTGCAAGGGTTGCAAGAGTGAGTTTGCGACGCGGTGGGCGGATGAGGCGACGCAGGAGGCGTTGGGGCTTGCGCAGATGGTGTCGGACAAGTTTGAGATTGGTCGCCATTTTTGCAACAAGCTGTGGAATGCGGCGCGGTTTGCGTTCATGAATATCGAGGGGGTGGGTTGCGAGCGTATTGAGGTGGCGACGTTGCCAACGGAGGATCGTTGGATATTGGCGCAACTGTCGCACACGGTCAGGCGGTTGCATGAGGAATTGAGCAAATATCACTACGCGATTGCGATCAAGCTGTTGCGGGATTTTTTCTGGGATTCGTTGTGCGACTGGTATATCGAGCTGACCAAGGCGCGGATGCGTGATGGTGAGAAGGGGGCGGAGGCGAAGCAGATATTGGCGTTTTGTCTGGATCAGGTGTTGCGGATGCTGCATCCGTTCATGCCGTATGTTACGGAGCGGTTGTGGTCGCAGTTAAATGCGATGGTGCCGACGCGTGGGTTGCCGGGGTTGGCGGATCCCGGGTGTGGTGAATTGTTGATCAAGGCTGATTTTCCACCGGCGGAGGGTTGGGAGAAATTGGCGGATGATGGAATCGTGTGTGTGTTTGCCGGGTTGCAGGAGGTGACGCGGGCGATTCGCGATTTGAAGAACAGGAACGGGGTGGCGAACAAGGAAACGGTGGAAGTGACGGTGATCGCGCCGGCGGATGATGTTGAGGCATTGCTGGCGGAGGGGAGCATTGTTCAGCGACTGGCGAATGTTGAGACGTTGGTGGTCGCGACCGATGCGGAGAGGCCTGCGAATTCGGGGACGGCGGTGGTTGGTGCGATGCGCGTGTATGTGCATGGGATCAGTGATGATGCGAAGGAAGTCGCGCGGCTGGAGAAGGAATTGGCTGGTGTGTTGAAGCAGATCGAGGGTAAGGAGCGAAAGCTGGCGAATGAGGGTTTTGTATCGAAGGCGAGTCCGGAGATTGTTGAGGCGGAGCGTGGTCGGTTGGTGTCGTTGCGTGAGCAGCATGAGGCGATGAAAGACGGGTTGGCGCTGTTGCGCTAATCGTTGAACGGGGGGAGTGAAGATGGGGAATACTGATGTTGTTCGGGCGGGTATGGCGATCAAGGCGGGTGCGAGCGCGCTGAAGGATCCGATCGACGCGGCTGACGAGGTTTGCGAGAAGGTAGGGGGATTTGTTCCGGACGTGGCGATGTTGTGCGTGACGCCCAAGCATGTCGAACATTACGAATCGATCAGTCAGACGGTGCTGGAGAAGGTGGGGCCTCGGAATCTGATCGGGGCGACGATGGGGGGGGTGATTGGTTCGGGTCAGGAGATTGAGGGTGGGGCGGGTGTTTCGCTGTGGGTGGCGAAGATGCCGGGTGTGCGGGTGTTGCCGTTTGTGATCGATCAGAACGATCTGGAGACGATGGAAAACGCGGCGGACTGGCATGATCGGCTGGGTGTTTTGCCTGACGATATTCCGACGATCATTGTTCTGCCCGATCCGTTTTCGATTCGGTTCGATCAATCACTGGGGCTGATGGATGAGGCGTTGCCGGGTGCGACGATTGTGGGCGGGGTGGCCAGTGGTGCGCAGGGTCCGGGACAGAATCGGTTGTTTTTGAATGATCAGGTTTTGCGTTTTGGAATGGTCGGGGTGTCGCTGGTGGGGGATTTTCGGGTGGGGACGGTCGTTTCGCAGGGGTGTCGGCCTATCGGCCCACCGTTTGTGATTACCAGGGTGAAGAGCAACATCGTGCTTGAGTTGGGTGGGCGGGATGCGTATGCGGTGTTGCGGGATGTGCATGATCGGGCTGATGCGCGGGAGCAGGCGATGATGCGGAAGGGGTTGCACGTTGGGCGGGTGATCGACGAGCAGGCGGGTGAGTTTGGTCCGGGGGATTTTCTGATTCGGAATCTTGCGGGTGTGGTGGAGAATCGTGGGTTGGCTGTGACGGATTTTCTGCGGGCGGGGCAGACGATTCAGTTTCATGTGCGGGATGGGCAGACGGCTGATGAGGAAATGCGGTCGCTGCTGGAGACGCGGGTGGCGAGGATGTACGACAAGCCGAGGGGCGGGTTGCTGTTCAATTGTCATGGTCGGGGGACGCGGTTGTTTTCCGAGCCGAATCACGACGTGAATGTGATCGGGGAGTTTCTACCGGATTGTCCGGTGGCGGGGTGTTTTTCGGCGGGTGAGATCGGTCCGGTGGGGGGTACGACCTTTCTGCATGGATTTACGAGCAGTTTGTTGCTGTTCCACGAGGCGTGATTCGGCGTTGTTTTGGGTTACGATTCAAACAACGTGAATTGTGTTGAACTCCCGGAGTTGGCGGATATCGCGGCTGATGCTTGCTTGGTTATCGCGGGTATTGACTGGATCGGCTTCCTGGTTGTTTGGCGTGCACGGACGATGAAGGCGTCGAGGTTTTGGAAGTCCCAGTCTTCGCGGTTGGCGAGTCTGCCTTCGGGGGTGCGGATGGGGCAACCGTGGTGGTCGTGGAGGTGCCGGGCAGCGAAGCGGTCGCACATGGATTCTTTTTGGCGGGTGTTGCGTCCGGCGCGTTTGACGAGCCAGTGGTAGAGTTCGTGGAGCATGATGAACAGGGCGAGTTGGTAGCCGTCGGCGAGCGTGATGGTGTAGAGCGGTTTGGTCCAGGATTTTTCGTTGGAGATGGTCCGGGCGATGTAGGTAGCCATCGTGTAGGGGTATTCGAGGTGGCGACCGAGGTTGACGAAGAGTCTGCCCGTGGCGTAGTAGCAGGTGCCTGAGAAGTCGGCGCCTCGGCTGTAGCGGACGTTGATGGTCAGATCGTCGATGGGGTAGGGATTGGCTGCCTCGAGGAACTGGATGAGCAGTTTCTGCCGATTGAGATGGGTGGAGTTTTTGAAGATCATCCGTGATTCTGCGGTGCGGTTCCCGGGGGTTCGGCGATAATCGTTTTGGCGATGGACGTTTCGTCGTTTTCGGTGGCCCATTCTGCGGCGGTTTTGTCGAACTGCTCTTCACGGATGTCGGTGTTGAGTGGTGTGAATCCGGGACCGTCGAAGGCGGTGGCGTCGGGGTCGGCCCCGCGGTCGATGAGCAGTTTTGCGAGTGTTGGTGTGTCTTTCGGTGCGGGGAAGCAGACTTCGTCGAAGCCGTTGAAGGCGGTGTAATTCAGGAGTGTTGCGTTTTCGGGTCGTTTGCTTCGGGCGTGGACGAGGTCGGGGGTTTCGTCGAGGAGTCCGGCGAGGTCACCCTTGAGGATGGTGTTCAATGCGTCGCGAAACCCGGGATGTTCGGTGTGTTGGTTTGTCATGTCGTCAGGATACGAAGTGTGTGGTGTCGACGCCACTGAAAAGCGGATCGGGGGGTATGAACTTGTCACTTGAGGCTTGTCGGTTCGCCGCATTCAGGACAGCGACCACTGACGTTGCCGGTTAGATTGTAGTTGTAGTTTGTGCAACGTCTGCCGGGTGGGCCAGGGCTGAAGCGATGGACCACGCTGTCAATTGACGTCACCGGGCGAATCGATCACCAATGGTGGTCTGCCTGTGGGCTGGCAATCATGGTCGGCGTTTCTACAATGCTCTCATGATTGCTCGAATGCACAGCGTTGCTTTTTCCGGGATTGAGGCTGTTCTGACCGAGATTGAGGTCGATGTGGCCAGGCGGGGGTTTGCTTCTGCGATTGTTGTGGGGTTGCCGGATGCTGCGGTGAAGGAGAGTCTCGAACGTGTGCGGTCGGCGATGCACAGTGCGGGGTACAAATTTCCGCGGTACAAGACGGTGGTTAATCTCGCGCCGGCGAATCTTAAGAAAGAGGGGCCTGCGTTTGATCTTCCGATCGCGGTGGGAATTGTATTTGCCGACGATCAGGTCGTTTCCGAGGTTGAATCCGAGTTTCTGGTGACGGGTGAGTTGGCATTGGATGGTCGGGTGCGTTCGGTGAAGGGCGTGTTGAGTGCGGCGCTCCTGGCGAAGGAGAAGGGGTTTCGCGGGATCGTGGTGCCGGAGGCGAATGCGCGGGAGGCGGCGGTGGTGGATGATCTCGAGGTCATTGCGGTCAACACGCTGACCGAGACGATCGGGTTCCTGTCCGGTCAGTTGCCGATTGAGGGTGCGCGGATTGACGTGCGCGAGGTGTTTGAGCAGGCGTCTCGGTACGCGGTGGATTTTTCCGATGTGCGTGGTCAGGAGCATGTGAAACGTGCGCTGGTCGTGGCTGCTGCGGGTGGTCATAATTGTCTGGAGTTGTGTCCACGGTCCGTGCTCCGTCACGATTCCCGTCCCCATATTGCTCGTTTAGGGCGTTTTCCTGCGTTCTGGCACACAATGCGCGCATCCAATTGAGCCGTGTGCCAACAGGTGAGCAATTCGCGCATTGCCCGCGTGTCCCGTCCCGTTCGACGCAAGTGTCTGAGCCGCACTGGCGGTCGTCCAACGTCCGAATGAAGGACGAATACTGGGTGGCGAGACGGCTCTTGTCCGACCCACCTCTGGCGGCGCCGCAGGGAATTGAAATTCAATTGCTGGAGGGGAAGCCGTGCCCGGTTTCTTTGTCGTTCGCCCTGAGGAACCATTTTCTTCATGTGTCCAAACCGATACCGGGCAGGTTGTGTGGCCAGGTTGCTCGGACCCGGTCCTGGCGTGTGTCTGGTTGCTGCGGTCCGCTTGGCTTTCGCCACCGCCTTGCACCAGTCTGCCCTCCTGGCAAGGTCGAAGCGGCCTCGCTTAGGGAAAAATAGCGGTTTCCCCTCCGTCTTCGACTCCGCTGACCCTCCGCGATTTTTCCCCGCTCACCGCCAGGCCCGCAAAGCGGGTTCTTTGCCTTGCCAGATCAGTCATTCCTGGTGCCGAGCGGATCGCAGACCTTCGGCTGCCCGCCCACACACCAGGACCGGGGAACCTTTGGTTGGCCAAGGCGAAAACATTCCACAAATGTGTGGGCATCAATGTTTTCACTTTAACCAACCAAAGGAGGTTCATCATGAGCAACCCTGAAACCAAACAACCCACCCAGCGTCGTCAGTTTGGACGCGTGAAAATGAGCATCTGGGAGAACGAGTCGGAACACGGCCCCTTCCATAGCGTTCGAATTTCACGCTCTTACAAGGACGCCCAGGGTGAGTTCCAGGACACGAGCGGATTCAGTCTCCAGGACCTGCCGTTCATCGAACTGGCAGCCCGCGAAGCCCTGGAGTTCCTGACACGCGAGTCCTGACGGATACGCCAGCGTGATCATCGGTCTCATCGATCGGTGGTCACGCGACCACGGCGTTTTCCAAGAAAACGTCCGCAGATCGGCGGACGTTTTTTTTTCGAAGATGTTGAAGACCAACCGCTCGAACGGGGGATTTCGGGAACGTTGAACATCGCTGACCACGATCTCACGGAGTGAAATCCAGGTCATTTTGGGGCATAGGACGAGATCAACCACCTGGTTACCTTTTGAGGTGGAGAACAAAAAAGGTGTTGCAGACGTGTCTCCTAAGCAGAGCTTAGCCATTAATGTCGTCTTGGCGGAGTCATTCTGTCAGTCTTCAACCGGGTCGTTGAATAGCGGATCGATCAATCTTGCACCGTGGATGACTCGGATGATTCTCAATGGTATGGCGTCGGGATCGTAGACGATCAGATAGCGATGGAGTGGCCACCAACGGACGTTCATGCCGGTCAGATCATGACGGTGAAAGCCCATGTTCGGCGTTCCAGCGAGGGCATCAAACGCGTCGCGAAATTCGTCGAGCAATCGATCCGCTGTCAGAGGTGAACCGCTTTCCTCCTGAACGAAGGACAGAATGGCGTCGAGTTCATCCAATGTGATTGGAGAGAGAATCCACTTCGGCACCGCCTACGACCGGTGTCCCCGTTTTGCGATGCGGTCGCGGAGGCGATCGATCACGTCATCGTCTGCGACCCAGCCGTTGTCGTCACCTGACTCGATGCCATCGGCAATGAGGCTGGTCACGCTGCTTCTGAAATTCTCGATGAGGTCTGTCGGCAGTTCTGCCATTTCGTCGGGAGTGAGGCCGTCGCACAGCCATGTCTCAAGTAGCTGCCGGTGCGTGGCATCCTGCAGGAGCCGCAGGCCATCCCGCATGACTTCGCTCACGGATCGGTAGCGTCCTGATGCGACCTGAGTACGGACAAACTGCTCCTGAATGAGTGGAAGTGATACGTTGATGGTTTGCCGTTCGATCATGTTCAAGTGTCGCACGTTTTTCTGGTTGTGTCAATATTTGCCACATTTCTGTCATATTGCCTTCCGGAGCAGGAACCGGCTGTTGGCTTCAAATGCCGCGATGGCAAACCCTTTCGGCGTCTCACTGCGTTTGTTGGCACGGTCTGCGGACGGTGGCATGAGGTGCATTCTTGATCCTTCGACCGGCTCGATCGGTTTACGTTGCGGCATCACGAAACCGTTACCCGTCCACAGGCATGTTTTTTTCGTGTAGGCATCCCCTGCCGGTGACAGCCACCCGCCATAGTCGCAGGGGTCGAAGGTCTGGTCCGGCTTCCGCCAGTAGCTTGAGAATGTCGAGGCTGGATTCTCAATCATCCAGGGCGATTCCGACCAAGCGCAAATCCGTCGGCAGGCCTCAAGAAGATCGACCGCTTCCGAAAGACCGCCCAGCCCTTTTTCCCGAAACCATCTCGCGCCGCTCACGGCAACGTTCGTACACGGGGGAAAGGCGAATACGATGGCGTATGGTTTCGGCGGTGGGAGCCAGGTCAGAAGATCGGCACCGATGTAAGTGATGTTGCCTTCCCTGCGAACGCCGTCGTGCTGGATATCGACGCAAAGACACTCGAAACCGGCGTCGGCCCATGGAACAACCATGTTGCAGGTCAGATCGCACAGACTGAGCACAGTCCCCTGTGAACGGACAAGCAGAGTGACAACCCGCTTCGTTGAAAGCGGAATCGCAGCGGCACCATTGGCCCATCGGCTGACCGTCTCGCGTTTAACGCCGAGATAGGTCGCCAGGGGTGTCTTCCACTGGTTGCCGAAAAGAACACGGGCTGAAAGATGAAATTGCTCGGGTGTCATCCCGTGACGTCATATCACGGAATGGCATCGGGCAAAGCAAAAAAGATCAAAAACCCGTGATCTATCCTCACATCATTGGCCCACCCACGTTGCCGCCATACACCGACCGTAGCACGGAATGATTCGGGGAGGGTTGCACGGCGGATTGCCCGGGAATCGAAATCAGCCAGCCTCGATTATCCGTCTCGCGGTGCGGTGGTGCGTACCGCAGCAGTGATTGCCACCATTGAGCTTCGGCCTCCGGCTCCGTCCGCAGGGGGCGCCCGGCGACTGGTCCCATCGTCGTCGCCAGGTCCTCGCTGTCGCTCGGTGGGGTGAGCGACGCCGATGGGCCGAGCCGCAGGGCTTTGGGTTGCGAACCTTGATGTGTTGCACACACCGTTTGAAAATCCCCCGAAAAACAGGCCAAAACAAGGGCAAAACACCCAAGCAGTCATGGCTTTTGGTGGGCGGGATCACCATGCTTAATGGTGAGGAGAACGGATTTATGAACAAGCCATTTGCTTACAAGGACGCGGAGGATCATTGGCGTCGCACTTGGGAAGGCCTCGTGGTCGGAGCGGTTGATTGTCTCACGCCCGAACAGATTCAAGCCCTTCACGCGTCGCTGGGCAAGGTCATCCAACAACCCGATCGGTTTCACATTGCCTTCATCGATGGGATGCCACGTCCCGTTGAGGGCGACGACCGCGATTGAAGAAGGAGGTTTTTTCCAATGAGGTTATTTCTGAGCACGCTGCGAAGATTCATCGTCTTTTTGTTTTTCAAAGCGGCGAGTGAGTTTGACCTGTCTCGATGTCTGGTCAAGTTCTCGCGTCGCGATGAATTCACCATTGCCGATGCCTGTGCCGGTGTCTTTTGCGTCGGGGCGACTGGAAGCGGAAAAACCACCGGTAGCGGCAGAACGCTGGCCAAGGCGTTTCTGCGGGCGGGTTTTGGCGGATTGGTGCTCACGGCCAAAGTCGATGAGGCGGATCTGTGGCGGGAATACTGCGAGGAATGCGGTCGCACGGACTCGCTGGTGTTCATCGGACCTGATCATCCTGAGTGCTTCAATTTCCTGGACTACGAAGTGAATCGTCCTGGTACCGGGGCGGGGCTGACACCCAATATCACGGCGATCTTCATGAACATTCTGGAGGTGGCGGAACGCAAGAGCGGCAACGCAGCGAGTGGGGATGTTTACTGGATGCGTACCCTCCAGCAGATGTGCAATTGTGCGATCGAGATTCTCATCATCGCCAGGGGGACCGTGACGGTGCCCGATCTCTACGAATTCATCATGTCGGCGGCCCTCAGCGCTGAGCAGGTCCATGATCCTCAATGGCAGGAGAACTCTTTGTGCTACCAGTGCATCATGACCGGGGAGAGCAAACCCAAAACGAAGACACAAGCCCGCGACTTTGAGTTGTCGGCACGCTACTGGCTCCGTGAGATGCCCACGCTGGCCGAAAAAACGCGATCGATCATTCAGAGCACGTTCACATCTCTGGCGGACTGTTTCATGCGTGGCCTGATGGGGGACCTTTTTTGTACGCAAACGACGTGGGTGCCCGAGTTGACCACGCATGGCGTTATTACAGTGCTGGATATGCCTCCAAAAGAATATGGAGAAGTAGGGCAATTTGGGCAGGTTGCCGTAAAATACCTCTGGCAGAAGGCGATGGAGCGCCGCGATGTGCGTGCGAATCCGCGACCCGTCTTTCTTTGGGCCGACGAAGCCCATCTATTTACGACCAAGCACGATGCGACTTTTCAGACGACGGCGCGTTCAGCCCGCGTGGCGACCGTCATGCTCACGCAATCGCTGGCGAACCTGTATGCCGTCGCACCGGGTGATCAGGGGCGACACCAGATGGACACGCTTCTTGGTTGCTTGAGCACCAAGATCGTTCACGCTTCCAACTGCACGGTCACCAATGAATGGATGGCCAAGCTCATCGGACGCGACCGTCAGTGGCGAGGCAGTTTCAGCAGCGGCGGCGGAAATCGTTCCGATATCGCCGGTGTCGCGATCGGCGGGGGACAATCGTCCGGCAACGCCGGGGGCAGTGAGACCATGGATTTTCAGATCGAGACGCGGGTATTCACTGAACTTCAACGGGGCGGACCGCCAAACTTCGCAGTCGAGGGCATTGTGACCCAGAGCGGTCGGCTGTGGGACGCGACGGGCAAGAACTACTTGCGAACGTTCTTTGACCAACGGGCTTGACCGATTCTGTTTCGGGAGTGCTCCAGGTGGTCACTCGCAAAACCGCCCGAAAATCAAGCGAAAACAAGGCGAAAACGAACGACCACGCGTTTACTTTCAGATGATCCATGGACTATTCATCTATGTGATTGAAACCGCATCGATGATGCCAGCTTAAGCCAAAAGGAGAAATGAACCATGCAACCCAATTCGTCAGGAGCCATGCCGCAGGATCAGTTTGGTGATCCCTTTGCGCAGATGCGTTTTGTCTTTGCGTTCTTTGAAATCATTCTGCGGTTCATGAGTCTGCCGCTGGAAGTCGTGCTTCACCGCCAATTCGGGGAAAGATACTTCTCGGGAACATCCATCGTGATGTGGGTCGTGATTGTCGGAAGCATTCTGTCCGCCAATCAAACGGGTGGACCCGGGCGTATCAATCTCCTTCTTGTGTCGCCGGGTCTGATCGGATTCATGATTGTCTATCTGATCATGGGTGTTTGGCATTTGGGCGGGATTTACAACCGGGCCATCCACGCAGTCCAGTTGTATTCGTACTACGACGGTATCCCCGCACCGTGTTTGTTCTGGTTTGAACCGTCGCTGCCCGCCGGGCTGAATTGGGAGGATCTGGTCAAACGCTATGCCGAGCCGATGCTGGTGTTTCTGATCAGTTTCCCCTTGCAGTTGATCGATCCCCTGTTTGGTGCCTTCCTGTGTGTTTCGAGCGTCGCCCTGTACATGCGCAACACCATCACGTTCCGACGCATGCGGACACTGTTCCTCGATGCCCGGGACGCCATGCTTCTCGGGCAGGTCATGCAGAAGGCACTGAGCGGTGATACCGCCGCCAGGGACAATTACGGATTCGCTATCCCTGGTCGCAAGTCCGGCAACGATTTGGCAAGGGCAGCCGCCTCCGTCGCCTATGGCCAGCTTGATCCGTTGTTCAAGGGGATGTTGAAACGACCCGACCAGGGAAGCCCCGAGACGCCCGCGCCTCAAAACGGACATGCGAAACCGTCAGAGGACAAGGTCGGCTCGGTGCAAGCAAAATGTGCGCACTGCAATGTCCGGCTCAAGGTGCTGGATGAACTGGTGGGCAAGAAGGTCAAGTGTCCGATGTGCAAGGAAGACTTCGTCGTGAGTCGAGTCGGGTAGGTCGTGTGTCATGAGTCGAGGTGAGGGTGCCGTTCTGTTTGTGTTTGTCGTGATCGGCGCCCTTGCTTTCGGCTCGCATCTCGGACGACGGCTCCAACAGAGGCTCGACCAGATGGAACGTCGTGTCTCGGAACTCAGCGATCAGCAGAGGGCCATTGGCGACCTTGAACAGGAAATGCGCCTGATCAGACGCTGGAACCGTGATCTGGACAACGCCATTTTCGAAGTTGGTGAGCAGAATCAGATCGCTTCGCCGCCGCCAAACTCAGGCAATGAACAGGTCATTGGTCCCGTGGTACCCATGTTTGCCGTCGTGGTGCTGCTCGTACTGCTGATCATGAGTCGCAACGGCGGCGTGCGGTTCGTGCCACTGCGTGTCTATTTTTACTGTACCTGGTGCAGAGCACGGCTTCGCAGTGACAAACGAGATGCCCGCACACAAGCCAATTGTCCGGAGTGTCACCGCACCATCAGGGTGCCGTAAGGAGAGATCGCATGTATTCGATGGACCGCGTCAAGGCGCTGGCTGAGTTGAAGCGTGGCAGTCCTTATCAGCAACCGCCCCAATACACCTTTCCGCAGCCCAAGCAAGCGGATGTCGCCAACAAATACGGTCCGCCACCACCGCAGGCTCAATCGCCGTCCAGGACGCCCACGCAATCCAAACAGCAGAATATGTCGGGGCCGTCGGTTCAGCAGGGACCGCCAGCCGGGCATAGTTCCTGGCAGCAGTATGTCCAACAGCGATCCAACGTGGCCGGGAAGTACGCCTCGCCGCCGCCACCGAAAAAGGAACCCCCAAAATCCAGGGGGCGAGAGCGGGGATAATGTTCTTTCGGCAGCGGTGCCTTCGATAAGTGGCGTCGGTCGTTTTCGCTGTACTTTTACGCGTGTCTGTGACACACCATTGGCGATGGCGAACGACGACAAAAACCCCACGACTCTTGCGGCATTTCGACCCGCTGCGACCTGGGTGGAAGAACCGAGCCTCGATCGTATTCCGCGTCACGTCCGCAAGCTCATCGACGCCCACGAGGAGATTCGATCCACGCCGTCCATTGGCAGTCGCGATCACGCCTACATGGCGCGTCAGTTGGTTCAGGTGACGTTGCCACATCGCAATCCGGGCAACGTGGACATGTGGAGCCGGACCAACGGCAACTTCACGCTCGCCATCCGTCCCGCATGGGATTATGCGAACAACAAAGTCCTGGGCTATCCCTACGGAAGTATTCCAAGGCTCATCCTGTTTTGGATCACAACTGAAGCACTCCGCACCAAATCCCGCACACTGGACCTGGGAAGCTCACTGGCGGCGTTTATGCGTGCTTTGGGGTTGGACCCCAGTCGAGGCGGCAAACGCAGTGACGCGCGTCGCCTGCACCAGCAAATACACAGGACGTTTCGTTCGCAGATTAGTTTTCATCAGAAGCACGAACATGGACAGGTACACGGCGAACGATGGTTGAACATGCCGATCGTCGAAGAACAGCAGATGTTCTGGGACATCAAAAACGAATGTCAGGCGTCGCTGTTCGATAACTACATCGAACTCGGTGAACGATTCGCCGAAGCCATCCAGGCCAACCCCGTCCCCGTGGACGTGCGTGCTCTACGGGCCTTGAAATCCTCGCCGCTGGCCCTTGATCTCTACGCCTGGTCGGCCTATCGAACCTATCGCGTGACCATCAAAGGACGCGACGTCTTCGTCCCGTGGCGGTCACTGCATCAACAGATCGGCAATCACTACCGGGAATCGAAGGATTTCAAGCGGTACGCCAAAGCCGCCCTGCACAAAGTACGGCTCGTCTATCCCGACCTCAAGATCGAGGATGTGGATGGCGGCGTCATCATTCACCCGAGTCTCCCCGCCATTCGCCCGCGCTCGTAAGAGCTCAACACCGTATTCCTTGAATATCAATGGGTTGGCTACGCTGATCTTCTCACCCCCCGTCTGTTGGCATGTGCACAACCCTGTGCATCCGGCAGGTTATCCACGCTGATTTTCTCACCCCCTCCGTGACGGGTTTCTGCGGGTTTTGAGAGGAAGGGCACGCTGATTTTCTCACCCCTTCCTTTAATAAGTAAATACCTTTAGTTGATGGGCGGACCCGTCTGTGGATAACGCCACATCGAGCCATGAAGCAAGACCCCAAGTGTTCGCCCTCTGGGCGAAGGGCGGCAACGCCGCCCATGGCTCGGCAAGGGAGGAACGAGGTGTGACGCAAGGGCGTGGCATATCAATCACACCGAACCCCGCTGCACGGCCTGTGGGAAGTCAAAAAACAGTGATTGACACTTGCATACAGCCTACGCTATGGTCGAGTCGCATCATCAATCACATCCGCCACGCCATGCCACAAGAACTCAGCGACCAGGAAAAACAGCGGAGATATCGCGAATTCCTGAAACAAATGCATCAGGACATGATTCTGCCCGACCAGATTTTTTCACTCGATCCACACGAACATCCTCACGCTCGATCACTCGAACAACTAATGACAAGCTACGTTGCCGGAGAGATCGACCGGAAAGGCATGCAATTGTCGTACGGCATGGCCAAAATGAATTTGGAACAGGCTCTGCTAGCCTGTCGAAACGATTCCAGCCCCAAATCTCGACGATGGGTTGATCGAGTAGCGGATTGCGTCAGAGAAAAAACCAGACAGCCTTTCAATCTCGATGAGGATGGCAGAGAACGCTGAATCACGCTCCATCCTGTTGCAGCTTTCCCTACAGTCGATCCGCATCAAAACGTGCCCATGCGTAATCAATAGCCGGCCTGTCGCAAATCTTGCGAGCAGCGTCACAGTGCTCCTTGACCTTTTTCGGCTTGTTTCTGATCTTGGCAAGTGTTGCCATGCCGATGTGCGCGTCTGCAAGCACGAGACGATAGAACGCCTTTTCCTTCCATTTCAGAGTTGCCCGTTCCACTGAGTTTTTCAGATAATCCTCTGCATCCTTAATGTGATCGGTCCGATCTTTGCCCGACGAAATCGATGCCAGGAATGCGTAGCTGCGACCCCGTTCGCAGTTCGCGAATATCTCAAAGTATCCATTCCGAAGCAGCTCACTATCCTTCATTCCGTCCAAGACATTCAGCAGGTCATCGCGTGTCCATTTCCCGCGTGGATCATGCTCGATGGCCAGGCGTGTCACCATCGCCTTTGACGCCAGGCCGAACAGCAACAGTTCACGCCGACTGCCCGGTTTGGTGACAGCCTGCATGTATTGGTCAATAAACATGAACGCATTGTCAAAATGCTGCGCAATCTGCTTTTTGACTTGATTGGGCGTAAGTTTTGTGTTCTTACTTACAAACTCGCGGGCCACAATCGCCAGCCACATCGCCCAGCGAAATCCGTAGACGGACAAAAGGGAGTTCGCCGGGACCAAAATGAGTCCCTGATTGCCCTGGAGCTTATCAAGCCTACCCTGATCACCGCGTAGAGCAAAGACCATCGCTTCGAATCGAATGGCGACATTTATCATGTCCTGCTGAGTCTTTATATCGCCGATTTCTTCGGCGTATTCGCCAGCCTTGTTGACGGCGTCCAGTGCCGCGCTCAAGCGTCCCAGGCAAATGTAACATCCCGCGAGACCGAACCAAGCCTTGCTCGCCCTCTCCCAATCCTCCAGATCAAGCCAGAGCTGCCGACATCGCTCGTACAACAGCATCGCATCCCGAGGGCTGCCGAGAATCTCATGAGCCTTGGCTGCATCCGCCAGAAAACGTGCCCGATGGGCCGGCAATTCAAACCAAGGATCACGGCTGAAATCGCCTTTGCGAAATCCACGTTTCAGGATTTGGTCAAAGAACGGCCGAAAGATGCTCGATGTTTCGTCGACAATCAGATTTCTGTTTTCCACCCACACACGGCGAATGTGTTGTTCGTAAATGCGGTACGCATCTGAAAGGTTTCCATAATCCATCGTGTATTGATATGCACAGAAAGCAACATCCAAATCCCTAACTGTGTTCGGCACTGACTTCTCCAACTCGTCCGAGTAACACCGGGCCAATTCAGTGCAAATCGCCTTCTTGTAGTCACCTTCTTGAGTCCATTTACGCGAATGGTAGTGCTGTACGGCTACCTTGATGAGCGGTTTGAGCGTCCAGCCTGCCCCATCGACATGGCGTACAAATCCACGGCGCTCCAATATCTTGAGCGTGGTTAGAGGGATCGGAGTGAAATCCTTTCCTTCCAGCTCACTGTTGATGATCTCGCTCCCGACTTGAATTCGCTTGTTCAGCACTTTCGCAAGTACCAAATCAGGAACAGGAAGATCGCAATAGGCCAGGATCACCAGCATCTGCCGCATTCGGGTATCAGTGATATGCTGGAATAATTCTTTGGCCACCTGCACTATCGGTGGAGGTTCCTTACCGCTTGTAGGCTCACCTGTGAGAAGCGTCTGGAATTCATCGATGGTCAGTGATTTGGAACCTGGAGACTTTGCTTTCGCAACTTCGTCGATCGCCAACGGATAACCGTCAACCATGTCGCAAATAGCTGATGCGGTGTCTTTAGCAATCGTCACAAGGCAGTCGTCAAAGTGTTTCTGGATATCATCAGGGTCCAAGCCATCCATAGTGATTGTCACGGCATCTGCGATTTCGAGTCGTGACCCACTGGTGAGTATGAGCGATCCGAGCACATCCATTCTTTGGGTTCGCAACTCACCAACCAGTTCTGCGAGTTGTTCGTCGTTTATGGCACCAGTGGTTTCGCGGATGGCGTATTCGAGTTGGTCAACACCATTGAGAATCAACACGAACGGTTTCCCGTTGATCCCCTCCTGAATAAGTTGGGCGATACATCCTCTACGTCGCTCGATCTCGCCGCAATCCTTTGTTTCATCCTTGCCATGCAACGGGAATTTAAGATGGTCTAAAATCTCCCGAAAGACACCGTTGATGTCCAGGTCCGCTTGCAGCGAATACCATACGACTACGACATCGTTTTTCTCAAGCAACTCTGCGAAATTCCAGACTGTCGCGGTCTTTCCGCTACCGGGTAGTCCGACGATCTGTACGATCGGGCTGTATTTTTTCAGGGCATCCGGAACCTTCGTTTTTCGACCGATCGCTGAACTTGACGGTTTTCTGAGAACATGAAAACTGGTTTGCTCACCTTGGGGTGCAATGAAGTATTCTACCTCATAGTCCCTCTCAAGTTTTGAACTAAAGTACTTGACAAGGGGTTCTACATTGTCGCGTACCAGTCCCACGGAGAACTTGTCTGACCATATTTTGTTGATCACTGAATCATCAGCATCCCTCAGAATTTCCCGAAGCGCTTTGTTCGGCTTCCCGGATGAACTCAAACCTGCTTCGATACAGAATCGCTTGAGGGCGTGGTTATCGTACTTTGGGGTAGGTGGCATCTTCTCGCTCCATTCTAAAGACCCGATGTCATCGAGTGAAGTATCCTTGGCCAGAGGTTGCAGTTCAAGAGAGTAGTCCTTAAAGCTGCATGTTCTTGAGTAGGTTTTGAGAGGCGTATTTTACCCGATCTTGCAGGTCACTCGATTGCCTGCGCGGTCTCGTTCTTATGGTGGGCAGTCGCCGTCAATCTGTCGGCGGGGCAGACTACCGCGGTGATGGCGAGCGTAAGACTCTATCAACGGTAGATTTAGGTCGAATGAATTCAGCCCGTCGATCAATGAATTCATGCCGCTTGCGCTCTTTGTTGCGATTGTTGTGCAGTGGTTTTGGACCTGTTTTGTGGTTCGCTCAGGGGAGACAGGGGCACCGCAATTATCGTTGTCGATACGTCAAGTGCTCAACGATTTGCCAGAACCTCGGTACGTTGAGATCCACAAGGACACCTTATCTCCATTTCGCCTTGATTTGACCTGTTGATGCCAACCTAACGAACGCCGCCGTGTCGTCAAGTGGGTGGTTCTGCTTCGTTTCATCTGGTCTCCGTGCTGGTGTTTTTGCTCGGTCTCTGCGCTGCGTCGCCTGGGGCCCCCGGTCACGGGGTGAGGGGCCAGGCGACGGTCGCCGATCCCGAAAACCAACACGCAAAGGAGACCAAGTGATGAACGAAACCAATCAACCGCAATTGACGCACAACAACCTTCGACAGTTCACCGGCGATTTGGATCGCTACCGCCATTTACTTAATCGACGCGTCATCTACACGCCCGGCGTGCAATACCTCGCCGAGAAGGGCGAAGCCTACTGGCTCATCGACGAAATCGCCCTGAGCTTCGGCACTGACGAAATGCGTCGGGCCATTTCCCGTGATCCACGCATCGAGGATCTGCAATTCTGGCGTCTGAATGTCAATGAAGACCGCACCGCGTGGCTGAGTGCCCGGGCCGACAGCCATGAAGATCCGTTCATCCTTCGCAAGATTCCTTACACCGATTTCCCGTTGGACAGCGTTGATATCCGGGCAGGCTTTGACGGTCAACACTGGACGCTGTACCTGCCGTCGGAACACTGATTTCCGAATCATCAATCGACGCCCGTCCTGAGCCTGTCGGGTTCAGCGGCGGGTTTTTCTTATGGCGTTCCCGGCTAAGGTCTTTGGATTTGCGTTGCCCGAATGATTGGTTGCGCTCGTTCTCCGCCATTGGTATGCTCATCGCGGTCAAGTCTTAACTTTCCTGTCAAATGTTGATGGCGTTGGTTCCTTTTTGGGGTTTTTCACAGGTTGTTCTCGGTTTTGGGTTGTCCCCGGGTTCACGCGGCCCAGGTGGTTTCGCGGGGTTGGTTGAAAACCTCCTCCC
>JAJDDT010000065.1 GCA_029260165.1 Phycisphaerae bacterium | reverse complement strand
TCACGCAAGATAAGTGATGGCGAACTCGCGGAAGTTCATATCAAACGAGCGTCATTCCACGGTGACTGGAACTACACGATCGTTCCAAACCAATAAGAACACGAACCACGAAAAACGGTAAGTTATTTGCGGGCACGACCTTATAGCCAACCAATCGGACGATCCCAACATTTCCGGATGGCATGGTGCTCCATTTACGGGCAACGCGACATTTGTCGATGGTCATGCAGCACGCATCAGGATGGACGGGCACATTCTCCCCCATCCCGACATCGAGACATATCCTCCAATTAATGTGCAGCCAATGCATGAAGCGCGCCCGGGAAGCGCGCTGATTCGAGGGACGGACTGGCAGAAGGACACGTTACCATCACCGTTTATTCCAACCGAAACGTTCGTTGGTTCTTCTAATCGCTCATCCGTCATTCTCTCCTCTTAAGAGGCTGAAACCGTTTCCCCCTGGGGATACCGATTGGCTCCCACGACGCAGCCGCTGGCGTGAGACATGCTTCATTTAACGCGAACTCTGTGCAGCAATCGTCCCCCACGTCGGGCGCTTCCACATGCTGACACATTGGTCTGGCATCACACGCGGCCTGGCGGAATTGCACATTCCCTGATCCGGGATTGGCGTATCCCGTGGGAGGAAATGGTCATGAAGAACGGACGGAAGACTCTCCAGAGACACGTTTTTGGCAGAGACAACGGTGGACAACCTGGAATCTGTCAGGTTAGCAGGATGTCCAGGTCGTCCCGGGTGAGGTTTCGGATGAGGCTGTTGGTTTGGGTGATGATGGCGGTGGCGAGTTCACGCTTGGATTGCTGGAGTTCCATGATTCTTGATTCCACTGTGTCTCGCGTAATCATGCGGTAGGCCATGACAGATTTGACCTGCCCGATGCGATGTGTGCGGTCGATGGCCTGGGCTTCCACGGCGGGGTTCCACCATGGATCCATGATAAATACATAGTCGGCTGCGGTGAGGTTGAGTCCGGTGCCACCAGCCTTGAGGCTTATCAGAAAGAGCGGGCAGTCGGGATCATTCTGGAACCGATCGATGCATTCCTGTCGTTTTCGGGTTTTTCCGTCAAGGTATTCGTAATTGATTCCGAGGTTGTCGACGCGGTCGCGGACAATGCCGAGCATCGTGGTAAACTGCGAGAAAATGAGGGCTTTATGTCCTTCGCTCACGAGTTCCTGAATCATGGGAATCATCGATTCGAGCTTCCCGGATTGTTCGGCGGTTCTGCTCTTGTCGATAAGTCCCGGGTGACACGCAGCCTGACGGAGTCGCAACAGAGCTTCGAGAACGTGAATCTTACTCTTGGCCAACCCAATTTTGTCCACTTTTTTGAGCAACGACGCACGGTAGTAATCGCGGATTTCCTTGTAGTATTTGGCCTGGGTGCTGGTCATGGTGCAATCGACGACCTGCTCGGTTCGCTGAGGTAGATCGGGAGCAACCTGCTCTTTCGTGCGGCGGAGAATAAATGGACGCAGCATTCGCCGCAGCGGAGCAAGATTCGTCTCTTCGAGTCGATCGGTTTGTTTCGCAAAAGACCGCGCGAAGACGCGGCTACCCCCGAGCATTCCGGGATTGAGAAACTCGAACAGCGACCACAAATCCTCCAGCCGGTTTTCCACCGGCGTGCCGGTCATCACGAGTCGCTGACGAGATCGCAGGACGCGGGCAGCCTTCGCGTTTTGGGAGTTAGGATTCTTGATGGCTTGCGCCTCATCGAGAATAACGTAGTCGAATTCGCGATCGGCGAGGAACTCGATGTCGCGTTTCATGGTGCCGTATGTGGTTACAACGAGGTCAACGTCATCGAATCGATCGCGAAGGTCCTTACGCGCTGCCCCTGTGTAGTCGATGGCGACGAGCGCTGGTGCGAACCGCTCAGTTTCCCGCAGCCAGTTGAAAACGATGGATTTGGGAACGACGATAAGCGAGCACCGCCGTTCGGTTTTTCGGGGCCTGTCTCGCAGCAAAGCCAACACCTGCACGGTTTTCCCCAGGCCCATATCGTCAGCAAGGCATCCGCCCCAATTCAGTTCGCGAAGGAATTTCAGCCAACCCAGCCCCTGTTCCTGATAATCCCGAAGCGTACCCGTGAATCCGCGCGGAGCTTTTCGAGGTTTGACCCCGTCGAATTTCTGCAGTTTTCTCCGGGCGGTGGACAGGGCTTTGTCAAAAGACGCGTCGGGAATCTCCGCAAGCAATGCGTCGATCAGGCCGATCTGCGTCCTGGCAAAGCGCACATGACCATCAGCAACCTGCCCCATTTCGAGCAGGCTGCCGAATTTCGCAAGCCACTTTTCAGGCAGCATCCCCATCGACTCGTCGCCCAGCTTGACGAATTTCTCACCGCTGCGCACGGCGTTGAGCAGATCAGGAATAGAGACAAACTGCCCGTCAAAATCGACCTGGCCTTCGAGGTCAAACCAGTCGATGCCTGATGATACGCTGACCGAAACCGAACGGTGGTTCTTGTATTTCCTGTCGTTGCCGAAGACCGTCCAATCCTCGGACATCAAGGTGCGCACGAGTTGGGGAATCATTCGGTTCTTGATTCTGAAATCCCGCGAATATGGATCAGGCTCGACGCCCGCTTCGAGCAGAAGACGGACGTGTTGCTTCTCCATGTCCACGTTGCGCTGAATCTGCCGCCTGCCCTGGGCGTCAAGTATCGTCGATCCAGGCCGATGGGAGTTGACCGGCAAACCGTCATACAAAAACCGGACAGCCGCATGGGCAAATGCCCGCCCGCCGACATCCCGCTCGTCATGGATAAGCCTCAGCTCAGCCCTGGGTTCGAGATCGTCAACTCCGGTAATCTTCCAGTCATCCGGGAATATGACCGGCGGCGTTCGGTCAAGCGCAGAGAGTTTCTCGATGAAAGGGTCAAGCTCGTCGGCGTTCAGGGTCAGGGGGATCCCGCCGTGGAACACGCCAAGCCATTCAGGACATCCGTGGGTTTGCACGGTGAAGGCGACATTGTCCTGTATGATCAGCGCAGGGTCTCCGGTGAGCAGATATTGTACGGCCCCGATGTTGCACAATTCATCGCCTCGACGCAGTTTCGGCACCAATGCGTAGCCTGTCTTGTCTTCGATCCCTTCCAGCGAAAGAACAAATTCCCACGGATCACCAGAGTGACTATCGAGGGCAACCGGGTCGGAATACGAATCCGATCGCAAACGAAATCTGCCGGTCTCAAACAGCATGGGCAGGATCGTCGGCCAGACGTTTTTGGGAATGTCGAACGAAGAGGCAGCGCCGGAATGGGAGTTGGAATAGTAGCGGTAAGAGTAGTAGTCGTTTCGGTTGGCCGCGGTCGATGCCCCCATGAGCATCAGGCAAATATGTCTATCCACATCGCTCCCGATACGCTCAATATCAGCCGGCTTGAGTGAAAGTTTCTTCAGCTTACCGAGCGAGCCGTTCTTGAGCACGCTCTGCTGCTTGAGGCTGACGGGCAGACACGACGCATCGCCGGAACCATTGCCCTCCAGAACATAGATCGGCTCGATGACACTCGCGATCGACGGGCGCGCTTCGTTTGCCCCATAAGAGTGGATGCTCAACCGATCAAGCAGGCGTGTCCACTGAGCTGCTTCGGATTGCGTCTGCGAAGGCTGGTCTGCCGATCGGAACGGTAGAATGGGCGGATCATCGTCGTCGGCGTCATGATTTTCGTCGTCGAGATAATCCCCGTCGGAGTATACGTCGTCAGACGAATTGTCGCCCTCATCAGTTCCCATCCAGAGCGCCAAACGACTGGATGGGGCAACCAGGAGACGCTGATCGTCAATGACCAGAATCGTCGCCCAGATGTGCTTGCAGAATTCCCCCCGCTCGTCGAAATAGGGACATGTGCACGAAACCGTAACACGGGTACCTGACCGCGAGGTCGCTTGCGACTCCGCCATTTCAACAATGACGCGATACCGGTCCGTTCCCCAAACCACAGCTTCGACGGACCGTTCTCGCCGACGCACAATCTCGACAAAGCCTGAGCGATGGTACGTTGCCCCCCGTACACGAACCCTTCGACTGAACTCGCCCTGTAGTTTGTCAGTAAGGATGTCGGCTCCTCCACGATAACCCGCGCCACCCCATATTCTACAAAACTGGCGATCAAAGCCAACCTGGCCAAAGACTGTCAGTCGGCGTCTGTATCTGCGAGGTGGTCGTTGGTGGGATGGGCGGGGTCGCCGACGCGGTATTCCTCGTTGAGCCATTTTCCGAGGTCGATCTCGCGACAGCGTCGGCTGCAAAACGGACGATTGAGGGCTTCGTCAGCGTGGGCGTAGTGGAAGGTCTTGTCGCAGGTCGGGCACAAGCCCGTATGCAGGTGGGGCGGTTTTCGGTCCATCATCTAGTCGCCGGAGGTTTTTTTCTTTGGCGTCGATTTCGATTCGGAAGCAGGTGTCGTTTTCTTGTCTGATTTCTTGTCCGAGGATGCCGGACCCTTCGCAGCTTTGAAATCCGCTTTCGCCGCTTTCTTGTAGCTCTCGCTGCGGTAATCCGTTTCGTAGAATCCGTCGCCCTTGAACAAAAGGGCAGCCCCTGTTCCAATGAGTCGTTTGACCGGGGCTTTGTTGCTGCACTGCTTGCAATCGACCCTGAGCTTCCTCAGCGGCCTGGCCGTGATGCTCTGAAACTCCTCGAAAACCTGTTCGCACTTCGTGCATTGATATTCGTAGGTCGGCATGAAACCCTACTCCTGAGATTCAGTCTCTTGTTGGCCACCCGCGGAGACAATGACCTTCGCGGGTCGCAGGACGCGGTCGTGCAGTCTGAATCCGCGCTGGACGACCTGTAGAATGGTGTTGGCGGGTTTGTCCGCGCTGGGTTGCTGCATGAGCGCCTCGTGGCAGTGCGGGTCGAACGGCTCGTCACCCGGATCGATGGCTTCGACGCGATTGGCGGCGAGGACTTTCACAAATTTTTCGTAAATGAGTTTGACGCCCTGACGAACCGATTCGACGTCGGCGGATTGCGCGTGGTCGAGTGTGCGTTCGAAATCGTCGATGGTGTCGATCAACGACTTAACAAGGTCGGCGTTGGCATATCGAACCGCTTCTGTGACGCGTTGCTCCGCCCGTTTCATAACGTTCTGCTGCTCAGCCTGAGCGCGGAGCAGCTTGTCGGACAGGGATGCAATGGTCTGACGCGTTCGCTCTGCCGGGTCCATCTCATCAGCCGTCACCTGGTCCGATTCGACGACCTCGTCGGGTGTTGCGATATCGCCGTCCTGTTTTTCGTTTTTGCTCATCTGAATCACCCGCCCTGGTTGGTTGTGTCCTTGTTTGAAATATAGTCGATCAGTTTTTCAACGAAGTTCTTCGTTTCCGCGCCAACGGCGTTGCCCTCGGTTTCCGAGTAGTCACGGAGCAGTTCCTGCTGTTTTTTCGACAGCCTGCGGGGAATTTCCACATAAACCTGTACGATTTCATCACCGGTCCGACGCGATCGCAGGTTGGGCAACCCCTGTCGCGACAGTCTGAACAATTGCCCCGACTGCGTGCCTTTCGGAATTTTGACATCCGCCTTGCCCGTCAGCGTCGGAACCTCGATCGTCGCGCCGAGCGCTGCCTGCGTGAATGTGATGGGAACGCGACAGACAATGTCATCCCCATCGCGTTCGAAAAATTCATGCTCCCGGACCGAAACATAACAATGCAGATCACCACGCGACGATCCGTTGGCACCCGCTTCTCCCTCACCACGGATGCGAACAGCCTGTCCGTCGTGGATACCAGCCGGAACCTGAACGGTCAGCACACGCTCCCCGGGCGCCCGACCCGCACCGCGACACGTCCCGCACGGTGTCGAGATGATCTTGCCGCGACCACGACAGGACGGACACGTCGTAATCACGCGCCCAAAGATCGCCCCCAGGCCGCCGGCTTGTTCAACCTGACCGTATCCGGCGCAGGTGGAGCAGCTTTGCAACTGGCTTCCCGGTTTGGCACCGCTGCCGGCGCACTCGTCGCAGACGTCGTTGCGTTCAAACGTGAGCGTGCGTTCGGTGCCGTTGGAAACCTCGTCCAGCGTCATCTGAACAGTCGTCTGAAGGTCGGCTCCACGTCGCGATGATCGCCCTCGTCCTCCACCACGACCACCAAACAGATCGCCGAACATCGAAAAGATGTCCTCGACCCCCATGTGTGAAAAATCGTGAACACCCGACCCGGACACGCCCGCATGACCAAATTGATCGTAACGCTGTCGTTTCGACGCGTCGGACAAAACCTCGTACGCTTCAGCCGCTTCCTTGAATCTGACTTCCGCGTCGGGATTGTCCTTGTTGCGATCGGGATGAAACTTCATCGCAAGCTTGCGATACGAGCGCTTGATCTCATCGGACGCAGCACTCTTGTCGACCGCGAGGACCTCGTAGTAGTCGCGCTTCGTTGACATCATCTCCCCGATTCTCACATCGGTACTCGCAAATCAAGGCCAAGCCGAAGCGCGCAAGGGCGGACCCATGGGTCCACCCTTGTGCTGGTTGGCTTGCTATGGGGTTATCGGATCGCGTGGGCGATCGCTTTATCCTTGTCCTTGACGTCCGTCATCAAAACCTGCGTCGTCAACATCAGACCCGCCACACTCGCAGCCGACTGCAACGCCGTGCGGACAACCTTGGCAGGGTCAACAATGCCGGCCTTGATCATGTCGACGAACTCACCCTTGCGAGCGTCGAAGCCCGCGGACCCCGATTTTTCAAGGATTTGTTCGACGATGACGTCACCTTCCAGCCCTGCGTTGTTGCAAATCTGTCGGGCAGGTGCGCGGAGAACCCTGGCCACGATGTCGCAACCCAGCTTCTCATCACCGGTCACATTGTTGCGCGCCTTCTCGACGCTCGCCAACGAGCGAAGCAATGCCACACCACCACCCGGAACGATGCCCTCTTCGCGGGCAGCGCGGGTTGCGTGGAACGCATCGTCAACAAGGTCCTTACGCTCCTTCACGTCAACTTCCGTCGTACCACCGACACGAATCACCGCGACACCACCGGTCAGCTTGGCCAGTCGCTCCTGCAGCTTCTCGCGATCGTAATCGCTGGTGGTAGACTCGATTTGCCCGCGAATCTGCTCGCAACGGGATTTCACATCGGCAGCTTTCCCCGCACCCTGAATGATCGTCGTCGTGTCTTTTGTGATGACGATCTTCCTGGCCGACCCGAGATCGGACGTGGTCACATTCTCGAGCTTGATACCCAGATCCTCGCTGATCATCTTTCCGCCTGTCACGGTGGCAATATCACCGAGCATGGCTTTGCGACGATCACCAAATCCAGGGGCTTTGATGGCTGCGACGTTCAACACACCACGGAGCTTGTTGACAACCAGAGCAGCCAAAGGCTCACTCTCGACATCCTCCGAAATGATCAGGAAAGGCTTGCCGGTCGAAGCCACTGTCTCAAGCAGCGGAATCAGGTCGCGAAGATTCGATATCTTCTTTTCGTGAATCAGAATATGCGGTTTCTCAAGGACGCAGGACAGGTCGGACGGATTCGTAATGAAGTACGGCGAGATGTAGCCCTTGTCGAACTGCATCCCGTCAACAACCTCCTTCTCCGTCTCGGTGCTCTTGCCCTCCTCGATTTCGACGACGCCCTCATCGCCGACCTCCTCCATGGCTTTGCTGAGCAACTTGCCGATCGCCTGATCACCGTTGGCACTGATCGTCGCGACCTTTTCAAGATCAGACGTCGATTTTACCTTGGCCGACTGATTGGCGATCGACTTGACGACAGCCTCAACGGCTTTGTCAATCCCGCGCTTGAGCGCCATCGGGTTCACACCCGCCGTCACCTGCTTCAAACCCTCGCGATAAATCGCCTCAGCCAATATCGTCGCCGTCGTCGTTCCATCACCAACCTGATCGCTCGTCTTGCTGGCAACCTCATTGATCATCTTCGCGCCCATGTTCTCGAACGGATTGGGCAACTCGATGTCCTTGGACACCGTGACCCCGTCCTTCGTAACGCGCGGCGCGCCGAACGACTTCTGCAGCAATACATTCTGACCAACCGGCCCCAGCGTGACTTTCACCGCGTTGGCCAACTTCGTCAGACCCTCAAGGACGCCCTGCTGAGCGTCGCTTCCAAACATCATTTGTTTTGGCATTGTCTATGCTCCTCGTCGGTGTTCAGGCTACGACGGCCAACAGATCATTCTCACGGCAGATGACGAATTTTTCACCATCGATTTCAATTTCGGTCCCGGCGTATTTTCCATAGTAAACTTCGTCGCCGACTTTGACGCTTAACGTACCTCGGTTTCCGCTGTCGAGCATCTTGCCCGGACCTGCGGCGATTACCTTGCCATATTGCGGTTTCTCGCGTGCGGCGTCCGGCAGGATAATACCACCCTGTGTCTTGTCTTCCGCGGCAGCCTGACGGATCAGGAGACGGTCATCAAGCGGACGAAAATTGATTTTCGAGGCGGACTTCTTCTTCGGTTTTGTTGCTGTCGCAGTAGCCATTACTTGTTAACTCCTTCGGTATCGACCCAACGGTCGTGCATATCTTTTTGATGAATCTCGTATCGTTGATTCGCGTCGTTCGATCGCGAATTACATCATGTCCATGTCTTCGCCGGGCATCCCACCGTCGTCATCGTCCTCGGATGGCTTTTCCGTTATGAGACACTCGGTGCTCAACAGGATGCGGGCCACACTGCTGCCGTTTTCCAGCGATGAGCGAACGACCTTCGTCGGATCGATGACACCGTCCTTGAGCAAATCGCCATACTCCAGCGTCGCACCGTTGAACCCGAAACCACCGGTCTTGGCAGACACCTTGTACACCACCATACCAGGCTCCACCCCCGAGTTTTCCGCGATCGCACGAATCGGCGCTTCCAACGCCTTGCGCACAATCTCAATACCCGCCTTCTCGTCTTCGCTCTTGCCCTTGACACTGTCCAAAACGTCGCGACTGCGAAGCAACGCGACACCACCGCCAGGGACGATACCCTCTTCGATGGCAGCACGCGTGGCGTGAAGCGCGTCTTCAATACGGGCTTTCTTTTCCTTCAGCTCGGTCTCGGTGGACGCGCCGACGTTGATTTGGGCAACACCGCCAGCCAGCTTCGCCAACCGCTCCTGCAGTTTCTCGCGATCGTAGTCACTGGTCGTCGCGTCGATTTCAGCGCGAAGCTGACTGATCCGACCCTGGATATCGTTCGTCGAGCCAGCCCCTTCGATCATCGTCGTGGCGTCCGAGGTGACCCGAACCTTCTTGCATTGACCCAGATCAGCGACGGCGAGCGTCTCGAGGTCCAGACCGATGTCCTTCATGATCGCTTTTCCACCCGTCAGAACAGCCAGATCTTCCAGCATGGCCTTGCGACGATCACCGTAACCCGGTGCCTTGACCGCACAAATCTGCAAAATACCGCGGAGCTTGTTAACCACCAGTGTCGCCAACGCTTCACCTTCGATATCCTCCGCGATGATCAGCAACGGGCGTTTCGCCTTCGAAACCTTTTCCAGGATCGGAACGAGTTTCTGGACGTTGGAAATCTTGTCTTCGTGGATCAGTACGAACGCCTTGTCGAGGGCGCATTCCATGTTGTCCTGATTCGTCGCAAAGTGCGGAGAGAGATAGCCGCGATCAAACTGCATGCCCTCGACGATTTCGATGCTCGTCTCGGAGGTCTTGCCCTCCTCCACGGTGATCACCCCGTCCTTGCCGACCTTCTCAAAACAGTCAGCCAGAACGTTGCCGATCTCCTTGTCATTATTCGCGCTGATGGCTGCGATGTTAACGATATCGTCACGCTTGTTGATCCTGACCGGACGGGACATCTCTTTCAGGTTCTCGATGACCGCAGTCACCGCCTTTTCGATCCCACGATTCAACACATTCGCGTTCGCACCAGCCGTCGTGTTCCGCAGACCGAGCTTGAAAATCGCCTCAGCCAACACCGTCGCCGACGTCGTTCCGTCACCCGCGACCTTACTGGTCTGGGTGGCAGCCTCCTTGACGAGTTGAGCCGCGAGGTTCTCGTATTTGTCTTCCAGTTCCACTTCTTCCGCCACAGTAACGCCGTCCTTCGTGACGGTGGGTGAGCCCCATCCCTTGTCGATCACCGCGTTACGTCCGCGGGGACCGAGCGTAGCCTTGACCGCGTTCGCGAGTTTTTCGACGCCGCTTAGCAATGACTCTCGTGCGTTTTCTTCAAAGGCGAGTTGTTTGACCGCCATGGCTGATGTTCTCCTTCGATCCTGACCTTCTTGGTTCAGCTTGAACCGTAACTACCGGCACGGGCCGGACGTACCGATGCACCTCTCTTGATAAGCAAGGGACGGACCAATGATCGCCGCGATCTTTCTAATCTTTAACATTCTGTTTGATAGATGGTTATGGCGTTTTTTGTGCCTGCGGGAAGGCCGTCCCCCCCTGCCAGCATGGCAGGAGAGGTGTTTGGCGCGTCGGCACCATGCCAAATTGACAGCCCTGCCATCCCCGGTTGTACACCCCCATTCGTCAGCATACCATCCCAGCCATGCCCGCCTGGCTTGCCAACTGGTTCCAACGGCATCAGCACCCCGTGTCGCTGACGCTGCACGCGGTCGGCGTGCCGATGCTCCTGTTCGCGATCGGTTTGGGGGCTTGGCAAATGGTGCAGTGGCGGTGGAATTTGTGGTGGCGACCGGTGGGACTAATCGCCGCCAGCTATTTCCTGCAATGGGTCGGGCATGTGATTGAGGGAAACGACATGGGCGAGGTCGTGCTGATCAAAAAGCTGCTGGGCAAACCGTACATAGCCATCTCGCCGCGATACCAGACGGGCGGACAGGGGTCGGGAGAACAGGATCGTTGAACGAGATCAGAATTCGACACGCCCGGCTCGAGGACGCCGGAATTATTACTGAATTCAACGCACGCATGGCCATCGAGACGGAGGATTTGGAACTGGACCGGGCGGTCCTGTTGCGAGGCGTCCGTCGTGCGTTGGCCGACGAGGGGATTTGCCTCTATTTCGTCGCGGAGGTTGGGGATCGTGTTATCGGACAGTGCATGATCACCTACGAATTCAGCGATTGGCGGGACGGGTGGATCTGGTGGTTCCAGAGCGTTTATGTGCATCCCGACCACCGCCGGCGCGGGGTTTTTCGGGCGCTGTTCGATCATTCCAAACGCGAGGCTGCTGATCGCGGTGATGTTCGCGCGTTGCGATTGTACGTCGAGGAAGAGAACCACGCGGGCAAAAGCACCTATACGCGCCTGGGCATGAGCTACGCAGGCTACGAGGTCTGGCACGTCGATATCAAAAACGCTGAGGACATGTGACTACGACGGGCCGGAAAACAGTCGCGACCACAAGCCAAAATCGATCAAATCCACATCCCCGTCGTCGCTAAGGTCCGCCATGTCCGAACAGGTGGGCGTCGATGGTACACCGGGGCCGGTGACACAATCGAGAAAAGCGGCAAAATCCTGTAAATCAACGTCGCCATCGTCGTCAAAATCACCGGGGATGGGAAACCCGGAAATGATGGCGGACACGTCGTCTGCATCGCCGTCGGTCAGACCGTCGCCGGGAGTGACCGTGCATTCAAGAACGTCGCCGGGAAGGGCAGTACCGCGAGCGAGGTAATCGGAACGGGCAGCCGAGGTGATATCGCGCACGATCTCGCCGTTGACCGTCCAGAGATAATGATAGCGTACAATGTCGTAGTCGGGATCGTCGAGGATGTTGGACGACCCGACACAACAGGCCACGACGTCCGCGGATTCGGGTTGGGCGGGGTCCAACGTGGCGACGATGGCGTTGGGTAGACGGTTGGGGGTTTCGCCGTCGGCGGGGACCACCTCAAATGGCGCATCGACCATTTCGGTTCCCGCAAATGTGACGACGACGCGCCAGGTGCCGGGGGTTGTCAGAATGTCGGGCAGGTCGCGGGCAATTTCGAATTCCCACGGGAACCAATACGTTCGGAAAACGATGTCGTTGAAGAAGAACCACATCGCCTCGTGCGCGATCGTTCCGTCAGGTCGGAGAAACCGAACACGCCAGTCAGCGTCGATCGGCAGATTGAACCCGCGAAGCCAAAACCGTACATGCGAGTCCGACTGCCGGACGTATCCATCGCGCGGCATGGAAAACGGCGGCCCGGGGAATTTCGCGAGATCCTCGACGGTGACGGCAAAATCGTGGAGATATAAGTCGTTATTTTGCAGAATGTTCTAGTCGATCGCCCATCCGCTGTCACCCTCGCGACAGGGGCCTGCGAAGGGTTCGTACGGGACACCGTCCTGTGTCACTTCAAAATGCAGATGCGGACCGAAACTGTTGCCGCTGGACCCGACCTGCCCGATTTGTTGACCGGCGATCACCTGCTCGCCAACTGATGCAGCAACGCTGCCGTTTTTCAGGTGAAAATACCATGACACCCACCCCCCGCCATGGTCGATGCCGACGATGTTCCCGTCGACTCCGCCGTTGACGTTCATGTCCGGAAAACCGTCCTGCGCGAAAACAATGGTGCCGTCCGAGACAGCAAAAACGGGAACGCCGATGGCTTGCTCGTCGAACCCGCGGATTTCGGTGTCGGTTCCGCCATGGGTGTCGCGCGTGTTGGGTCCGCACTGGAAATCGAACCATTTCCCGGGCGCGGGATTGAGATCGACGAATCCGCCGTTGAAGACGTCCGCGTCAAGCAACCCGCCAATTGGATAGAAAGTGAGCGGCTGAAGCTCGCCGGCGGAAGACAGCATGTCGGGTCGCAGCGACTGTCGATTCTGATCAGCTACGGTTTGAACCAGGTGACGAAGCGAAACCGGGACGCATGCGTGGGATGGCGACAGGTGGCGGCGGAGTCTGATTCGGTCCGCGTCGTTCGGTGACTGTGCGACGATCGTTCCGCAGGAGGCCAACCCGATGACAACGGTCCTGAGCGTTAATGGTCTCATGATTCCCATCCCGGCGTAGCCCCGGAGGCTGACGCGGGACCATTGTAACGCGCAGACCTTGGAAAAAAGCGGATTTTCCGCCGGAAACAGTCGGCCTTGCGGCGACGATTGTCGGGTTATCGGACCGCCCGTCCGCCACGGCGAGCACTTGTTTTGAACAGGACGGTTCCGAGCGCGGTCAGCGAGCAGGCCATGATGATCATGCCCCATTGTGAGACGGTGGGTACAGCGGGTGGACCTGCGGTGGCGGCGGAGGTGTCGAAAACGAACAGTCCACGTTGGCGATCGGAAACTATGACCACGCCGCTGGGCAGCAACGGGTAGGCACCCCATGCTCCGGGAAATCCGGGTCCGGAGGATTCGGGGCGCGTATCGAAATATCCGGTTTCCCGGATATTAGAGATCAGCGAATAGTCATAAACGCGGAGTCCGGAGGCGTAGTTGGCGGAGAAAATGAAACGGCCTGCCACAATCAGATTGTGATCGGTCGCTCCCTCACCGTTGGAAAAAATACCGACGAATTGCGGGTTTTCGATGTCGCCGACGTCAAAAATGTCCATGGTGGTCGTCGTGACCAGCCCGTTGACCTCGTCAAGCTCGTCGGCGATGAACAGGTATCTTCGGTCTTCGCTCAACCATCCCTGATGACAATAGGAGAGATTCGGGTAGGTACGCGATGCGATGGTGAACATGTTGGTTTTGTCGGTGACGTCGATGATGATGAGACCGTTGGGGCCCCCAAATCCGAAGGCAATTTCGCGACCGGCGAAGGGGCCTTCGGTGTATGAAACGACGAGCACGTCGTGAAGAAACGAATCGGTCCAGGTGCCCGCCAGGGTCGGATTGACGGGGTCCGTCAGGTCGTAGGCAGCCAATCCGCTGGTGACGCTGGACGACACGGGATAGGCGAATCCACTGTCGGTGTTGAGCGCGAGATTGTGGGCACCGAAGATTCCGCCGTCGTTGGAGACGTTGGCGAGGGTGACAATGCCCGCGTCGATTTGGGCGAGGTCGATGACTTCCAGACCGGCTGCTCCGTCGCCGATGGAGTAGGCGTAGTTCAGGAACGTTTTCATGTCGCGGGTGGTGCCGGGGTTGCCGGCGGTGGGGATGTCACCGATGACGACGGGGTTGGCGGGGTCGGTGACCTCGATGAATGCGGTTCCGTTGCGATGGCCCATGATGGCGTATTCGCGCCCGGTGGGGGAGACGTAGCCCCAGATGTCCGCACCGCCGGTCGGCAGGGTGGGGAACTGGTCAAGCGGAACCTGACCGATCACGGTGACGTTCAGGGCGTCAAACGTGGGGCCGGTGAATCCAGCCGCCGTGGGCGGCAGTGGATTGGCGGATTCAGTGGGGTCGGCGATTCCGAGGTCAGCCATCAGGGTACAGCAAACGACGATAGCGATCGCGATTCCGGTGTGGCGATACATTCATTCCTTCTCCGTTTTGGGTACGGTTCCCCACGGCTAAAGCCATGGGCCACCCACCATCATACCGAAACCGCGTGCCGAAACGAAGCCGTGCCGTTCCATGCGGGTGGTGCTCCGTCGAGCGCCAAACGACGGGTGACTACCCTTCCAGGGAGATCGGGGCTCGAAA
>JAJDDT010000064.1 GCA_029260165.1 Phycisphaerae bacterium | reverse complement strand
TGGATTGGCCGTTACCGTCGGATGAGCAAAGATTACGAAATGTTGCCCGTCAGCAGCGAAGCCATGGTGCTATTGACCATGATCAATCTGATGATTCACCGGCTAAAACCAGGATGATCTTGCTTCTCACACACCCTCTTAAAGAACGCGCCAGGTGATCGAAGAAAAAAATAAGTTCGATCACCTGTTTGCAGGGTCTGGCGTGGGGGTTGGCAAGAACGTATTGAAGTGAAACTGTGCCGATGGGGGTTGCGGGTGGTGGGAATCTATTAGAATGCTCGGGGAGCATCATTTGTGATGGAACAGAATCCGGAATCAGAATCGCAGTTTGGGGACGAGCCTTCGATCGAGCGAGTGACGCTCGATGAAGTCAAGCAGCTCACACTCGAAGGGATGGTGGCATTGGCAGCGCGCAGCGCGTTGCGTGCGCAGCCATTCTTCTTCTCCCCTGATGATTGGGGCCCCCGACGCGCCAATTCAATTCTAGAAACTGCCGACGTCTCTGCTGGAATTGCGGTGTGTTCATCAGTTGGGCGTTTGGCGGGGAACATTTGGCGGATCGCTCGAGCAGTTCGAGACGAAATGCCCGACGAGTTTGAAGAGCATAATGCGGGACGATGCTTGGCGGCAGCGGTCCAAGCGACATTTTATTCATACGCGGCTCATGAGATCGGCTCGTCCTTGGGCACGACCGATCTCAATATGGAAAAAACGTCATCTGCCGCATTTCGGGCGGCCAGATTGTCTGAAGTGGCGGTCGGGCAGTTCGGGTCGGTAGCGCTTGCCCCAGATCGAAGTGATTTCAACCTGCTGTCATCGCTTGGGTTGGGGGAGTCGGGGAGGAGTGGCGATTCCGTCCCTGAATCTTTTTTTGCTCAGCCGCTCTGGCCGTTTGAGATTTACGGTAAGAAGAGATCGTTCATCGCCGACCGCATCGATCAATGGAGCGCTAGGGTGGCGAATTCAGGTCTACCTCAAGTCGCAGATCGTTATAGTGATCTGGCTGCGGGAGTGCGAATTGATTGGTCCCTTTTCGAGAACTGGATACTGGGTTGGGCTGAGCGGAATGTGGAGGGGTTTGAAGAGGGTAGGGGCAAGCCGGAGGATATCGTTGTCGAGGTTAAGCCGCTGCATATTCGGAGTGAGTTCAGCGAGGTCAAAACCACGGTCGGGAGGTCACCAGCGGAGCGTGGTGTTGCGACTCTGAAAGGTGAGGGTGCGACGACGGTTGATACGTTGAGTCGTGAGCCTCTAGTTCGAGTATTGAGTCAGATGTGTGGGAGTCGGAAGCAGGGGACGCCGTTTACGTTGGCGCTTTTGGGTGATTGGGGGTCTGGCAAGACGAGCTTGATGAAGATGCTTGAGAAGGAGTTGAAGGGTCAGGATGAGACGGCGTTTGAGTTCGCATGGTTCAAGGCGTGGGAGTATGAGCATACGGACAATATGGCGGCGGGGTTGGCGGACGAGGTCTTTGCGGGGCTGACGAAGGAGGCGTCGTGGCTGGAACGTCTTTGGTTGCGGATGCGGTTTCTGTGGAATGAGTACCTTCGGCGAATGTTGGGGTTCGTTTGGCCCATTGCGTTGGTGTTGACGTTTGTTTTCTGGCAAGGCTGGCATGCTTGGATTCTCGATTTCTTGAAGTCTGAGGGGACTGAGGGGATTGCGAAGACTGGTGGCGTTGTTGGATTTGCGTGGCTGCTGGTGTTGGTGTTGCCGAGACTCAAGGCGATCTGGGAACATCCGATCAGCGGCAACTTGCGGTCCGGCTTTCAGCTTCCGAAATTCAGGGAGCATCTCGGACTGATTCCGGTAATCAAGGGTCATGTCAAACAACTTTGTAAGTGGCGTTTGGGTACGTGGACGAGTTTTCATTTTTCTCCTCCGTTGATGCGTAAGGCTAGTCGCCGGTTGTTGGTCTTCGTTGATGATCTAGATCGCTGCTCTCCGAAGTGCGTGGCGGAAGCGTTTGATGCGATTCGTTTGATCATGAACGAGGAGCATGTGATTGTTGTGATTGGGATTGATCTTCGGATTGCGATGCAGGCGATGGCGACGAATTATAAGGAGCAGGCGAGTGAGCGGCGGTCGGAGTTTGAGATCGCTCGTGATTATCTTGGGAAGATTGTGCAGTTGTTCGTGCGTTTGCGGAAGCCTACGCCTGAGTCGATTGGGAAGTTTGTTGGGAAGTCTTTGTTTGAGGATGTGGAACAGCGAGTGGATTCGGAGCCGTTGCCGCCTGTGGTTGCTGAGAAATCCAAGACGCCGGAGCTGGGGGCTGCCGTTGCAGGCCGTGATGATGGCAAGGGGCAGAGCGTTGAGTCTGGTGAATTGGTCGAGCTGGAGGGTAAAGAGCGTGGGGATCCATCGGGTGGTCAGCCGGAGGGTGGTGATGAATCGAAGACTGAGGAAACGGTTGAGGAGATTGCCGAGGCGCGTGATCGTCTTGGCAAGGTGATGAAGGATACGACTTGGGAGCGTGACCATTTCGTGGAATTGTCGCAGGCGTTTGAGATGCATAATCCTCGGCAGTTGAGTCGGTTGCAGAACAGTTATCGGTTGATGAAGGGTTGGCTTGGGCAGGGAGGTCGCGAGACGGACGACATGAATCGCAAGCGGTTGATGTTTGCGATTTTCTGGGGTGAGTTTGTGGCGTCGGCTGGGGCGTGCGCGCGTGAGACGGTTGAGGCGGGGTTGTGGGGAGATGGATCGTTCGAGCTTGGTGACGAGGGGCTGGTGGATCTGCCCGAACGTGAGAGGCTGGGGAGAGTGGTTGAGTGGTCGTGTGTTCATGTGAAGCGGCTTTACGCTGAGGACGAAACGCGGAGTGCGGCGTTCAAGAAGTGGCAGACTGAGGTCGGGAGTATCATTCTGCCGGGTGCTCAAGGTCGGGAGGATGCGAAGAAGTCAGAGATTGGCGATGGCAATGGGTAGGGCGTGGGGGTTGGCGAGAGAAACCAAAGCATGAACGGACGCGAGCGGGTCATTGGTTGCATCGTTGGAGGAGCGGTTGGGGATGCTCTTGGCGCGCCTTTTGAGGGAAACGGGGATCACGACCTGGGAAATTGGTTGTGTGGGCCGTTGCTGACAACGGATGACACGCAGTTGACGCTCGCAACCTGTGAGGCGATTGCCGAGACGGGGGTCGTAGACCCTGCGACGATCGCAGATTCCTTTCGGCGTTACTTTTTGCAGCGTCGAATTCGCGGAATTGGGGCAAGCACGCTGAAAGCGTTGAGCGAGTTGTCCGCGGGGGGACATTGGCACAGTGTTGGGGCAAAGGGGGACCGTTCGGCCGGCAATGGTGCGGCGATGCGCGTCTCGCCATTGGCATTTTGCCTTGATCCAACACTTGATGCCGATCGTCAGATGCTTCGTTATGTTTGTCGGATTACGCATCAGCATGATGAGGCGTTCGCGGGAGCCTTGGCAATCGTTCTGGGAGTACGTCTCGCGGCGAGCGATGAGCGATTTGATGGTCGTGGCCTGACGGGTCGGATTGTCGAGCACTTGCCAGACACATTGGTACGCGACCGAATTGCGGAGTTTGCGTCGTTGCCTGCAGGGGTTTCGTTGCTCGACGTTGCCGGGCGTTTCGGATGTGGGAGGTATGTGGTTGAATCCGTTCCCTTGGCGCTTTTGGTTGTGGAGCGCTGCCTTGCCGGGGGTTTCGAGCATCTCATTTTCGAGCTGATTCGGTGTGGTGGTGATTCGGATACGATCGCGTCCATGGCAGGAAACGTGGCTGGGGCGGGTGTCGGGTTTTCGAGAATTCCTCAGGTGATGTTGTCAGCAGTTGAGGAGCTGGACGAGATTCTTGAAGTTTCGCGTAGTTTTTGGGGGTCGGATGCGGTGCTTTCGGATTTTAGGGATGAGTGATCGTGGCAGGTCTTGGCGGAGGTTCGCTGGAATTCGCGATTCGAGCATGGGACCCCCGGGGATGATGTTGGTCTGTGGGTGGACGACGGTGTGAGGTTTGTGCGGGCCGTCGGCGGAATTCCCGCGTCACCAGGGGGTTGGCAATAGCCAACACGATTCACGGTCGGACAGTGAAAAATCGCGATGCGCTGGCGAATCCGGAGGTGTTGGATGAGTTTTCGGGGATCGTGTGATGAGCGGGTATTCCCCCCAAAGGGAATGACGCTGCAGAAAAATGAAAAAGGTACAATGATACTGACGTGTTGTTGTTGTGGCCCTGGTCAGCAGTTTTCGTATTTCCAGTTTCGCCGTTTGCCTTCCGCCAACCATTCAATGGTGGTCCTGAGGCGTTTTTCGCGCGTAGCGTCTCGTTTGGCTTCGGTGATCCACTCGACGTACTCCTTGCGGTTGGTGTAGCTGAAGTTGTCGAATGTTTCCCTGGCTTTCCTGTTTTTGGCGAGAGCGGATTTCAGATCGGCGGGGACTGTTACGTTTTGAGCGACTTTCCTCCCTGTTGTTTTTCTTGCTTTTGGCTTTGGGGCGTTTGCCTTTTCCATGTTTATTTTGACGGCTTGTCTGACGTAGGCAGCGAGGATTTTGGGGGGGGGAACGTCCCTGACGTCGGTGAATTTGATGGCACACATACCGGCTTTGGGATCGCCTTCAAAGAGGTTATGAGGATCGTCCATCTCCCTGCTCTTCCAGAATCCGAGGGAAACGTGTTTTTTGAAGGCAGCCATCCCGCCAACGAGGCCATCTTTTTCAAAATGCGGGACGGACCATTTCATGACTTCCTGAATGTCGGGGCAAGCTGAGTGAAATATTTTTCGGAGCCTGGCAAGAATGGGTTGGGCGAAGTCGGCCGACTTTTCAATGTAGGCATCGAACTGCGGAATGGTGTTTTTCATGGCGTGTCCTTGTTGTCGAAACGTCCCGGTGCGGTCGGTTGACACTGCCCGGTACCAATGCCCCAATGGTAGCGTTCGAGGCTGGGGAAAAGCAATGGTCCTGGTTGGAATGGGTCATGCCGTAGGCGGGTAGACTTTTTCGGGATCGAGTTCGAGGTCGCGCATGACCCTGGTGACCAGGTCCATCGGAACCTGGTCCTGTCTTGCCAGTTCGTAGATGGCTGCGTGGGTGATGAAGCGGTAATCAATCTCAAAATGATGACGCAAATCAACGCGGCTGTCGCTTCTGCCAAAACCATCGGTGCCAAGTGCGAACAAGCGTTTGGGAGTCCAGCGGGCGATCTGCTCGGGGACGATTTTCATGTAATCAGTGGCGGCCACGATCGGGAACGGTTCGTCTTCCAGTTGCTGACGCACGAACGGAACGCGAGGCGTGTGGTTCGGGTGCAGCATGTTCCAGCGTTGACACTCGAGGGCATCGCGGCGGAGTTGGTTGTAACTCGTGACGGACCAGACCTCGGCTGCGATATCGTATTTGTCCGCCAAAAGATCCTGGGCTTTCAATGTTTCGTTAAGGATCGACCCGCTGCCGAAAAGGTGGATACGTCGGGCGGGGCCTTTCTCGCTGATGAGGTCCGGGGCGGTTCGATATTTGTAGAGACCCTTGAGTATGTTTTCCTCGACGCCCGGCGGCATGGCCGGCATCTGATAAGGTTCGTTGCCGACCGTGATGTAGTAGATGAGTGGTTCGTTGTCGGCGTACATGCGTCGGATGCCGTCCTGAACGATGACGGCGATTTCAAAGGCGTAGGCGGGGTCGTAACTAACGACGTTGGGGAACGTGCTGGCCAACACATGCGAGTGCCCATCCTGATGCTGTAACCCTTCGCCGGCGAGCGTCGTTCGACCGCTCGTTGCACCGATGAGAAAACCCTTGGCGCGGGCGTCGCAGGCGGCCCATATGGAATCACCAATGCGCTGGAATCCGAACATGGAGTAGAAAACGAAAAACGGAATCATGTTCACGCCGTGGGTCGCGTACGCGGTAGCAGCCGCGGTGAAGGAAGCCATCGAACCCGCTTCGGTGATGCCTTCCTCGAGGATTTGGCCCTTCTTGTCCTCGCGATAGTAGAGAAAGAGGTGCGAATCGACGGGGTCGTAAAGCTGTCCCTTGTGTGAGTAGATACCGTATTTTCTAAAGAGCGCGTCCATGCCGAACGTGCGGGCTTCATCGGGGATGATGGGGACGATGTTTTGGCCTATGTCCTTGTCGTCGAGGAGTTTGACGAGCATGCGAACGAACGCCATCGTGGTGGCCATTTCGCGTGTGCCGCTACCACCAAGCTGTTCGTCGAAGATTTTGAGTTCAGGTGACTTGAGAGGCTCAGCTTTGACAACCCGGCGCGGAACGGAGCCACCTAATTTGGATCGTTGTTCGAGCAGGTACTGAACTTCTTCGCTCTTCTTGTCAGGTCGGTAGAATGGGGTTTTTTCGATATCCTCGTCTTTGATGGGGATGTCGAAACGGTCGCGGAAGGATTTCAGCTCCTCGAAGTTGAGCTTCTTTTGTTGGTGCGAGACGTTTCTGCCCTCACCGGCTTCGCCGAGTCCGTAACCCTTGACGGTGGCGGCGAGGATGACGGTGGGTGATCCGACGTGATTGACGGCTGCTTCGTAGGCTGCGTGGACCTTCTGTGGATCGTGTCCACCTCTTCTGAGTTTGCGAATTTCCTCATCGGAGAGGTGTTCGACGAGTTTGGCGAGTCCGGGTTCGGTGCCAAAGAAATTCTTCCGCGCGTAGGCACCGTCCTCGACGGAGTATTTCTGCCATTGGCCGTCGATGGTCTCGCCCATGCGCTGTTCGAGCAGCCCGTCCGTGTCTGCTTCAAAAAGCGGATCCCAGTTCGAACCCCAAAGCACCTTGATCACATGCCAGCCCGCACCGCGAAAAGCGGCTTCGAGTTCCTGGACGATTTGGCCATTGCCACGAACGGGACCGTCGAGGCGTTGGAGGTTGCAATTGATGACGAAGGTGAGGTTGTCGAGCGATTCGCGTGAGGCGAGGGTGATGGCACCCAGGCTTTCGGGTTCGTCCGTTTCGCCGTCGCCCATGAACGCCCAGACGTGCTGCTTGTTGGTCTCCCTGATACCGCGTGCTTCGAGGAAGCGGTTGCATCGAGCCTGGTAGATCGCGGAGATGGACGCGAGTCCCATGGAGACGGTGGGGAACTGCCAGAAATCGGGCATAAGCCAGGGGTGGGGGTAGGAGGTCAGGCTTTTGTCGTTGTTGGTCTCGCGTCGGAAGTTGGCGAGATGTTCCTCGTCCAGGCGATATTCCATAAACGAGCGGGCGTAGATACCGGGAGAGCCATGTCCCTGGAAGTAAATCTGGTCCCCGCCGCCGGGATGGTCAGGCCCCCTGAAAAAGTGGTTGAAACCAACCTCAAGGAGCGTGGCACTCGACGCGTAGGATGAAATGTGCCCACCAATCCCCGCGCTCGCCCGGTTCGCACGAACGACCATCGCCATCGCATTCCACCGGACCAGGCTCTTGATGCGACGTTCGATGTCGCGGTTGCCGGGGTAATCCGGTTGATCGGTGTGGTGGATGGTGTTGACGTAGGGTGTGTTGGCTGTGAACGGTAGAACAACGCCGTTGAGTTTGCCCCATCGGATGAGTCGTCCAAGGAGAAACTGCGCGCGAGCTGATCCCACACGCCGAACCACCTCGTCCATCGACGTGATCCAGTCCTGCGTTTCAAAGGGATCGATGTCGCTAATCCTGCCCTTGGCCATGGAAAAAGGGTAGTCCACCAATTGTGAGCGTCAAGCTGAAAGCGCGTTGGTTGATTGGGCCTTGGGGTCGTGGGCTACTCGATCACCGATTGCACTGTGGCGAAGTCACTCCGGACGCCGAGGAAAACGGGGGGGGATGGGAGTGTGTCGAGTTGCCAGCCCGGGCCTCGAATGACGTGGCAGGGCAGAACGCGCGGATCGCCGCCGTATGTGAGCGGGACGGCGGGCGGGGGAAGGTAGTAACCGTCGGTTCTGTTGAAACTCACATGGCCGTCGATGAAGGCGGTGACGAATTGGTCGGTCTTACCGTGCCAGCCTTTGGCTTCGGAATTTGATGTTTGGGGTGCGAAGTAGGGTCCGTCCGTTCCGGTGAAGCATCGTGCGTCGGCATTGCTGACGTCTCTTCGCCAACCGAATCTGCCGCTGTTTTCAACGAAGTAGATGGTGTTGGCAGCGTTGGGGATTCGAGAGGCTGGCTTAAGGAAAGGTCCCCAGCTCTTGACGACGTCCTTAAATTCTGAGTGGGACGAGCACCAGAAGGAATTGGCAGCGTAACTCGTGCCGTAGTGGTCGTAACTGCTATGGCCCTGAGTTTTCCATTCTCGGAAATGCTGCCCAGTATAGCCTCTGTCAGACGGACATTTGAAGACGCCGAGGTCCATTTCGGTATCGGCTAGCCAATTGGCGTTTGCCGGTCCTGGCGCGCGTTGATAATCGTTGAAGGTGGCTTTGTACATGATGGAGTTTATGGGGCGCGTAGCAGGGCCTCTGCCAAATCGAGTTCCCCATGTTGAGTTTTCAATGTCTTGACCAGTTCCGCCCTGAATGTCGCCTCTGCCCGATTTCCCGCCGTAATCGTACGCACCGACATCAGACACACCGACACCGGTCAGCGCGTGATAGGGAATAACGCTCTCCTTCTGGTCGTCGGTTGAATACATCAAGCCAGCCGTCGCGATGGACTTGAGTTGTGCGGTGCATTTAACCTGCTTGGCCTGCTCGCGGGCGCGCTTGAGCGAGGGGAGCAGAATACTGATCAGCAGCGCGATGATCGAGACGACCACGAGCAGTTCGATCAGCGTAAAACCACCTTGTCGCCCGGCGAGGGAGCGATCATTTCGCTTGAGGCGATAGCGCGGACCAATCATAAGAATCCATCCCATTTCAATTCAGGCAGGCTCGACCACAGAGCGAAGTATACACAAATCCGCCGTTTTTTTCACGCAGTAGTCGAAAACCTTTTATTGAAGTGCATTGTCAGGCCAGGATGTCAGGTCTGGATCAATCTCACGGTCGATCGGAGGGGACGGGAGAACGTCGAGCTGCCAGTCGGGACCGCGCAGAACATGACAACCCGTAAGTTGCGGGGAACCGCCCGTGGTGAATGGAATCTTCGGAGCCGGGTAGATGTAGCCTTCCATTTTGATCATGCGCGCCGAACCATCAACCATCGCGGCATTGAAATGAAACGGTTTTTTATGCCAGCCCTTCACGGTCGTAACACCCTCTGTCGGCATAAAATACGGCCCGTCGTTACTGGTGAAGCAGATGTCGGATTCGTCCGTGGTCGCACGCCAGCCAAACCTGCCGGCGTTCTCAATGAAGTAGATCGTGTTGGCGGTTCGCTTGATTTGCGTCATGGGTCGAAACAGCGGTGACCAACTTCGCAGTACGGTCAGACCCGCAACGTGTCCGTTACACCACATCGCATTGGCTGCGTAGCTCGTGCCGTAATGGTCGTAAGACGACAAACCCGACTGTTTCCAGGTGCGAAGGTGATGACCCGTGTAGCCTCGGTCGGACGGACACCTGAGAATGGGCAGGTCCATGTCTGCGTCGGTTTGCCAGTTGATGTTGTCCGAGCCTGGGCTGGTCTGATGGTCAACAAACGTGCTCTTGTACAAAACGGGGTTCAGAGGCCTGGTCGCAGGCCCCCTGCCGAAGCGTGTTCCCCACGGCGAGTTCTCAAAATCGCCGATGTTTCCAACCTGAACGTCGCCCCGGCCTGACTTGCCGCCCCAATCATAGACGGCAGGATCCCTGCCCTGGACGCCCGTGAGCGCATGCACAGGCAACGCCTGTTCGGACGAATCGGAATAGGCGTAGGTGACGCTCGCGATCGCAATGCCTCGGATGTTGGCGAGACAAACGACCGCCTTCGCCTGCTCGCGCGCACGCGAAAGCGAGGGCAGCAGCAGCGAGATGAGCAGGGCAATGATCGAAACGACGACGAGAAGTTCAATGAGAGTGAAGGCGGGGTATTGACTGGGTTGTTCAATATCGGCGCACGGGCGACCCGTGGCGTCCTGTTCGACAGTTCGCCCGATCTTCCAACACCAAAAATTCCTGGGCATTCGTCGCTCCTCGTGCCCGCCGACAACACCAGGGTCTGCCGATTCGTGCGCAGACCCACCCATATCGGGTCGCACCAACTGTCGGGTATCTTACACGATAACAGGAAACCAATGTCTTTTGGGGGGATTGGGGACGGAACCGACCTTACGTCCGCTTGAACTGTCTTTCCAGGTCGCGGACGGTAAGCCTCAGCGTCGTCGGTCGCCCATGGGGGCAGTTGCTGGATTTCTCAACGAGGTCTTTCTGGGCAAGCAGCGATTCGATTTCCTCGGGCGTGAGCGGGTCGCCCGCCTTCACAGCAGCCTTACACGCCATCATGGACAGAATGTCGTAAATGAACGACTCAGCCGGCTCATCACCGGTTTTGGATGACAGTCTGTCGAGAAAATCGCGGAAGAATTCGGTGGCATCACGATCCCTGAGGATGGACGGAATGGCCTGGAGCGCGACAGCATCGGACCCAAAACGCGACACCTCAAACCCGAGCCTGTTGAGCAGTTCCGGTTCCGATTCCAGGACAGCCAACGCGCTGGCCGAGACGGACAAGGTCTCGGGCAGAAGCAATCGTTGCGATTCCAGCGGACCTCGCGTCATGCGGTCCCTGAGCTGCTCGAACATGATGCGTTCGTGCAACGCGTGCTGATCGATGATCATCATGCCCTCATCGGTTTCGCAAACGAGATAGGTGTTGTGCAGTTGAATCGCACCCTTGACGGAATGCGGAATAACCACGTCCGGACCTGCGACAGCGTAGGGTTGATCCATTGCGGCAATGGTCTGGTCAGGATCGTGCGACGCGTCCCGCTGCCCATAAACCTGCTCCCACATGTCCATACCCTGCGCGGGGTTTCCGCTTGATGGGTGCATGGGCGGACGAGAGGTTGAACCGCTGCGAGCCTGTGCGTCGGGTCCGAAGGCGAGCGACGGTTGCGACGGCGTCATCGATTTGAACTGATCTGCGAATTGACGGCGGATCGCATCCTGTTGGGCAGGATCGACAGGCGGGCGCGACGTGCTCTGCGGATCGAACGTCGGCGTCAGGTCAGCCGACCCCAATGCCTCACGCAGAGACGACAGCACCTCGCGATGGATCGTCCCGGAATCCTGCCAGCGGACCTCCATTTTGGTGGGGTGCACGTTCACGTCGACCGTGGCAGGATTGACGGAAATGAACAGAAAAACGACGGGAAATCGTCGCGGGTCGATCAACCCCCGATAGGCTTCCTTGATGGCGTGCTGGATAAATTTGTCGCGGATGAATCGGCGATTCAGAAATGAAAACTGCCAGTTCCCGGACGATCGGGCACCGGATGGCTGACCCGCGAAACCAACGATCTCGATGCCCTCGGTACGTCGCTCGAAAGCAATCATGTCGTCACCAAGCTCGCGACTGTAGAATCGACTGATGCGTTCGACGGGTGATTGTCCCGCGGGAAGATTGTGCACGGATTTCCCGTTGTTGTGCAATTCAAATCCGACGTCAGGATGTGCGAGTGCAATGCGGGCGAACTGGGTGTTGATGTGCCCGAACTCGGTGCCGCTGTTGCGAAGGAATTTACGTCGGGCGGGCACGTTGAAAAAGAGGTCGCGAACCTCAACGGTCGTGCCAGCCGGGCAGCCAGCCGCACGATTGGCATGAACCTCCTCAGCCTCCACGACGATCTCAGCCCCCTCGCTTATTTCGTGGGGACGTGATCGGATGGTGACGCGGGAAATCGACCCGATGCTGGCCAACGCCTCACCGCGGAAACCCAGCGATCCGATGTGGTACAAGTCTTCCTCCTCAGCCAGCTTGCTCGTGGCGTGGGGGGTGATGGCCAATCGCAGGTCGTCAGCCAACATCCCGCAACCGTCATCGCTGACGCGCATCAGTGCCTTCCCGCCATCCTCGACATGCACCGACACCCGCGTCGCACCCGCATCGATAGCATTTTCCATGATCTCCTTGATCACACTGGCAGGTCGTTCAATCACCTCGCCAGCCGCGATCTTCTTGACCAGGATGTCGGGCAAAACATGGATGATGGACATAGCGCCCCGCTTCAGGAATTGTGGAACTCGACCGTCCTGATTTTCGTGCGCGAGTATAGGCTCGCCCGACCATGTCAGCAACGAAGGTGCCCGTGGGGTCCCGGGGCGGGGTTCGTGACCGCATGGGCTGCGACGCCTGGGTGATATTACCCCGGCGAGGTTGTTTCAGGCGCCGATGTGGGAACCTTTCACGAGCCGATTTCTACATACGCCGCCAAAATCACGGATCCCAACCGCCTGTTGTCGACCTCCTGTCGAATCCATGCACCACCGACGACTGGTACATTCACCCAGGATGCAGGAATCAAACGCCGAAACGTCCAATAAAACACCGGGGATCGATATTATCCGAACAACTCCAGACTAAAAATGGAAAAACTGTCGATCATCCCCCCAAATCACCCGACCTTAATCAGGGAAAATATCAGTGCCCCTTCAAGTGGATTCTCATCGTTTCAAGTGAGACGAAAACGTGTATCGACTCATCACCGTCAGCCGAGCAACGCGTCCAATGACGCAGGACGATCTCGCGTCCATCGCATGGGCTGCCCAGCGTCACAACGTCCCGAGAAAAATCACCGGAGCACTCTTCTATGGTCAGTGGCGCTTTCTTCAGGTGATCGAGGGCGAACAGTCCGCCGTGGAAGGGCTGTTTACGCGCGTTCTACGGGACGACCGCCACACAGACCTTGTGTGCATTTCAGGAAAGCACGTCCATTTCCGACTGTTTCCGACCTGCAACACGGGTGTGTTCAATCTTGAGGAGCACCCCGCCCCAATTAACGTCGAAAAACTGGTCCAACTCGCCGACGCAGTCACGGCCACGGGAAACCCCGAGCAAGCCTATCCCGATATCGTCGATTTCATCGAGGAATTTCGCCGCCAGGTGTGCACCGTCCGAACGGAATCGCTCGTCGCCCAGCCGCTGCAACTTCACCATACGAAGTGTCGCTGATGTTCCCCAAAAAGGGTGGCCGGAATCAATCCGACCACCCGTTTCACACGCCCAAACTGCTCACGAAGCGCTCAGAACTGACTCCAAAGCCACTGGTTCGTTACTTCGTGATGGAACTGAATCTCGTTGCGCTTGATAAGCGTGCCAAGCTCCCTTGGACAACGATCCGCCGACATCTGCTTGACGGCTGCGTATTTCGCGTGGAAATCCTCACCCAACATGTCGACCGCCCACTTACTTGATTTGAAATTGCGAATCGCGTCATAAACATTGTCAGGCAGGAACCGCGTCCGCGACCGCTTGCCCTCGCTGTCCGCCGGCTCCGGTGTCGGACCTTCCAAACCGGTCTTCAACAATGTGTACATCAGCAGGTATGGGTTCGCATCCGGTGCCACCGACCGCACCTCCACCCTGGCAGCAGCCTCGTCCGCCAGCGGGATCCGCACCATCGCACCACGATTGACCGCCGACGCCTTGATCTGATTCGGAGCCTCATACGCCGGGTCCAGCCGCCGATACGCATTCACGCTCGAATTGAGGATCAGGCAAATATCCGAAGCTGAGTGCAAAATCCGATCGATGAAGTCCCAGCCCGCCGGTGACAGTCCATCCTCCCCATCCCTTGCGTGGAACACATTCTTCTCGTTGCGACTGAGCGACACATTGGTATGCATGCCGTTGCCGTTGACGTTCATCACAGGCTTGGGCAGGAAACTCGCCGTCGCATCCTGCATGGCTGCCACCCGACGACATATCAGCTTGTACAGCATGATCTGGTCCGCCGCGATGTCGGCTGGTGCGTACCGGAAATTCATCTCAAACTGCGAAGGAGCCACCTCCGGATGATCCTTCTCATTCGACAACCCCATGGCCCGCTGCACCTCAGCCGCGGTGTCGATGAAATTCCGAATCGGTCCCTGAGGCAGCGAGTGGTAGTATCCACCCTCCGAAACAAATTCAAACCGCCCGGTCGCCGGAAATTCACGCTCCGCATTTCGACCCTTGAAAATGAACCCCTCAATCTCCGGTGCGGCAAATGCCGTCGTCCCGTCCTTGTCTTTCAGCTCGTTGCAGTAGGACTGAAGCCTAGCACGCATGTCGCCAGGATAAGGCCTGCCCTCGCGAGACTCGACCCTGCCGAACACCAACACCTTCCCAGGCCCGAAAACGTCCGACGGAAGCCAGTAAAACGCAGGCCAATCGATCTTCAACCGCAAATCAGACTCGTGCTGCTCGGTAAAACCGCGAATCGAAGACCCGTCAAACGTCAGATTGTGCGACGACTTCAACAGATGCTTCTTGTCGTAGTCAAGCATATGAAGCCTGCCTTCAATGTCCGTGAATGCGACCGTCACCGCCTTGATCCGGCGTTCACCCGCCAGGTATTTGGTCCGCTGTTTTTCGATCTCCTCAGGAGACACCCCCGAAGCACGCTGCTCCTTGGCTTCCAGATTCATCTCCTCCAGCTTGTCGTACGGAATCTCGAGAAAACTGCGAAGTGGTGTGCTTTCCATGATGTACATCGCCTCTTGGATTATGTTTTTAAGGTAACGAAAAACAAAACAACGTTAATATTTGTCGATTTTAACTTATCCACGGATAAATCAATGGAAAAATCTGGCTTTTTTGTTCTCGACCCAACCGCGCACAAGCCAGGGTCACCGGCACAGGCACCCCATTCGGTCGTTCATCGGTTTGGATATGGTGCTGAGGTTAGTTAAGAAACCACCAATCCAGACGGATTTGACGCCTGCGAAGCGAGATGACAGCCCGATTCAGGGCAAAAAAAAGAACCTGCGAGCGATTCTGCACCGACGCGCCGGATGTCTTCACACATCCACGCACCAGAGCCGATTGCTCACAGGTTCTTTATTATCAACAACTTACAACACGACGGTAACGCCGAAGGACGATACCAACGTGCTCAGGTCAAGTCTCAGACCATGTCCTTCAAGCCCTTGAGGGGCTGAGCCTTGACAACCTTGCGGGCTGGTTTGGCTTTGAACATCATCTCCAGGCCTGTGAAGGGGTTGACGCCCTTGCGTGCCTTGGTGGCTGGCTTGACCACGCGTTTGAATTTGCACAGACCCGGCAGGGCAGCCACACCCGGTCCGCGGTTTCCGAGGTCTTTCTTGATGATCGACGCGAACTCATCGAAGACCGACGCGACCTCCTTCTTGGACAGCCCGGTCTGGTCTGCGATCGTTCCGTACACCTCACTCTTGGTGCGGAGCTTTCCGGTGGCTGCCTTTGCTTTCGATTTTGCTTTCTTCTTTGCCATCACGATTTCCTTTCAACTACCTGCCGCATCCATGCGGCGTTGTTCCTGGTGAAAAAATCCCCTCGCGCCGATATGTCGGCAAAAACAAGGGAAAAACTGTAATCGACAACACCCCAACTCCAAGCCGGGGTTCCCACGATCCGCTGTTTTGACACCCACAAGAGGAATGAAAACAGCTTAAAACAAGGGGAAAATAGCCACGTTGCCGTCACACGTCAACGTTTTTCCGGGGAAAAACGCAAATTTTGCACCACACCGACCTGATGAACAGTGTCCAACACACCACAGCACAGATAAAACCAACCGGTACACGCCTGCATTTGAAGGTAAAAAAGAAACCGGCTGGAGCGATCCATGTCGCCCCAGCCGGTCTGTTTTTCAATCGTAGCCGGGCGTAACCCGGAAAACTGCCTGCCTTAAAGCGAAGCAGCCACGGTCTCGACGAACGTGCGTGCTGCCCTTTGCGAGCGGAGCATTTTGGCAACGGACTCGTTACTCGTGGATTCATCGCCGATCTGGTACACGACCGTTTTGCCGGCGGCCTTGGCGGAATGAGCACACTTGCAAGGCTTGCCATCAGCGACCATCGCCACCGTGACAGCCTTGCTCGCTTCATCTGCCTTGGCGACAACGGATTCCGCTTTCTTTTTGCAATCGAAATCGAAACCAGCCACGCGATAAATCATCGGTGATTTGGCACCTTCGGCGGCTGCGGTGGCGGACTTGGAGCAATGAAATTCCTTACCACCAGCCACATACGAAACCTGACGGATTTGCGTCATTTTCTCGTCGATCAACTTAGCCACCAGCGTCGATGCCTCTGTGCGACTATCGTATGACTTGCCATCCACAACGTAGGACATCTTACCGTCAGACTCCGCCGCCTTTGTCGACGCCGACGTGTAGCAGCCTGTTGTCGTTTCACCGACCTTGTACTTCATCGAAGGCATGGAAGCCAACACGGTTTCGACCTGCTTGCGCGCAATCGGGCAGCGAACGGCATCACTCGCAACGGTGGCTGACCCGGCACCACCGCAAGGCTTGGAGCAACCAGGTTTGCCATCCTTCGAAGTGACCGCAGAAGCAACAGTGGCTGACCTGCCCTTGCTGCAACCAGGTTTCTTAATGCCGGCAGCCACCGTTTTTGCGGCTGACTTGCCTTTGCTGCAGCATGGCTTGTCAGATTTGGCAGACGCAACCGTCGCAGACTTTCCCTTACTGCAACCTGGTTTCCTGGAATCGACAGCCACCGTCTTCGCGGCTGACTTACCCTTGCTGCAGCATGGTTTGTCAGATTTGGCGGAAGCAACCGTGGCGGACTTGCCCTTGCTGCAACCAGGTTTCTTAATGCCGGCAGCCACTGTCTTCGCGGCAGCCTTACTCTTGCTGCAGCACGGTTTGTCAGATTTGGCCGCCACGGTCTTCGCAGCGGCTTTGCCTTTGTTGCAGCATGGCTTGTTGCCGGACGCAACCGTTTCGGCATTCTTTTTGGCGAACGGGCAACCCGCCTTGTCTGACGCCGCCCCGGCTACCTTCGCCGAGGGTGCCTTGACGGAATCCGCCTTTTTGTCCTTGTCACACGCGACGACACTGCCTGCCGCCACAAAACACAACGCCGTTACCAACAATCCGATTCGTTTCATCGTCACTTTAGGATTCCTCCAAATGCTAAGCTCACCTGGTCATTGTCAAATACACCTGCACCCATATTAGTCAACCCGCCTGTGAAATACCACGGGTCTGCCTGTCATGTTACGCAGGCGAGATGTAGGATTTTGTCGCCGATCAGACATCCAGTTCCCGCGTGTGGACCGCATTTTCCTCGATAAATCGGCGGCGTTGCTCGACGTTGTCCCCCATGAGCACCCGGAAAATTCTGTCTGCCTCGCGGGCGTCCAGGTCCATCTGCTCCGGATCGTCTGCATCCTGCGAAATCACCACACGAAGCAGGGTTCGGACGGATCGATCCATCGTCGTCTCCCACAGCTCGTCGGCGTTCATCTCACCCAAACCCTTGTATCGTTTGATCGCCATCCCTTCACTACCAAGTTTTCGAACCCCCTGTGATACCGAAGCAAGATTGTCCAGCTCGATTGCCTGACTGTCACCATGTTTCAACAGGAACCGGGCGGGCGACAATTCTCCGGTTACTTCCTCATCACGCGTCATGAAGTAATCTGCCACACTCAAACCCCAGGAATCGATTTTCGCGATCAGGTCCGCCAACACGCGACACTCGCTCAACTCATGACGAACCACGCGGTGGTCGGCAGGCGTCTCTTCGCCATTGCCATTGGCAGAGGCTACATAAGCATGACGGGATTCGACGATTTCGTAGTTGCCCTTCAAGGTCGGTTCTGATTCGCAAAACTTCCGAAGCGCATCATCATCGGCAAAGAACCGGCTCTCATCCTCCTCCACGTCCTTGCGCTGAATGACCGCCAACACCAACGGCAATCCCTTTTCAGAGTCGCGCTGGTTTACGAGGATTTCATGAAGATCGATCCCCCGGCGGCGCAGCACGTCCGCTTGCGATTCGATGCTGTCCAGCGTCGAAACGAGGTCGGAAAGGTCGTCACCAGACATTGTCCGGTCGTCGGATTCATCTTCGTTTTCACCCCTGATCAGCAATTCCGTTTCGACCAGACCCAGCTTCGCCAACTCCTCGTTCAATTCGCGATCGTTGAGCACATAACGAACATGTTTGCCTTTTTTCACCTGATAAAGCGGTGGTTGGGCGACGAAAATCCTGCCGTCGTCAACCAGAGGACGCATGTGTCGAAACAGAAATGTCAACAGGAGCGTGCGAATATGACTGCCGTCAACGTCGGCGTCGGTCATGATGATGATCTTGCCATAGCGACGTTTGGAAATATCGAAATCCTCATGACCAATTCCACAACCGACGGCTGAGATGATCTTGGTGATTTCATCGTGGGACAGCATCTTGTCGATGCGCGCCTTTTCAACGTTCAGGATCTTGCCCTTCAACGGCAGAATCGCCTGCGTGTTGCTGTCGCGACCCTGCTTGGCAATGCCGCCAGCCGAGTCACCCTCCACGAGGTACAGTTCCGTTTCATCCGCGTTTTTGCTGCGACAGTCCCACAGCTTGCCAGGCAACCCGGCATTGCTCAGCACGCTCTTTCGAGCCAGATCGCGCGCCTTGCGAGACGCCTCGCGGGCAAGGGCAGCCTGAACACCCTTCTCCGCGATCTTCTTCGCGTCGGCTGGGTTTTCCTCAAGAAACGTGCTGAACCGCTGGTTCATCGTTTGCTGAACAAAGGTCTCCACCTCCGGGTTCAACAGTTTGACCTTGGTCTGGCCCTCGAATTGAGGCTCGGGCACCTTGACCGACACGATGGCTGTCAAACCCTCGCGGAAGTCGTCACCAACGGGCGAGATGTTGCCCTTCGCAATATTGTTCTTTTTGGCATACGAATTCAGGACGCGCGTCAGCGCCGACTTGAATGCCGACAAGTGCACCCCGCCATGAATGTTGTGGATGTTGTTCGCGAAACAGATCACATTTTCGCTGTAGGAATCGGTGTACATCATCGCGATCTCCGCGACCAGACCCGCCTCCTCATCGCTGGATCGCACCGTGATGACGTCCTTGTGGATCGGCTCGCCACCAGCAGCCAGATACCTGGCAAACTCCTTCAAGCCATCTTCAAACTGAAGCGTGATCTCCTTACCACTCCGCTCGTCGACGATCTGAATCTTGATCCCTTCGTTGAGATACGCCAGCTCGCGAAGACGATTCAGCAGCGTTTCATACTTGAACTCGCAATCGGGGAAAATCTCCGGATCGGGTTTGAACTCAACCCTGGTCCCGGTCGTCTGGGCGGGTCCCAACTCGGTGATTTCCTGTACCACGTCCCCACGCGCAAACTTCATCGCATAGGTTTTGCCATCGCGTTTCACCTCGACCACACACCACTCCGACAGCGCATTTACCACGCTGACACCCACGCCGTGCAACCCGCCCGAAACCTTGTAACTACCCCGATCGAACTTGCCACCCGCGTGCAGCACGGTCATGACCACTTCCAACGCGCATTTGCCATTCAACTGCGGGTTCTCGTGTTCCATCGGACCAACGGGAATCCCGCGACCGTCATCCTGAACCGTGCAACTACCATCCGAATTCAGCTTCACGAGAATGCTGCTGCAGTGACCCTCCATGGCTTCGTCGATGGCGTTGTCCACAACCTCGTAAACAAGATGGTGCAACCCCGAATGTCCGGTCCCACCGATGTACATCGCGGGTCGGTGTCGGACCGCCGACAAGCCCTCAAGAATCGTGATGTTGGACTCGTCGTATTGACGCGGATCCACCGCTTCATCCGCGGCTGGTTCTTTCGCACTTTGTGTCACTATTTTCGCCTCTTGGCAGCCACAGCTTTCGCATCAAACGATGACGATGACCGCTCCACAAAACGCAGCAAACGCACACGCCGCCCACGAGGATGTGCGTTTAACGTTTCCATGATTTCAAATCCCCACCGAAGTCGCAATGCCCCGATCAACCGCTTGTCCACCACCTCGATCACCAGGGTGTCACGCTGAACACCGATCACCCGTGCGTTGACCTTGAACACATCATCCACAACATCGTCAAGCAAAGACACCGCCCATCCAGCCGAATCCACCGATCGACCAACGCGATCGACCACCCGGCTGGCTGCCTGAAACAACGGCGTGACACGCTGCCTGCGACGTCGGTTTTGGACGACCCATCCGAGTTGCACATCGTTCAGATGATCCGTCATCCACCGTCCCTTCAGGACAAACTCACCGGCATGATCACATACAAAAAGTCGTCGCCCTGTCGAAACACACCAGGCCTGTTCGGCTCACGAAAGTCAAACTCGACCTGATCCTCCGAGACAACCCGCAGCACGTCGCTCAAAAACGTCGGGTTGAAACCGATCTCAAACTCCCCCCCATCATACCTGATCGGCAGGGAAATCACAGCCTCTCCCTGTTCCGGTGCCCGGCTGGTCAGCTTCAGGCTCCCTTTTGAAAACGCCATGCGCACACCCCTGGATTCCTCGTTGGCCAGCAGCGATACCCGACGCACCGCGCTGTGCATGTCATGCGTGTCGCAAATGACCGTTTTGTCCAGATCGTCCGGGATCACCTCTTCGTATTTCGGGAAATGTCCCTCAAGCAGCACGCAACTCACCGTCGCCCGTGGGGTCTGTAGCAAAATCTGATTGCTCGTGATTTTGACAGCCACTTTCTCATCCGACTCCGGGATGACCCGCGTGAACAACTGCATCCCCTTGGCGGGAACAATCGCCCATCGGTCGTCCCCCGCCGTCACAGAATGGACCGCCTTGGCCAACCGTCGTCCATCCGTCGCGACCATCGTCAACTGCTCGCCCTTGCGATCCCAGAGAATCCCGTTGATCGCGTAACGCGTGTTCTCCCTGGCTGCTGCGAAAACCGTCCACTCGGTCATCCGCCGCAACGACGTGACATCCAGATCGAAATCAGGCTCCTCCTCAAGCCTTGGGACGGGTGGAAAATCATCCGCCTCAAGGGCAAAAATCTGAAAATGGCTGTCGCCCCCACGCAGATGCAACACCTGATCATCCAGTTCAAGCTGCAAAATCTCGTCGGATGACTCCCGGACAATCTGCGAAATCTTGTCAGCCGGCACCAACGTACGCCCCACACTCTCAACCTGCACCTGCGTCACATGCAATCGAACGCCGACCTCGAGATCGGTGGCGGTCACGAGCAGGTAATCGTCATGAGCATCCAACAGCACGCCTCGCAGACTCTGCTTGGTCGTGCGAGAGGCTGCCACACTCACCGCCACTGCCAGTGCGTCTGCAAATTCCGATCGGTTGATTGAAAACTTCATGGGTAGCCTTCCTCACATTTCAAGCGATTTCCCTCCACAGAGGTTATGTAGTGGTATTTAACTTAACTAAAACCACTACTCTACAGCGTTGTTGACAACGTTGGTTCTCGCCGTGCTTTTTTTTGTAACCTACTTCCTGAATTGAACTTACGGTTCATTCCAGAAAGAACTCCATTCTTGATAACCTGTTGCAAACCCCTCATTTGCTGCGCCCGATTCACACGGTTTCAGGAGGGGTGTCACGAACCGTCGGGTACGCATCAGGTGACAACAGCCCTTTTCACAGGTTTTTGACCGATTCCTTGCACCATCCGATTTCAGCTACTGTTTCTTAATTTAAGCCTTAACTGATCCAACGACCGATCCAGCTCGACATCCTCCGTCCGCCGATTCGCGATGACCCGGTGTGCGTGGATCACCGTCGAGTGGTCCCTGCCACCGAAATAGCCTCCAATTTCCTCGAGACTCAGCGGCGTCAGTTCGCGGGCAAGGTACATGCAAATGTGCCTGGGAAACGCGATCGATCGGCTTCTTTTCTTGCCCTGCAAATCCGACAGGCGGAGATTGTACTCCTTTGCGACGGTGTTGAGTATCTCGGGAATCGCGACGTGGGCAAGAGGCTTGGGCATCCCCAACGCCTCCCGTGCAATAACCATGTCGATCTTGCCACCCTGCGTCTGGCTCATCAGGTCGATCTTGGCCAATGCACCCGCCAGCTCCCGGACGTTCGAATCGTAACGCGAGGCGATCAGTTTGATCACGTTTTCGGGTACTTCCACACATCGCAGTTTGGCTTTGGCGCGAACGATGGCCATCCGCGTTTCGAGGCAGGGACGGTCAACCAGTGCGACCAGCCCGGAATTGAACCGGCTGACGAGTCGGTCCTGAAGACTCGGAATGTCTTCAGGCGAGCTGTCGGCTGACAGGACGATCTGTCGCTCGGACTGGTGCAGTGTGTTGAACGTGTGGAAGAATTCCTCCTGGCTTCGTTCGCGCTCAGCCAGAAACTGAATGTCGTCGATGACGAGAAGATCAACGTGTCGATAGCGATAGCGAAATTGTTGCAACGCTCCGTGTTCGACAGCTTCGAGAAAATGATTCGCAAATGTCTCACACGATATGTAAAGAATTCGGAAGTCCGGGCTTTTCGAGGCCACCTGATGGCAAATAGCCTGCAATAGATGGGTTTTCCCCAGCCCGACGTCCCCGTGGATGAACAACGGGTTGTAGGCTTTTCCGGGTTGTCTGGAAGAGGCGACCGCGGCGGCGTGTGCCAGACGATTGCAGGGTCCCGTGATGAAATTTTCAAAAAGTGTATCGTGAAACAGGTGCAGGGAAACGTCGTCGCTTTCAAACGACAATGGCTTGGGGTCGCGATCAGGCGTGCGCGATTCAAACTGAACGGTCATGATTCTGCCGGTGGAAGCCTGCAGCGCTTCACCAAACGCTCGTCGGCAGTGATCGTTGAGATATCGGACCTGCGGGGGATTTTCCGCACTGATGGTCAGAATCCCTCGATCAAGCGATGACGGGTTCAGTTTTGCGAACCATCCGCGTACCAGCTCCTCGAAACGGACACGGAGATATTCCATGACGTCGTTCCAGTCGGAATCGTTAATGGGCTGTCGCATGGAGGCGGATTATCCGATCAGTTAACAAGGGCCGCAACTTGTCAGCGGCAGCGAACTGCCCTTTACGATTTTATCGTAATGTACTGCTACGAAAGCAGTTAAGTTATATCCAAGGCATTAACCTGCTACGGACCCATTGTAACGTGTGGTTCCGATAATTCCAGTGGCAGGAAGGTGTTGAAGGTTTGTGCAAAACGGATGTTTTCGGGCTTGCAATCGCAGGGAGGGTCTGTCTATAATGTGGCAGATGCGTTGGTCTGCGGTAGCAGGGCGGCGGTAACAATCTGGGGTGAAAGGAGGACGGAGGTAAGTCGAGCGTTGCTGTGTGTGGTCGAATCCCGGGAGAGAGTTGGCTCTGGTGAGCTGATCGGGATTCGGGTCGTTTGCCGGCAGCGCGAGGAAAAACGAATATCCGTCAAACACGACGGGACACGTTGACTCCGGTAGCTATGAGAGAGAGAAAAAACCCACGCCGGGGTTTTGCAGCGTCAGTCTGTGTGGTCGCCTTTTTGGTGGCCACGGTGGCTGTTCGTGCGGAGCCCATCCGAAGTATCTTCATTGAATTCGATCAGACTGATTCGCTCGTTTTCGATTATGACGGGAACACCAGCGATGGTACGCTCACAATCGGCATTGACTCGTTCAATGTGTTGGTGGAGCGGGATGATCCGGTTCAGCCAAACGAATTTTTCAACGATGCATCGTTCGAGTTGACAGCGACGAGCCTCAGTGACCAGTCGAATGGTTCACGGGCGGCTGGTGTCTTCGACTCGGTGTCATTTACGCTGCGCGACTCCGTGGGGGACGTTCTTCTCTCCGGCGAGCGTGCATCGGGGTCCGGCTTGATTTACGGGGAGGCGGTCACGCTGGACACCATGTTGTTCAGCGGCGGTTTCGTCACGATTACCGGAGGGACGCTTGCGGGCGATTTCGACATCGCCGCGGACCTGTTCGGGTTTGGTTCCCGAATCAGTCCGGGAACAGACACGTTTGATTTATTGAATACCGACCACGGCGGATCGGTGTCGTTCAGTTTACTGCCGGTGCCCGAGCCAGCGACAGCCTTGATGCTGACGGGGCTTGCTATCATCGGTTTGGTACGTCGCAGCCGCGTCGGTCGCTAGAACCAGGGGGAAGTGGGAAAGAAGTTAGTTCCCACCTGAAAACGGAATTGGGAGGAAGAGGATGAATCGCTGGCGGTTACTTTGGGGAGGCACCGTGACGGTGTTGGCACTGGCAATGGTGTCGACCACCGCCAGGGCTGAGTCGATAAGCAGTCTGGGAACAACGTTTGTCTCCACAACCTACACCTATCCGAACGGTGGTCCCGGAACATTGACTTTTCAGGACACCGGTCTGGGTCTGATCGCCTCGCTTGGCGATATGTCTCAGCAGAATTTTGGCAACGTTGCCCTGACGTTGTCGCTTGAGCTGGACAGTGAGCAGGGCGATCCGGCGGACGCGATGGCGGAGGGGCTTTTCAACCCGGGTCTCGCGGCCAACGGTGTGCTCACGATCGAGGATTTGTCAGAATCAGCCGGTGGTGGAACGGTCCTGTTTCAGGCGGACATTGTCGATTTTCTGTTGGCAGAGAGCGAGTTTGTTGACGGAGCCTTCACCGGGCAGGGGACGTTTCTGAATGCTGTGTATGGTGGCGCGTTGAGTGGTGTCACTGATCCGACGGGGGGTTTGCTTGAAACGTCCCTGATCACATGGTACCTCGACGAAGCGCTCACGCAAAAGGTCAACATCGATAACTTTGTCAATCCACCGGCGGGCAGTAACGGAACGATTTACGGAGAATCAGCGCAGGTGAACGTTGTTCCGGAACCGGCGACGTTGGCGTTGTTGTCGCTTGGTGGTCTGTTGCTTCGGCGTCGACGTTAGGTGTATTCCAGGATTGCGATCATTCCAACGACTGCCAGTGTCTGTATGAACACCGTGATGGCTGCGGGCCAGTCGAGTGTTGGCAGCAGGATTGCACCCAGACTCGTCGCCAGTGTGGCAAGATAGATTGTCAGGACGGCGGTCCGGGTCGAAAAACCGCGCTGCACCAGTCGGTGCGAGAAGTGTCGCCGATCCCCACGAAACGGACTGACCCCCGCGCGCAATCGCAACACCACGACCGACCCAACGTCATACAACGGGACAGCCAACACCACGATCGGCAGCAGGACGCCTGCGGGTGTGGCATGCTGTGTTGGATCGTAAAAGACGGTCAGCACGATCAACACCGACATCAGGAACCCGATCGGCAACGATCCCGCATCTCCCATAAACAGCGAGGCTGGTGGAAAATTGAACACCAGATATCCCGCGAGTGTTCCCACGAGAATCAACATCGCTGCCGGTACGAACAACTGTCCGTTGCGAAGGGCTGCGGCTGCGAAAATGGCGGCCACGATGGCTGCGACCCCTGCCGACAATCCGTCCATGTTGTCCAGAAAGTTGAACGCGTTCGTAATCAAGACGATCCAGCCTATTGTCAGTATTGTTGGTACCCAACCGGGCAGGATTTCAAGCTCCAGAATTCGAATCTCGAAGACGATCGCCATCACGGCGGCTACGGCAATCTGTACGGCAAGTTTGACGACGGGTCCGAGGTGTCTGGCATCATCAATCAGTCCCAGCACATGCAGTACGATCGCCCCGCCGATGACGCCCAACACCGCTCCTGTTCTGGATGCGACGCCCGGCAGGTGCAGTTGCAGAGATTTCGGCACCCAACCCGGTACATCGCCGTTGCTCCAGATTAAGGCCGTTGCCAAAGCGGCCAATATGGGCGCACAAATCGAAAATGTGATGGCGACCCCGCCGCCCAGTGCGACGGCCTGAGCGTGCTGCTTGTGCCCGCCGGGTTTGTCCAGGTATCCCCGCCGACGCGACCACGCGCGCACGAATCCGTTGGCTGTTAGTGACAGCAGAAACGAGAATCCCAACGCCAGTGCGATAAATGTCCACATGACGCCGGGAGTGTAGGCCCGACGGTCAAGGCGATCAAAACATTATGTTGGCCAGTCCGGCAGAAATCGCATATTTGTGCTACAATCCTGCGGACATGATGGATTTAACACCCGGAGACGATTTCCATGGCTGATTCCCCCTGGAGTCCTGTCGAGCAGGCATTTGAGGACCTGCGTCAGGGCAGGATGATCATTCTCGTCGATGACGAGGACCGCGAAAACGAAGGCGATCTCGTGATGGCTGCCCAGTTCACGACGCCCGAGGCGGTCAATTTTATGCTCAGGGAGGCGAGGGGAGTTCTTTGCATCCCCATGACCCGCGAGCGTTGCGAGGAACTCAACCTCCCATCGCAGACCCATGTGAATACTGCCCGGTATGGCACCGCGTTTACGGTCACCGTTGATGCTCACGCACGTTTCGGGGTGACCACGGGTGTCTCCGCTTCCGATCGCGCCAAGACCATCGAGGTGGCGGTTGCCGACGACACCAAGCCGCACGATCTAGCCCGTCCCGGACATATTAACCCGCTCGTTGCAGCCGATGGTGGTGTTCTCGTTCGCGCCGGTCAGACCGAAGGCTCGGTTGACCTTTGCAGGCTCGCGGGTCTCAAACCAGCGGCTGTCCTGATTGAAATCATGAACGAAGACGGCACGATGGCGCGGGTTCCGAATCTGCAAAAATTCGCCAAACAGCACAATCTCAACATGTACACCGTTGCGTCGATTGTTGAGTACCGCATGCAGCGTGAGCGATTCATCCGCCGCGGTGAGACCATCAAGCTCCCAACCCATTACGGCGAATTCACGCTCACCGAATACCACTCTCCCGTGGATCCCGAACCGCACCTCGCGCTCTACTGTGGGGACGTCGGTCCGCGCGACGACGATAGACAATCCCCCATCGATCGCCCCGTTCTTGTGCGCGTCGAATCCGAGTGCATGACAGGCCACGTTTTCGGATCAGCCCGTTGCGACTGCGGCGAACAGCTCGCAGCAGCCATGCAACAGATCCAGGCCGTTGGCGAAGGTGCGATTATCTACCTGCGTCAGGAAGGTCGGGGCATCGGATTGCACAACAAGCTAAGAGCCTACAAATTGCAGGACGAAGGACTCGACACCGTTGAAGCCAACCGCAAGCTGGGCCTGCCTGTCGACCGTCGTGATTATGGTATTGGTGCGCAGATTTGCCGCGATCTTGGACTGTGCGACATCAAGGTTCTCACCAACAATCCCAAGAAAATCAGCCGACTCTCCGTCTACGGCGTCAACATTGTCGAGCAGATTCCCATCAATATCGCGCCCAACGAGCACAACGAACACTATCTTCGCACCAAGAAGACCAAGCTAGGCCACATGCTCGACAACGTTTGATTCGTCAAATACGTCTATTGGTGATTTTGTGACCTGATGAACACTGCCACCGCCCGCATCATCGACGCCAACACCAACCGCATTCGCGAAGGCCTCCGCGTTGTTGAGGAATACGCGCGCTTCGACCTCAATGATGCCGGGATCACCGGCAAGCTCAAATCCATCCGCCACGACCTTGCCCGGCAACTCGACGCATTCGACACCCCCCGGTTGCTCCGTGCGCGAGATAGTCATCGGGACGTTGGCAGGCATGGCGAAACATCGTCTGAATACACGCGCAACAGCTCGGCTGACGTCGCCATGGCCTCGATCAAACGTATTCAGGAAGGGCTCCGCGTTATCGAGGAGTACGCCAAGACCATCGGGCCGGAGGTTGCTCGCGATATCGAACAACTTCGCTACCGTTGCTACGAAATCGAGCAGGCCATCAGCATTCGGGTCACAGCCTGCCAACGGTTCAGGGGTGTTCGACTCTACGTCATCATCACCGAATCGCTGTGTTCACGAGACTGGCTTGAAATCGCCGGGAGCGCCCTCGCCGGCGGTGCGGACTGTTTGCAACTCCGCGAGAAAAACCTTCCCGCCCGCGAACTCGTTGGCCGCAGCCGCACACTCGCCCAGCTCTGCCACGATCACGGCGCCTTGATGATCCTGAACGACCGACCCGACATCGCCGTTCTTGCAGGCGCTGACGGCGTGCATGTCGGACAGGACGACCTCACGGTTCCCGACGTCCGACGCATCGCCGGTCTCGATCTGCTCGTTGGCTTGTCCACGCACAACACGGACCAACTCCGCGACGCCATCAACATCTCCCCCGACTACATCGCCGTCGGCCCCATGTTTCCATCATCCACCAAGCCGCAGGACCATGTTCCGGGTTTACCCCTCGCCGCCTACGCTGCGGAGCACACCTCGCTGCCTATCGTCCCCATTGGCGGAATCAACGCGTCCAACCTGGACCAACTTGTCGGCGGCGGTATCACCCGCATCTGCGTCTGCTCCGCCATCATCAGCGCCGACGACGTCAGGCAAGCCACCGTTAACCTGAAAACCGCGTTGAATCGGGCTGTCTCAGATTCCACTGACCCTGTTCCAACCGGAAGCGCCTGACCCCATGCCCATTGACCCGCGTGAACTCAGCAAGATGGCCGGCGATCCCTGGCTTAAGAACATCCCCCCGTCGTGTCCAAATTGCGGGTACATCCTTGTCGGTGCCCAATCCAGCATTTGTGCCGAGTGTGGCCAACAATTTCAACACCGCAACGTCGAGAAATTCGCCACCGATTTGCAAATGGAGATCCGCCGGTTTCGCGACATGAACGAGATGGTCGACTGGTCTCTGAAGCTCGTCATCGCCGGCGGTGTTATTCTCGCGCTCGGCGTCCTGCGTTCGAGCAACACTCCCTCGCTTGGCGAAGTTGCTCGCTCAGTCGCCATCGTTATTGGCTTTGTTGCGATGGCGTTGGGGCTTAACGTCCTGCGCGTCAACCGCCTTCCTTACTGGGCACGCGAGCACCTTCCTGAGAATCCGAAACTGATTCTCGGGCAAATCACTGGTGTCCTGGGCTTGGCGCTCATCGCAGCCGGTGTCCTGATCCCGTGAATCCCCGGGTGCATGACCGGTTCGGCGGTACGCCAATGATCGTTGTAGGGTCACCCCTTGTGGGTGGCGGGAATATAAAACGACGTCATCTTGCAATCGCGCCGCCCACAAGGGGCGACGCTACAGAATGGACGCCTGCAAAACACCACGATCGAATCAGCCGATTCTGTTTTGCACTCCCCCCGAACCCCATCGCGCAGTTGCCCGCCTGACGCACTTCGACGATGATGCCTCGATGACCTCCGCGGAGAGCAACGTTGTGACGACCCAATCCGCCATACCGTCAACTGCCAGCGTCGGACGATGGTGGATCGCAGTCGCAGGTGCGCTGGTCCTGGCTGTTCCGCTCGGTTGGTTGCTTTCCTATGGAGCAGCGCTCGTCGCACTTTTGGGTCTCTATTTTTTCGCTCTTTTCGGCATCGTTCTTGGCGGACTCATGTACCGCATCGCCGCACCAGCCAGACCGATTTCCCGAACGCTTGTTCACATCGGCGTCAGCATCGTCACTCTTTTCTGCTGGGGAATCTCGATGGGTATCGAGGTCCATGAATTTCCCACCGACAAAGCCGACCAGGCCGCCAAAGCGGTCCCGATCCTTCCCGACGGCATGGACATCACGGGTTTCAAGGATCACGTCGCCCAATTCGTTCGCGACACGCTTCGCGAAGACCATGGCAGCAGCGGTTTTTTCGGATATGCCCGATGGATCCTTGCGTCGAGCAGAATGGAGCTCGAAGTCGAAACCGTGACGCGACCGATCGTTTTGCGATCGATTCACCACAGATTCTGGTGGGCGTTTCGCGTCCTTGCCTCCATCGTGTTTCTCTGGTTCGCCATGTTCGCGGTCGTCCGCCCGCTGACTGGAATGTCCGACCCCGCCGGGGTAGCCAATCCTCAAAAATGTTAGCACGACGCATGCCACCACAAACCCCGAAAGAAACGGTCGTCTCCTGCATCATCGAGAATCACCCCAACGAAGTGCTCATCGCAAGAGCCCCCGCAACAGACGATACGCCCGCTCAGTGGTGGTTTCCGACAGGACGGGCGGAAAACAGTGATTCCGTTGAGGAGTCGATGCGCCAGGTCGCCCGCAAGACCGTAGGCCTCGAAATCGACATTCACACGGGGCAACCTCCATTCGTCGCGGACTATCTGGGGGAACCCGTTCTCTACCGATTTTTCATCGCCACGATCGCATCGGGACAGGCTGACGCGTTGGAATACGAGGAAATCCGCTGGATTCTCCCGGGCCAACTTCGCGAATACGAGTTCGCCCCCGCCCACCAACCCGTCATCGACTGGTATCTGGAAAAATAGAATCTGACCTGTTCCCTGTCGCCGACGATTTTCGGTGACGACCGGCGGTCCTGCCCTTACAATGCAGCCGTCTGGAATGGACTCCCGCCTGCTGTGCGGTTAAGGAGAACCCCATGCACTCGATCGCAGTCTTGAATCAGAAGGGCGGCGTTGGAAAAACGACGTCCGTCGCGAATCTGTCAGCCGCGTTTGCCCGAAAGGGGTTTCGCGTGCTGATGATCGATCTCGATCCGCAGGCGCATCTCACGCTCAATTTTGGTGTGGACGGAAAATCACAGAAAAGTGTCTACGCAGTCCTCGAGGAGCGCGTCAGCGTTGCGGAATCGGTGGTCAAAATCAATGACCATCTATCCCTGATTCCGTCGCACCTGGACCTGGCTGCCGCAGAGATCGAACTCGTCAGCGTGGTCGGTCGGGAGGTCATTCTTCGCGACGCACTGGAATCGGTGCAGGACGATTACGACCTCATGCTCATGGACTGCCCGCCCTCGCTTGGCACGTTGGCGATCAACGCGCTCTCGACAGCCAACGAGGTGCTCATTCCCCTGCAACCGCATTTCCTTGCCCTTCAGGGACTCGGAAAACTGCTCCACGAGACGATCAGGCTCGTGTCGAAACGCATCAACCCACAGCTCCGCGTCGGCGGGGTCATCATGACGATGTACGAAGGTGGAACGCGGTTGGCGACCGAAATTGTTGAAGATGTCAAGGGTTTCTTCGAGGCTGCCCGCAACACCGATAGCCCGTGGTCCGACGCGCTTGTCTATCGAACCCCCATTCGACGTAACATCAAACTGGCTGAAGCACCGTCACACGGAGTCACCATTTTCGAGTACGAACCCAAATGCAACGGTGCCATCGATTACGACGCCCTCGCGGACGAATGGATTCAAGCCAATCGCGACCGACTCGCGAACAACGAGCCAGCCGAACCTGACACGCCGAATCCGACAACGAACGACGACGACACCTCAACGGAAACCATCAAGCTGCATCGCCCGGAAAAATCGCAAACGACCGACGCCGGCGACATCGCCAACATCGCCTGATACCGTGGCTTCCATCGCTCAGCACAGGACTGGTCGACTCACGATATGGCTTACCCTTGCGATTGGCTGGGTTGTTCTCACGCATCTGCCGAAGCTCCCACCCGGTCCGGTCCGCATTCTCCATCTCGACAAGATAGTCCACTTCACCGGTTTTGCCGTGCTTTCGTTCGTCGGTCTCTGGGCAAACGATCGACGGCGACTTGACACGAAAACGATCACGATCTGGATGGTTGGTTTTGCGGTGTTTGCGATGGCGGACGAATTGACTCAGCCCTGGTTCGGCAGGGGGACCGAATTTCTGGATTGGGTCGCGGATATCACCGGGGCTTGTGTCGCGATGGTCGTGTGGCGGACCGTTTTCTCAACCCATAAACCGACCGACACCGTTGGTTAGCCTCGCTGCGCATTGCATCCGGTTCCGCCAGCGTGTAGAAAGCCCGCTCAAGCGATCCTGTTCAAACTGAAAGGGAAAACCCTTGAGCGATGATGTGAATCGGATTCGAAACCCGAAATTCCAAAAAGGGAAACGAGCACCACAATCGTGGGAATGGCATGGCGGCGACAACGCCACATGGCAACGCCAATCTTCAGATGATTCCTACACCGGTATGTCGATTCAAACCGACCGCAAAAACACCGTTGCATTTTTCTCCCAAAAGATGCGTTGCAAAGCCGAGCATTGGTACCGATTTGAAACGGACGTGTCAGCCTCATTTGTCGGATCCGATCGACACAGCGGCGCCAACCTCTGGGTGCGCCCGGTCATTGATGACCAGCCTGCGGACGATCACGTTCGCCTGGCCGGCACGCTTTGTACCTCCGATGTGTTAACCCTTCGTGGCTCGTTCAAAACGCCGCCCGGAACGCGCGCGATCATCATCGAAGTCGGGTTGTCCGACGCGACAGGCCGGATGACCATCCACGACGTCTTCGCCACCGAACTCATCGAGCCCGATCAGGCATGCCACCCCATGGCATTACCACCCCCGTCGCGCACCCTTCCCGCACCACGCAAGATCAAACGCCTAGCCATCTGCAGCGACGATGACAGTTTCGCGCCGTTGTCGAGCATTCTGTCGAAACGCTTCGGACCCAAATTCACAACGACGACCGATCGAAAGAATTGGCGTGCGGAAGAATCCAACGTCGACGCCCTGATTTTCCCCGACGAAAAACCCCCCACCGGTATTCGCTCGTTGAAATCGCTTCTCGACCTCGCATCGCGACAGGCTGTGGTGATTTCAACATCCGCCTTCACCGCCATCGTCGGCGACGGATTGAAAGTCCGCACCATCGAGCAGGACGACGATCCACTCTGCGCGAAAATCGCGTGGGGCGACTACATGACCCGAGGCTTCGCTCTGCACGATGTCTTCCCCTTCGCGCATCGCGGTGAACAACCTCGTAGCCAGGTTCAACGCCATTTTCGCAAGGGACCCGCCCTGACGAAACTGCTCAGGCAGCACGGGTTCGTCGCGGTGTTGGAATCCATGACCGACTCGGAATCCACCTCCGACGTGCCCATGTGTCTCTACAAATCCATTCCCGGCGGTGGACTCACCGTCATCGACATGGAACCGATGGCGGAATCGCCCACCAGCGCTGACGAGCCGAACATCGCCGTCTACCTGCTCCTCAACATTCTCGGCGTCGAGCAAACCGGCCTGGGCCAATACGTTTCGCCACTGGAATCCGAGCAGGAATGGCACGAACTGCTCCGCGATTTCACGCCCCGTTACTACGTCTTCAAACACCACGGCAAGACACGCGAAAACACGGTTATCCAGGTCGGCGAGGATGACGAGACCATAGGTCTGCCCATGATGCGAAGGCAGGCGATCCTCATCCGCACCGGTATTCGCGGCGACGACTTCGCCGGTATCTACGGCACCATGTTCTTCCTCAAGCATCTGGTCCGACTTGATCCACCCAACGAAACCCCCTACGCCCACGCACTCACCGGGAAATTTCGATTGGTCTGGATACCGCTCTGCAATCCGTGGCAACCGTCGGGCTGGCAGGAATCACTGGCCGATGAGCAGGTCTTTGAAGGCGATTTCGACCCCGGCGAGTTGTCCACCATCATCGACATCACCGATTCCGACACACAGCGACTCCGCGTGCTCTACGACCATCGCGACGACGATTTCGATCGACAAGCAGACATGATTCGCGGATTGGCTGGCAAATTCTCGAGCGGGCGATTCTTCTGCCGACAAGGCTCCGACGACACACCCGTCACTCGCCACGACGATCGAAACTGGCGAACACTAGCGGTCAAACCGGACGTCATGGTCGATACCAACGTTTTCGACACCCCGCTCCACGCCTCCGCCCGTTCCGCTGGCGCCAGGCTCATCCGTATTGAGATTCCCGGTTCAAACCAGGACCTCGCCTGCAATTCCATTTGGCGAACGGATATGGTTGCGACGACACTCGAGCATGTCCTCGGTTTGCAGTATGGGCTGATCGCGATGAACCGGCGGGGAAAACCGATCGCTTTCGGTGATCACCCGCCCATCAAACCAGGTCAATGTGTTATCGTGGAGAAAAACGGAACCAGCCCAAAACGCTCGATGAAAGCGGGCTGACGTACCGAAAATCCGCGTCACGAAAGATAGGTCTGACTCGTTGCGATCACCGCACCTGCACGCTGCATCTCTTCCATCGCCCGTGCGCAGTCCCCCGCCGACAACTCCACCCCCCGACAACCATCCTCAATTACAAAGGTCGCAAACCCGAGCGTGCACGCATCCAACACCGTGAATTTCACGCAGTAGTCCGTCGCCAACCCCATCACATGCACTTCCGTCACATCGCGACGCTGTAATACATCAGACAACCCCGTTGCTGTTCGATTGTCGTTGTCGAAAAACCCACTGTACGAATCAACCCGCGCGTCCGTCCCTTTCCGCACAATCTCGTTGATCCGGCCCACATCCAATGCACCTGAAAACCCCGCACCCTCCGAACCCTGCACACAATGCACAGGCCACAGAATCTGATCAACGTCTGCCAACTGAACCACGTCGCCAACGCTCCGCCCGTCGTGATTGACCGCAAAACTCGCGTGGTCAGCCGGATGCCAGTCCTGCGTCGCCACAACACAGTCAAAACACCCGCCACGCATCAACGCATTCGCGATCGGAACGACCGCATCCCCATCGCCGACCGCCAACGCCCCGCCCGGCAGAAAATCATTCTGCAAATCCACCAGGATCAACGCCTTCGTCACGACCCGCTGCCCCCATCCTGACCGACGCGCCTCGCCCGCATCACCAGCATTGTCTTCAGGTCAAACAACCCCTGCTCCAAACCAACCGGATACTCGTGCGGATACACGAATCGCTTCACGCCCGAATGAAACCGGGACAACTCCTCCATTGCCCGGCGACGCACATCCACCAGCGGCGGCATCTCATAAACACATTGGCCACTGCGGAACACCGGCACCAGCAAATCCTCTGTCTCCGCATCCACCGGCATCGGCTTGCGACGTGTCATGTCCATCGGATCCACAATCGTCGCCGCCCCCGTTACGCCGATCCGTTCGTCAAAAACCATATCCCCGACATTCTCGTCACCCGCGCGAAACCGCCGGACCTGCAAAATCCCAGGCGTAGAGGTTTTGATTGCCTGCTCTGACAGCTTCACTTTGTACTCCCATTCCCCACCGTTCCTGCGAATGGCTGACATCTTATAGACCCCGCCCATCGCAGGCTGATCGTACGCGGTCGCCAGCTTCGTCCCCACTCCCCAAACCGCGATTTTCGCCCCTTGCTCCTTCAAACTCTTGATAATGTTCTCATCCAGATCATTGCTGGCTACGATTTTCGCATCGGGAAACCCCCCATCGTCCAGAATCCGACGCGCCTCGATCGACAGGTAGGCCAGGTCGCCCGAATCCAGCCGGATCCCCATCATCTCATGACCACGCTCGCGCAATCGCTTCCCCACAATCACCGCGTTCCGAACGCCCTCCAGCGTGTCATAGGTATCCACCAGAAAAACACAGTTGTTCGGCATCGCCTCCGCATACTGGTCAAACGATTCCAGCTCCGTCTCAAACGTCATCACCCAACTGTGCGCGTGCGTCCCCTTCACCGGTATCCCGAAATGCTTGCCCGCCAGCACATTCGACGTCGCTTCGCATCCCCCGACATACGCCGCTCGACTGGCAGCCAACGACCCGTCGATCCCCTGCGCCCGACGCAACCCAAACTCGAGCACCGGTTCACCCTGGGCAGCCTGACACACCCGCGCCGATTTGGTCGCGATCAACGTCTGAAAATTGATGATGTTCAACAACGCCGATTCGATAATCTGACACTGCAAAATAGGACCTCGCACACGCACCAAAGGCTCGTGCGGAAACGCCACTGTCCCTTCGGGCAGCGCGTCCACATCGCAACTGAACTCCAACTCCTTCAAATGCGTCAGATACCCGGGATCAAACAGCCGCTCACCGTCGTTACCACGGATGTCACCCAGATATTCCAGGTCCGCCTCATCAAACGAAAACGACTTCAAAAACTCGATGACATACTGCAATCCACAGCAAACACTGTACCCACCGCCAAACGGATTCTCCCGATACGACAGATGAAAGACCGCCTCACGATCCGTCACCCCGCACTTGAAATACGCATACGCCATCGTCAACTGATAAAAATCAGTCAGCAAGGACAACGAAGGCCTATAGAGCTGCGATAGAGATAACATCTACATCATTTCCGGAAGGCGCAAGCAGTAGGGCAGGTGCTCGCACCTGCCTTTACTATCGGTCGTTAGCCTGTGCGGGGTCGGTTTCATGGTCTTGCGTGTACTTGTGTGTTTGTCCAGCCGGGGTGTTTTGGGGCCAGAGATTCCCTTATTTGGTTGGCGATTGTTTTTCGGGCACGGTTCATGGTGACGGCAGGTGCGAGCACCTGCCCTACAGGGATCCTTGGTAACGCCTACTTACTCGTTTCGATCGCCTCATTCTCACGCCGAACCCACGAGTAGTGATATTCTTTGTCCTCAATCGAGTCCGCGAAATCGGTCAGCAACAACGGCTTGAACGTGTCGCACATGACGGCCAACTCGTTCGTCCGATCCGTTCCGACACTTCGCTCGTACGTCCCCGGATGCGGTCCATGAGGCACGCCCATTGGATGCAAACTGATCGACTCGGACTCGATCCCCTTCCGCGACGTGAAATTCCCCTCGACGTAATACAATATCTCATCGCAATCCACGCTCGCATGACCATATGGACAAGGAATCGCCTGCACGTCGCCATTCTTGTAATAATCCACTTTTCGCGGCACAAACGAACAAATAATAAACCCGCGACCGGCAAACGTGATGTGAATCGTCGGCGGCAGGTGAATCGCCCCCGTCCGCGGTTGATAGTCGTGAATGTTGAACGCCACGGGATAGGCAAACCCGTCCCAGCCTGCAATATCCCACGGGAAATGCTGGTATTCATGCACGCTCAACCGATTTCCAAACTTCACAATCAAATCATAAGGCCCACTGCCGTGCCTGGCTTCGTCGAATTTGAGTAATTCGGTGGGCATCCGAAAATCGCGATGACAAAACGGCGCGTCCATCGTGATCTGGCCGGCTTCGTTGCGAAACTGCTTCGGCACGTCGATATAGGTTCCCGACTCGAACACCAAAAACGTCGCGCGATCGCTCTCCGGAAGCAACCGATAAGGCGTCCCTTTCGGGATAATCACATAGTCATGCTTTTTGAACGGCAGCACACCGTAAACGCTTTCCAGAACACCCCCACCGTCATACGCAAACCAGCATTCATCGCCCGCACCATTGCTGAACCACGCGTTGCCTGCCGGTTTGGCTGTCTTCACAATACCGACCTGCACATCGTCATTCATCAACACTGTCCGCCGACCCGTGAGAAAATCGCCCTCGTGCTTGATATCCTGCGTTCTGATATGGCGACGGTGCAACAACTGCTCATCAATAGGTTTTACCGGACAAAACCCCGGCAGCTCCATCCCTTTCACCATGCACTCATCCGTCGGCGGCGTGCGAAAATACAACGTCGTGTAGGTGCTGTCAAAACCCACACGCGTCATCGACTGCTCCATCAGCAACTGACCATTTTCGCGGTGCGTTACATGATGCTTCGGCGGGACGCCGCCAAGTCTCATATAGTGAATCATATTGCAATACTCCAAAAATCGACCCGCAGGCCGTCAATTCGTTTTTTTAGTCTGATGTAATCCATCGCTTTATGTAGCGTCACCCCTTGTGGGTGACGAGAAGGCAATCAGCCTACGATCGAAAAACCAACGGCGTCAGGCAGTCAGCCTCCAGCTCAACCCCCGCCTACAGATTCCCGCGACGTGCCTGCTCTTCCTCAATGCTGACAAACAACGCCTTGAAGTTTCCAATCCCAAACCCGCGACTCCCGTGTCGCTCGATCACCTCGTAAAAGAGAGTCGGACGATCCTGCGTGGTCTGCGTGAAAATCTGCAACAGATAACCATCGTCATCCTTGTCAATCAGGATCCCAAGCTCCTGCAATCGATCCCAGTCCTCACCAACATCGCCGACGCGTTTACGCATCATTTCATAGTAGGTATCGGGTACGCGCAAAAAGTCGATGTTCCGACTGCGAAGCTCCATCACCGTGTCATAGATGTTGCCCGTGGTCATCGCGACATGCTGCACACCCGGGCCATAATAATAATCCAGGTATTCCTCGATCTGGCTCTTCTTCTTGCCCTCAGCCGGTTCGTTGATCGGGAATTTGCACTTGCCCGTCCCGTTCTCCATCACCTTGCTCATCAGCGCGCTGTATTCGGTCGAAATATCCGCGTCGGTGAAATGCGCCAGATTGTTGAAGCCCAGAACATCCTCGTACCACTGCGCCCAATAGTTCATCTTGCCCAGATGAACATTCGTCACGATGTGATCGATCGACGCCAACCCCACGGGCGATTCCGCATTCGTCGAATTCGTCACGTCCAGTGGCGCATACCCCGGAGCGAACGCCCCGCGATAATTCTCGCGCTCGACAAACCGAAAAACCGTGTCACCGGCGTACAAAATCTCACCGGTCACAAGCTGCCCATGCTCATCCTCCATCGCCGTCGCAGGTTTCAAAACCGTCGCACCGCGCTGCTTCACCGCCGCCATCGACTTCCCAACGTCAGCCACCCGCAGCCCGATCGCCTTCACACCGTCCCCATGCAGCGCGCAATGTCGCGTAATCTCATGGTCAGGCGTCAACGCTGTCGTCAGCACAAGCCTGATGTTCCCCTGTGCAAGCACATAGCTCGCACGATCGCGAACACCGGTCTCCAGGCCCGCCTTTGCAACAGGCGTAAATCCGAACGTCTTGTCGTAAAAGTGCGCCGCCTGTCGTGCGTTCCCAACATAATACTCAACGTGGTCGTAACCCTTGATCGGAAGGAAATCGTCAGCCACCTTCGTGACTCCTGATCTTCACCAAACCAAACCGCCAACCCCGGGTGAGGCGGGAAACCGCCGACGGCCAACGCGAACACCTCTCAAGTTGGCCATCCGCGGATCCAACACCGTCCCGATGGCCCCATGATCGAAACGTTTATTCTAACCAACCACGACCCAATCCGCCAAATCCCGCCATGATCACCCATTCTCAAAATCCGAAAGCACCGCATTCGACCCCCAAAAACCTCGCAAAACGTCAAGAATCTTGTCCAGTTCCTCAATGGTCGACAACATCACCTCAGGAATTCCCGAAAACCCGACACCTGCCCCTGGTCCCTCCTGCCTGCTTCCGCGGTTACAGGTTCGGATTGACGTGACTGTCATGAATTGGTTTGAGCAGCGCCAGTACGTCGGCGTGATTCTTCGCGGCAGCCATGTCGTGCGCGGTCTTGCCATCGTCGCTTTTTGCTGACTTTTCCACCCCCGCGTTCAACAGAATGGAAACCAGTTCGGTATCACCATGGTTGGCTGCTCCGTGCAAAGGCGTCCATCCGCCACGCTGCCTGACGTTCGGATCCGCTCCGGCACTCAACAGTATCGAAACGACTTCAGTGTGACTACCGGCGACAGCACCATGCAATGGGCGAAGATTGGCACCATTCTGCGAGATCGCATTCACATCCGCACCAGCCTCGATCAGCATCTTCAGCGTGGCAGCCTGACCAAAATAGCAAGCCAACGCCAATGCAGTGAACCCGTCGGCTGAATACGCGGATGTCCCCTCAGACTCGCCATCCAACACATGGCGAAGCCTCTCGACGTCTCCCAACGCTGCCGCCTCGAACACGTCAACGGGAGGCTTATGCCCGATCAATTGTTCGGCGATCTCCAACTGTTTGTGATACAAGGCGAACATGATGATTGAGACCCCCTGTTCGTTTCGCGACGCGGCCAGGCTCGGGTCGTCCTTCAGGAAATCACCAGCAGCTGCGACGTTCCCCGCCGCCACCGCCTCAAATAATCGTTCGCTCGGACTGATCATGGTTTGCTCCCCGCTACGACGTTTTCAAATATTCGGTACCACCGTACCATTCTACCGTACCGTCGCGCCGCCATTTTTCTGTAGCGTCACCCCTTGTGGGTGACGGGAAAAACAAAAGATGTCGGCGAGCCGGTCACACTACCGTTTCATGACAGACCGTTCGATGCATCACCAGCACAAAGGCGATCCATGCTCGCAAGGGGGACTCGATTTGCGTTTCGGATTCGACTCCCCCACGGCTAAAGCCATGGGCCCCCCAACCATCAAGCAACGACTTGCGAGCAACGAAGCACCACATTCAAACCGAACCATCTCCAGCCCTTGACACAGATATTTAGTTTTGCTAACTAAATGTAAACAAGGGTGCGAGATGAGTCAACCCCTCCAGGATTCCCGGAATCGTCTAAAACGGAAAAAAGCCGTTGATTCGCTCAAGAAAGAACAACAAAACGCTGGAACTCGCTGACAGGCTTCATTCGTCCGCGATTCACCTGTTGCGCCGATTGCGACGTGCAGACGACCAGGCCAACCTCACCGCGCCCAGGCTTTCCGCACTGTCTGTCATCGTCTTTGGCGGACCGCTCACACTTGGACAACTTGCCATCGCCGAACAGGTCACACCACCCACCATCACCCGACTCGTCAACCATCTCGAGTCAGCCAGGCTTGTCAAAAAGGTCGCACATCGTAAAGATCGCAGGGTCACGATGATCGAGGCAACCACCGCCGGCAGGAAAAAGTTGCACGAAGGGCGACGACGACGCGTGACGCTGCTGGTCAACTGGTTGCGGGAGTTATCACCCGACGACCAGCGTGCCATCAAGCGCGCGACAGACATTCTTGACTCGTTTCGATCGTAGTCAGCAAACAGGTAGATCAATGCACCGCCGCGACATTCTCGAAAAACTCACGGCCTACCAACCCCGCGACAAAAGGGATGCCACACAACGTGACCGCATCGCGTCATTCGTCAACGCACACACCGACTGTTTCGAGCGAGACCTCATCGTGGGCCACATCACGGGTTCCGCATGGCTTATCAACCGTACGGGTGACCGCGTTTTGCTCACGCATCACAAGAAACTCGACATGTGGCTTCAACTCGGTGGGCACGCCGACGGTGATCCCGACGTCCTCCGGGTCGCGATTCGAGAAGCCCAGGAGGAATCAGGACTCGAGGGAATCATTCCAATGTCGACGACCATCTTCGACCTCGACGTCCACCGAATCCCCGACCACAACAACACCCCCACCCACGAACACCACGACATCCGCTTCCTTCTCCAGGCCAACACGGACACGGGTTACCAAATCAGCGACGAATCTCACGAATTGAAATGGTGCACGCCCGACCAGGCTTTGAAACTGTCCACCGACCAGTCCGTTCGCCGCATGGTGCACAAGTGGCAGCATCAGCCATAAATCGACCAACCCTCCGCGTCGCCCCCAAATGACGCCAACCAACCTGACGAATACCACGGATAGATAATAATTTTCCGGAGATTTTCATTTTCGCGCGCCATTTCTCGTCGCCCAAGCCTTACTCAATCGGGCACAGTGTTTTGCCCACCCATGGAGCGTCAGAATGAAATTTCGCAAGACGTGTTTCGTTACGGCATGGGCGTTTGTCACCCTGTCGGCAGCCCAGGTCGCCCACGCACAGCTCGAATTGCGCGTTTCCGTCAAACTGGTGCACCTCAACGATGGCACACCACCGGGGCTTGACCCGAACTGCTCCGCCACCAACACACCGTCAGAAATCCAGGACCGCTTTGACTATGCCAACGCGATTCTCGCGCGCCACGGCAGAGGATATCAATTCCGTGTTGTTGACGTCATCAATCTGGACCCGCCCCCTCTGCCACCACCCGGTTTTCTTGCGTGTCAGAGCGGCGACCGATTTGGCCGCACCTGTGAATCGGATGACGATTGCAACGGCGGTGACTGCTCGGAAGTCACCGAATGGTCCAGAGCCCCGGTCGGACCGGGTACAAGGGCGACGATTCAGACCGAGGCTCGAGCAAATCCGGATGATTTCGCGTACGATCCCGACGCCCACAACATCTATATCATCGATCGCTGCAACAGCGGATTTAGTAGTACGCTTCTGGCGGACTCCGTTGATGGCCAGGACCCCGACCTCGTCCCGGTCGTCCTCATGGGCCAACGCCACCGAGGTGGCATGCTCCGACCGTTTCACGAGTTAGGCCACTCGATGGGCATCTGCCACGTCCACGGCTGCCCGAGTTGGTGCGGCGACGGCAACGACGATTGCGGAACCAACCCAATCACCTTCGGTGACGACTGCCTCGACGACACGCTTCCCGATGCCCCATGCGTGGACACCGTCGACGAAATCGCCATGGCTCAATTCAGTTTGATGTACGATCAACTCGGATGTGCCAACAAGGAACGCGTCCTCGACAACGCCTTCAACATCATGTCCTACCACGCCGACAACGACTCGGGCTACCCGCTTGACCTCGACTGCCCGCTGGACACGCTCGATTTCGGCTGCGGCGATCCCGTCCCCGTCGTTTGCCGACATCGCCTCACCGATGACCAGCTCGATCGCCTGGCTGACCGAGCCAACTGCCTCTGGCCCACCATCACCAACGGCAGAACGCGGTTTGTCGATCGAAATTTCATCGGTGTGATCCCCGCCTGCGCGTCTGTCCCCCAATTCAACAATTTCACCGCCGCCGTCAACGCAGCCTCCCCCGGCGACATCATCAACGTCCGATCAGCCAACTACAACGAAACCATCACCATCAACAAGCGATTGACGTTGCGATCCTCAAGAGGCGTCGCAAGAATCGGCGCCCCGTAACCCAAATCGCCCTAACCCTGCCCCCGCCGGCAGCACTCGCACTACGCCCATATCGCTGGCACGAAGTACACCTGCGGCCCCAAATGCGGCGATTCGATCTTGGCCTTGACGTACTTGGGAAACGACCAACGCCCGCCCTCTTGGCTACGCCACCAGACCACAGTTTGACCTTGACAGGTGGTTCGTATTCAAGAATATTCTTGAGAGATGGATTGCAAGAAGATAATTATCGATGCGGGCAAACAGATTCCAAACACTCCTGAGGTACGGCTGCTTTTTAAGCTCATGATGTTCGTCGATTCGTCACGGGCAGCCACCCGATGGATCGATTCTCCGAAGGGTGAATCACCGGAGGACAACGCAGACCGAATAATTGCGGTTGTCACAGGAGCAGGGTGGGCTGCCGAAGCCATCTGCGAGATAAAGAAAAACAAGCACATAATCTCGCCAAAGGTATTTGAGGCTGACAAGGAAATTGCTGAAATGTGGGATGAGGAGATTGAAAAGAGTAATCCATCCAGCACGATGAAAATCTTGTACCGCATCCGCGACAAGTGCTTCGCTCACCGTGACGACAAATACATTAGGAAGTCAATCGACCGGATGAATAAAATGCTCGATAAGGGAGAATCGATCGACGCGGTATCGACCAACACTAACGGTGCTTTTCGTGGAACTCGATACCCACTCGTATCACAGATATATTCTCACGAGCTATTTGATTTTCCATTTGATCCGGATAAATCCCGAGAGACCATTCGAGAGGTCGGGCGGTACTTGGGAAGAATCAATCGTCTGCTGAGCATGATCATTCAGAAGCTCATCCTGTCGACATCGATTCCATTCAAGCATGAAGCACATGGTGGTGACGGGCCAGGTGTGGGGACATGATCTGCGCGGTGCCCAACGGCCATCAGTTTGTCGAGATGCTGGGCTACTCACGCGTGCAGTATCCAGTAGTTGTAGCAATCGGACTCAGGCGGACTTTGCGCCTGTTCTATCCAGTACCATCTTTCACTCGTCGCCTCGCCCGCGACACCACAAACAGCAACGCCATCGCCATCACCAACCAGGGACCAGCCGTGATCACCGCACGCACGATCAACGCCAGCGATGAATACAACCCGGCCAATCCATCCGAAAACGCCTTGCGGATGGGCCCGCTCGCACGATCCGGCGACGGACGCATCGCCGCAGGCTCCGTCAGCGTCAACTCGATCACCCCCAACGCATCCTTGTCCATCCGCGACAACGTCCCCAACCCCAAACCAATCACCTGCCGCGACGTCACCCGCCCCAACTTCTCAACAGCAGAAACCACATCCTCCATGTCGCTGGTGGCCACCCCAATCCGAAAATATCCCGCCCACGTTCCATCGTTCCGCTGCGTGCTCGACGAACCCAACACCTGCAACCTGTCCGCATCCACCAACTGGCTCAACCGATCCGTCGCCGTCGAAAAATCCCCAACCTCGACCACCATGTTCCCGCTGGGAACCTCACGCACAGGCTCGCTCAGCGTCAGCGACAACTCGCAAGGCACCAGCGACGCCCCACCCGTAATCTCACCCGCCTCGCCAGCCACCGTCTTGTTCAACGTCCGCCCGATCGACCCCAACCGATCCACCAACGCCGCAAACCGCCCCGCCGACACGCTCAATTTCAAATCAGCCGACACGCTGCCATCACTGTTCCGCCGCGACGTGTTGTTCGCAATCGCACCGCCCACCGCCTCCAGCACCGCATCCAACGCAGCCATCCCATCCTCCAGCGTCGACACCTCCACCTGCACCGTCCCCGCCGGCAACTGATACGACCGCTCGTGCATGATGATTCCCACGTTACAACGAACCTCGTCCGCCCAAGTCGCCCCCGCATCCGCCGACTCCCAGTCCTTCACAATTCTGTGCTTCACTCGCCCCAGCGAATCGACGGCCGACAACACCTCCCCGAACTTCGCAAGCGACACCACCAGCGAATTGTCCGCCTTGAACGTCCCGTCATCGCGCTTCGTCGTTTCCGTAGACGTCAGCTTCGCCCCCAACCGCTCCACCAACCCATTCAACGCCGGCAACGATTCCTGCACATCGCCCACCTCAATCCAGAACGACGCACGCGGCACCGTCCGGTCAGCCTCACTCAACCGCACCGTCATCGTCGAAAACCCGACCCGGTCAGCCATCACCCGCAACTGCCCCTGCAACTGCTCCACACTCGACCGCACCCGCGTCAGCTCCCGCTCCACCTCCAACAGGGCAGATACCTTGTCGATAATCGACTTGTTCTGCACCAACTCCTGCAAACGATTCTCCGTGATCAACAACCCCTTGATCCGTGCCTCCAGATCAACCCAATCCGCCGTCACATCCGCAGCCTTCACATGCTCATGCCCAACACGTCCGATCGACTTGAGCGCCGCAAACAGCCCCTCAAACCGCTCCGGGTCCACGCGAACAACCATCGTCCCCACCATCGCTCCACCCGCCTGCTCAGCCGTCGTCGCATCCGCCACAAACCCGCCATGCTCGTCAACGATCGATTCAACCCGCCGAGACGCCTCGACATAAGATTCAACCTCAAGCCCAAGCTCACCGGTCTTGATCACCTTCGTTTTACGCACAACCGGCGCGGGTTGCGTCACTGTTGTCTGTTCATCACCCCCTGCATCATGCTGAACCGACGATTGCTTATTGAGGCCGTTCTCGTCATCTGTTGGTCTATCGCGATAGTAGCTCTTGCCCGCGCCAACCCTTTCCAATTCTTCTACGAGCGTCAAATTGCCGGAAGCCTCAAACACCTGTTCAGAAGACGGAGCAATACTGTAATTCGCAGAGGTTTTCGCCTTGCGTTCTTCCGTGCGACCAATTTCGCTTTGCCCGAAAATCGACTGAACATTTTCTTGCCCGCCCGAAGCTTCGGATGGCAACTGAAAATAGCGTTTTCCTTTTCTTCGTCTACGATTGTTTTCGCTAGCGAATCTGTCCAAATCCTCACCTAGCTCGTTCGCGGTCGTATACCGCGGAATCAGAACCTCGTGGGCTTCCGCCTCGGTGCGGCCCCTCGTCATCGACCCAAATTTCTGTCGTCGCTCACCAGCCTCAATTACTGATTGGACTGGCGAATGCGAATCAAAAACGCGGTAGGCCTCCCGTCTCGGCTGTGATTTGTTGAATTCAGTGTTTTCGTATTGTGGAGACGCCGCCACACTCGCCGCCCCAGCGCTCAACGCCGATTGGGCAAGGTACGTCCCCCGCGTTGTTGACGTGACCCCAATCTCGGATCCTGGCTCAACGCCGCTGAACTTGTCGGCGACTTCAAAGCCTGCAAGCCGCTGATTATCAATGGAATCCCCAGACGAAGGCGACATGAAACGCTCACCAAGAACGACCTTGGCCGAATCTATCGTCGAACCCACACCCAAATATTCCACCGACGATCCCAACGACCCTCGTGACGCTTTCCTGGCGTCCATCAGCGTCGTCACCCCAACCGAAAACACCACCACCGCAGCCGTCGCCAACAGCGCCCGCACCGGCGTGCTCTGTATCACCTTCCCCCAACAGTCAAACATACCCAACAAACCAGCACCCGATCGCCCAAACGCCCGCGTCTCAACCACAGCCAGCATCGCGTCAACCTCCTCCGTTGTCGGACCATCGCCCGCCAAATCGCTCAAACCATTACGCACACCCAACAACTCCGCCCAGTCCGACGCACAGGCATCACAGTCCGCCAGGTGCAAATCGAGCGCAGACCAATCCCGATCACCCTCCGCCCCTTCCGCGAGGAGTTGCAACCGCTCGTCCATCATGTCCCTGGCAATGTCACACTTCATCACACACCGTCCCAATTCACATGGGTGCCCCACGTCTTCAGACGTGGGTTCTCGATTTCAAACATCAACAACGTCATCACTCAACTCATCCCCCTCTCTGTCTTTCCCCAACCGCTCGCGCAATTTCCTTCGCGCCCGAAACGCCGTCGTCTTCACCCGCGACTCACTCCAACCCAACACACCAGCCGCCTCCCGAACCGACATCCCCGACAACTCACACAACACCACCACATCCCGCATCGCCGCCGGCAACATCTGAATGGCTGACCGCAACGCATCATGCCCATCCGCCGCCTTCACCTCCTCAGCTGCCACAAACTTCAACCGCCCCTCCGACTCCCGCATCGCCCGCTCGCGAGACACCTTCCGTGCATGATCCACCGCCACCGACCGCGCGATCGCCAATACCCACGTCGAAAACGAACTGTCACCCCGAAACGTTCCGATCGCCTTCGCCACCCGCACGAACGTGTCCTGCGTAATATCGGACGCAGCCTCACGCGACCGCGTCCGAAACCACGCATATCGCCACACCCGATCGACATGCCGTCGATACAGCACCTCGAACGCCGCCCGATCGCGCCTCGCCGCCCGTTTCACCAATTGTGATTCCGAATCACCCATTAACCGCTCCGGTTACCGCCTGTTTAGACGCATCAGCCATACATCGGTTACCACAAAACCGGGAAATCAGTTTGAATCGGAATCCGGACCAGCGTCGCGGGCAGCCCGGTTGCAGGATGGCGTCGAAGGGATCGGTGTCGCCCCGCCGGGATAGTCAGGAACCCGTGGGAATGTTGGATGTCGGCGAAATATCACCGAACCTTCGTTCGCGACGGGCGAAATCCCTGATGGCGTCGTTCAGCACATCGACCGAAAAGTCAGGCCAAAGCACGTCCGTGATATACAGCTCCGCATAGCTGATCTGCCACAGCAGAAAATTACTGATCCGCCGCTCGTTGGCGGTGCGAATCAGCAAATCCGGATCGATGATCCCTGCGGTCCAAAGCGAATCTGAAATCAGGTCCGCGTCAATGTCCGATGTGTTGAGCCTGCCGTCGCGTACGTCGGCTGCGATACCGCGAACCGCCTCGACAATCTCGTCGCGAGACCCGTAGTTCAAGGCCAAACACAGCGTCAGGCCCGTGTTCTCCCGACTCAACTCGATCGTCGTGTCCATCTCCCGAAGAACGTTGTCAGGCAATCCCTCTCGACGCCCGACATGGACCAGCCGAACATTGTTCTCTGTGATTTCACCGCGCTCCGCCACGAGATACTCGCCGTAAAGCTCCATCAGGAAATCGATCTCCGCCTTGGGGCGCTTCCAGTTCTCCACACTGAAACTGTACAACGTGAGCGCTTCGATCCCCAGTCTGGCGCAATGTGTCACAACCGCCCGAACCGCCTTCGCCCCTTCAGCATGTCCACAAATCCGCGGCAGGTCCTGCTGTCTCGCCCAGCGACCATTGCCATCCATGATGATGGCGATGTGCCGGGGTAACTGCTCGGGCGACAGACCCAACGCCTCCCGTGTGTCAGGCGAATTCGGGTCCATCAGGCTCGCTCCGCCGCAGTGGTCAACACCTGGCCGATTGCATGGCTACCCGACGAAATCATCGTCTGCATCCGATCCGGCCCGACGCTCACAATCGTGATCGGCACGCCGATCAACGCTTCGATGCGCGTCAAATAGGCGCGAGCAGTTTCCGGCAAATCCTCCCGCCGATCGACACCGGACAAATCCTCAACCCATCCCGACAGTCTTTCGATCACAGGCTCCACACGTTCCAGGTCCGCCACATCTGCGGGCATCGTTTGGGTCACGTTCCCATCAAGTCGATACCCCGTGCACACGCCCACCTCCTCAAAACCCGACAGCGTGTCCAGATGCATCATCGCCACCTCCGTGACCCCACCAAGACGAACCGTGTACCGCGTCCCCACCGCGTCAAACCACCCACATCGTCGCGGACGCCCCGTGGTCGTTCCGAATTCCTTCCCCGCCTCTCGAATCGCATCTCCCGTCGCGCCCGTCAGCTCCGTCACGAACGGACCGCTTCCGACACGCGTCGCATAGGCTTTGCAGATACCTATCACATGCTGCACCGCACGGGCGGGGATTCCCGAACCATTCCCGATCCCGTTGGCCGTCGTGTTGCTGCTTGTCACAAAGGGATAGGTGCCATGGTCCACGTCCAGCAGGGATCCGTTGGCCCCTTCAAACAGGATGGTTTCGCCATCATCAATTCGATCATGCAGCCGTGACGTTGTTTCCGCGACAAACGGAGTCAATCGCTCCGCCGCACCACCCAACTCCCGCATCAACGCCGACGCATCAAGCCCACCGTCCTCACCGTACAGCGCCGCAAACATCGCTTTCTTTTTTGCGACGATTTCCTCGACACGCTTGCCCAGCTTCGACATGTTCCGCAACTCACCAACGCGAATCCCCCAGCTCCGGCGAACCTTGTCCGCATAGCAGGGACCGATCCCGCGCGACGTCGTTCCAATCCTTCCACCGCCAGCCGCTGCCTCACTGAGCTGATCCTCAATCTTGTGATAATCCATGACGACATGCGCCCGGTCGGATACTTTCAGATTCTCACCGACCGTCACACCCTGCGATGCCAACGTGTCGATTTCATTCAGAAGGGAAACAGGATCGACGACCACCCCCGGACCGATCACCGATAGTTTTTCGGGATGGAAAACCCCGCTTGGCAGGAGATGAACCGCGAACGATTTCCCGTTGATGCAGACGGTGTGTCCCGCATTCGCCCCACCATTGAATCGGACGACGACATCAAACCCCGGACAGAGCAGATCGACGATTTTCCCCTTGCCCTCGTCGCCCCAACCCAAACCGACCACGCATGTGTGTCCGTTGGCTTTCCCGATCAACCCCGACGCTCCCGTCACCACAATCCCTGGACGTACCCAGAAAAAAAGACCCGTCCCCGGGCCTGGTGGTCCGGTACATGTCCACCATTTGTACGCTATCTGGCTGATTTGGTTCTGTCAAACCGTGATGGCGTCAGCCAAAACAGGTTGGATGGGAATGGTCAGGAACCCGTATATCGAAGCTGAAACTCGTTCAAATCAGCCAAATCCACGTCACCATCCGTATCGAGGTCGAAGACCTCGCAACCCTCGCCCACCATCCCGTTGTCGGGGCCGGTGACGCACGCCAGGTAAGCCTCAAAATCCGCAAGATCCACGTCACCGTCACCATCACCGTCGCCGGGTGTCACGATCCGACCCGTTGCCACCACCGTTGACATCGACGTTACTGTCCCGAACTCCGGGTTGTCCGGGTCAAATACGATCGTGAACTCAGAATCAATCGTGACGGTGACTTCGCCGTCCACGATCTGAATCGTTCCACCAAACGACTCCGTTGTGATGACACCCAGGAATCCAAGATCAAACATGCCAATGCAGGGCAATCCCTGTTGACTCATGATCAGGCACGCACTTCCAGCGGCGTTGTAACTCAGTGTCCCCTCAGTCGCCACGGGCAGGTTTACGAATTCAAACATCTCCCCCACGATATCCGTCGGACCGAATGAAACCCCAGGCTGCGGGTCGACAAATGAGACGTCCGTACCATTGAAGCTGATCGAGCCAAACAGGATCGGGATATTGAACACCAACGGGTCAACCAGTTCCAATCGATAATCGATCAGACTCATCAGCGTCGGGGCGCTCGCGTTGTCCAGATCAATCTCCACGAAGCCCCCGACATCAGAGCTGTCCATGTCGCAGCCACCGCCAAAACAGACCTCGAAATCAGCGAACGACTGCGCCGGGTCAATATCGAGCACCACCTGCCCGCTCCCACCCCAAACCGTTGTCGCACACAACGCCACTGCCGCAACCACCATGCCTCTCTTCACGCCGATCATCGTTGCCTCCATCCCGTTTCAACCAGAACCCACTCGAACAGTATACCAGTTTTTCGCACTCACTATATTGTGAGCGCGCTCATAATACGGGGCGTGCGTACGGAATGCAAGGGCTGATTGGCTGGTTATCGGGCGTCAAAACAGGAAAAATGGGATCGTCTATCGAATCAGTTCGCCGTAACGGGCCAGTTCCGACTCAAAATCGCGCATTCTGATGCCGAACGCCTGCTCCACGGGACCGACGTCACAAACACTGTCTTCCTGTGACATAAGGACCTGGTCGACGTTGAACTTCAAATTCCCGGGCACCAGGGGTGTTTTCATCACTGTTCGCGCCACCAGTTTCGCTACGGCCACTGGTTGCGATACCATCGGTTTCCACCGCTTCGCCCCCGGAATCAACCGCCCGCAAACCTCGAAAAGCCCTTTCCACGAGTATTCCCGCGGACCGCCCAGTTGATACGTCTGCCCAATCGTCTCCGGGCGACGCAGGGATTCGACGAAACAATGCGCAACGTCCTTTACCGATACAGGTTGCAGTTTGTTCTCCCCGCTGCCGAAATACGGAATCACCGGTGGCACGAGACGGGATGCGAACGTTTTCATCAGTTCCATGAATTCCCCATCGAAACCGTGAATCACGCTGGGCTGAAAAATCGTCCAGTCCAGCCCGCTCGCCCGCACACATTGCTCGCCCGAGAACTTGGTCCGATGATACCGCGACGGCGCGTCCGCCCGAGCACCCAGCGCACTCATGTGGATCAGCCGGCGAATGTTGCCGTCCGCAGCGGCTTCGACCACATTCATTGTGCCCTCCCGATGAACCCTCTCGAACGTCTGACCAGCCAACCGTTTCTCAAAAATCACCCCGACGAGGTGAATAACCGCGTCGCACTGATTGGCTGCCTCCTTCAGGGCGCCCTTGTCGAACAGCGATCCCTCGATGCCGGCGATGCGCGTTTGATCCAGTTCTTGGGTCACGGATTTGAGACGATCGCGCCGACGCACCAGGCAGACAGCCTCGTACCCCCGGTGGACCAACTCACGGAGCACATGTCGCCCGACGAAACCGGTCGCGCCCGTCAGAAGAACACGTTTGATTCCTAACGTCGGTTCCTCCGCGGGAGTTGTCTTCGGAATTGTGCCGGGCATCTCGCTCATCGTCTCATCTCCCGTCGTGGTTGATCTCGCCCGCCGCGGGGCCAAACTACAACGCGTCTATTTCGCCCGCCAGCTTGAAATCCTTTTCAGTCAGTCCGCCGGCTTCGTGCGTCGTCAGCGTCAGCTTCACACGCGGATAGCTCAGCATGACGTCGGGATGATGATCCGCATGCTCAGCCAACACGGCTACTTTGGTCACGAAGGCCAGCCCCTTCAGGAAGTTCCCCGTCGCAAACACCTTTTCGATGCCCCTGGCGTTTCCCGCATCAACCAGTTTCCAGCCGTCGAGGGTTGAAAGTGCTTCTCGAATGTCATCCTCGGACAGTGGTTTCATCGCAAATGCTCCCCGCAAGACCTGTCGTCTGGAAATCAATGTAAATACAACACACCCATCGGTAAATCACGGAGTTTTCAAAAACATTGAACCCCCGTTCGCTTGCCCACAGGCCTTCACGATTGGATGTCGCCATGTTACGATTCTGCCCATGCCGACCATATCACGGGTTCTTGAGACGTGCCTCTACGCAACCGATCTGCCCGCCATGGAAGCGTTCTACAGCCAGGTGCTGGGTTTCAAGAAAATATCTTCGGATCTGCCCATTTTCGTCTTTTTCAAGGTCAGTGATGACAGCGTTCTGTTGATTTTCAATCCCGAGGAGTCAGCCAAATCGCGGGAAGTTCCCTCGCACGGTGCAAAAGGCCCCGGTCACGTCGCCCTGTCGATCACCCATGATGACCTTCAGTCCTGGCGCGACATCCTCGCCCAACACAGCGTCCCCATCGAGCACGAAATGAACTGGAGCAACGGAGCCAAGTCGATCTATTTCCGCGACCCCGCCAACAACTCCGTCGAACTCGTAACGTCGGAAATCTGGGACAGGTAAGGGCAAACCGACCAGAACGTGCCTTTGGCACCAAAAGCGACCACCACCGTTACAAACATCGTAGCCAATCATAATGGGCGAGCGTCCCATTATGGCGTATATTGGACGTACAAGGCTGGTGACACAAACCGGGTAAACACGTCGAGAGTTCGGTGTCAGCCGGAGCAGTCAACGAAAGAAAGGCGGAACGAGCCATGACGAAATCAAGGTTTTTTGCAGCAATCGGTGCGGCGCTCGCACTGGTGATGATTGTGTTGTTCTTTGTTCTCATCAAGGTCGCGAGGATCGAGGGTAACGAACTCGGCGTGCACGAAACGTGGTCGAAAGGTGTGATCGATGAGCCTTTGCCGCCCAGGACGTACTTCTTTTTCCCGGGGCTGATGCACACGGTCTACACCTACGACATGTCCTCGCAGGTGTACGTCATGAACGATACGTCGAACCGCGACGAGTATGCCCAGGGTCGCGCAGTGGATACCTACACCGTGCAGTCAAAGGAAGGCCAGGATCTGACCATCTCCCTCAACGTCCGCTGGCGTCTCGATCCCGAAAAAATCATCCACATCCACAAGACAGTCCGGCGGGACTTCGAGGAGAAGATATTGCGGCCTATCCTTTTGCGCGAGGTCAAGGATGCCGCCACCACGCGCGAAGCCATCGTCGCCTACGCCGGCCTAGGCTTGGTCGAATTACAAGCAGAAATCGAACACCGATTGACTGCCCTGGATGGTGAAGTCCGCAGACAAGGCTTGATTGTCGAGAATTTTGCGATCGAGGAAATCGAGCTCGACGCCAAGTACCTTGAGCAAATATCCAAAAAGCAGGTTGCCGTGCAGAGCGAAAAGCGTGCCAGGGAGGAAACAAAAGCCGCCTTGCAAGAAGCCAACAAAGCTGAAGCCGAAGCGCAGGCTGACTTCAAACGCGCCGTCGTCGAAGCTCAGCGTGACAAGGAAGTCGGCGTACTCGAAGCACAGAAAAAAGCAGAGCAGGAAATCCTCGCCGCCGAAGCTGACAAGAAAAAGGTCGTGCTGCAAGCCGAAGCAGAAAAAGAATCCGGCGAGCTGCGGGCAGCCGCGATCCTCGCGCTCGGAAAAGCCGAAGCTGAAGCGACAAAATTGCAATTACAAGCCTACGCCGTCGAGGGTGCGGAGAGTTTCGTACGCATCGAAATCGCAAAATCGATCGCAGAAGCCAACAGCGGTGTGCAGGGGTACATCCCCGAAGGCATGACCATCAACGTCATCACCGATCGCATTCTCAGCGCCATCGACAGCATCGTGCGACCAACCACCGCAGCCACCGCGTCGACAGCGTCCGCCACGCCATAGCGCGTCGCAGCGCAAGGACAATGTCGTAGCGTAACCCCCGGTGGGTAGCGCAGGGGCAATGTAGCGTCACCCTTTGTGGGTGACGGGAATGCAAGACGAGTTTGAAAAGCAAGCCGCGCGACGAAACGGGTGGGAGCGGACTCCCGCCCGTTGGTCAACGACAGGAAGTCCATTGCGGGGACAAAGCGATGCTCAAAATCTACACCATTCTACTACTGGCCGCCGTGTTCGTGGTCTGCATCACCGTGTTTCTCGGATCCATCTGGTCCGAAAAGGGCCGAAAGCAACGATTGCTCAAGGCGCTCAACGCCGAGCGCCGCGATGGAGAGTCCGCCGGTGTCAAGGAGATGGCCATGCTGTATCTCAACATGGTCGCCAAGCATGGCCCGGAGTCCGAGGAAGCCCGCGCATTCCGCTTCGGCACCGACAGCCCGATGATGAAACACCTGCACGAAGACGACGTCGCCCTCGATCTGTTCAACCAGCGAGCCGACACGATCGACGCAACCTATCGCAGGATCAAGGGTTGACGTATCCACAAACAGCCTCGTCGTGGACACGAGCCCCGGTCTTGTGGAAGCGGTGACACATCGGGGACTGGTCTCATCCCGGTATGTCTGTCACGAACCGGTCGACTGACTCAGACCGACTCCATCAGCTCGCACGCCGCCTCCAACGCCTTTTGCTTGTTGCCAAGCAGCTCCACGGGAATGACCAGAAAATCAGGCTTCCCATCGGAGGTAATCAACGCGGCGCGCTTATGATCACGCGCCCGGGAAACAACATGCCCAGGATTCGTCCTGAACTCGTCCACCGAATAGATGTCTTCAGAAATGTCCATGCGATCCACCTGTCTCGAAATGAAATGACTGCGACCACAACACCAAAACCGCTATTCCCATTCAATCGTCGCCGGGGGTTTGCTCGAAATGTCATACACAACCCGGTTCACACCACGCACCTCGTTCATGATCCGGGACGACACCCTCCCAAGCAATTCCTGATCGACCCGAACCCAGTCAGCCGTCATGAAATCCGTCGTCTCCACAAACCGAACCGCAGCCACATATTGATCCTCATAGGTCCGACCGTCGCCCATTACCCCCACTGTCTGAATCGGCAAAAGCACCGCCAACGCTTGTGCAATCCTTCCATACCAACCCGCCGCCACGATCTCGTCTATTACAATCTTGTCCACTTCGCGCAAAATCTCAAGTTTTTTCCCGGTCACCGGACCGATAATCCGAACCGCCAAACCCGGACCCGGAAACGGGTGTCGCCAGCAGATCGCAGAGGGCAACCCCATCTGCTCACCCAACACCCGAACCTCATCCTTGAACAACTCACGCAACGGCTCGATCAACTCAAAACCCAATTCCGCCGGCAACCCCCCCACATTATGGTGCATCTTGATCCCAGCGGCTGTCCCACCCAAACTCTCACCCGACTCGATTACATCAGGATACAACGTCCCCTGTGCCAGGTACCGCGCATTGGACACCTTCGCCGCCTCATCCCTGAACACCGCAATAAACTCATGACCGATCAAACGCCGCTTTTCCTGCGGGTCACTCACATGCTCCAGTTTCGACAAGAACCGATCCGTAGCCGACACCACGCGCAGGTCCGCCTGAAAATGATCGCGAAACGTCAGCTCGACCAGGTCAACCTCGCCGGACCGCAACAACCCGTTGTCCACAAAAATGCAGACCAGCCGATCTCCGATGGCTTCGTGCAAAAGCGCCGCCGTCACCGAGCTGTCCACGCCACCCGACAACCCGCAAATCACACGCTCGTTCGCCCCCACGCACGCGCGAATTTTCGCAACCGCCTCCGTCCGAAACTGACCAAGCCGCCAATCTCCACGACACCCGCAGGCATCAAAAAGAAAATTCCGAAAAATCAACGCACCTTCCTGCGTGTGCGTCACTTCCGGATGAAACTGCACGCCCACAACAGGCCTGCTGCGATGCGCGATGGCTGCAAATGGACACAAGTCCGTCTCAGCCAACACCTCGAACGTCTCCCCAGACACCGACACCACATCCCCATGACTCATCCACACATGCGTCCTGGATGGCAGATGCGCCAGCAACCCGTGACGCGATTTTATCCGCAACCCCGTCCGACCATACTCCCGACCACGCGACGCGTTCACCTCGCAGCCCAACATCCTGCACACGAGCTGCATGCCGTAGCAAATCCCCAGCACCGGCACGCCCATCTCCAGCAACGACGCATCACAAGTCGGAGCGTCAGTTTCATAAACGCTCGACGGACCACCGGACAGTACAATCCCCACGACATTGGCCGCCAACAACTGCTCCGTCGTCACCGCAGGCCCGACAATCACGCTGTGAACATTCTGCTCGCGAATTCGACGCGCGATCAACTGCGTGTACTGACTGCCGAAATCGACAACGGCGATCGTCTGCGGTTTCGTTACACCTGCTGCCATTGCAATCCAAGACCCTGCCAAAGATAACCAAACAATCGGTCAAGCCCGATCCACCAGGCAGACACAACCCCCGCCACCAACACAGGCCCCACCCCCACATAATACCAGACCATCCAACCACGCGCAGAATTCGGAACCGACGCAGCACTCCGCACCAGCCAAAACCAATACAACAACACCGAAACCCCCGTCACCACACCCAATATCACCACAACCGCGCCACGCCCCGGGAAAAAACCATAACCCCACACACGCAAAACGTCCGACAAGGGCCACAACAACGTCACCAGCCCCGCATAAAAAATCGCGCGAGTCCACGCCAACCCGTAATCCACCGCTGCCTCCATCCGCCCACCACGCCCCATCGCCCCACCATGCAAAACACCCGTCACCACCATCCCCACCAACCAGGCCATCACCAACCCCACAGTGAATCCAATACCCCCCTGCACCGGATGCCACCACACGCTCAACATCCCCAGCGTCACCGGCGACGCATCCGCGCGCACGACTTCAACCCAACCACCCCCCACTGGTTTGGTCTGCAGGATCAACGCATTGTCCGACGTCCGCACCACGACATGCCAACCCACCGTCGCCAACTGCAAAACCGCCCCCGCAACCGCCAGCAGCAAGACACTCCGACCCGAAAAACGACGCGACGATACCGACCGACACATGAGCGCCACATGCCCAATCCGCGCCGACCCCGCCGAATACACCCATCGTCGCATCGCCCGACCCGCCGCCCGATCCCGCGTCTCCGCCTGCGCATAAGGCGTCACGTCATCCCCCGCCTCAGCCTCAGCCACCGCGTCGAACAACGTCCCGCAACTCGGGCAACGTTCCAGATCAAACCCCAGGCACTCGAAATGACAAACACCACAAACGCGCGAACCACCCCGCTCCCCAGCCTCAGCCAATCCACCCGTCATCACAAACTCACAAAACCCCGCCGTTCACCCTACTCCTCCGCACCTTCCGAAGACGCACCCTCAGCCGACCCGGCAGATTCTGTCTCTCCGGCCCCCTCGGACTCATCGACACCATACCTCTCGCGAAACGTCCACGTCTCAACAACATCAACAGGCACCGTCTGACCGAGGCAGGTTTCCGGATCAAACGAACAGTACCCCACCGTCCACCACATACGCCTGGATTGAAGGTTTCCATCACTACAAAGCACTTCACCCGGTGGGTGAACCAACATCGTGATCGGCAACAGAATAACGTTGGCCACGAATCGAACGGGGGAAAACGCGGTGGCGTACAGATCGCTCCCGGTCACCTCAAACGCCGGATGCCCAGCCGACACATCCTCCATTTCATCTTCAAACCACAACGGACCATGCACGACCGTCCCATCCTGCTCCGAAATGCGCGTCAGCTCGTAACCGCGATCACGCAACACAGGCTCCGATTCCACCAGCCTCGCCCGATACGCAGAATTCGTCGTCACCAACTGCGACCGCGGGAGATCATCAAAAAAAACATCCGGATACTGATGACAACCAGTCACCAACCCGACCGTCAGCACGCACAATCCACCAGCCAATTCCCTAAGACTCAATCGGTTGATCATTCGCATAATTCGGTGACTCTTTCGTAATCGCCACGTTGTGAGGATGCGACTCCACCAGACCCGCATGTGTCACACGAACGAATCTAGCACGCGCGTGCAGTTCGTCAATCGTCCGCGTCCCGCAATAACCCATCCCCGCCTTCAAACCACCCACCAACTGATAAACAAAATCCGACAACGAACCACGATAAGGCACGCGCCCTTCAATCCCTTCAGGCACCAGCTTACCGCTTTCCTGCTGTCCATCCTGCCCATACCGATCCGCGCTGCCCTTCACCATCGCCCCCAAAGACCCCATCCCCCGATATTCCTTGAACCGCCGACCACGCCAGGTCACCGCCTCGCCAGGCGACTCCTCCAACCCGGCAAACAGTGACCCGATCATCACACAACCCGCACCCGCCGCCAACGCCTTGGTCACGTCCCCGGACCGCCTGACACCACCATCCGCAATAACCGTCGCCCCACGCTCCGTCGCAGCCGAACAAACGTCCAGAATCGCCGTAATCTGTGGCACCCCGACCCCCGACACCACCCGCGTCGTGCAGATACTCCCCGGACCAATCCCAACCTTCACCGCCGACACACCAGCCTCAACCAAATCGGCAGCCGCCTCCCGTGTCGCGATGTTCCCCGCAATCACCTCAATCCCAAACCGCTTGCGAATCTCCTTTACCGTCTCGATCACATTGTCCGAATGACCATGGGCTGTATCCACCACCACCACGTCCACATCATGTTCAACCAACGATGCCACGCGCTCGAAATCAAACACACCAACAGCCGCCCCAACCCGCAACCGACCCCGCTCATCCTTGCAACTCTGACGATATCCCCGACTGCGCTCAATATCACGCATCGTGATCAACCCCGTCAGCTTCCCCGCATCATCCACCAACAACAGCTTCTCAACCTTGGCTTTGTTAACAATCCGCTCCGCCTCATCCAGCGTCGTCTGCGGTGAACCCGTCACCAGATTCGTCGCCGTCATCACGTCACCCAGCACATGATCATCCGAATCCAGAAACTTCAAATCCCGCCGCGTAATAATCCCCTTCAAAAACCCACCGTCATCCGTGATCGGCACCCCCGAAATATTCTGCAAACTCATCAGCTCGCGCGCACGTTCCACCCTGTCCTGCGGACAAAGCGTCACCGGATCGAGAATTACCCCGCTCTCTGACCGCTTCACTTTCTTCACCTCACGACATTGTTCCTCCACCGTCGTATTCTTGTGAATAATCCCGATCCCGCCCTCCTGCGCCAATGCAATCGCCAACCGCGATTCGGTCACCGTATCCATTGGCGCGGACATCAACGGAACATTCAAACGAATCCTGGGCGTTAACTGCACACCAACCTCGATCGCGTCAGGCGTGAACGACGACCGCTGAGGCACCAGCAACACATCATCAAACGTCAAGCCAACAGGAATATCAAAACCAGCCCGGTCCAAGGGGGAGTGCGACATCAGTCCGTCCTTTCACACCAGACAGCCTCATGCCGGAACGTGTCTACGTCAACTCCCTCCGCAGGTCAATCAGAACCCCGCTCGCACCCACATCATCCAACACCTATAATCCCCCGACCATGCCGCCCCGCCACCTCGCCATCCTCGCCCCCATCCTGTTCACCATCCTCGCCTCCTGCCATCACCGGTGGCGACCCCCGACAGAACACGTCCAGTCCCCGACACCCCAAACAACCATCAACCTCACCGACTACGCACTGTTCCAAACCAACATCGACTTGCTCTACAACGTCACCCGTCTGCCAAAATCCACCGACACGACCCGACAGACACTACGTCTCCAGGGTAACCAGTCCCAAACCGGCATCCTCATCAACCGCACACTGGAAAACCTCACCCCCTACCTCGCACCACCCAACGGACACCCACCCCAATCCATCATCTGGCCCGAAAAACAAACCGAGACCGCCCTCTTCCTCAGCTTCGACCCACCATTGCCCATCGCCCCCAAAACCATCCACGCCAACCAACCCGTCAACTACGAATCAACCGTCTGGCTCTTCAACCGCCATGGATACCCCGTCGCCAAAGGCCAAACCACCCGCATCGCAACCCTCGAAGGATTCGAATCCATCACCGCCAACCAGATCACCTACCCCGACTGCGCAAGACTGCTCACCACCACCGGATTCAAATTCCCATGGGGTACAAACATCACCCTCACCGACTACCAATGGCTGGCTGAAAACGTCGGACCTGTCTGCCATGTCCGGAATTTCCAGGGCACCATCTTCTTCGTCGGATTCAACCAAACCCACCGACACGAACTCATTATCCGAAACCCCCAACCCAACCAAACCCTCAATGGCCCAACCGCATGGCACCGCGCTGCCATCACCCTGAACAAACTCCTCCCCAACCCAAATCTCACGGGCCTCACTATCGACATGACCCGAAATCCACGCCCCACAGACAAGCCATAGAAAGCCTCACCTTCATCGAAGGCAATCCGAATCCCTGCTCAAACTCAAGGGAACCGGTCCAGGTTATTGAGGTGGACACCTCCAACGGACGAGGTAATCTTGCCCTGGGTTAATCGGATAACAGCCCCGACCGCGACGTCGTTGCTGATGGTCGGCAGGTTGACCGCAAGTCAGTTTCTCATGGATACGGAGTCACGCACATGGTTGCCGGGAGAGCGAAGAAAACCACCCAAACCACCCAATCCAAATCGCTCACCGTTTGCCAACTGAAGATCACGCTACGCGATTACAACCCGCCGATTTGGCGGCGCGTCCAGGTTCCATCCGACATCACCCTCGGCGAACTGAGCTTTGTCATCCTGGCTGCGATGGGATGGACCAACAGCCACCTGCATCAGTTCAGCATAGGCGACATGGAATACGCCGATCCGCAATTCGAACTCGACTTCGCCGAGGACGAATTCGCTGTCACCCTCGCCGACGTTGCCTCGACGGCGCGCTCGCGTTTTCGTTACATGTACGATTTCGGCGACGGATGGGACCACGATGTGCTCGTGGAAAAAACGCTGCCGCGCGAGCCGCAGAAACAATACCCGACATGCGTCAAAGGCGCACGCAGGTGTCCACCTGAGGACTGCGGCGGTGTCTGGGGTTACGCGGATTTTCTCGAAGCCGTCAACGATCCCAAACACGAAATGCACGAGGACATGACCGAATGGTGCGGCGGCGCATTCGACCCGGAAGCGTTTGATGCCGAAGAGCTGAACGCGAGCCTCATCGAAGATGCGAAGTTCTTCGCAAGCTGGCGATAGCCGGGAACGGCTCAAACTCGAGCGGCACGGCGCCGGTTCACCTCGAGGTCCACGCTATTCAAAACGATCGCCCATCCCCACAAGAACCGATCCGCACCCGAGCACAAGCGGGCTGTTGAAAAAACCACACCCGCTTTGTCTCACTCGTCGTCCTTCTTACCACCCACCGCCGCCTCTGCCTGCTGACGGATCCATTTCCCCATCGATACCACGCTCCCATCCGGCAACTTCGCCTCGTACGCGCCCTCGCAGCAATCAAAAGTGCTCGCCCAACCCTCCACGACTTCGTCGAAACAATGCTCCGTCGCACCTGGCATAGCCAAAAACTGAAACTGAACCCGTGCAAAATCCGTTGCGGTCATCAGGTCCTTTCCCTTGCATGTAAACAACACACGAGAAGATTCGATCTTTTGGAGAAATCGTTCAAGTGTCTTCAAATCCAACCGGCAACCCGCCGTTACCGGTCGCGGTTCCCTGTCGATCGCGGCGTTTTCATCGTTTCTTCGTCCCCGGTCGAGTTCCGCAGCACGCTCAAGCAGCCACGCGTCGAGGTCAGCCACCTCGCCGTCGCCGAGCCTGACACGGTACCTCTTTCCGGTTGTCGACGAACGCGTTGCAACCTCGCGGATGAATTTTTCCGTGGAGGTGACACCCTGTCGCCGGAACTCATACTTCGACCGCAGAAGAGCAGCAAATTCCTTCCCGGGGATTTCCACACCATTGCGAAGGAACGTCGTTTCCGCCGTCTCGATGAAACGCAGCAATCCATCGATGCTATTCGCCTCGTGTGCCTGCCTGGACAACAGGGTAAACACCGCGTAATCCGGACCAATCAGATGATTGACGAGCTTGTCAAGCCGAAGAACATACTCCTGCTCATCGAGCGGAAGCGATAGCAGGTCCCCTTCTTTCATTGAAGTCGTACCGACGGTGAAATACGCTCGAGGATCGTAGACCGTGACGGGCACCTGCCCGCCTGTGATGTCTCCGATGTAAACCTGCAGGGATCCATTCGATCCCGGAAGCTTCTTCCAGGACCGTTGGTAAATCGTCAGCCTCGCCTCATCGAAAGGAAAATCCAGACTCTCGGGCACAGTTTGCATGGAATATCGCACCGCAACGCTCGAAAAAACGGTCCCATCCGAAGTTTCGGCGAAGATGCGGAATTGCCCATCACGCCCGCGCGACCGAAGCAGTTCAAAGACTTCACTTGAAGCAAGATTGACAGCGTATTCAGCCTCATCAATCTTCAGCAACGTAACCCGCTCTGCCGTCGATCCCGACTCAGCTATTCCCAACCAAATCGATGTTACATGCTCACCCTTGATCGTGGCGGTCACAACCTGATTGGACCCCGCAGGCAACGGAAACGACAACCGATCGGGAACCCCGTCGAGCCTGATGGAAACCTCAGCAATAACCGGCAACGGACCAGCCAATATCACAAGTCCCATTGATTCAATAAGAAGCGATGTGCGAAGTGTGGCAATCATTTGTCACCTCAATTCTGAACTACGCCCGCGTAAGGCGAGGCCGGAAGACCGAGCGTCCAGACATCATATCACGGAAAACCGAACAAACCCCCATCATTTAATTGTCGAACAATGTAAGAAATCATACGCCCCGTTGGCCAACGGCCCGAGACCTGCCGATTCTGCACAAACCAAACCGCACAACGGGGGTCCCGACGCCGGTTCATCCCGAAAACCGCGCTGTTCAGAACTGTCGCCCATCCCCACGAGAACCGATCCGCATCCGTGCACAAACAGGCCTTTGAAACGACCACGTCCGTTTCGCTGACTTCAATATCGTTTGAATACTTGCCCGCACGCGCCCCTCAAAACGACGCTTGCCATTCACCATAATCGTCACGGGCTTGTCAAAATCAATACAATCACAACCCAACGAAATCTCCACTTCACGCGCGCCGGACATCTCCACCGAAATCCGCTGCCCCTCAACCGTTACCCGCAACAGCCCAAACTTCTCTTCCAGGATCCCGCGAATAAACCCCGCACCGTCAGCCACCCCATTCGCCACGGCTATGTCGATCACATCCCCCTCCCAACCAGGTCCGGCAACGCCCGTCAACCGAACACCACCAGCAATGGCTTCCTCGGCAAACCGATACCGCTTCACATGTTGGCTGACACCCAACCGCCGCCCATCCAACAAATCCGCCACGGCTTCGCCCCGCCAAAACGATTCACCATCCTCCGACAACACAGGCTCAACAGCCCCGCTCATCTCCGGCCCCCGGGATACCAACAGCTCATTCACCAACGCTACCATCAGCTCGCGACCATCCGTCGCTCGACCAGATTCCAACGCCTTATGATCCCAACCCAACACCACAGGCCTACCCTCCAACTGCTCCAACAACATAGGCCCCAAAACGTTGGCGTACGGCACGTCGAGCGTGCTCTGCCAAAACGCCCCGCCCGCAAACATCCCAGGCTGGCGAATCAACGTCAACAGTCCACGATCCCCAGCCAACCCCTCGCCGACCAGAAAAACCCGATCCTCGTTGATATGCACCGCCCGCCGTAACTCCGCCAACCACTCCGCCGGCCTAACCTCATAGGCCTCATGAAATTGCGGAAACAACCCGACCGGTACCCGAATTTGTGCGAATGGTTCAACCAGGTCAGCCGGCAGATTCACATCACCCACCGTCAAAATCACCGGGTAGCGATTGGCGGGGTCATATTCGTCTGGAAGAACAACCCGTAGCATTTGTTGGGTGCCGGGGAGGGGCAATCCGAATTTCAGTGAATCAGGTTGTTTCCAAAGTTTCACTTTATCAACAGCCTCTGTAACGCGAGAAACGATGCCGTTCGAGGATTTCACAGCCTCAGCGAGCGCGGTCTTTTCAGCGTCCTGGGAGTCGGCGTTCATGTATTGCGTGATGACGTCAACGAGGCTGGTTGATTCGTTGGCGGCTGGATCCTCGGCGACTGCCCATGTCGAAAATAACGAGAACAGAAGGACACCTAACGTTTTCATTGACATGACATTAGAGGCCGAGCATCGCGATGCCCGCGCCTGACGCGCTGACGTTGTAGGTAATGGTTACCGTATCGAGGCAATCGAATTGTGGGCCCAGGGTTGCGATTCGGCGTGTTGTGCCTGTGGTGACTTCGTCGCCGGTTTCGGGGTCAAGGAATTGTCCGCCCGTGGTGCCAATGGTGAGTGCGGTTCCGCATTGAAGTGTGACTTCGACGATTTCGCCCGGGGCGAGGACGCCCAGCGAGAGAAAGCCGACGCCCCTGCGGAATTGATTTGGGTCGGCGAAGAGATCGTCGGGTTGTGAAAAGCTAACGTCATTGAGGACAAAAAATTGCGTATCGACAGCCAGTTCGCTTTCGTTGACGAGGAGCACGGTGGTGATGCGCTCCGGCAGGGGAATTTCCGTGGCGGTTGGCAACGATGGTCTGTCGCTGGGGGGATCACCATCTACCACGGTGAGTAGGTCTAAGCCACTGGTCGTGAGATCGAGGTCGCAGGCGGAGTTGGCAATGCCCAGGGTGATGAAGGTTGCGATGGCTAGGTTCACGAGCGGTGAATGTGTCGAGCGATTTTGAACGGATTGGGTGTGCATGTCGGGTGTCCTGAAATATGTCCTGATGGCGACGCAGGCCTGAATTCGTCCGCCGTTGGTGGTTGGATGGTACTATGCTGCGCGATGGAATCAAGGGTTTTCACAGATTGCGAATCCACGGATCGCGATTTTCCCGACGGCGCTGCCTTCGGGCCCGGGGGGGCCTGCACCAATGATTCGATTGGTTGTGACGATGGCGACGCAAGCACCATTGACTCATGTGATTCGGTATCGGGCTGCGCCAACGATGCGATCGATTGTGGCGACGGGGACACATGTACGTCAGTCAGTTGCTCTGGCGGGGCATGCTTCAACGACCCAAGGGGATCTGCCGCGACCGACTGGCCTGCGTTCTGCGTTTCGGATATCTTTATGTGATTCGTTCATCGCGGGTTGGGTGGAAATCCTGATGGGCTTGCAGTCCTTCAACCCATGTCGGTTAATTCGCCGATACCCCCTGCATGGCCGCTGTGACGAAAGAACCACCAATTGGCGATGAGTGTCGAACCTGGACGCGAGCCACTCGGTTTACGAGGTTTCGGATAATTCCGATACATCAGAAATTGTTGTTGGACTACTCGGTCACGTCGCCGGATTTTGGTTCGCCGCAACGCCAGCATTGGCTGAACTGGCCTTCGATGGTTTCTCCGCAGGTGACGCAGTGCCATGCGTTGGCACTTCGGAATTCGGTGCCACATTCGGGGCATCGCGGGTCTTCGAGTTCTCGCAGGTCGTAGCCGCAGTTTTTGCATTTGGCTGGTGAGACAGCGATTTCATGTTCGGCGATGAGATTCCGTGCCTGTTCGGCGTCTTCATCGGCAACATGAACGGAGGGTGCGGACTCCGTGGTGAAGGGAAGTTCGCCGCGCGCACCCCACAGGTTTTCGCCCTGCACAATGGCGAAGATACCGTTGCTTTCCAGCATGCCGCGGACCAGGTGTGCGTCGGTCGGGTTCCCGGCAGTGTATACCTTAACCATGATCCAGCCCCCCAACGATTCTTGACGAACTTTCGTACTACTCGCCGCTGACGACTTTGAAATCTGTGACGACGGACAGATCGTCGAGTTTGTCGAGATCCCAGCAGATGTTGAGGATGCGGTCGGCTTCTCCATTGGCGAGGACACCATCGGCGAGTCGTTTGAATTTGGCGACGACTTCGTCGTCGGTCATGGGGTTGTGCGCGTGACCTCGTGGGAAATCGACGCGTTTGTCGACGGTCGTGCCGTCGGTGCATTTGACGATGAGGTGATTGGGAATGCCCTCGGGATAGCCTGGGTTGCAGTCCGGGTCTTCGGTGATTTTTGTCTTGTCCATCAGGGCGAGGATTTTTTCGTCTTTGAGTTTGTGGTCGTCGAAGGAGTGAAGCGTAACGTCACCGTCGAGCAGTGCGACCGCGACGCAGTAGGCCATCGAGTGGTCGGCGGTCTCGCGTGAGGTTGGTCGCCACTTCTCGGGTTCGGATCCGATGATGCTGACGGCGGCTTCGAAACTCCTGATGTGGATGCTTTCGATTTCGCGATCGCCGATCTGCGGGCGGAGGTCGAGAATGGCTTCGATGGACGATTGGGAGTGGTACTCGGCCGGCCAGTATTTGATGTAGGTTTTGTTGATCATGTAATCGCCCGAGGAGCCAAGCTGTGGCTCGAACGGTCCGGTGAGCTGGTTGAAAATGCCCTTGGGGCCTTCAAAGATTTCGTGCGGTCCTGTCATACCTCGTCTGGCGAGGTCGGCTGCGAAGACACCGTTTCGGGCAGCGTTGGAGAAGGCGCAGGCTTTCCAGTCGGATATTTGTCCAGTGCGGGTTTGTCGGGTGGCGATGTTGCAAACACCGGCAAGTCCCAGGGCGTGTTCTGTCTGATTTTCGTCGAGGTTCCACAGTTTTGCGGCGGCGGTGGCGCTGCTGAGTGCACCGTAGACAACGTGGTCCCAGCCGTTGACGCGAAGACTTGCGGCGTCGCAACAGCGACATTGGATTTCGTAGGCAATGACGGCGGCGAGGATGGCGTCCCGGCCTGATTTTCCGGCGGCCTGGGAGACAGCGAGAACAGCCGCGAGGTTGTCGGACGGATGGGCAGGTTCTTTGGAGAGGTAGGTGTCGTTGTAGTCGAGGTAGCGAAAGGCGGCTCCGTTGGCGAAGGCGGCGAGTTCGGGCGTGGTGCTGTGTCTGGTGCCGAGGACGTATCCTGCGTTGGTATCGTTGACGGACATGGCTTTTGCGCGGGCGATCTTGACGGGCGCTGCGTTATAGGCACCGAGAGCGCAGCCAATGGAGTCGATCACGCGTCGCTTGACTTCGTGGATGGCGTTGTCATCGAGATTTTCGTAGGTGAGGTTGTTGGCCCAGGTGGCGATTTTTCCTGCGAGGGTGGTCATGTTGTTTGACGCGTCCTTCCTTTGTGGTGTGATTGAGTTAGTTTGTTCAACTCGTTGTTGATTCATCTGTTGTTTGATTTCCGACGGATTGTAGCAGAAAACCGTAGGGTGGGCACCGCCCACCATCTCCCTTTTGCGCTCGGTACTTTCCGCCAACATCTTCGTAAACCGTACCTTGATCCGTCCGATCCGCTTCGAAAAATCAGACTCGCCATCGGGAAGTTCCATCAGCATGTGCAAGTGGTCCGGAAGCACAACGGCGGCGGGCAGTTCAAACGGCATTTCCTCTTTGACGAAACGGATTGATTGCCGTAGGCGCTCGACGTTGTCGGCGTCGCGAAACAGTGGCTGCCGCCCGAGGGTCACAAGCGTGATGAAGAATGTCCCGCCGGGGACGATTGCTCGTCGGTATTCTGGCATGATGATAGTAGCGTTGCGTAGACCCTAGAGCTTTGTCACGCCTTAATGCTCGGGTACACGGACTTCAGTTTGCACCGTGCATCTTCGATTTTCATGTGCCAATCGACGCCTCGTTGCGATGCGTTCACGTCAGTTGACCAAGCTGCGGTTTCTTCACGAAGCGTTGTGATGTCGCCGATTCGCCGTCCGGCCACGCACTGACGCGTGACCGAACTCAGTTCATTCTCCGCGATATTCAGCCAACTGCCGTGCTTCGGGGTGTAGCAGAACTCCAGGTGTCGCACCAACTGCCTTGCCCGCTCGGGCTCAAAGGCCGCGTAGAACGCGCCTCGGGTGTGTGTGTTGAGGTTGTCACAAACAACGATTACTTTCTGGCAACGGGCGTATCGGCCTTCAAGCAGGCGGGCCATTTCAGTGGCTCAGTCGATCTTGGTCTTTCGTTCCCGCACGGCAACCTCGCGCCAACCCGACAGCGGTTCGGTGAACATGAAAATGTTCGCCGTTCCAGCACGCTCGTACTCGTAGTCCACGCGCTTACCGTGATGAAGCGTTGGGGCGATCGGAGTCCTTGTTTCCTTGACCAACTACACCGGCTGTTCGTCCATGCAAAGCACCGGAATGTCTGCATTGTAGGGCCGTTCGTATGTATCAAGCACCTCTTCCATGCTCGCCGCAAACTCTGCATCGCCTTCCGGCGGAATGACCCAGTATTCAATCCTGCGGTTGGTCATACCGTTTTTTTGAGCGTGCGTCGAACGGTTTCGTGGCTGACCGTATCGGCGATTTCCAGTTCCACAACCTTGCGTGCCAAGAGCCGTAAGCTCCAATTCGCGTAGCCTTTCGGTGCCGGGC